>JAJYCL010000022.1 GCA_021778415.1 bacterium | reverse complement strand
ACCGGAACAACCGCTCAAGTTCGATCTCTCCCTTGCGCTTGAAAAATCCAACGAGAACCCGGTATTTTACGTGCAGTACGGCCATGCGCGTATCGCGTCCGTTTTGCGTAACGCCGCCGCCGATGACATCACGGCCGCAGCAACGTCATCGCTTGCCGCGTTGGCGTTGCCAGCCGAACTTGCACTCATCCGGCGCTTAGCCGATTTTTCACGCACCGTTATGGCCGCAGTCGAGCATCGCGCACCGCATCGCATCGCACATTACGCGCGCGATGTGGCAAGCGAATTTCACGCGTTTTACGCTGAATCGAAAATTCTTTGCGAGGATCCCGCAATGCGCGTTGCACGTTTGGCCTTAGCAATCGCCACAAAGACCGTGCTCTCCAAAGCGCTTACCCTGCTGGGGGTCCACTCTCCGGAACTGATGGAGCGGGAATCGGCGCCGGTTTAGGGGTCGGCGGATCGCCAAGTTCGCGATGCAACCACGGCGCCACGAAGTAACGCCACAGAATTTTCACCAGTGCGGCGGCCGGAATACCTAAGAGTAAACCGGGCAAACCGAATAATTCGCCACCGGCAAAGACGGCGAACATCACGCCGATTGGCGAGACACCGACGGAATCGCCCATGATTTTCGGCACAAGAACGTTATCGCTAATGCGTTCGATGCCGAAGATGATGACTTGCACCCACACGATGACCGCGAGGCCCTGCGGAGCGCACAGCACGAGTGCAATCACCTGCGTAATCAAGCCGCCGATAATCGGAATGGCATAGCCGACGCCGGCGATGATGCCAAGAATCAATGCGTATTTAAACCCGACGATCGCGCTTAATCCGCCGATTGCAACGCCGGTAATGGCACTTACTAACACTTGCCCGGAAATATAACTTCCGAACGTCTGTGAAATTTCAGCGGCAAGCGCGCGGGCCGTCTCACGCCGATGCGCAGGGAAAAACGAGGCGAATCCTTCGGAGATGCTACGATCGTTGAGCAGAAAGAAAAATGCAAGAACGAGCGACGAAAATGCAACGAAGAGTGCGGTCGCCGTTCCGACGAGCAGCGATCCCACGGATGAAAGCGTTGTCGTAGCAAACATCCCGAGATTCGAGCTCACCAATTGCGTCAAGTTGAACGTCTGCGTTCCTGAGAGGTGAATCATCGGAAATGTGTGCGAGACCCACGCTTGGGTATTGACGCCCCAGTCTTGCACGGTCTGCGCATACATCGGAACATTCGTTGCAAGTCCCTGAACTTGGCCGACGGTTGCGGGGATAATCACCAACAAGCCAACTGCCAGCAAAACCAACAACCCAAAGAACACGATGGCGACGGCAAGCGGTTTTGAAACGCGACGCTTTTCAAGTAGCACCACAAGCGGTTGCACACCGAACGCTAAGAAGGCCGCGATGCCAAAGATCGTCATCGTGCGTGGAATGCGTCCGGCTAGCCAAAATCCGGCGAGCAGCAACACAACCAGAATCGACCCGGTGATGATCCGTCGGCGGACGTGCGGCGTCATAGGCGTTTCACCAAGAGCCGACGCTCGGTTTGGAATCCCGCCTGTTCGTAGAGCGCTCGCGCCGCGAGGTTCTCTTCGGTCACCATAAGGCTCAGGTACGGCAAACCCCGTGCCCGGGCCTCGTCTTGCGCCGCGTCCAGCAGTAACCGCGCTATCCCGCGCCGCGAAAAACGCGGTTCAACGGCCATATACGCGATAAAACCTTGCGGCGTCAACGTGACTTCATCCGGCATCTCATCGAGGAGCAGCACAAAACCGACGGGCTCGGCCGCAGCCCACGCCACCAGGGCCAGATGGCTCTGCGAAAAGACAATGTCCAGGAGGCGTTCGTATGATTGTTCGGCTAACGCGATCGGCCCCGATCGCAAGCTGGAAAGGCTCGATCCCAGAACACGGGTTCCGAGCGATAGAAGAAACGCACGATCACGATCCGTCGCGGGACGAATCTGAATCGGCATCGTCATGCAAGAAGGCTTTCAAGCGCGCTAATGAGCGCAGCATTCTGCTCAGTCGTGCCGATGGTGATGCGAAGCCGGCCGGGCATGTGCAATCCGTCACCGCTTCGCACAATGATGCCCTGCCGTAAAAGCGCCTCGTAGGCGGTATTCGCCGCCATCGGAATTTTTACGGCGAAGAAATTCGCATGCGTCGGATAGGCGTGCAGACCCAAACGAGCAAATGCGGAGCTCAATTCTGCCTTCCCGCGTTCATTGAGTGCGCGGCTTCGCGCGATGAAATCGACATCCGAAAGTGCGGCCTTCGCACCGGCGGCGGCCAGCGCCGAGACGTTAAACGGCAACCGAATTTTCTCTAAGGATGCAATGAGCGCCGCGCCACCGTATGCGTAACCGAAACGCAACGCCGCCAATCCGTAAATTTTCGACATCGTTCGTAAGACGAGCATATTTTCGCGCCGCGCACTATGCATCGCGGCATCGAATACCGGGGCATCGGCATATTCGATATACGCTTGATCGACGACCAACGTCACCTGTTCGGGCAATTCCGCAAAGATGCGTTCCCAGTCGGCCGCATCGAGCCGTGTGCCAGTTGGATTATTCGGATCGCACACAAAAAAGAGACGTGTTTTTGCGGTTACCGCAGCGAGCATGGCGTCGATATCGTGTACGCCGTCGCGCAACGGAATCTCAATCGGAACGGCATCGACGGATTTCACCGCTAATGGGTAGAGCGAGAACGTCGGCATGGCCATCACTGCCTCATCGCCGGGGTCCAGCAACGCGTGGGCGACGATGTTCACAAGCTCGTTGCTGCCGTGACCGAGTATCACGTTCTGCGCAGTGAGTTCGTAGGGAGCCGCAAGTTGGTTTTTAAGCGTGATGTGTGCGTCGTCGGCATAAAGATGCAGGCTCGCGACATTCCCGATGGCGGCAAGCGCAAGCGGCGACGATCCCAGCGGATTTTCGTTCGAGGCCAATTTGATGACATGCGAAAGGCCGTAACGTTTGGCGATCTCGTCGATCGATGCGCCGGGGACGTAAGGCGCAAGGCAAGCCAGCGCCCTCCTACTCATGCGCGACGCGATCCTGGATCGTCGATCGCTTCGCCCCGCGCACATTGCGGGCACTCGGATGCATCGTAGGAAACAATCGGCAAATCCAACAGTGCGTGCGTCTTCACGCCGAAATCGGCAGTCCCGCGCGCGACAATGACACCAACGCCGACCGCCTGCGCACCGTGCGACGCAACGACCGCAAGCACTTCTTTTACCGATAAGCCGGTGGTCACCACATCTTCAACGACGAGCACACGATCCGACGGCGAAAGTGCAAACGAGCGGCGCAACGCGGCAATGCCATTCTCTTTTTCAACAAAAATCGCTTTTGTTCCAAGTTGGCGCGCAACTTCATACCCTAAGACGATGCCGCCAACGGCCGCACTGACAACAACGGTAGGCATCTCCGCGGCAAATGCATCGGCAATCGCCTTTGCAATCGGTTCGACGAGTTTGGGCTCTTCGAGGATGCGGAATTTTTGTATGAAACGATCGCTATGACGGCCGGAACTCAAGCGAAAATGCCCCGTGAGCAAGGCACCGCGCTCGTGCAGAGCAGCTTGCACATCGAAGAGACTCATCGCGCCGCCACCGACTGCATATCGGCGATGATCGCTTGCGCCGCCGCAAACGGATCGGCAGCCTCCGTGATCGGCCTACCGACGACCAGATAATCGCTTCCGACGGCCACCGCTTGGGCCGGTGTCATCACGCGCTTTTGATCGCCATGCGAATCGCCGGGCGGACGAATCCCAGGCGTCAACGTGAGAAAATCATGGCCGAAAAACTGTTTAAGATCGGCGACTTCATGCGCGCTGCACACCACACCGCTACATCCGGCATCGCGAGCTAACGCAGCCAGACGCGTTGCATTTTCGCTCGGCCCGCCGGAGAGTCCGAGTTCACCTAAATCTTCCGCGCCGATCGAGGTGAGGATCGTCACAGCAAAAACGTGCGGAGCCGAAATCCGCAATTCATCCGCGCGATCATTTGCCGCTTGCACCGCCGCGCGCATCATTTCGAGCCCACCGAGCGCATGGATATTAATGATATGCGCACCCGGCCGCACCAACGCGCGAACGCCGGCGGCAACCGTGCGCGGAATATCATGAAGCTTGGCATCGACAAAATAGCGCACGTCGCGAGACTGCATAGCCGCGAAGAGGCGCTCACCATAGCCATAAAGCCCTTCAAGACCGATCTTAAAAATCACATCGAGCTCATAGAGTTGATCGATGAGTGCTTCGGCTTGATTGGCTTCGGGCACATCGAGTGCGACAACGAGTTGCGCCATAGTGCTAGCCTTCGTCCCCTTCTTTTTGGTAGGAATTTGCGAATCCGACGTTCGCTTCTCCGATAATCTGCCGAACGCTACGGAGGTTGCGTCGTGCAAGATACTCACGTATTCCAGCGACAATTTTCTCGGGCACACGCGGGTCGGCGTAATTTGCCGTTCCGATACAAACGGCGCTTGCCCCGGCGAGCAAGAACTCGAGCGCATCGGTGGCCGTCTCAATGCCGCCCTGGCCGATGATCGGGATTTTTACGGCACGAGCAACTTCATAGACGGCCAGAACGGCAATCGGACGAATTGCCGGGCCGGAAAGGCCGCCGGTGATATTACCGAGACGCGGCTTGCGCGCATCGATATCGATTGCCATACCCCGCACCGTGTTGATAACAGCCAACGCATCGGCTCCGGCGGCTTCGGCAACGCGTGCGATTGCGGCAATATCCGTCACATTGGGCGAGAGCTTTACGATAAGCGGCTTATCGGTGGTGGCGCGCGCACTGCGCACGACTTTTTCCGTCAGGTGCGGATCGCATGCGAACGTCTCGCCTTCGTGCGCAACGTTCGGACAGGAAATATTTATCTCTATGGCCGCGATTTCCGGGCGCGCGGCCAGACGCTCGCACACATAGGCGTAATCATCGACGGCAAAGCCGGCAACGCTTCCGATAACTTTCCAGGGAAGAGCGGCGAATTTTGCCACATCGTGATCCAAATACCAATCGATACCTGGATTCTGCAAGCCGATTGCATTGAGCATGCCCGATGGCGTATGCACGAGTCGCGGAGTCGCATTCCCGAGACGAGGCTTACGCGTGACGCTCTTGAGCACGACGGCGCCCACGCTCCTCATATCAAGAAAATCCTCGAACTCCGTTCCATACCCATAACAGCCGCTAGCCGTTAACGTGGGAACGGGCAATTCGAGCGTGCCGATGCGCACGCGAAGATCAACACTCATGCACTACCACCGCAATTCATGAGCCCAGAATACCGGGCCCTCGGCGCAAATACGTGCGTTGACCACATCGCTTCCATCACATTCGATCGGCGGAAACGATGGAGCTTGCGCCGATGTGCGTGTAAGCGGAACGACGCATCCCCAACATCCGCCAACGCCGCACGCGAACGTCTCTTCCAGCGACAGTTGCGTCGGAACGTGACGCTCGGTACCAACGCGCGCGGTCGCGCGCAACATCGGCGTCGGCCCGCACGCGAGGATCAGCGTCGGCGTATGCGATGCCGAAGCGAGCAGATCGGAGATATATCCATGGTATCCATGGGAGCCATCATCGGTTGAGGTATGCACCTCGCATCCGGCATCGGCGAATCGCTGTGCGTCGACAAGTCGCTCCGCCGACCGCGCGCCGTAATACAGCCGCACCGTGACTCCTCGCGCGATCAACGCTTGTGCCGGAAGCAAAACGGATGCAATACCGACGCCACCGGCAACGATGGCAACATCGCCGGAATGCACGTCATCGAGAAGAAAACCGTTTCCAAGCGGACCATAGAATGAAATGCGATCTCCGATGTGCAGGCGTGCAAGGTCATGCGTGCGTTTTCCGCAAACGAAGAACATGAAACTCACGCGATCGCCATGCGCTTCATAGATTCCCAACGCGACAGCCGCATTCTCGCCACCCGGCAACATCACCATCGCGAATTGTCCAGGCTTTGTAAAGCGCGCCGCCTCGGGCGCGTGAACGCCAAGTAGCACCACATCGGGTGCTAATTCGGTACGATCAAGTACGTGCGCGTCGTGAACGCGACGTTGCATTGCATGCGCAGTCATCGAAGCGGCAATTTTCTCCAAATCTTAAACAAACTCTGCGAAAATCGCTGAACTCTTGTCCGACAAAAGCCGTTATAGAACTTGTAGACGTAAAACGTCACATGAAAGGAGGCACCAAATGGCGGGATTGATGGTCTTTAAATCGCTAGCTGACGCGCTGAGAGCGGGCTACCAGGTCTACGACCGAACGCCGGATGGATACCTCGTCCGCACCAAAACAACGGCAGGTTGGGCACTCGCACTGGTGAGTTGCCGCTAGCCTCCACCGTTGGACCTCACAGCGAAAGCCCCGCCGAGTTGCGACTTGACGGGGCTCTTTTCTTGGTTACTTTCAGTTCGGTGCGCTCAGCGCTGATCGATGGAACCTGGGCCGCGACCGATTTCCGGAATATCGCCAGGACGCCACCCGAAGGGTCCGGCGGTCGGCTCGACGGTCGGAGCCGGACCGGGCTGCTGATTCATTTGCGGAGGCGGCTGCATTTGCGGACCGGGCGCAAAATACGTCGCCGCTCCCTGCTGCCCGGCGAATCGACCGCCGGCAAGATAAGCATTGACAACATTTGCAAGGCCGACAAACAACACGATGAATCCCGGAAGTAACCACGGGCCGAGCGTAAAGGTGCCGTTATGATGAACCCCGATGAAGGAGAGGCCGATCAGCAATCCCATACCGATGACCGAGGTTGAGACACCACGCCGCAATTGGACATTTGCTGCCGCCAACGGGTCGAACGTCCAGCCGGGGCCGGGAACGTACCCCTGACGAGCCATTTTGCGCGCCATTCGAGGATCCGGAGGCATCAAGCCCTGCGAAATCATCGCCATGCGCTCCTTATGTCGAGACCATACAAAAACGAGAATGGCGAGTATCGGCGCACCAAAGGTCATAAATATTGCAAAGAGCGGGATGAGTGGCGTTGTTGGGTCCACGGGGAAACCTCCTTGATTGGTGTCTCTAATACGAACCGCCCGCGCCAGTGTTTCACTCCAAATCATCCCCCCCTCCACCCGCAAATCCCCCACGTCATGCTGAGGAGCGCGCGCAGCGCGCGTCTCGAAGCATGACGAGCGCGCGCCCTTCGAGACGCGTTCCCGCGGAACGCTCCTCAGGGTGACAGGACCCTTCGAGACGCGTTCCTGCGGAACGCTCCTCAGGGTGACAGGACCCTTCGAGACGCGTTCCTGCGGAACGCTCCTCAGGGTGACAAGACCCTTCGAGACGCGTTCCTTCGGAACGCTCCTCAGGGTGACAGTGGCGACCGGACTGGAGGGGTGGCGTCACCGGCGGGGGATGAAACATGGGAGCGCTTTTGGCGTACCATGGGCGTGTCGGCAGTTCTTTTGGAGGCCCCTCGCATCGCAACTCTCGATCCCGCCCAACTCGATCGCTTAGATGTCGCACGCACGTTGCGCGGCGATCCTAACGGCTTCACGGGATTAGTCGAACGCTACGAGCGTCCGATCTACCATCTGACGTACCGCATGCTGCGCAATGCTGACGAAGCGGCCGATGTGACGCAAGAGTGCTTCTTTAAAGCCTATCGCGCATTGGCCAGCTTCAAACCTGAAGCGAAATTTTCCACCTGGATTTACGCGATCGCCTATCATGCGGCAATCGACCGGATCAACAAGCGTAAGCGGCTGAGCAACGATGAGATGCCTGATCGGGCTGATCCTGGGGCCGGGCCTGAACAGCAAGCCGTCCTTTCGGATCAGGCCCGCCGACTCCGCGGAGCCATCGATGCCCTGCCGGAAAAATATCGCACCGTTATCACGCTTTTCCATATCCAAGGCAAGCGGTATGAGGAAATCGCCGAGGTTCTGAGCTTGCCCATAGGAACGGTAAAAACGCATCTTTTTCGTGCCAAGGAGCAGTTACGAATACTACTGGAGAATGATGGGGTAACGCCATGATGCATGAACCGTACGATGACTTGGATCTCGCAATCGCCGCGCTGCCGCTCGATGAGCCGCCAGCGGGCTTGCGCTCGGCGATTCTTGCTCGAACCATCGACCGATCGACGGCCCCGGCTTGGTCTTGGGAGCTGACGATTATCGGGGCCTGCCTCGCCGTTCTCGTTTGGGCAGCGCTTGCATTGATGACCGGGAGTGGGGCACCCATTGTCGCGGCCATCGACTCGTTTACCAAGCAATCTGTTTCGGCGCTCGTCAACGTCGATACGCTCGCGTGGATTTCTAGCGGCATGCTCCTCGCATTTTGGTTGACGGTCGGTATAACGCCGTTGGCCCCGCAACGCATCTCCCACCGTCGCTAATCTCACACCGATGGAAAATCCGCCGAAGCATCGGATCGTCGTCATCGAGGATGATGCGGCGATTGCCCGCGTACTTGAACTTGAACTCGCACATGAAGGCTACGATGTCTCCGTCGCGCGCGATGGTCTTGCCGGCCTTGAACTTGCCCTCAAAGAACCCGATCTCGTCATCCTCGATCTCATGCTTCCGCGCATGGACGGCCTTGAAGTCTGCCGTCGTTTGCGCGTGAAATCTCAGGTTCCGATCATCATGCTCACCGCCCGAGATCGCATTCCGGACAAAGTGGAAGGCTTAGATCTCGGCGCGGACGACTATCTCACCAAGCCCTTTGCCACCGATGAACTCCTCGCGCGCGTGCGAGCGCGCCTGCGAGATCGCGGTCCATCAAACAACGTGGTCGAACTTCACGGGCTACGCATGGATCGCGATCGTCACGAAGTTATGCGCGGCGAGAAAGCGATCGAACTTACTGCCAAAGAATACGCCCTGCTTGAATTTTTGCTCGTGCATAGGAATAAAGTGCATACGCGCGATGAGATTTTTAACGGCGTTTGGGGCAGCGATTTTCTTGGCGATTCCAACTTGATCGATGTCTATATTCGCTATCTTCGCGGCAAAATCGACGACGGTTTCGATCACAAGCTCATCACGACCGTTCGTGGCGTCGGTTATACCATCAAGGATTGACGTGCGATGAGAGCGTGGCTGGCACGCTCGCTGCGTCTCCAAATCGCTTTTTCTTTTTCAGCGCTTCTATTAGGCGCGACTTTGCTCGTGGCGCTTCTTCTTGGATGGGCGCTCCAAGCGATTTTGCTCAGTGAGGTCCAGTCGCGAACCGATGCGACGCTGAACGAAATCGTTCAACAGGCCTCCTCGAACAATCCGTTCACTGCCGAAGCGTTCGATCAATCTCCGCTCGACGCACTGCTGAGCCCGGGGAATCTTGCATCGTGGCAATCGCCAACAACATTTGTGCAAATCGATAACGCGAACGGCTATCCGCTTGCAAAAAGCCCGAACCTTGGAAGCAACGCCTTCCCGTCACCCATTGGGCCCACGGCGAATCGCCCCACGATTCATCGTATTGTAACCGTTGCGTCCCGACCCTATTTTGTGACCGAACGCTTTCATACCGTCGATGAGAAAACTAACGTTGTCATTATCGTCGGCGAACCGCTGGATCAACTCTATCAGGCATTTACACGCATTCGCGAAGCGATCATTGCTGTCGTCATTCTCGTCGGCATCGGCATCGTTCTCATCTCGTTTGCCTTGGCACGTCGTACCATCCGGCCAATTGAAGCGCTTGCATCGGCAATGCAACACATTGCCGCCGACAAGCTCGATACGCGACTGGGCTGGGAAACGCGGCACGACGAAATCGGCATCCTGGCATCGAGTTTTGATGAGCTACTAGAACGCCTCGAAGAGGCCTTTGCTCGTGAGCGACAGTTCATTTCCGATGCTTCGCATGAGCTCAGAACCCCGCTTACCTCGATCAATGCCAACGCACAAATGCTCTTGCGCTGGGGAGACGAGAATCCGGAAATCCGCGCCGAATCTCTGCAGACGATCGTCCGCGAATCTACAGCACTCGCGAATATGGTCGGCGGCATGCTCACACTGGCCAAGGCCGATCGTGGCGATACGATTGCGATTGAACCGCTATCGCTTTCGGCCGTAGCCCGCGATGCCGTACAATCCACATCGCAACGTGCCCGTGAAAAGGGCCTCGATCTCCGCTTCGATTTTGAGCAACCGGCTCCGCTCGTTTTAGGCGAAGCCACATTGCTGTGCCAAAGTATCAGCAACCTCATCGACAATGCCATTAAATTCACCGGCAGCGGTGAAGTGCATGTCCATGTCGGAACCGATGGCCCGATGGCCGTGGTCGTCGTAGAAGATACGGGCTCCGGAATTCCCGATGAGGCGCTGGCGCATATTTTCGAGCGCTTTTATCGCGCCGACAAAGCGCACAACCGCACGACGCCGGGCACCGGACTCGGCCTTGCGATCGTCCGGTCGGTTGCCCGCGTGCACGGCGGCGATGTGACGGCCGAACATGCGCCGGGAGGTGGGGCACGGATGAGCATCCGCTTGCCGCGCCTGGACCCATCGCTCACCGAACCTTCATGAAGGTCGCGACTGAACTCGCTATGATAGCAGCGTGAATGAATGCCCAACGCGAGCGTGGGCCGCATGGGCGGCTACGCTGGCTTTCGCCTGCATGCTTTTTTGCGGGGTCGCAGCACAAGCGGCGACTCAGGCGTTTAGTGTTGGCGCGAATCCGGTCATCCGGATTTCAGCACCAAGCGGGCGCGTGCATATTATCGGGTGGAATCAGCCCACGATTCAAATCAACTCCGGCAATGCCGTGGATATTCAGCATGGCGACACCGCATTCGTCAACGCGCACTACCCGCGCAATCTTGCCATACCCGGCGTCACACCGCCTTCGGCATACAATCTGCCCAGTCTTCGAGCTGAATCCTTTGCGTTACCGAATCTTGGATCCGGCGAGCACAATGGCGTCTTTCTTCGCGGCAGCGGTGACATCACAATGCGTGTCCCTATGCGGACATCGGCGATCATTGTTGACGTTGGCACTGGTCAAATTGCGATGGCAAATCTTCGCGGCACAACGATGGTTGCCACCACCCGGCAAGGTGGAATATTTCTTCGCAACGTGAGTGGAACGGCGTTTACGCAAACACTTCGCGGCCCGGTTGTCGCGGTCAATTCTACCTTCGAACGCATTCGCTCGCGCAGCCTGGTCGGAAATCTTTCTTTCGCGCACTGCGACGTGCAACAGATTGCCGCATCGAGCGTCACCGGATCGGTGATGTATGACGACGGGCGATTCCGCCCGGGACTGGCTCGCTTTGAATCGCAGCGTGGGAGCGTGGCCATCGGCATCGCCCAGGGTTCCAATGCGCAAGTGAACACCAGTCGCGGGACGGTGTTTTCGCACTACAATTCACACAGCGGCCCGGTTGTTACGGCGATGGCCGGTCGGAGCGTGCTGCTCTATAACGGCTCCTTGGAATCACACCCAAATCTCGCACATCGAGCACAAATTTTTTCCGCGCCGGCCTTTAAAAAGGCACGTCAGATCCGTGCCGGCGGAGCGTATCGAGGCAAGACCACGAATCGCCGAGTGCCGCCTGGCCGTCAGCGTGCCCGCGCGGGCACGCGTCGGCCACCGCGGCGCGGGCATCGACCTCCGCTAGAGTAAATAGCGTCGCAGCAGAGCAATATCCAGCTTAAACGTATGTTGCAGCAAGACAGCCTCGCGCCCTAATCCACACGCGGCATAAAAACGTTCCGCCGCGGAATCGACAACGGCTTGCGCGCAGAGCTTGTGACAGTTGTAATAATTCGCAATATCGGCAAGCATCTCCACCAGATCGCGCCCAACGCCGCGCCTACGGTGATCCGGCGAGACGATCACGCGCTCGATTTGCGCCAACGAAGCGGCAACACCGACGCGCGCCACACCAACGATTATATCGCCCTCGAATGCAGCGACATCGTAGGATTCTTCATGCCAAATCGTTGGAAAACCAAAAAACGACGAGCGCGCCGCACGTTCATGCACGCGCACGAATTCAACGAGTTCTTCGGCACGAGCCCGACGCAATTCAGGCATAGGCCGCCGCCATTTCCGTCGAGAGGTCGATACGCAAATTATCATACGCGGCAATCACGCGAATGCCAAGTTCATCTTCGAGTTCTTGGGCCATGTGCTCGGGCTGGCGTTCTAACATTTGGGTGCCGAAATGCTGAAAGACGGCAACGCGCGGCTTCACGTCGGCAACGACGGAGCGAGCCTGTTCCCACGTCAGATGATCGACATTCATTCCGTCGGCAAATCGCAAGACGTTCACAATGAGAACATCGGGCTTATGAGCGCAATAATCCTCGGCCAAACCATCAAAATATTTTCCGCACGGAAGATACGAGACCGTGCTATCGCGATAGGTAAAATGCATGCCATAGGTATCGACGCCATGATGATGGCGCATGGATGTGCGCAACGCAACGTCACCAATCGCGTATGGGCCGCCGCTTGCCTCCAGCGTCACGCACTGCTCGACAAATGCTCGCGCATACTCAAGGACGATCGAATCGGCATCGTAGGCATCGGCCGGCGCAAGGAAAAGTCCGCGTTTGCGAAAGCCGCCCGATGTCATCGCTTCGATCATGGCATTGACGTCGCCAGCATGATCGAGATGCTTATGCGATAGCACAATGGCCTGCAAATCGCGAGGATTACACGGCGGAACGTGCGTCAGCGCGCGAACGAGCGCACCGGGCCCCGGATCGACATGAATCTGCGTCTCACCGAAGGTTAACCACATTCCACCGGAAGCTCGCAACTGGCGCGCGACAACAAAACGGGCTCCGCCGCTTCCCAAGAATAGCGCGCTAATCATGGTTTCGGCGAATCTGCCTCGTAGAGCTTAAAAAACGCATCGAGACTTGTTCGATACGAACCCAGCGCAGCGCTCCATAATCCAAGAACTTCATGACCGCGCTCCGTCAATGCATAGACACGGCGCGCAGGCCCCTGCTCTGCCGGATTCCACCACGATGAAATGTTGCCGTCCTGTTCGAGTTTGCGCAGGCTGCGGTAGACCGTACCGGGATCGGCAACGACATCGAAGCGCTCGCGGAGCGATTTCATAATCTCGTATCCGTGCAAATCGCCTTCTTTGAGCATAACCAAAAGCCACGCCATCAAATAGTTTTTTGGCGTCGCACGCGGCGGCAAACCCGATTCTTGCTCGCGCCTACTCGGCGAATAACGAACATCCATGATACGGCTCGGCTCCCACAATACCCAAATCGGCACATCTCGGAAAAGACACGCCCGGGTAAAGCCGCCTTGCATACAAAGATTGGGATTCCCTGCGACACCCGTCGTGGTATAAGGGTTTACTCGGGAGTATATTAGGCACGCCTAACTACATTTTGGGAGATTCCCCGTGTTGCGTCCTCTCTTTGCCTTTGGGTTCCTACTCATTCTCGTCGGTCTTTGCAGCGGGCGAGCGTCGGCTCTCCCCGTTTTTGCCCATCGGTATGGCCTCTCGTGCCAGACGTGCCACACGATCATCCCGCAACTCACCCCGTTCGGCGAACGATTTCTCGCTAACGGGTTTCGTCTTCCGGGCGCGCGCGGAGCCTTCCCCATCGCCATCAAAACAAATCTGGCGTATAGCTCGGCACCGGATCCCTCGGGGCTTCCCAAGGCAATCGTCGATGAAGTCGAGGTTTTGAGCGGCGGGACGCTCGGAAACAATACCTCCTATTGGATGGAGCAATACGTCCTCGATGGCGGTCGCAGCGGGCAGCCGAGAGATATGTGGGTCGAGATAGCCGGAAAGCATGCAGCGTTTTCCGCCACCTCTCTGTTCCGAGCAAAGGTGGGTCAATTCACCTTGCCGCTCCCCATTGATCCGGAAACCCAGCGCCCGACGGAAACGCACTATTTGATCTTCGATCAAACAGTCGGCGCAAATCCATTTTCGCTGTTCCAACCGCGCATCGGGCTCGATCTCTCGTCGCAAAGTCTGCGCACCGGATTGAGTGCGCATCTTGTCGCCGTCGAATCCTATGATCGCGGGACGGCGACTCCGCATTCCGGCATCGATCTTATGGGATCGTTAGCAGCCGATCGCGGGCCGATCACTCTCTCCGTCTATCGCTATTCCGGGCAACGGGTGCTCATTTCTGCCCGAGATCGGTTCATCCGAAACGGCATTTCCCTCCGCTATCGACATCGGCGCGTTGGCCTTACCGTCCTCGCGCAGCAAGGTAGCGACACCAACGCCAATGGTTTGGGAACAGTGACGCATTCATCCGGTAATTTCGTGCAAGCATCGTATGACGTGAGTTCGGCGATGACGATCTACGCGCGTAACGACGCCATCGCCGACGATATCGCGGGGTTTACGGGAAGTTCCGTGATCAGTCTTGTGATGCGACCGGCACCACGAGTGCGCTTTACGCTTGAAGCGCAACGAACGGCGCGGACGACACAGTTCGCAACAGGATTGGAATTCGCGTATTAGGCTAAATTTTCGGCGCCGGTTTTCCCGTAAGCTGCGCCGCCAAACTGCTGGCGTTGCGGGAGACGATACCGTAGATCGAAAGTTGCGGATTTGCGCCGATACTCGTGGGGAACACCGAACCGTCGAAGACGTGGAGATTATCGAGATGATGAAAGCGCCCAGCGCCGTCGACAACGGAACTCTTCGGATCCGCGCCCATCGCGCAACCGCCCATGACATGGGCACTCACAACGTGCATGCGCGCGACTTCCATCGGGAACGCATCGATTGCAGCTTCGGCTTGAGCGAGGCTCGTGTAGGCTTGCGCGTTCTCGTGCATCGGCAGTACGCTCTTGGCTCCGGCCGCAAATTGCACGGCAGCCATTGATTTTAGGGCTCGCCGCGCACCATCCCACAGATACCCGTCAAGCGGATAATCTAAGAGCGGCGTCGAGTCTGATTTTAAACCGACCGTCCCACCTTGGCTCTGCGCATTGAACCCATCGCGCATGAGGGCGATGATCACTTGCACGTTCGGCATTTGCGCCATCAATTCGGCATGTTGCCGGCCAAAGCCGATCAGCGTTGTCGCCGTCAGCACGGGATGAATCGGCGGAACTTCAAGTTTGTAGCCGACCGGGCCATCGATCGGTTGCGTCGAGAGAAAATGATCGGAATAGATCGACTGCGGCGCGCCGCTAAAACCGTTCACGGCCTCCGGCATCGTTGCCGCGGAAATGACCGTTGGATGCAAAAATGTTCGCGTTCCAATTTGCCGATACGGATCGGGAACCTTCGCACGCAACAAGACCGCCGGACTGCCAATAGCACCGGCAGAGAGCACAAAATGCCGCGCGGAGACAATTACGGAATGTGGCCCCGGCTGCAATCCTGTCGAATCTAAGGCGCTACAGACAAGCGTCGTAATCTGCGATCCGGAGGCGATGAATTTTTGAGCTCGCACGCGACTAATGAGTTTTGCGCCGTGGTCGAGCGCCGCCGGAATCGTCGTCACCAGCATCGATTGCTTCGCATTGACGGGGCATCCCATGCCGCAATACCCGAGATTCCAGCACCCCTTCACATTGCGCGGAATCACTTTCGTGGGAACACCGATTTTTTTTGCACCGCGTTGCAAAATTGCGTTATTTTCATTTGGCGCTTCCGCCCAGGGATGGACGTTGAGTCGATGTTCCATCATGGCAAACCATGGTGCGAGTTCTTCAACCGTATAATCGTGTAAGCCGAACTGCTCGCGCCAGTACGCCAGCGTGGAAAGCGGCGTGCGAAAACTGCTTGCCCAATTCACCGTCGTCGAACCGCCGACGCAACGGCCTTGAAGGATCAAAATGCCCTTGTCTTTGGTCCGTCGCCCGGCCGATTCTTGATAGAGTTGCGGATAGGCTTCGCGTTCGACCATATGAAAATCGGCCGATGTCCGCAACGGACCTTCCTCGACGATGATTACACGAAGGCCAGCACGGGAAAGAATTTCCGCCGTCGTTCCTCCACCGGCACCGCTTCCGACAATGACCACATCGGCCTCGAGGTGCAGATCGGCATCCAGCATCGACGCATCGATAGCGTTGTTCATTTCGCACCGATCGGCGGTGGTCCGGGATAGCCGATACTCGGCCATGATTGCGCGTTGCCATACCAGGCGGCGTTGATTAATTGATGCAACGCATCATAGGCGCTCCGCAACATCGCAACGTTACTAAACCGCCAGCGCGTTAAAAACGCCGTCACTTGTGCGACATCGGCGCGATGCCACGGCACGGCAACCCCGGCGACGGCCCAGCGCGTTAAGGGAAAACCGAGTAGGCCAAACAATTGCTGCACTTCGCCCTGCACGCTTGGCGGCAACCCCGCAACGGCAATATCAAAGCCACGAACAACATCGCGAATAGCAAGCGACATGTTTTCCGACGGTAATGCACCGGCAAGCATCGCTGGGACAATGGCGGTGATGATGACGCGCGATTCGGCGCTTAACACGCGATATGCGTACGAATCTTCTGGCACCGCTTGCCCATCGGAATACCATTGGTAACCAAGATCGGCGACTGCAAGCACAATGACGCCCGCAATACCCGTCTTGATGAGCTGACGACGTGTCATCATCATTCCGGCTTTCGCCGGACTCCCGCCAAAAGGCTTCCGAGGATGCCGCACGATAGATACGCGGATGCGACGATGGAACGGATGGGGAGACGACGCCGTAAACGTTACCCTCCCGGAGGCTGCTCGGGCGTATCTCCGCGATCTGCTCGGCACGCCGCCAACAATCGCCGATGCCGCCTTCGAACAGTGTACGGCTACCGTCGGACCGAGTCGATTGCCGGATCATCCGCTCGTCGATCACACGGCTGCGACACGCGTACTCCATGCTCGTGGGCAGAGTCTCCCGGATTGGTTGGCGCTGCGTTTTGGGCGCATCGAACGCGTTCCCGATGGTGTCGCCTTTCCCGAATCATCCGGTGACGTTCGCGATCTTCTCGCATTTGCAGCATCGTGCAAGGCGCGCGTTATTCCCTATGGCGGTGGCACAAGTGTTGTCGGCCATCTTACTCCACCGGATGGGGATGAGCCGGTGCTCACCATTTCCATGGCCCGAATGCGCAAGTTGCTTGCACTCGATACCATGAGTCGATTGGCAACGTTTGAAGCCGGTGTCATGGGCCCCGATCTTGAAGCGCAACTACACAATCACGGCTATACGCTCGGACACTTTCCGCAATCGTTTGAATATTCGAGTCTCGGAGGTTGGGTGGTCACGCGTTCGAGCGGGCAACAATCGCTACGCTACGGGCGCATCGACGATCTCTTTGCCGGTGGGCGCATTGAAACACCGGTCGGCACGCTAGAAATTCCGACCTTCCCCGCGTCAGCGGCCGGCATCGATCTTCGCCGCATCGTTCTCGGTTCTGAAGGTCGACTCGGCATTGTGACCGAGGCAACGGTGAAAGTTCGTCCCGTGCCCGCAAGCGAATCGTTTTATGGATGTTTTTTCCCAACGTGGAACGATGCCGAAACGGCCGTGCGCACGCTCGTCCATCGCGGCGTTGACCTCTCGATGATTCGACTCGCCAATGCCATGGAAACAGCCACAACGCTGCAACTCGCCGGAACGAGCACCGCGCTCACACTGCTTCAACACTATATCGCATTGCGTGGCTGCCGTGATGAAGCATGTCTTTTAATGATCGGTGTCACCGGAACATCCGAATCGGCGCGCGCTATTCTCGACGATGCGCGAGCGATCATTCGCGAGCACCGCGGCGTCTGGGTGGGCGCGCGTCTTGGCAATCGTTGGCGTCACAATCGTTTTGCCGGAGTCTATCTGCGCAATGCCCTGTGGGAGTGCGGATATGCCGTCGATACGGTGGAAACGGCCGTCGATTGGCCGCGCGTACACACGATGATGCACGATATCGAAGCTGCCGCACACCACGTCTTAGACGACGACGGCGGCGTTCTCGCCTATACGCATCTCTCACACGTCTACTCGCAAGGTTCAAGCGTCTATAGCACGTTCGTCTTTCCTCTCGCTGCCGAGTACGAAAAGAATCTTCAACGCTGGAGCGTACTCAAACGCTCGATTAGCGAAGCGATCGTTCGCAACGGTGGCACGATCAGTCATCAACATGGCGTCGGCCTGGATCACCGGCCGTATCTCCAGGCGGAAAAAGGGGCGCTTGGACTTGATGCCATGCGCGCCGTTTTCGCACACTTCGATCCTGATATGCGCATGAATCCCGGAAAACTCTGTTGACGCGCGAAGCTCTTTGGCAACGCCTGAGCGAACCATGCGATGTCCTCATTGTCGGCGGCGGCATCACCGGAGCCGGCATCCTACACGAGGCAACGCGACGTGGACTTCGCGCCGTCCTCGTCGAGCGCGGGGATTATGCGTCGGCTACCTCGAGTCGATCATCCAAGCTCGTGCACGGCGGCTTACGCTATCTTGCCGAGGGCAAAATCGGGCTCACGCGTGAATCCGTTATCGAACGCGAAGCCTTGCTACAAGCGGCACCCGGGCTTGTCGATCCCATGCCGTTCCTCATGCCGCATTATCGCGGTCGCAGGCCGGGGCGCATGGAACTTGGGTTCGGCCTTGCACTCTATGATCTGTTCGCCGGCAGGCGCACACATCGGTATACCGACGCAACAGAAACGCAACAATTAGCGCCGACGATCGCATCCGACGAACTCACCGGCGCGCATGTATATATCGATGCCACGACCGACGATGCGCGCTTAGTCCTACGGCTTATTGGGCATGCCTGCGACGGCGGCGCCGTTGCCCTCAATTATATCGAGGCAACGTCGATGATTCGCCGCGAGGGGAAAATTGTCGGCGCCGAAATCACCGATCGTGATTCGAACCGCACGGCGACGATCACCGCGAGCGTCGTGATCAACGCGACCGGCGTCTTTGCTTCTGGGCTGCGTCTGCGTCCATTACGCGGAAGCCATGTACTGCTTCCGGATTGGCGCTTACCGCTTGCGCAAGCGATTGCCATCAAACATCCGGCGGATGGCCGCCCCGTCTTCGCGTATCCGTGGCTTGGAGCCACGCTCGTCGGAACGACCGATGTCGATCACCACGATGCACTCACCATGGAGCCGCACATCTCGCGCGCGGAACTCTCCTATCTTTTAGCAGCATTGCACGCGCAATTCCCACGCTGCGATTTGCGCGAAGCCGATATCATCGCAACCTACGCGGGTGTGCGCCCGGTAATCGACGACGGCCAATCGGATCCATCAAAAGCCGGACGAGATCATACCGTCCTTACCGAGCCCGGCATGGTGACGATCACCGGCGGAAAGCTCACGACGTTTCGCCCGATGGCGCTTGCCGCATTGCGCGCTGCGGCACCAATGCTCGCTCCAAAAACGTTTTCTCTCGACGAACGACCGATTTTCACGCCGACATCGCTGCCGGAATCCGGCCTCTCGCTCGCCGTGCGACAACGATTGGCTGGACGCTTCGGTCCGCACGCTGCAACGCTTCTCAACAAGGCACGCGAAAACGACATGCACGCAATTGGCGCACTCCCATTTCTTTGGGCCGAGCTACGATGGTCGGCGCAGCGCGAACACGTGGTCCATCTCGATGATCTTTTGCTCCGCCGTACGCGCATCGGTCTCCTCGCGCGCAATGGCGGTGCGTCATTTTTGCCACGAATACGGGCGATTTGCCAAGAAGAACTCCACTGGGACGATCAGCGCATGGCACGCGAAGAGGCCGATTACAAGGAACGCATCGCTATGCGCTACGGGCTCCCGGCATGAAACGCGACCTCTTTTTAGCCATCGATAACGGAACGCAGAGCGTTCGCGCGCTTATTTTCGATCCGCACGGAGATTTGCTCGCAAAAGTTCGCGTTCCGCTTGATGGTTACGTCGCAACACGGCCAACCTGGCATGAACACGATGTCGATGCGTTCTGGACCGCGGTGTGCACGAGTTGCAATCGCCTCTGGGAAGAACATCCGGCATTACGAGATCGCATCGCCGGAGTCGCCATCACAACGCAACGCGGAACGGTGGTGAATCTCGATAGCGACGGGCGGCCGCTTCGCAAAGCCATCACGTGGCTCGATCAGCGAAAGAGCCCCACATTGCCGCCCCTTCCATTCGCATGGCGCTCCCTCTTCGCGCTCACTCGTTTGACGGAAACGATCACCTATTTCCAAACCGAGGCCGAAGCCAATTGGATCGCAGCCTGCGAGCCGGACATCTGGAACAAGACGAGCGCCTATCTCTTGCTCTCGGGGTATTTACTCTATCGATTCACGGGGCGGATGATCGATTCGATCGGTTCGCAAGTCGGCTATCTTCCGTTTGATTTTAAGGCACTTCAATGGGCCGACTCGCGCGATTGGAAATGGAACGCCTTACCGATCACGCGCTCGATGTTACCGGATCTCGTCGAACCCGGAACGGTCATCGCAAGCATCACTGACGATGCCGCCGCAGCAACCGGAATTCCACGGGGAACACCGATCATCGCGGCTGCAGCCGACAAAGCATGTGAGGTCTTAGGCTCCGGCTGCGTCGATCCGACCATTGCAGCGTTGAGCTACGGCACAACGGCGACGATTAATACCGTTTCATCACGCTATCTCGAGGCAACGCGATTCGTTCCACCGTATCCATCGGCGATACCGCGTACCTACGATCTTGAAGTCCAGATTTTTCGCGGCTACTGGATGGTCAACTGGTTTAAAGAACAGTTTGGCTTGCTCGAACAACAAGCCGCAGAACGTACCGGAACGTCGCCCGAAGCACTCTTCGATCAACTCGTCGGCACCGTTCCCGCCGGATCCATGGGGTTAGTCTTGCAACCGTACTGGACGCCGGGAGTAAAAACGCCGGGTCCTGAAGCAAAAGGCGCGATAATCGGCTTCGGCGATATGCACACGCGAGCGCACATCTATCGCGCCATTCTCGAAGGGTTGGCCTTTGGTCTACGCGAGGGAGCCGAGCGCATCGTGCGTCGCAGCAAAACGCCGTTACAATCGCTGCGTGTTTCGGGTGGGGGATCGCAGAGCGATGCCGCTATGCAAATTACCGCCGATATCTTCGGCTTACCGGTCGCTCGTCCGCATGTCTATGAAACGTCCGGACTCGGCGCTGCGATTGATGCTGCCGTGGGCCTGGGCATTCACCCGGATTTTGCAACAGCGGTGCAACACATGACACGCATTGCGCGAACCTTTGCCCCGAATACCGCGAATGCCGCGAATGCCGCGATCTACGATGCCCTGTATCGCAGGGTCTATCTACGAATGTACGAGCGTCTAAAGCCCTTGTATCACGATATCAGGGAAATTACGAACTCTCCCTCCGGCCAGTAGACCCGATCCGACTCAATGAATGATTGGCCCCGTCTGAACAACTTCGAATGCCGAGCCGGGAACGGTGAGTAACTGATTCAAATCGTTCGCATTCCAGCGAGCGTCTGTCGTGCCGGAGATGTACCAATCCGCGCCATCATCCGCAACAAACATTCCATATTTTTTTAGCGCAGTGAGAATAACCAGCGATTCGCCGGTGAAGGATGAAATATCGTACGACGCTTTTAACCTGACGCGCAGACCCATGGGCGGGAGATTCGGGTCGGCATTAGCATCTGCAAAATGTGTCGCCGGATGAATAAATCCATTTTGTGTCGCTTGCACGGTAAAACGAAGCGCATGAGTGATCACACCGCTCTGCACTTCGTCAAAACGAGCAAGCCCGGGAAGAATCGGAAGGCCCGCCGCGTCGGCAGATGTCCAATAATCGGGACGCAACGCATCCGAATTCAGATTGAATATCGCTCCCGAATCGGCATCCCAACCAGGACCGATAAACGTTGCATGATAGAGTTCATACAACATGCACGTGCCGCTTTGTACGACGAGAATATGATGATCATTACCATACTCGATGGGCGCGTTTGCCGGAATCGGATATGGCCCCGGATCGCTTTGGTCGGCGTAAAGAAACTGCAATGAGACAAGCGGTTGCGTCGGCGGAACGACGACGAAAGGGATTCCGTACGTCGGATCGCTCCCGAAATCAGGATGAAGATTTGTCGTGGATGCGTTCATCGAGGCAAGGTAGGCCGAGGATTTCGGATCGACGGGAAATCTCGAAATATCCTGGTTCCAGGAATTATCTGCCGGGAAAATGGAGCATCCCCCAATGTGTGGTGGCGACTGACCCGTTGGTGCCGGAGTTGCATTCACCGGAGGTGCCGTCGGCGGAGGCAAAACGACACTCGGTGCGGAGCGAATCGCCGAGCCGCCCCCACCGCAGGCAACGAGCAATGCGAACGCGCTCATGATCACTGGTCTTTTCACAGGCTCAACCTAGCATGTCGCTTGCACTGGGAGCATCCGTGCTTGCACGGATAACGTCGTTTATCCCGAGATCGCCCCCATCGTAGGATAGCGACCGCGCAGGATCGCTTCGGAGGGCCGGCCTAGCCAGCGCTCTAGCACCGTTGCATACACGCTACGAAAATCGGTTGTGTATGCGAGATTTCCCATATTTGCATTGATGTCGAGATTCGGATAATTCCCGTAGAGACCGCCCTTCACACCGCCACCGATAAGAAACAGCGGTGAAGCCTCACCGTGATCGGTTCCGGCCGAGGCATTTTGCGCGATGCGACGACCGAATTCCGAGAATGTCATGGTCAACACGCGTTTGTCGTTTCCGTGCGCTGCAAGATCTTCATAGAATGCTTTCATCGCATCGCTGAATTGCCCCAACAAACGATCCTGGGTGCCCTTTTGTGAGACATGCGTATCGAAGGATCCGTGCGGAATATAGATGACGCGCGTACCCACGTTCGCACTACCGATCATTTGTGCCGCGAGAGCAAGACTACGTCCCAGCGGTGTCGCCGGATAACTTGCATCGGTTTTATAGCCGCGCACCAACGCCGGGAGTTCTTGCGAGCCACGTTGAGCATCGCTTTCCACTTCGGCGATATGGCTAAGATACGGTGAGGAGAATGGCATGCGTCCGTCGTGGACCAATCGCGTCAGCGCCGTCCGCGTTACGGCATTGCGATCGCTATAGAGGCCATATCCGGCGAGTTGAGCGATTGCCGGAACATCGTTTCGTTCGGCGACAAGCACTTCGGGGAGCACCGGCGAAAGCGAAACGCCGTTGAACAATCCCTTGGGAAGTTGCGCGTCATCGAGATACCGCCCCAACCAACCGGTATGCTCGTAGGTATCGGGCGCAGCGGTCTGCCAAATCTCCGTGGAGCGAAAATGCGAATGATTGGGCTTCGGATACCCGACGCCTTGCACCACCGCGACCAATCCCGCATCATACATAGCTTTGAGCGACCGCATCTGCGGGTTCATGCCGACATGTGCATCTAAGCCTAGAACGTCGTTGCGAGGAATCGCAAGATTCGGGCGCACCTGATAGTAAGCAGCGTCGCCATGCGGCACAATGCAATTTAATCCATCGTTCCCGCCTTGCAAATTGATGAGCACCAACACGCGGTTCTCACCGCCCGGCAATCCCGGTAAAGGCGCTTGAGCCAACGCACGCGCGAAGAGATGCTCAGTCGAGGCAACAACGGCGAGCCCGGATACAGCCCCAAGAAGAAAATTTCCACGTTTCATGATTGCATCGACTCCTTATGCTAGCTGATAAGCGGGCATGGCCATAGTAAGATACGCGCCGCCTCGCACGCGGGTCTCATAATTTTCCGGCGACAGTCCGCCTAACGCGGCCTTACTCGCACCGTCGAGATATTGCGAGAGTTGCGCATACGAGAGCGCAGACGCATCGCCGCCGAGCAGTTCATCGACAAGCATTTTTGTGGCCCCATCGGCACGCATCGGAATTTGGCCCATCCAGGTGGACTGACGCATCAGCGGTGAGTTCACCAAACCGGCGAGGAAATTTTCGCGCGCTATCAACATCTCGCTCGTCACCCAATTCGACCCCGGTGGCCAGCCCGCCACGTTTGGCGGATAGAACAGCACTTGCCCCATTTGCCGCAACGCACCCAAAGCGCGCATATCGATCGTTGAGAGTCCCAAAGCGGCGTATGAGCCGACAACGAATTCGACCGGGCTCTTCACCAATGATCGGTACGCGCGCGATGAATGAAAGACGTTGCTCCGCAACAGCGTCGACATCACCGGCGCCAACTCGTACCGATGCCTGCGCAATTCGGCTGCCAGCGCATCGATTAATTGCGGTTCGGGATTGTTATAGACAAAGCTATTGAGCAGCGTACTTGCCCACTGCCGTGCGCACGCCGGCTGATCGTAGATAATCCGAACAATATCGGTGCCGTCGAAATTCCCCGTCTGCCCAAGAAACATTTTGCTGCCGTTATCATGGATAAATCGACGGTACAGAAATTGTCCGGAGCGATAATCGACGGACCAACCGGTAAATGCGCGCGCTGATTGACGGACGTCCTCCTCGGAATAGTTGCCGATTCCAAGCGTAAAAAGTTCCATTAACTCGCGGGCGTAATTTTCATTCGGGTGCTGTTTTGCACTGCGAGCATTATCGAGATAGATGAGCATCGCAGGATCGCGGCTCACAGCGAGTGTCAGATCGTGAAGATTCCCCAACGCATAACGGCGAAAGAGTTGATTTTGGTTGAAAACCATTTCGGGAGTGACGCCCTTTTGCAACGCCGCCGTCGTGAAATGCCCCGAGAGCAGGAACGTCATTTTCTCTTGCAGCGGTGCCGGGGTGTTTAACATGCGATTGAGCCACCACAACTGCATCCCAAGGATCGAACGAAATTCCTGACGTCGCAAACCCTGAATCGCCGCCTTTAATGCGACGGGATCATTACTACCGTTTTTGCCGTATTGCATGCGTGCTTGCACGATAGCTTCGCGCACATCGGCAATCTCCGGGCGACCGGCCTGATCGGCTGGCGGCATTCGCAACAACGTCGTGACCGCATCGTTCATCGATAGTGCCGCGGCGTCGCGAATCATCGCCGGCGATGCGCCGAATCCCGCCCGGCGAAGAAGGTGAGCAGCTTGTCGCTCGTTCCACGGCCCGCCATACGGCGCGAGTGCCGAAGTAAGATCAAGGTGCCCAGCGGGCCGAAGCAATCCGGAAACCATTGTTGCGTATCCCTTTTTGCAGAAGTATCGGTGACGTTACGAGTGTAACGCGCCGCCATCCATCGTGGTGCAAATCGCCAGCGACTCTAACCTCCCCTTAAGCCGGGGACGGAGGCTGGCGCTACGCGGCGAAACGAGGCAGGAATGAGTCAGCTACAATCACGCATCGATCGCACCAGCCCCGATTTTTCTCGAAACGCAGAGCGTTTAGAAAGCCAAGTTGCCGACCTTCGCGCACGCTTGCGCACGGCTCGGGCAGGCGGCGGCGACGACGCCACGGCCAAACATCGTAAACGTGGCAAACTGACCGCACGTGATCGCATCGATCGACTTGTCGATCCCGGAAGTGATTTTCTGGAATTTTCCGCGCTCGCAGCCAACGGCATGTACGATGACGGAGCGCCGAGCGCCGGCGTTATCACCGGCATCGGAATCGTTGAAGGACAACATTGCGTGATCGTCGCCAACGATGCCACGGTGAAGGGCGGCACGTACCTGCCGATGACGGTCAAAAAGCATCTTCGCGCCCAAGAGATCGCAGAGCAAAATCACCTTCCGTGCATTTATCTCGTCGATTCCGGCGGCGCATTCTTGCCGCTGCAGGCCGATGTCTTTCCGGATCGCGATCACTTCGGTCGAATTTTCTATAATCAAGCACGCATGTCGAGCAAGCAGATTCCACAGATCGCCGCCGTGATGGGTTCATGCACTGCAGGTGGGGCCTACGTCCCGGCGATGAGCGATGAAACGGTGATTGTCAAAGGAAACGGCACGATTTTCTTGGGCGGCCCGCCGCTAGTAAAAGCTGCAACCGGCGAAATCGTCACCGCCGAAGAACTCGGCGGCGCGGATGTGCACACACGCATCTCGGGCGTCGCCGATCATTTTGCGGAAAACGACGAACATGCGTTGGGCATCGTGCGCGAAATCGTAGCCAATCTTCATCGCGAGCATCCGCTTGCCTGGGACTCCCGCGAAGCGCGAGATCCAGCCTACGATCCGGCAGAAATATACGGTATCATTCCGAGTGATAGCCGAATCGGCTATGATGTGCGTGAAGTGATCGCCCGCCTCGTCGATGCAAGCGAATTCCACGAGTTTAAGGCTCGCTATGGCACGACGCTGATCTGCGGTTTTGCGTACATCGAGGGCCACCCAATCGGCATCCTCGCCAATAACGGTATTCTTTTTTCCGAATCGGCTCTCAAAGGCGCGCACTTCATCGAACTCTGCGCGCAACGCGGCACTCCGATTCTCTTTTTGCAGAACATTACCGGGTTTATGGTCGGCAAAGAATACGAGAATGGCGGCATTGCAAAAGACGGCGCCAAGCTGGTCATGGCCGTCGCATGCGCGGAAGTGCCGAAATTCACCGTCGTCATCGGCGGAAGCTTCGGTGCTGGAAATTATGGTATGTGCGGTCGCGCGTATTCTCCACGGCAGCTGTGGATGTGGCCGAATGCGCGTATCAGTGTCATGGGTGGACCGCAAGCCGCAAGCGTCCTTTCAACCGTTAAGGGCGAGATGTCACCGGAGCAAAAGGCCGCATTCGAAGCACCGATTCTGGCAAAATACGAAGCTGAAGGTAATCCCTATTATTCCACGGCCCGCATCTGGGACGACGGTATTATCGATCCGCTCGACACCCGCCGCGTCCTCGCCATGGGTCTCGATGCCGCGGCGCACGCACCGCAACCGCCGACGCGCTTCGGTATCTTCCGGATGTAGTTCCGTACTGACACGGATGCACAACGTTGCCGATATTCGTATCGTCAACGGATGCTATCAACCGTTCGCTGCTTTCAACTCGGAATGTTGATCTCTCTTTTAACAGCGTGCGCTGGAGGCGGATCACTTACGGTATCCAATCCCACGCCCGTCGCACGAACGAGCGCGGCCCCTCCCTTATCGGCAGGGTCGATCACTGAGTACGGGAGCCTGCCGCCACTGAGCTCCCCTGAGCGCATTACGCTCGGGCCCGACGGCGCAATGTGGTTCACCGAAAACGCCATCGATCAAGTTGGACGACTCGATCCGATCACGAGCCGAATGACCCAGTTTTATGCGATGCCGGGTTGTGCCCCAGTTGGGATTGCAACCGGGCCGGATGGGAATATCTGGTATACATGCCAAGGGACAAATCAAATAACTCGGATGGCGACGAATGGCCTAGGAACAAATTTTTCCGTTCCTACTGCAAACAGTAATCTCTCCAGCATCACGAAGGGCCCCGATCAGGCACTTTGGTTCACCGAGTCCGATGCAAACAACATCGGGCGCATAAGCACTTCCGGCAGCATAACCGAATTCCACATCCCAACGATGAATGCTCAACCAGAATCCATTACCACCGGCCCCGATGGGAATCTCTGGTTCACGGAATACGCGAGTAGCAAAATCGGTCGCATCACACCAGCCGGTAGCATCACCGAGTTTCCCACGACACTTCCGCTGGAAGGGCCGTGGGGCATTACTTCTGACGCGAGTACGGGCACGCTCTGGTTTACGGAACTCGACTCCGATCACATCGAGACGATGACGACTGCGGGGACGGTCATCGCTACGTACGCAATTCCCCCAAGCGGCGGAAACCCGCATCACATCACGTTTAATGAAGCCGATGGCGATCTTTGGTTTACCCAAACTGGCAGCAGTGGTCCGGATGCAATCGGGCGCATCACACCGATGGGAGCAATAACCGAATTTTCCATTCCGACTGCAAACAGCGCACCATCAGGAATTGCAAATGCGCCCAACGGAATCTGGTTTACGGAAAAAAGCGGAAATGCCATCGGGAAGATCGTTCCCTAAATTATTTTGAATTTTTAATCACCGGCGACAAAAGTTGGCAGCTCGTTTGTTTGGTTGGGCGACCGATGGGACTATCCCGCGCTGAAGTAATGAGTTTGAGGCGCTGCTTCGAGCAATGGGTATGCGCGGCGCAAAAAAAAACGTCTCCCCTATTTTTTTGTGAGATCATCCGTCAATGGATAACCGTTGTGCTATGGACTAAATATGGTGCCGATCTGCCATAGGATTTTGGTGTAATATGGACGAGTTTGGTGATGACGGCCGGCGGGATCCGGGGATTATATTTTTTCGCAAGTTGGGTCAAGGTTGGCCCGCGAAACACGAGCGGGTTCGTGTTTCCTCGTCCAAGGCATTTCCATCCGCTAGACTCATGGGCAAGAAGCATGAGCGCTCCACCGACGTTTGGGCTTGAAACGTCGACAGTTGCGAGCTGCGAAGGTGTAGGGACGTAAGCCACAATTTGCACGATACCCTTGGCGAGGCCAGAACACGCAAGTGCGACACGGAGCGCGGCGACGGGTTCCGGTGTTCCTAATGGAGCGATCGGCGCGGCGCTTGCCAATGTTACGCTAGCGAATAGCAGTGGGATGATAAGCAGTAATGGTCGCATTTTCATAAGACCCTCCATCGGTAAAATATTCGAGCATTGGTGTTCATTCGCGATAAAATAATGACGTGTGTCTACGGAATGTCCTTCGGCTTAAGCAGTATGCGGAAAACGGGTTGCTTTCCGTTGGCAAGCTCGCTCACCAAAATTTTCACCGGAGTGAAACCTGGTTTGAGAATAAAGCCGAACGTTTGGCGCGCAGCTCCCCCGGGCGGTAAATTATAATTTGATTCGAGAGGCCCGCCATCCGAATTCAAAACAATGCCATCGCGATCCACAAGCGATGCCGAAAGATACCCAATGCGCGTTCCGTGCGTGCCATTGGAAACGATGCACGAAAAATAGACGACCTTCTCACCGGGATTCGTCGCCTTCACGCTGTCGCTCGATGTTCCCGCGCGAAGTTTCGTTGCGCGAATCCGGATTTTCCCGTTAAAGAGCGTTGCCCCCAGCTTGCCGGTTATTCCGGCCGCCTGGTTAGCGCCTCCCGCAATGGGCTTCGGCGTTGTTTTTTGGGCCGATTGAGCAGGCGCGAGCACGAACGTCAGCGCCAACACGGAAACGAGTATCGAACGGAACATGATTGAGCCTCCTAGATGTCATGAAAAGTAGTCATGTCGACGCAGTTGCGGCCAGCTTCCTTAGCACGATACAGCGATTGATCGGCACACTGGATGGCAACCGATGATTCGACATCGCGAACATGATGCACCGTATAAAATCCGATGGAAACCGTCAATACCCCGAACGTCGAGGCGGCATGTGGAATGCCCAGATCCTGCACGGCAAACCTGAGCCGCTGTGCGAGTTTCAAGGTCCCGGCGACGTCCGTCCCCGGTAAAAGAACGACAAACTCTTCGCCACCGAAACGTGCGACAATATCGCTGGCGCGTTCGACCACCGTCCGAAACGACGCCGCGACTTGGCAAAGTGCCGAGTCTCCGGCGAGGTGCCCGTATGTATCGTTAAACGATTTGAAATGATCGATATCGACCATCGCAATCGACACAGGCTCTCCGGAGCGCGACGCGCGCGACCACTCGCGTTCCAATGCCTCTTCAAACAGACGTCGATTCGGCAATCCCGTTAACGAATCGGTATGCGCAAGATGCTCAAAGCGTTCACTCTCCTCAGCGCGACGCTGCGTGGCCAGGCGCGATCCGATATAGAGCGCACACGTCTCTAGGATGCTGAGATCATCCGCCGTGTAGGCGTCGCGTATGTTTGATTGCACGCTTAAAACTCCGACGCTTCGACCTCCGAATTGAATCGGCACAAAGAGACCGGATTGCGGAGGGCTCTTTCGGCCGTCAACAGTAAAAAGTTTACGCGTCGGCCATTCGCGCGCGCTTGCGTAAACGACGCTTTCGCATGTTCTCATAACACGAGCAGTTGTTGAATTTTCTGGAATATCACGCGATTCAGGCAAGCCGTCGATGCCATCCAATCGCAGATAATCGCACTGTAATTTTTCTTCCGTTCCGGTCGCAATAAGCACCGTTTGTGCGTCGATGTACCCTGCCAAAAGTGTTCCCACTTGAGGATACAGGCGAGCCAAATCGGCATCCGAGGACAACAGCAACGCGACGGCCCGAACAAGTTCGCGCCCGCGCGTCGCCGCAGATACGGCCAGTCGACTTTTTGGTGGCGCGTTCAACGGCGGAGAAATTTCAACGTTCGTTCTGGCAATATGGGCAGCGACTTGCGCGCGAGTTCGAACATTAAGGCGAGCGAAAATTGATGCAACATGCGACTCGACGGTCCGCTCGCTTATGTTGAGAGATCGTGAAATTTCGGCATTAGACATTCCACTAGCTATATGACGGGCAATCTGCATTTCGCGACCGGTTAGAGGCCCGCTCCGCCCGCGGAATTTTTTATTAATGCGTTCAATACGCGTAACACATCGCGTCGCATTGATCGAACGATAGATTGCTAACGCTTCATCCGACTGGCCTGCAAGCTCTAAGGCAAGTGCACGATGAATAGGCCAACTAAGCTCGGCGAAATGTCCGGCTGCAACCGATGCGAGATTCTTGGCATCCCGCGCACGTCGGTTTCGCGCCAAGACTCCGGCACAAAAAAATTCAAACGTGACCTTAGAAGCCATATCGCGATCGACAGAAGCAGCACGTTCGAGAAGGTGCCGAGCGCGCTCTATCGTCTCTGGTTTTGTTGCCCGCGAAGCGACGGTATTGCACAGCCATACTGCCGATTCGATGCTCTCCATCGCCTCGATTGCGCTGGAACAAAGCTCGTCGCAAGCTTGGAAATTCCCCAGTTCGGCGTAGGCCGATGCCACAGCTCCTGCCCAAACGCCGATGAGCTGTGATTGATTCGAGGCAAAAACCTCGTCCTTGAGGCCATCGTCGATGAGCTCGGCAATCGAGGCATCGGTCCCGTTCAGTATTGCAAGGTGCAGTGCAACGGCATTTGCATAGACGCGCGCGATGAACGTTGTTGACTTTGTCACCTCGGAATGAAGCAGTTCGTTTGCCTCCGCCAGATTTCCAAGAAGCAGGCAGACAAACGCCAAGCCGGCAGACGCCAAGCCACGGCAAAATGCGAGATCGTTTTCGCGCGAAATCGCCAACGCCCGCCGATAAAGACCTTCGCTCGTCTCTAAATCACCGATAGCGCATGTACGGCTACCCCAATTACACAGGCACGATGCGATCCAATCCGGTTCCTCGGCTTCTTCGGCATAATGAGTTGCCCTCGCATAATCGTGCAAAGCGCCATCAATCTGCCCATCGTTCGCTCTAGCCATCGCTCGGTAGAGATGAAATCTCGTCGTGAACCGTATATCTGTGTCGTCATCGTAGCGACCGGCATCCTCAAATGCACGTAAGGCTTCCGAATTCTCACCAAACAGAGCATGGAGCGAGCCGCGCGAAATGTATGCTTCTCGTTCAAGCTTCTCGTCGTGGATTGCGCGTGCGATTCCCATGGCCCGATCAATATAACTAACGGCAAGCTCGCTTTTTCCATCGGTTGCATAAAATCCGGCGAGCACCAAAATTACGTAGGCGAGGTCTCGCGATTCCGGCGCATCGCGCATGACAGCGATAGCCCGTTCACCCCATAGGCGCGATTCGTGCGCATCACCCAAAACGAAACGAAGGCGGCATAGCGCAATTGCATTGGGAACGAATTCGGGTGCGGTTTCTTCAGTGCACTCGAGAGAACGCGTGAAAAGCGTGGCCGCTTCCGTATAGGTATGCAACTGCATCGCACGGCGTGCACAACGCAAATTCGCTTGCATCGCGAGATCACGCAAACCTCCAGCCCATGCATGATAGGCGATTTCCCCCTGCATGTGGTCGAGATTCTCGGCATGTAGCGCGATGGCAACTCGTTTATGAACATCCTTTGCAAGTATCGCTGGAAGATCGTTATAAATAACGTCTCGAACGAGCGCATGCGTAAAAGTAAATTGCCCACGTGGAGCACCGAGTTCGGCAAGAATGCCGACCTGAACAGCGGATCGAAGCGCTGAGATGACGACTTCTTTTGAAACTTCGACGAGCGAACTTAAAAGCGATGCATCAAATTGTCGCCCAAGCGTTGCTGCATAAAAAAGCACTTGCCGCTCGTCGTCGGAAAAGCGCGGCAAGCGCTCTAAAACGATTGCTCGTAATGTCGAAGGGATATCAGACGGAGAAACGTTCGATGATCGAATCATCTCACGCAAATACAACGGGCGCCCTTCAGCGAGTTGTTCGATGCGCGACCGTCGAGCAGGGTCGAGATGATCGGATGCCGGGACTGCAGAGAAAAATGCCTGTACTTCGGCGGGGTCAAACGGCAGTAAATCGATGCGTTCGGCACCTTCGCGTAGCAGTTTAGCGATATTGGCCGCACATTCACCGGCCTGCGCAAGAACTTCGGATCGTACGGATGCGACAATAAGTAACCGCCCGGTTCGCATTTTTCGCTGCATATGACGAAGAAGCTCAAGCGTTGCACTATCTGCCCAATGTATATCCTCAAGGACCATGACGATCGACGCCTCGTTGCAGAGAGCTTCAAACGCCTCGACGACATCGGCAAAGCGTTTCATCCGTTCGCGTCGCAGGCGATCCGAATCCAACGTCATTTCGGAAAACGCACTGAGGAGGGTCAAAAGATGGACAAGAAAACCTTGCAAGTTAACCGGCGTTTGCGCATCAACGCGAAGTGCGTCTCGCAATACCGCAAATGGTTCGCTGACAAAATCGAGGGCGGAACCGACAAAGACAACGGCCCCCGAGGCGGCAAACTCCGGAATGGTCTCCTGAAAGAAACGTGTCTTCCCGATACCCGATTCGCCGATCAGCAGCACGATTCGACAACCGCGACGGTCCTGAAAAAAGGCATCAGCTAGCGCCGCGCGCTCATCGGTTCGCCCAATGAACGCGATATCAGGATACGCGCCGAGCCTCTCCATCGAGTAACGCATTCGTACTTCGGTGATGCTTTACTTCTCGTATCCGTACTGGTACGGATGCGGTCGTCGTTGCGCCCCGATAGGCTACGACCATGAGCATCACATTTCGCACAGGCCTTCTCCTCGCCCTAACGCTGACCGTCTCCGCATGCGGAGGCGGCGGTGGCGGCGGGACGACATCGCTCCCGCCTGGGGCATCCACGACGCCGACGCCAGTCCCTTCGGCGACTCCGGCGGCCACGCAATCGGCGCCGCAGTCGATCACGATTCCATCCGGCGGCGGATCGGTCGCTTTGCCCCCACTGGCCGGATATACACTTTCGATGACCTTGCCCGCGGGGGGAAGTTCCGGGTCGATGCAGGCTCAGTCGTTCACGACACTACCAAGCGGATTACCGGCGCTCAGTACTGCGCGCCACACGCTCAGCTTCGGCGGCACGGTCTTTTTTGTCGAAACGCTGACGGTGACAGCACCCTATACGTATCCGTCGCCACCAACATTCACGTTTGGAATGCCGACCGGGTTCGTCGGGAGCAGCGTCGAGTTTCAACTTGCGTTTCTCCAAGCGGGAACAACCGTTTGGCAAGAAAACGCCCTCGCCGGCGTATACAACGCGGCAACAAACAGCGTCACCTATACGGCGCCCCTCGGCGGCGGAGGAAGCGGCTCCGGCGGCGCCTACGTCCTTCCGACCGGAACATCTACGATCGCGTTTTATACCCTTCCCGCCGGCACGGCAACGCCGCCGTCCGGCATGCCGACGCCAAGCGCAAGCCCGACGCCTGCGGCGGGAAGTATCACCGAGTTCTCCGCCGGTATAACACCGGGCGCAAACCCAACCGGCATCGACTTAGGCCCGGATGGCAACCTCTGGTTTACGGAATATTCAGGCAATCGCATTGGCCGCATCACGCCGACCGGGTCGGTCACCGAATATGCAACTGGCATCACGTCGGGAGCAGCTCCAAATCAGATCACTGAGGCAGCTGACGGCAATCTCTGGTTTACGGAATTCAGCGGTAACCAAATCGCTCGCATCACGCGCACCGGTACGGTGACGGAGTTCTCTAGCGGACTCTCGCCAAGCGCAGGACCCGCATCTATCACCTCGGGCATTGATAACAACCTGTGGTTTACCGAATTCAGCGCTAATCGTATCGGAGTCATTTCTCCCACCGGAACGATCACGGAGTTCTCCTCCGGTATAACACCGGGCGCAAGCCCGAGCGGCATCACGCGAGGTCCCGACGGCAATCTTTGGTTCACAGAATATTCGGGCAACCGCATCGGGCGCATTACCTACTCCGGCGTCATCACCGAATTTTCTGCCGGTATCAGCCCATCGTCCGGACCAACGGGGATCACCGCCGGACCCGATGGCAATCTCTGGTTTACGGAATCCATCGGCAACAGAATCGGGCGCATCACGCCTTCAGGGGTGGTGACCGAGTTCTCAACTGGAATTCACGCAAACGCGGGCCTAGGCCCAATCACGCCGGGCCCGGACGGGAATTTGTGGTTCACGGAATACTCTGCCAATAGTATTGGCATGATCACCACAGCTGGAGTCGTGACCGAATTCTCAACCGGAATGACGCCGGGAGCCGGCTCATCTGCAATCTGTGTGGGTCCGGATGGTAACCTTTGGTTCACCGAATCCGACGGAAAAATCGGGAGAATCACTCCGTAATACTCAGCATAACATAAGCGAAGCCATCCAGGTCGGGGGGCGTGAATCGCAATGCGCGAATCACGCCCTCTATGCCCATTCGTCGCTTACTCACTCTTGGCGCGTATATCCTCATGTGCGCAATTTGGGGAACTACGTGGCTCGCAATTCGCGTGAGTCTGCATAGTCTTCCACCGATTTCCGGCGCGGGCGTTCGCTTCATCGTGGCCGGAATTGCACTCTACAGCGTCGCGCTCTTTCGTCCGCGAAGTCGCGAGGCGTTTCCGTGGAAGCTCGTGCTCGCGTTGGCAGTGTTTCTCTTCGGGCTAAATTACTTACTCACGTATTATTCGGAAACACGTTTGGATTCCGGCCTCGTTTCGGTCCTCTTCGGAACACTGCCATTTTTTGTGTTCGCTTTCGCCGCATTGGCGCATGAAAAAACGACGCCGAGGATTTGGATAGGCACAGTCATCGGTTTTCTCGGCGTGGGTGTGATCTCACTCACCTCGCAAATTCAAGCATCCCCTTTGGCCGCTCTCGCCGTGATCGGAGCGGCGGCATCATCGGCATTTGCGAACGTGTATGCAAAGCGGCATTCGCATCACGATCCATTGCGAACGCTACCACCGGCAATGCTCATCGCCGGCATCATTATGACAACGATTGGCATTCCGGCCGAACATCCGACGCTACACGATGCGCTCGCACCGTCAAGTATTGCATCCGTCTTGTATCTCGCATTGGCCGGAAGCGGGGTTGCATTCTTCCTGAATTTTTGGCTGTTGCAACGCATTGAAGTCTGGAAAGTAGGCCTTTCCTCACTCATCATTCCGGTAATTGCCGTGATTGTTGGAATTCTTTTTGGTGGCGAGCAAGGCAGCGCCCGCGAATTTATCGGCGGCGCACTCGTTATCGCCGGAATGTGGCTAGCGCTTTCGCCCCGCGCGCAGATCGAGTAGCCGTGCGGCTTCATGCAACCCCCGAATAATCGCATCGGGCGTGGGCGGGCACCCGGGCACATGTACCTCTGCATCGAGTTCACCGCCGGCGCCGGCGCCTGCTGAGCCGGCGTTGCACCACGCACCGGTGCCGATGGCACAATCGCCAACGGCGACAACAATACGCGGCTCGGCCATTGCATCCCGTGTGGCCAAAGCCGGATCGCGCATTGCTTCCGTCATCGGGCCTGTCACGGTAAGCACATCCGCGTGACGAGGCGATGCAACAATATCATATCCGTACTGCGTGCTATCGTATTGCGGCGCTCCAAGAGCATTTACCTCATGTTCGCAGCCATTACAACTTCCGCAAACGAGATGCCGGATGCCGAGAGAGACGTCAAATGGTTTGCCCGGCATTACCGATCTCCGCAGGCATAGCATAAATTAAAACTTTTATTCACCAGCGGAAAATCGGGAACAATATTGCCTTCCATCGCACGCGTTACCAGCGGCCAGTTTCGATACGATGCGGAAATAACGTGCAGTCGTTGCACTCTGCCCTGTTGGTCTGTGCGCAAGGATAGGATCTCGGCTCCCCGTGGCCCTTCGGTCATTGCGCTGCCATCGCCCGCTATTGCGCGCACGTGTTGCGGCAACGGTATCGGCCGATCTCCTAATTCATCAAAGGCAACGTCGATTAAACGCATGGATTCTCGAAGTTCATCGTATTTGACGCGGACGCGCGAAGCAACATCGCCGTCATGCGCTGTAGCGCGAATCGGACTGATCTGTGCGTATCGACCATATGATGCATCGCAACGCACATCAAACGTCCCACCCGACGCACGCAGTGCGGGGCCGACGGCGCCAAACGCCACAGCCGTCTCATACGGCAACACCCCCGCGCGCGAAAAACGACTCATCAATTCGTGATGCCCAAATAACTGCTCGGCAAATTTCTCCACATCATCGCGCAATGCGCGCAGATCGGAGCGTAACGCTCGGCGATCATTAAGACTTTCCGCGCGAATTCCACCCGGCAGGACGGCATCGAAAAGATAGCGGTGCCCGAAAGCCCGCGCATTGATCCGGGCAAAGCGCTCTTTTAGTTCCAAGGCTCGCGTCAGGCCGAAGCCGTAGCCCGCGCCGGCAGCGGCGACGCCGAGATCGAATATATGATTGTAGGCACGCTCGAGTTCCGCACAGATCATGCGCGCAAACTCCGACGCCTCATCAATGGCGAGTGCATGAAAGGATTCGAGCACACGTGCATACGACCACGATCGCGCAACGCTACATCCGCCGCAAATGCGAGCTACATGCCATGCCGAAGCCACGGCATCGCGCCCCTCTAAGAACGATTCTACCCCGCGATGCGAGAAACCGAATTGCGCTTCCAGATGCACGATGCTTTCACCACCGCTATGAAAGGTAAAGCGCCCCGGCTCGATGATTCCAGCATGAACCGGACCGACAACGAAGGTTGTCAATCCTCGGCCTTCGACGACGAGATCTTTCGGCAATCCGTCAAGCGAAATACCATACTGCTCGACCATTTCACGTTCGTCGATAGCGAGCATTGGAAACTCCGCGGCCATCGATTGGCCATCACGCGAAAGCTGCACATCCCTGATCGCACCATCGACAAGGCCAAGATAGTGGCGACGCTCTGCATCGGCAAACGCCCCGAGAAGACGACCATCACGTTGCATCGCACGAAGCGGCATCAGCGCACACCAAAAAGCGGGAGCAGCGCAATGACGATGGCGCCGATAGCCGCGCCGCTGGCGGCAAACATCGCCAAACGCGACGTTTTCATCGCGCTAGCAGTCTGCGTTCCCGATTCTGTTTCAATCGCGCATCGCGCCAGAGCGGCAAAGGCTAGCAACAATCCCGTCAGCGCAATGGCTAGGGCCAGCCACGCATGCGCATTGACCGCGGCAAAAATGATGAGCAACTCGGAGAGGAATAACCCAAGCGGCGGCAAGCCGGCAAGCCCAATGAGCGAAAGCAAAAAAAGTCGCCCGCTACGCGCGTGCCACAGCCCGTGCCAGCGTGCAATTGTCGTCGAGCCCTGTTCGTGCTGCACTAGGCCGACGCTTAAGAAGGCCGCCGATTTCACGAATGCGTGATTGAGAATGTGGAGCAGCGCTGCGACCGAGGCCAGCGGTGTTGCAATGCCTAACGCGATTGCCACCAAACCCGCATGTTCAATCGTTGAATAAGAAAGCAAGCGCTTCATATCGCTTTGCGCCAGCATGAGCATTGCCGCAACGAGGATGGTGAGACCGCCGATAACAAGCATCGTCGTGTTAAAGAGTTGCGGCGCCGATTGTGCGGCAACGGCCTGCGTTCGAATGAGCGCATAGAGCGCGCATGAGACGAGCAATCCGGAGAGCAATGCACTGACCGGCGCCGGAGCCTTCGAGTGCGCATCGGGCAGCCATGCATGCATCGGCACGAGGCCGGCCTTGGTGCCGAATCCAACGAGCATCAGCAAGAGTCCGGCGCGCATAAGCGATGGATTGAGCGCCTGCGCGTGTACGGCGAGAGCCGACCACGAAAGTGCGAGATTCGGGAGTAACCCCGCTTCAATGGCCGCGCGACCAACAAGCAAGAGACCCAAAAGCGCAAATGCCAATCCGAAACTACAAAGCATCAAATATTTCCAGGCTGCTTCAAGCGACGCTTTCGCACCGCTAAACCCGACGAGAAACGTCGTGGCAATCGTCGTCGATGAGATGCCGATCCAAATACCGATGAACGAAGTACTCGTCACAGCGAGCAACATCGAACTCCAAAACATTCCGATCAGAATGAAATACGTCGGACGGCTCGACCAGACGAACGTTCGCCCGTCATCCGTGCCGGGGAAAATTCCCGCTGAGAATATCGTCGCCAGCGCGCTCAACACCGAAACAAGCAGCATGAAAATGGCGGAAAGATGATCGAGTTGCGGCACCACCGAGACCGCCAGTGCAACGCACACGATACTCAAGACCACGCGAAGTATGCGACGAAACGACTGATTACTAAACAGTGCGGCAAAAAGTGCGGTAAGAATCGGCGCAAGTATTGCTGCGATGAGTAGCAACGTCATCCGCGTAAATCTCGCAGAGCGGTAATGGTGACGCGGGGATCATGCGCGAGAAGCGCCCGCACCACGCCGAGGGCAACAAACGTCGTCATAATGATATCGAAGGTGTCGGCGAGTTCGACGGCTCCTGGGAGGCTCGGCGCAAAACTCGCGCCGGCGAGCGTAATTGCTCCTCCGAGCATCAAGAGGCCCATGATATGCGCGAGAAGACTCCGGTGCAGAACGACGGTCGCGACACTGGCAAAAAGCGCGAAAAAGACGATGCTCGCCTGATGTATAGGCGCAAACGCATCCATCCGGCCGATAGCGTGCGCAATGAAGGCCATCGCCACCACGGTGACTATTCGCAACGGAAGATTTGCCGACGGCAAAAGATTCCATGGAAGCCGATAACGCAACGTCACAAACACGAGTGCCGCAGGGCCGACGAGCAACTTTGCAAACGCAATGAGCGCCAACAGCGTGATGGCCGTTGCACCGGATTCATGATGTGCAAGCAAGACGATGATCATCGCGGTAAAGGCCACATATCCCACCACCGCAACGCGCACGTCTGAGATGATCACGAGCATTGAGCAGGTAATCAGAATACCGAGGGTTACCATGCGATTACTCCGACGATACGTAAGCCGATGGCCGCAAAAGCCAACAGCGTGGCCGTCGTAAAGAGTCCCGGCACTTCAAAGAGCCGCAATTTCGGTAAGATCCGCTCCACCACCGGAATGGTCACCACGAGCCCAAGTATCCACGCGATTTTGACGATGCCATCGCCGGGAAGCAGCGATGCAATCAAAATGAAGAACGCAAGTTGTCGCACGTACGCCGACAGTTGCACCAGCGCGAGTTGCCAGCCCGAGTATTCCAAGAGCAGGCCCTCATGAATCATGGTGAGTTCATAGTGCGTCTCTTGATTGTCGATTGGAATTCGCGCGGTTTCCGCTAACATAACGAGTATCAAAGCGCCGGCTGCGAGCGTCTCGGCCAGCGGAGTTGGATGAGCAAGCGAGGCGCTGACAAGCGCAAGAATCATCGGGGCCTCGGTGAGCGCGGCAAACGTGACTTCGCGCGTCGCCGCCATTGCCGTAAACGCCGAACGGCAATCGAGGGCTGCGAGGACAAGTAGAAAGCGGCCCAGTGCAAGCATCAAGGCAATGGAGATGATATCGATCGCGGCCCGATCCGTCGCGAATACCGTTGGAACGAGCCACAGCACGGTGGCTGAAATACCCAAGAGTACGGCCGGTGCGAGCGTAAACAGCACTGAGGCATCGGATGGCGCGAGGGCTTCTTTCCCCCATAATTTGCGCATATCGCGATACGGCTGAACGATTGGCGGTCCGGGGCGTCTACTTAATCGTGCGCGAATCTGTTTCATCACTCCGTGAACTGCCGGCGCGATGAGCAGTGCAACGATAAACTGCCAGAGCATGATCATCGCGCAATAACCAGCATCACAAGAACTGCCACGAGCGCGTAGGCAAGATAGACGCGCAGACGTCCGCCTTGAATAATGCGCATCGCGCGCGCAATGTTTTGGATGCGAGCCGCGATATTTCTGGCCACATCATCGATCCGAAAGCGCAGTTGCGTTTTTGCAACGATACGCGATGGAAACCAAGTTGGTGGGCAGAGTTCCGTGCTCCGCTGCGCTTGCAAGAGCGGCGCGAAAATGGTCAGCAGGGGATTGCCAAAACTCGACGCCGTGGCTTGTGCTCGCACGGTCACCGGTGAGCCGCACGTCCACGTTGGAACGCGCCGGATGCCGCGAACGCGTAAAAGAATAATCGCAGCGACGACGCCGAGAACCGGAAGCAGGGCGAGCGCGGACGGCGGCAATGGGATCGAGAGCAATTCCCGCGTTCCGAGAGTGGATTCGGCCACCGCTTGCAAGGAAGCTACCGCAAGTGCCGGGATCAGGCCCAATGCGATGCAACCGGTTCCCAACCAGACAAGGCCAAGCCATGATCGATCGTGTGCGAGAAGTTGCGGTTCACGCGCGTCGCGTCGCTGCCCAAGCATCGCGATGCCGAAGAGTTTACTGTATGCGGCAAGCGCCAGACCACCGCTCAGTGCTAACGCTGCAAGAGCACATGCAGCCAAAATTTGCACGATCATCGGGGCGGCTATGAGTGCGTGAATAAAACTCATGAAGAGTAGCCATTCGGAGACAAACCCGTTTAGCGGTGGAAGTGCGGAGGCCGCCATACACCCGACGAGCATTGCCACTCCGGTCGCGGGAAGCAGACGCAACAGGCCGCCAAGATGTTCCATATCCGTCGTACGGGCAGTCTGAGCGATCGTTCCCGCGCTGAGAAAAAGCAAACTTTTAAAAAGGCCATGATTGAGCACCGCAAAAAGGAGCGCGAGCAGCGCAAGTTCGGCGAGCAGGTGCAATCCGAGGACATTTGCCACGAAAACAAGTCCTATGCCGCTGACGATAATGCCGATGTTTTCAATGGAACTGTAGGCGAGTAAGCGCTTGATATCCGTCTCGACGCTAGCATAGAGCGCACCGCCAACGGCGGAGATCAAACCAAGCGCCAATGTAGCGATGCCCCAGGAGAGCGGTACAGGTGAAGCGAGTTGCAAACCGAGGAGCAGCAATCCGTAAATCGCGATTTTCAGCATCACGCCGGAGAGAAACGCCGATGCCGCAGCGGGAGCTGCGGGATGCGCGCGCGGGAGCCAAAATTGCAGCGGTATCAGCCCCGCTTTCGAGCCAAAACCGATGAGCGCTAGCGCAAAAATCACGGATCGCAACAGTGCGGGAATCGTTCCCGCGAAATGCGCTATCGTTTCAAAGCGATAACTGCCCGCATTCATCGCCAACATGGCAAGTGCGGCCGTAAGACACATGACGCCGAGTTGGCTGATAATGACATACGAGAACACGGCGCGCCGAACGTACCGTCGGTCGTGCAATGTCGCAACCAAGAACGTGGAAACCAGCGACATTATTTCCCAGGAGAGAATAAACGCGGCAACACTTTGCGCGAGGAGCACCAGAATCATCGCGAGAGCAAAACCGGCGAGAGAAAAACCGTCGCGGTCATTTCCGCGGGAGAGATTCCAGAGGCCTATGCCCGGAGCAACAATGGCGATGAGTACAAGGAAGGGCGAAGCTAGTGGCGTTGCCGCGAAATCGAGCCGTAATGCATCGGAAAGCAACGCGGGGACGATTGCGATTGCGGTAGTTCCGTGGAGCCATAAGACAGCAATTGCTAGCACGCTAACGGCAAGCAACGCGATGAAGCCGCTAACGCGAATCATTGAGCATGCTTTGATTGCGTGCAAGTTGACGCTCGTAGATGTCGCGAGCGATATCCAAGAGCGTGAAAATGTCGGGATCGGCGATCTGATAGCGAATCGACGTTCCGTCGCGCCGCGCTATGACGAGATTTTGGCTACGCAGCGCAGCGAGGTGCTGGGATACCGGCGATTGCTCCGCATCAAGCACCGCCTGCAACTGGCCGACACTCATTTCGCCGTCGCGCAATGCGTCTAAAAGGCGAATCCGCATCGGATGTGCCATCGCCCGAAAAAGCTCCGCCTTAAACCCCCGTAGCATCCCAATATATTAGCATATCGTAATATTCTAATGCAACCTACCTGGCGCGCCAAGGAGCGCCCGTCGAGACCCCCCCGTCATGCTGAGGAGCGGTGCGACCCCCTGTCATGCTGAGGAGCGATGCGACCCCCTGTCATGCTGAGGAGCGATGCGACACTCTGTCATGCTGAGGAGCGATGCGACACTCTGTCATGCTGAGGAGCGATGCGAAGCATCGCGTCTCGAAGCATCATCACAACGGAGCACGCGAAGCGTGCAACATTGGCCCGCGCCCTTCGAGACGCACGCTTCGCGTGCTCCTCAGGGTGACGGGGGCCCTTTGAGACGATGTCATCCTGAGCGAGCGAAGCGAGTCGAAGGGCTCAGGGTGACAGCTCCCTGTCATGCTGAGGAGCGATGCGACACTCTGTCATGCTGAGGAGCGATGCGAAGCATCGCGTCTCGAAGCATCATCAAAACGGAGCACGCGAAGCGTGCAACATTTCCGGGCGGCCCTTCGAGACGCACGCTTCGCGTGCTCCTCAGGGTGACGGACGGGGCGGCTAAATGCCGGCGTACCATTCGTAGCCTTGGTCTTCCCAGTAGCCGCCCTTACCGCCGTAAAGCGAGGCAAACGTTGCTGCGAACTCGATTCTCGCGACCCACTTGGCGCTTTTATACCCGAGTTGCGTTGGCACTTTCAGACGCACTGGCGCGCCGTGATCGGCGGTGAGCGGCGCATCGTTGAGACTCGTGGCGAGCAAGGCTTGCGGGTGCATGGCCTCGTGCATATCCAAGGATTCGTAATAAGGCGTCCCCTGATCATCGCGATCCATGCAATGAAAAATCGCAAACCGTGCCGTGGGCAGGGGACGGACAACGGCAAGAACGTCACGCAGACGAACGCCCGCCCACTTGCCGACCGCGCTCCAGCCTTCTACGCAATCGTGGCGCGTGATTTGCGCAACGCGTTGCATTTTTGCCAGGCGATCCAACGAAAACTTCTGCGGATTCGCCACCGCGCCATCGACAATCAATGCATAGCCGGCGAAATGCGATGCAAGCAACTCTGCATACGATGAATCCGTCGGAGTCGGCAATCCGGTCAGCGGGAAATCGCGCATCACATCGGCATCGCGATATTCACGTGCGAGTCCGCGCGTCCCGATGATTGCATGATCCAAGCCCTGCGGCGCACTCAACAGCTTATGAAATTCCGCGTTATTATTGAGCGCGGTTCCGATCGGCGAACATGCCACCAATGCGGATGACATCGTCGAAGCAAGAAATAGCTTGCGATTCATGGCCCTACTCCCTCGTGGTCGCGCAAACGATAGTTCCCGGTGATCATCGAGCGCATCTGCTGCACGATGCCCTGCGTGGCAACTTGAAACGTATGCACGACACAAAATCCGATCAACCCGCCCATCGCAACAAAATGCCACAGCCGCGCAAATTGGCGCCCGCCGAAGAGCCAGGTGAGCCAGCCGAAACTCGCATCGATCCCCGGCGACAGGGTTAAGCCAGTGAGAATCACTAGCGGAAAAAGAAGAAACGCAACACTCGTATACGCCGCCTTCTGCAACGGATTATAGGTCCCGTGCGGTGGCGGCTCCTTACGCAAACGAAGATAATACGCTTGCATCGGCCAGAGTTTCGGCACATCTCGCGGACGCAAGACCATCTCCTGGAGATTGCCCTTGATTGCCGATGAGATAAGCCACGTGAACCAACCGATCACCAGCGCCCAGGCAAAGAAGAGATGCCAGCGGCGACCGTCGGCGAGATCTTGATAAGCCGGAATCGTGATCCAGCCGGGAAAGGCACGCGCCGATCGTCCGCCCATGCCGTCATCCGTCCAGCCCAGCCATCCGGTGGTCACAAACGTGTGTCCGAGGACGGTCGTCGTGCCCACGCCATCGCTTGGGGATTGAATCGAGAGCACGCGCCGGGCGGGATTGGATTGGTCGGAGGCATCAAGATAGGGTGCCGCCATGAAAATCTGCAGCCCGGTCGAGACCAGGACGGCAAAAGCCAGCACCCAGAGCCAGTGTGCCAGACGCGTCGCGACGGCGTAGCGATAAATATCTTTTCCCATTGTCTTCATCTTCACTACGCCTCCCAGGCGGCCCCGGTTCACGACGAGAAACCGGGCGAACCTATGACAACCGCCGTATCTTGTACGATCGATGGCACCATCGCGCATGTGCGCCTTGCCCGTCCCGATGTCCGCAATGCCTTTAACGATGAAGTCATTCGCGAGGTGCATCGCATCTTCACGGAACTTGACGCCGATGAGCACGTGCGCGCCATTATCCTTTCCGGCGAAGGCAAAGTCTTTTGCGGAGGCGCCGATGTGCAGTGGATGCGCGCGTCGCTCGAACTCACGCGCGAACAAAATGTCGGTGATGCAATGGCGATGTCCGAGATGTTCCGCGCCATCGACCGCTGCGGAAAACCCGTCATCGCGCGCATTCACGGCGCTGCGTTAGGTGGCGGTGCGGGGTTAGCCGCCGTCTGCGATATCGTCGTCTCCACCGACGACGCAATATTCGGCTTCACGGAAACCAAACTCGGCATCATTCCGGCGGTAATCTCACCGTTTGTCCTGGCAAAAATCGGTGCGACGCACGCTCGCGCACTTTTTCTCACCGGCGAACGCTTTACGGCTTATCGCGCAAAAGAAATCGGCTTGGTGCATGAAGTGGTGCCTGCTGCCGCACTCGACGCAGCGATCATCCGTATTCTGGGCGAAATCAAAAGCGCCGGCCCCAATGCGGTGCGCGCGGCAAAGCAACTGATCACCGATGTGCTCGCCGCCGAGTATGACGCAAGCAAACCGCTCACGGCGAATCGCATCGCAACGCAACGCACCACGCCGGAAGGCCAAGAGGGCCTGCGCGCATTTCTCGAACGTCGTACCGCGGAGTTTGCCAAGTGAAACGACTGCTCATTGCCAACCGCGGTGAAATCGCCGTCCGCATCGCACGCGGTGCGCGCGAAATGGGGATCTCGCCCGTCGGAGTCTATAGCGAAGCCGATAGCAACGCGTATTTTTTACGCTTTATGGATGACGCCGTGTGCATCGGCCCACCGCCGGCGACGGAATCCTATTTGCGCGGCGATGCGGTGATTGCAGCGGCCGCGACCTTGCGTGCCGATGCTATTCATCCCGGCTATGGATTTCTCTCCGAGCGCGCACCGTTCGCGCAAGCCGTGCTTGACGCCGGACTGATTTTCGTCGGACCACCACCATCGGCGATGGCGGCAATGGGCAGCAAAATTGAAGCCAAACATCGCGCACGGCAAGCCGATGTGCCGACGATTCCAGGATACGACGGTGCCGAACAAACGTCGGCGGCGCTGAAAAAGGCCGCAGAACACGTCGGATTTCCGCTGCTCATCAAAGCCAGTGCCGGCGGCGGCGGCCGCGGCATGCGTGTCGTTGCGCGCATCGAAGAATTCGATGATGCGCTCGCAGCCGCAAAACGCGAAGCACTCGCCTCGTTTGGCGACGATGCCGTTTTGCTCGAACGCTATCTCGTCGATCCGCGGCACATTGAGTTTCAAATTCTCGCCGATGCCCATGGCAACATCGTCCACTTGGGCGAACGCGAATGTTCGATTCAGCGTCGCCACCAAAAAGTCGTCGAAGAGGCACCGTCCTCGGTGATGACGCCGGACCTGCGCGAGCGCATGGGCGCAGCCGCCGTCCGCGCAGCCAAGAGTGTGGGGTATATCAACGCCGGTACGGCAGAATTCATGCTCGATACCGATGGCTCGTTTTATTTTCTCGAAATGAACGCGCGCTTGCAAGTCGAGCATCCCGTCACCGAACTCGTCTACGGTGTCGATCTCGTGCATCTGCAACTGCGCATCGCGGACGGTGAACAATTACCGTTTACGCAGGAACAGATTACGCCGCGCGGTTGGGCAATTGAAACGCGTATCAACGCCGAAGATCCGGCGCGCGATATGCTCCCGAGCATCGGTGAAATCCACGATTGGCATGCACCGGAAGGCCCCGGCATTCGCGTCGATTCCGGCGTAACGACCGGGAGTGAGATCGGCGTGTACTACGATTCCATGCTGGCAAAATTAATTGTATTCGGCAGCGATCGTGCGCATGCGGTCACGCGTTTACAAGGTGCGCTTGCCGATTTTGAGATCGTTGGAATCAAATCCAATCTTCCATTATTGCGCGCAATCGCTGCCAGCCCGGCTTTCGCCGCGGGCGAAACGACGACGAGTTTTCTCGGTCGGTACATCGACGATGCGCAATTCACACGAGCGACCATGCCAAACGAAGTAACGGCGCTTGCCTGTGCGGCGCTTTTAGCGGCAAACATTGCGCCATGGCGCGTTGCGTCGGTCGGCCTTCCGCTGCATCTGCGCAGCGGCGAGCAGCATCTCGTCTGCACGGCCGACCGTGCCGATGACGGTGCATGGCTACTGTCCGGCTCCGTCAATGGCGAACTTCGCATCGTGCACACCGATGCACCATTCACGATTACCTTCGCCGGTGAACGCATCACCGGTCGCGTTGCCTTTGCCGATGATGGCACGTTGCACATCGGCTATCATGGCGCTTCCTATACGCTCTCGTATCTTCCGCCACCGTCATCGCAAGCCGATGGCATCGGCGGGGGAAGCAGCGGCGGGCACGGCCGTTTGACCGCACCCATGCCTGGAAAGATCGCAAAAATCGCCGTGCGCGAGGGCGATACACTCGAAGCGCGTGCGCTGGTTTTAGTTCTTGAAGCGATGAAAATGGAACATCGCATCGAGACGCCGCTGGCCGGTACGCTCACAAAACTTTTCGTGCGCGAGGGTGATCTTGTGACCGGTGGTGCAACGCTCGCCGAGATCGGTGAGGTCTCCTAAGTTATGGCACTCCCAAAACGCGTCACGCTCTGTGAGATGGGGCCGCGCGACGGCCTGCAAAACGAAACACGATTAGTCTCCACCGACGACAAGATCGCCTATATCGATCTGCTCTCGCAGACCGGGCTTACCGAGATTGAAGTCACCTCGTTTGTCAATCCGAAAGCGATTCCACAACTCGCCGATGCAGCGGAAGTCTTTGCGCGTATTGAGAGACGTCCCGGAGTTCGCTACCCCGTTCTCGTTCCGAACATCAAAGGATACCAGCGAGCGCGCGCCGCCGGCGCCGATGCCATTGCTGTTTTCACCGCAGCATCCGAAGAATTCACGCGACGCAATATCAATATGACGATTCAAGAATCTCTTGAAACGTTTCGCGATGTCGTCATTGCGGCAAAACGGGACGGCGTACATGTACGCGGCTATATTTCTACGGCGTTCGGATCGCCATTCGGTGATGAAATTACCCCGCATACGGTGACGCAACTCGCCCGCGAATTAATGACCATGGGATGCGATGAGCTCTCCATCGGTGACACGATCGGCGTTGGCGTGCCAAACCAAGTGGAAGAGATCGCAGCCCCACTGCTTCGCGAATTCGGATCAGAAGCCGTTGCACTCCATTTTCATGATACGCGCGGAACGGCGCTTGCGAATATCTACGCAGCACTGCAATTGGGCGTGCATCGCTTCGATTCGTCGGCAGGCGGCCTCGGTGGCTGCCCCTACGCACCGGGAGCGACGGGGAATGTCGGCACGGAAGATGTGCTCTACATGCTGCATACGATGGGCATTCATACCGGCATCGATCTCGCAAAAATTCGCGCAGCGTCGCGGTTTATAGCTTCGCGACTTGGGCATCCCATCGAGAGCCGAGTGTACACGGCACTCGAGGCAGCGAACGCATAATGCGCACGGTGATTCGCGCCGGAATATTCTATGATGGGACACTCGCCGAGCCGAAACGCGATGTTGTTATTACCTTCGCCGAGGGAAAAATCGAGTCGATCACAGCGGCATCCGAGGGCGGCGCGTACGATCGCGCTGCTGCTTGCGTCGTCCCGGGGCTCGTTAACGCGCACGTGCATCTTGAAGCGAGCGGAGAAGCCGCATCGCAAGATGCCTGGTCGAAAGCGACTCCCAATGATCGAGTCATTGCTGCGGTCGCAAACGCGCGCAAATCCGTACGCGCAGGCGTAACGACGGTTCGCGATCTTGGATGCTCGGGCGGCGTCGCGCAAAGCGTTGCCGCCGCCGTGAACCGCGGCGCCATTCCCGGGCCGCGAATAAGTACGGCCGGTGCGGTGATCTGCATGACCGGGGGGCACGGCTGGTTTATCGGTCGGCAAGTCGATTCGCCATGGGAAGCGCGCAAAGCGGTACGCGAGCAACTACTCGCCGGAGCAACGTGCGTGAAATTTATTGCGACGGGCGGCGTGCTCACCCAAGGCGCCGTTCCCGGCAACGCACAACTCACGCCGGACGAACTTTCTGCCGGCATCGATGAAGCACATCGCCACGGCTTGCGCGCCGCTGCGCACGCGATTGGTACGCTTGGCATCAAGAACGCACTCCGCGGCGGCATCGATTCCGTCGAACACGGTCACATGCTCGATGATGAAGCGATCGAACTCTTCAAAGCATCAGGATCGTATCTGGTACCAACGCTGACCGCGCCGACGTGTATGCTCGAACATGTGGCCGAAGGCTTACAGCCGGCGTGGGCCGTGGCCAAGGCACAAACGGTTGCCGAAGAGATGCGCGTGAATATTGCACGCGCGTATCGCGCCGGCGTCAAAATCGCGGGCGGCTCTGACGCTGGCACACCGTATAACCTGCACGAAAATTATGCGTATGAAATTGAATTGATGCAGACACTTCTCGGCATGACGCCGCGCGAAGCGTTACACGCAGCCACTGGCGTTGCGGGTGAACTTATCGGCCTTGGCACGGGCATTCTCTCACCCGGAATGCCGGCCGATCTGCTCCTGCTCGATGACGATTTCGCCAAGGATATACGCATTCTCGCAAAACCGCTTGCCGTCTATAAAGCCGGAACGCTTGTCGACTGAGACGCTGCGCGGCCTCCGCGTCGCGCTGCTCGCACCGATCTCTTGGCCTTGCCCGCCGCCGGGATACGGTCCATGGGAACAAGTCGCGTTCGATATCGCCGACGGCATGCAACGTCGCGGCCTCGATGTCACCCTATTTGCAACCGGTAACGCCGGATTCGACGGCAAAATTTCGTCGGTCGTTCCCGTCGGCATCGAAGAAGATCCCGGCCTCAACGGCGATATTTTTACCGCCATTCATATCGGCGAACTCTTCGCGCGCGCGAGCGAATTCGATCTCATTCATAATAATCTCGATTGGAAGCCGCTCACGTATGCGCTGGCGACGAAAGCGCCGCCGATGATCACCACGATTCACGGCTTTTCTTCGCCGCAGATTTTAGCAGCGTATTACGCGGGAGCACGACGTAGCTTCTTCTGTTCGATCAGCGACGCCGATCGCGATCCCGGGCTATCGTATCTTGGCACAACGTACAACGGCGTAGATGTCTCGCGCTTTTCGTTTTCATCCGTTCCGGGTGAGTATCTCGTCTTTCTCGGTCGCTTTCATCCCGAAAAAGGTGCGCATCGCGCTATCGCCGCCGCTAAGCGTGCGGGGGTGCGCATTGTGCTGGCCGGCATTCCGCATGACGCGACGTATTTCGATGAATGCATTGCACCGGAGATCGATGGCGATGCGGTGCAATTTATCGGCGCCGTGCAACACGAAGCCCGCAACGAGTTACTATCCGGTGCATTAGCGCTGGTGCATCTTACCACGCGCCCCGAGCGTTTCGGCCTTGTGTTAATTGAAGCGATGGCCTGCGGCACGCCGATTCTCGGCGCACGCATGGGATCAATTCCCGAGATCGTCGTCGATGGTGTCACGGGCATTCTCTGCGACGACGACGATGCAGCCATCGCTGCAATTCCGCGCCTCGCAACGCTTGATCGCCAAGCCTGCCGCGAACACGTTGCCAATCATTTTTCCACCGCTGCGATGATCGATCGCTATCTACTCGCATATGAGGCCGCGCTCACCCAGAAAATCCCGCCCCCACCAACAGCCGAAATGCTTTCCTGGCGCAGCCACGACTGGTGGGACCGCCCCATGGCCTACACCGACATCCCCCCAAAACCCCGCACCCTCCAATAACTCTCCGCCTCTGTCATGCTGAGGAGCGATGCGAAGCATCGCGTCTCGAAGCACGAGGAGTGATGCAAAGCCTCTGTCATGCTGAGGAGCGATGCGAAGCATCGCGTCTCGAAGCATCAACTAAACGGAGCACGCGAAGCGTGCAACATTGGCCCGCGCCCTTCGAGACGCGCACTACGTGCGCTCCTCAGGGTGACAGAGCGCTCCTAAGGGTGACAAATCTTCTGTCGTGCACGAGAAGCGATGCGCAACCTCTGTCATGCTGAGGTCATGCATCTGTCATGCCTCTGTCATGCTGAGGAGCGATGCGAAGCATCGCGTCTCGAAGCATCATCCAAACGGAGCACGCGAAGCGTGCAACATTGGCCCGCGCCCTTCGAGACGCGCACGTCGTGCGCTCCTCAGGGTGACAGGGGCCCTTCGAGACGCGCACTTCGTGCGCTCCTCAGGGTGACAGGGGGCCCCAGCTGAGTTTGGCGTGGGCGGCTTTTGCTTTTGCGATGTGAGCGTCAGTGATCGGCGCATCAATAAGCATCGTGAAGTGGCCCATTTTTCTGCGATCCACGGCGTGGTGCTTTCCGTAGAGATGCAACACGATGGAC
>JAJYCL010000042.1 GCA_021778415.1 bacterium | reverse complement strand
CGAAAGATCGGAGATTTCTGTTGTCGTGAGCGCGGCGATCTGCGCGTCCGTGAACGAGGCGGCCTGCTGGTCCGTCAGCGCTGCGATCTGCGGCTGAGTCAGCGCGTCGAGTTGCGCAAAACTGAGATTCTGCAATTGGGTCGCGGTGAAATTGGGAATTTGATCCGGCGTGAACTCCGAAATTTGTTGCGGGGAAAGTGCCGCCAGCTGGCCGAGTGTGATGGCGGGAATCTGCGCGCTCGTAAGCGCCTGGAGCTGCGAGGGCGAGAGGCCGGCGAATTGCGCCGGGGTGAAGTCTGCGATCTGCGATGGGTTGAACGCCGAGATCTGTGCAGATGAGAGCGCGGCGATTTGAACCGACGTGAGCGCTTGGATCTGATCGGACGTTAGTGCCTGGAGTTGTCCCGCGCTCAGCACGCCTACCTGGGAGGGCGAGAACTCCGCAATTTGGGACGGAGCGAATGACACGGTTTGTTGTGCTGAAAGAGCACCGATTTGAGGAGCCGTCAGCGCCTGGATCTGTGGAGCGCTTAAGGCCTGCAGTTGCGTTGCCGAGAGCGTCCCGATCTGCGACGGAGTGAACTCTGATACTTGGGTCGGCGTGAACGCCTGAATCTGTGCCGAAGTGAGCGCTGTTATTTGGGTCCCGACTAATGCTTGAATCTGCGAGCTTGTCAACGCTTGCAGTTGCGACGCCGTGAGGGCAGTGATCTGGCTCGGTGTGAATTCCGACACCTGAGACGGTAGAAACGCCGATATCTGTGATGGAGTGAAATACGGAATCTGCGTCGTTGTGAACGCCTGCAATTGTGTGCCGGAGAACGTCTGCAACTGCGCAGGCTTAAGCGCCTGGGCCTGCGTTAGAGTTAGAAACGGAATCTGCGCTGGCGTCAGCGCGGCGATTTGGCCAGATGTGAATTCGGCTAGTTGCGCCGGGGTGAACGACGCGACTTGCGACGGCGTGAATGCGCCAACCTGACTGGCGGTGAACGACTGAATTTGATCAGCGGCAAGCGACTTCAGTTGTGCCGGCGTGAAGGCGTCGATTTGTTGGTTCGAGAGTTGCGAGATTTCGTCACCGCGCAGCGCGGCCAGTTGATTGGTCGAGAACGCTGCAATCTCATCCGGAGTAAGTTGTTGGATTTGCCACGAATGCAACGATGCGACCTGACCGAGGCTGAGTTCGCCGATGTCTTCGGGGTCATCGATGTAGGACGATAGCTGCCGATGATGCGTTTCGCGCAACTGTTGAATTTGGGTCTGCGTGAACGCGCGCCATTGAGATCCAGTGAGAGCGTTAACCTGCCAGCGCCTTAGACCTTCGAATTGTTCGCCGGAGAGCGCGCGCAATTGATCGCCGGTGAGCGCCTGAATTTGCGTTGTCGTGAACGCGGAAACTTGCCATTCACCGAGGGCACTAATCTGCGATGTCGTGAGCGACGCCACTTGGGCGTTCGTCAGCGCGCGAAGTTGCCAGCGATCGAGTGATTGAACCTGATCCGCACTCAACGATTGCAGTTGCACCGTCGAGAGCGCCTGCAGTTGCGATTTTGTTAGCGCACCGATCTGATCCCCCGAGAGCCCCCCAATCTGCGCAGTCGAAAGGGCGCCGATCTGCGCAGTTGTGAGCGACGAGACTTGATCATCAGTCAGATTGCTGACCTGCGCAACGGATAAAGCACCAAGTTGCGTCGACGTTAGGGCGGCGATTTGGTCGTTGCTGAAAGAGGCAATTTGCCAATCGGCGAACGCGTTGAGTTGAGCGCCCGTCAACGCCTGCGTCTGCGTCGTAGCGAGCGACGCGATCTGATCCGGTTGCAGACCCGTCAACTGATCCTTTGAGAGCGATGCAACTTGCGAAGTGGTTAAGCTCGCGGTCTGATCATCGCCAAGTGCAGAGATTTGGTCGGCGCTCAGCGCGGCGAATTGCGGCACTCTTAAGGCTTGCAATTGGGCCGACGTGAGCGATGCTACCTGGTCCCCGCGCAGCGCTCCTATTTGCCCCGGGGTCAGCGCTTGAATCTGCGTCGTTGTTAGCGCCGCGATTTGATCGCCGCGGAGCGCGCGAACCTGTACGTTGAGAAGCGCCGCGAGTTGGGATGATGTCAACGCTTGTATCTGCGTATCGCTCAACGCGCGAAGTTGATCCCCCGTAAGGGCCGGTATCTGACTCGGAAGAAACGCGGCGATTTGCTTCGGCAACAGCGCTTGAACCCGATCTTCTCTGAGCGCTTGGATCTGCGACGCAACGAGCGTCTGCAGTTGCGTGGACGAGAGGGACGCTATTTGAGTGCCCGAAAGGGCAGCAAGTTGTTGAGGGCTTAAATCCCAGATCTGGCGTTGGGAGAACGCTTGCAGTTGAGCCAAAGAGAGAGAGCGGATCTGGCCGTGGCTGAGTGATTGAACTTGCGCGTTTGTCAGCGCGGCGATGTACGCCGGCGTGAGAGCTTCAATAGCTTTTGGCGAGCGGCCGATCGTGACGGTTTGCGGGACGTCGCCAAATGGATTCTGTGAGTCCGACTTCACGTTTGTGGAAGGCCGCGTAGCGACGCCACCCGAGCTCGTATAGTTCGCTGCCGTCCCATCATCCGAATACGTCTGCTGTGCCAGGACTGATGACCGAGTATACGCCATCGACGGCGGCAACGGGTTCGCCGCCTTGGGAGCGTATGTGTTCTGGCGCCCAAGTGAATTCAAGTAATCAAAAGCGGCGCGTCGCGCGTTCGCTTGCTGATCCGGAGACACATGGGTCAGGAAGTCGTTGCCGTTTGCGTCGACTAGTCGCCCCGAATTTGGCCCAACTCCTAGGAAGGTCTGAACGCCGGCGATGACCGGACCGACCAGCGGGTTCGAGGACGAAAGGCCATCTGGCCCGGCGAAAATCGGGGAAACGTACACGTCGCTGAATCCTTTACATGCGGCGCCATAGCAAACAAAGACGAGACCGAATCGGTCCGTCTGCACGCTAGAAGCCCTTCGAAAGAGCTACGGAGATTTATCTAGTTGTCGCCGATTGCCGCCGAACAGAATGCGGAGGTACCTGGCGAACCGTCACGTCCGTGTGAAGAACATCCCTGTAAGAACACCCGATCGAATGGCGTCCATTGCCATGCAAACTGCTGCAGGCGCGAACGCCAACAGCTGCCGCCTACTCTACCAGGCGGTCTATGTTAAGGTCAAGTAAACTGGCGAGAAAAAAATTATGACATTAGTAGCACTTGGAGCCAGGCACTGTTTCAATGCGTGCCATAGAAGCACGCGTCGTCAATTCCGATGATGGACGTCAATAAATCAGGCGCGCTCGCCAGAGTCCCCGGCAGCGTGCCCAAGCCTCAAGGCGCTTACAGCGTGGTTCGATTTTATGGGACGACGGGGACGGATGCTCGCAAGTTTTGCGAAAGATTCACGTCGCGCAGATTGCCGATGGCGGAAAAACGTACGACGGCGTGTCGATTGGCTATCCGCGATTTGGCGCAATCGAGCACTCAGATGACGGGGTTACGTCGCGTTTCATTGGTCCGCTTTCGCTCATTGGCGGTCGTAATGCGATCAACGGCGATTCCAGTGCATTCTTCTTGTAGAGTCGCAATTTTCGCATTTTGTTCACTGGCGACACACGTTGCTGCCCACTTAGGGGACATTTCCGCTCGCTAAACCGGGGACATCTCTGCATTGCTCCTACACTCTTCCTGCCTTACGTTGACTGGCTTTGATGAGAATGCTACGGTTGCCACGCCTATGTCAGAACCAGCCGCGCAATCGCATTCGCTCCGGATTGCGTTTTCCGTCACGATCGCCATCCTTGCGGCCGAGATTATCGGTGGCATTGCAGCGCACAGTCTTGCGTTGCTTGCCGATGCCGCACATATGGCAACGGACGCCGTTGCAACGGGCCTAGCCTGGTGGGCCGCTCGCGTTGCCTTGCGGCCAGCCGATCATCGCAACACCTTCGGGTACGGCCGCGCAACGGTTCTTGCCGCGCTCTTTAATGCCGCCGCTCTTTTTGCCGCGATTCTGCTCATTGGTATTGAGGCCGTGCATCGTCTGCAGTCACCAAGTGGCGTTACTCCGAGCATTATGATTGCGGTTGCAGCCTTTGCTCTCGTTGCAAATCTCGTGCTCTCCGTCTACCTTGTGCGAACGGGCGGAGATTCGCTCAATATTCGTGGTGTCGTATTACACCTCATCGGCGACGGCATTATTTCGGCTGCGGTAATCCTTGCCGCCATCGGCATCGCCTATACCGGGATACTCCAACTCGATCCCATCGTGTCACTTGCCGCTACCATCGTTGTTGCGTTTTCCGCCTGGTCGCTGGTGCGTGAAGCGATCGGCGTGCTCATGGAATCCGTCCCGGCAAGCATCGATTTAGCAAAAATGCGCGAGCACATACGACACATGCATCCGATGATCGAGGACCTTCACGATCTTCACGTCTGGTCGCTCGCCGATGGCCACGTCGCCGCATCATTTCATCTCCACGTCACGATGGATACCGTTGCCCGCGCGCAAGAACTTGTACGCGATATCAAAACCGATTTAGCGAAGACCTTTGCCATCGATCATACGACCATTGAAATCGAATGTACTGATTGCCAGGAAGCGTGTTCTTAACGCGTTCCAAAACGGCGTAGCAGAAGAGAATTTCCAACGACGAAGAGACTCGAAAGCCCCATGGCAGCGGCGGCATAGATCGGGCGCACAATGCCAAAGGCAGCCAGCGGTACGAGCACCACGTTGTACCCGAATGCCCAGACGAGATTCACCGAGATCGTACGCAGCGTCGCGCGCGAAAGATCGATCAAACGAACAACTGCGTAAGGATCGTTGGAGAGAATTGCCGCCGATGCCGTATCTAATGCGATCCCTGTGCCGCCGCCCATCGCAATGCCGATATCGGCACTCGCAAGAGCTGGCGCATCGTTAATGCCGTCGCCGACGAATCCGACTCGCTTCTTTTCCACCTGCAACGAGCGAACGAATTCGGCTTTGCCTTCCGGGGAAACGCCGGCACGAACTTCGTCGATGCCTAAGGTGCGAGCCAAAGCGCCAACCGGCTCAGCCGCATCGCCGCTGACGAGATACGTCCGAAGACCGCGCGCTCGCAATTCAGAGATCGCGTGCTGCGATGTTGGGCGCGTAGGATCGGCGATATCGAGATAGCCGAGCGCTTCGTTTCCGCGCGCTGCAAAAACGCGCGTAGCGGTATCATGCTGACCACCGAGATCACTTTGTACCTGCGTTTGAACATAGGCGCGCGAACCAACGTAGATCCACGCATCATCAACGAGTGCACGAATCCCTAAACCGCGCTCCACATTCGTCTGCGTCGCGGTGGGAATGGTGAGACCACGCCCTTGCGCCTCAGTCACGATTGCAGAGGAAAGCGGGTGCGTCGATCCGCGTTCAACGGCAGCCATGAGCCCAAGCATGCCGTTTTCGGTGATTGACGCGGACGGAACGACGGCAACAACATGGGGCGCGCCCAATGTCAGCGTGCCCGTTTTATCGAAGACGATGTCGCGCGCCGATGCAGCCAATTCAAGTGCTTGCGCATCTTTAACGAGGATGCCGAGACGAGCAGCGACGCCAACGCCGACCATAATCGCCGTCGGTGTTGCAAGCCCGAGCGCACATGGGCACGCCACAACCAACACGGCAATGCCCGAGATGATGGCGACCGTCCACACGTGACCCGTGAACATCCACGCAAGCGTCGTCACAAGAGCGATGACGAGAATGATCGGAACGAACACTCCCGCGACGCGATCGGCCGTCCGCTGCACCGGCGGCGTCGAACCTTGCGCGCGCCGAACGAGATCGACAATGCGTGCGAGTGCCGTGCGCGCACCGACTTCATCGGCGCGGATAACGAGCGTTCCATCGCCATTGAGCGTGCCCTGTTTCACCAGCGAACCTACGCCCGTCTCGCGAGGAATCGGTTCACCCGTTAACATCGATGCATCGATCGATGACGCGCCATCTATGACCGTTCCGTCAACGGGAATCCGTTCGCCGGCAGCGACAAGTAATTCCATGCCGCGTTGCACATCAGCGAGATCGAGAATGACGATGCTTCCATCGGGCAAGCGACGATGCGCTTTTTGCGGCCGTAAATCCAGCAATCCCCGAATCGCAGCGTTGCTCCGTTGTTTGGCAACGACTTCTAAATATTTGCCGACGTAGACCAGCGTAATGATTGCGCCGGCGGTTTCCGCGTAGCCCTCAAATCCGACGATTGCCGCGTAAATGGAATAGCCGAATGCTGCCGTCGATCCTAGGGATATAAGCGTATCCATATTGGCCGACCCATGGCGCAGTTGCGAGATGGCACCGCGATGAAACGTCACTCCGACGATCGCCCAGACCGGAGCGACCATCGCCAGCACCACCCACGCTTTATACGGGAAATTCCCAACGACCATACTGATGATCGTCGCCGGTAGCGTCAACGCGACGCCAAAAACGAGCATCGCGGTCTTACGCACAAATTCGCGTTCCCGCGCCAGCCGCTCTTCGTCGTCGCTTCCCGTCGCTTCAAAGGCTTCGTAGCCGGCCGAAGCAACCGCTGCTTCCATAGCCGCGAGTGTCGCCGGAGCAGAGAACTGCACGTCGGCTTGTTCCGTTGCGAGATTGACGTGTGCTTCTTCGACTCCCGGCACTTTTTTTAAGGCCCGCGTCACGTGCGCAACGCACGAGGCGCACGTCATGCCGCGAATGTCAAACGTGGCGTTCATGCCAACGAATAGCCTGCCTCATCAAGCGCCCGAGCAAGAATCTCGCGATCGATCGGCTGCGCGACGGTGAACTCCGCATGATTGCTCGCCAGATCCACGTGGACATCGCGGACGCCCGGAATTTCGGCTAACGCTTCGGTGACGTGGCGCACACAGTTTCCGCACGTCATCCCGGTGATATCGATCTGCTGTTTCATATAAACAACCCCCGTATAGTAATAACACGGGGGCCGTTGCAATCACCCGACGATTCTCGGGCCAGGAGCGCGTATTAGCGCTGGATCAAGAAAACCGGAATTTTCCCTTTGATAACCGAGATTTTCAGCGTCTGGTTCGGCTTAACGCCCGAAAAATTCGCGCTACCGACGGCCGGGAAGGTGGTTTCCATCCCATTGGTCATGGCCACGGTGACGTGCTTGGCATCATCGATGCGCTCGACGCGGACGGTATAGGTCCCATCGGGAATCAGGGTTGGCTGCACGAGCGCGGCCGAGCAAACGGTTGGGGCGAGGGCGAGAAGTCCAAAAATAAGGGCGAAACGGCGCACAAAATCCTCCGGGTGTAAACAATGCATCTGGTAAAAATGGGTCCGAGAAGGTTATGCCCGGGTCAAGGTCCTGCTAACCGGACCTTTTCGGCAGCGAACGTAAAGTTTTGGAAAAGCAAAGGGGATCGCGCTTCCGCGACCCCCTTCTTTTCACGTTTCGGCCTCAGCCGAAATTACGGGGTATACGAACAATCGCTGACGTTGTTATCGTATTCCATTTGGATTTCCCACGTATCCGCACCGAGGGTCACGTTGCCCGTGGGAACGCCGGTTGCCGGTGCGCAGAGATCGCCGATCTCGCCGCCCGAGGAGTTGTACCACGCGGTGTTGTTGGCAGCGACATCTGGATCGGTGATGAGTTCGAACGTCTCATGCGAGAGCGTCGAAGCCGTCGAATCGGCCGTCGAACCGTTGGGCGACGGGAGGTTGCTGACTTGGCAGCCCTGGATATCCTGGTAGCCTTCGAAGGTGTAGAGGGCATGGCCGATATCGCTGAAGTCGTTGCTGCCATGATAGGCGCAATACTGCTGCGCGTAGCAGCCGCCGGCGGCGGAGCTGCACTCGGAAACGCCGTTCTGCAGGAAGACGTTGAAGATCGTTCCGTAGCCGGTCGGGATGTTGTTGGCCGTGGCCACTTGATAGACGATATTGTTGATATCGTTATCGCCGAGTTGCTGCGAGGTATCGTAGGTGACCGGATAGTCGCCGCCGTCGGTGAAGGCGCCGGTGGCGCTGCCGCCGATGTACTGATCAAGGATATTGATCATGCCGGTGCCGCCGCCGTTGTTGAACAGATCGTTCTCAAACGTGCCGATCATGCCGCCCCAGCTAGCTTCGGTCGTATCGTTGACGAGAATATTAATGGCCTTGGCCGAAGTGACGACCGGGCCGCCATTGTTGACCAGATTCATACCCGCCGAAACCGTCATTTTGGTCGGCTGATGGGCCAGCTTGCCGCCCTTGATCGGGCTGGCAAACGCCGAAGAGCGCTGCAAGTGTGCAAGCATCTCAGGAATGGTCGCACGGGTGATGTGCAGGACCGGGTGAATCACCGCTTTTACCGGCGGCGCGACGGCAGGATGAGTAACGGCTGGCAGACCGGTGGACGTGCCACCTGAGCATCCAGCAATGAGGGCACCCAATGCGGCGGTAACGACCGCTCCAGACAGGATGCGAGAAACGCGGCTCTTTAGAACCTCCACGAAGCCTCCTTGCGCTTACTATAGCGCGGCGGGCTCATCACATATGCGATGAACCGAAGTGCTGGGACACTATGAGTGTCTCAGCCCCCTCTCAGTTTTCTATGCTGCCCGCTTGCTCCTCTGACAAAACGCATATAGTCTCCTAAAGTCGCTTGCGACCTTCCCGGCAGAGCCACTCGCGTGCGTTTTTGGCGATGGTCTCGACGTAGGGAACGCGATACGCGAAGATTGGATCATCTTCACGCACATGAATAAGCATCGTTGCATCAATTTCAAAAACGAAAATATCATCACCGATCATCGTACAATCAAGCGCACAGTACTCAAGACCGAGATGAGTCGCAAGCGACGAAAATCTCGTTGCGAAATGTGCAATATGCGATGAGGGGTCGGCGAGGAAGGCGGCTTCTTCATCCCGGCGCCACGCATCGCTTTTCATATCGGCGCTCAAATAATGCACCATCCAATGCTGCGAAATTGCCAAATGATACGGATAAGCGATGCCGTCGATGATCACGATGCGAAATTTACGATAGTAGCCATCGTCGCTGCGATACTCGATATAGGCGCTCACATCGAATTCCAGTTCGTCGTGATTTCGAAGATACTCGGCCAGATTTTCCGGTGTCGTCAAACGCGCCAATCCACGCCCAGCGTGGCTATCCGGCGGACGAATGATCGTCGGAAGCGCGAGTTCGGCGAGCGAATCGCGAGCCACGCGCATCGTCGGAGCGGCGAAAAATCCCGGAAGCCCCTGCAAGCTTGGGGCAAGCGAAGTGCGCGAGAGCGCTTCAATCGCTTCCGGTGGATTGGAAACGCGCATTCCGCTGCGACGTATCCAGCGAGTAAGAATCGCACGTGCGTCACTCGCCACATCATGAGCGCCGATGCACGATACGATACGCTGATAGTGCGAAGCATCAATCGCGTCGAGAACCTCATCGCTCGTGAGATACAGCACATCATATGGCAGCGTCTGCAAGAGAAAATCGAAGCGAGTATTCATCCGCCAAGGAAGCGGCGCATACAGAAGCAAGACGCGCGACGAGCGATCTGCTGCCGTCGCAGCGAAGTAGGATTGTGAGGAAAACACGCGTTCAAACTCGTCGAAACTCGCTTCGCATTCACCGAGATCAAACAGCACTTCGGCCAGTCGAAGGCGGCGGCAAACATTTCCCGGTTCCAACGCGAGACTGCGGCGATAGCCATGTGCGGCCTGGGCATAGCGATCCTCACGAACGGCGAGATTTGCCAGCCCCGCAAGTGCTCCGGCGTGCACCGGATCGTCGATAAGGATGGTACCGAGCGTCTCCTTTACCTCTGCACTATCGGGCAGCGGCGTTTGCACACCCGGAGCGCAGCTATCGTCAACGATATCGGGATGCTCGGCAACGATTGCCGCAAATGCGTTCATCGCGCGCGCCGGATGAGGACGTCGCGCCAAGAGATCGGTCAGCTCGGCGCGCGCTTCCGGGAGTTCGATTCGCGAGAGCAACGAGCGGTACGTGGCGCAAGCCCCAAGCGTATCGCCACCGATGGCTGCAAGTCGGGCGATGAGCAACACCAAGCGATGATCGTCGGTTGGGCCGATGCGATGCGCCAGCGTAAACGCCTCAAGATAGCGTCGTTCATCGTAGGCGCGAAGCGCTTCTTCTAGCGTGGAATTCTCTGACATCGTTCAAGTCTTTTTCATAGCGAGAGGGACGGTTCATGCGAACCGTCCCTCTCTTGGCCGTGAATTTAACCGCAGCTTAAATTGCGAAGGTACATTTATGATACTTATTCGAGTATTCGGGCTGAATTCCGTAATTACGACCGGCCAAGTTCACAACACCGGTGGCAACGCCATTGGCAGGAGCGCAAATATCGCCGATTTCGCCCATCGCATTATTATACCAAGCGATTCGCGTTGGAACATCGGGATCCGTAAATGCCTCGTACGTTTCATGCGACAACGTCGAAGCGGTGGAATCAATCAGCAACCCATTTGGCGAGCGTCCGGTCACTTGGCAGCCATTGACGTTTTGATAGGGCTCAACCGAATAGATCACATGCCCGACATCGCTAAATTGATTGTACCCATGGTAGGCGCAATACGTCCAATTGTTCGGATTACTGGGTGAGTAGCAACCACCCGCATTGGTGCTGCACTGATTGACTCCTTTGGCTAAAAAGACATGATAGATCACGCCATAGCCTGAGCCATATTTCTTCGCGGCGGCATGAATGATGTTATAGATATCGGCGTCTTGCAGCGTTTTACTCGTGCTATACGAGACGGCAACGCTTCCGCCATAGGTATAGCGATTGTTACTTGTCACATGAACGTATTGATCAAGCAAATGAATAAAGGTGGATTTCGCAAGATTCGTTTGAAAGGTCGACGGCGTGCCCCAACAGCCGGCGGCACAATTCACATAGAGATCGATCGATTTTGCGGCGGTTACCACTTTGCCGCCATAATAATGAAGATCATCGGGATAGGTCGTCGCCGGGGCAAACATCGCGCCGACTCGGGAAAGCAGTGGCTTTTTCCCCATTACCGGCGATGCAAAGGCTTGGGCATCGAGCGTAGCGGCCATCGCCGACGTACCTGTCGGATCGACGATGAGGGTGCCCAACGGAATTTCCGTCGATTGACCGGCGATTGGGCCGTTGAATTGCGATGGAGACGTCGGTAGCATCGAACTCGTCGAGCCACCGCCACCGCAGGCAGCGAGCAGCGCAGCGACCGATAGGGCTCCGATGCCCAATCCAAGCCGCCGAGAGAACCGCAAAAAGGACGAGACCATAGGGAACCTCCTTTAACACCGCTCGCGTCGGAAATCCGACGAATGTCGAGTCCTTTACCAAAGTCTGAGCGTCTCCTTTGCACGGGATTTCGCCTTCGAAAAACCGTACCGAGCGCCGTTGTGAGTCAGTTTGTCTATTCCATGTATCGCGTCGGCAAAATGGTGCCGCCAAAACGCCAGATCCTCAAAGATATTTCGCTTTCGTTTTTCCCGGGGGCCAAGATCGGCATCCTAGGGCTCAACGGGTCGGGCAAATCGTCGCTTTTGCGGATCATGGCCGGGGTCGATAGCGAATTCGACGGAACAGCCGAACCTGCACCAAACCTCACCGTTGGCTTTCTCGAGCAAGAACCAAAACTCGACCCCGAAAAAACCGTTCGCAGCGTCGTCGAAGAGGGGTTGGGGGAATTACTCGTTGCGCGCACCCGTCTCGATGCCATTTACGCCGCCTACGGCGATCCGGATGCCGATTTCGATAAGCTCGCCGAAGAGCAAACCAAGCTTGAAGCCATTATTGCCGCTGCCGGCGATGATTTAGATCAGCAACTCGAAATTGCCGCCGATGCCTTGCGCCTTCCGCCATGGGATTCGCTCATCGCGCCGCTTTCCGGTGGCGAAAAACGCCGAGTCGCACTCTGCCGATTGCTCCTCTCGAAGCCCGATATGCTGCTACTCGATGAACCGACCAACCATCTAGATGCCGAATCCGTCGAATGGTTGGAGCAATTCTTGCAGCGCTTCCCGGGTACAGTCGTTGCCGTCACGCATGATCGGTATTTTCTCGATAATGCAGCAGAGTGGATTCTTGAACTCGATCGCGGCCGCGGGATTCCCTGGAAGGGCAATTACAGCTCGTGGCTGGATCAAAAACAAGAACGGCTTTCCCAAGAAGAATCCAGCGAATCGGCGCGTCAGAAAACGCTCAAACGCGAACTCGAATGGGTGCGCCAAAACGCGAAGGGTCGACAAGCAAAAAGCAAATCGCGTCTTGCACGCTTTGAAGAGCTCTCCAGCTTCGATTACCAACGACGCAATGAAACGCAAGAAATTTTCATTCCCGTCGCCGAGCGGCTCGGCGATCGCGTCATCGAATTCAAAGGCGTACGCAAAGCCTACGGCGATCGCTTGCTCATGGATGATGTCAATTTTCTGATTCCGGCGGGGGCAATTGTCGGTATCATCGGGCCAAACGGCGCCGGGAAATCGACGCTCTTTCGCATGATCTCCGGCAAAGAACAGCCGGACTCCGGTGAAATCATGATCGGTCCATCGGTGAAACTCGCCGTCGTCGATCAAAGCCGCGAATCGCTGGAAAACACCAAAACAGTGTGGGAAGATATCAGCGGCGGACTCGATCTTATGCAGGTTGGCCGCTTCGAAATGAATTCGCGGGCGTATGTGAGCCGCTTTAATTTTAAGGGCGCGGATCAGCAAAAAACCGTCGGGACGCTCTCCGGCGGGGAACGTGGCCGTCTCCATCTTGCAAAGACGTTATCTGTTGGAGCCAACGTCTTGCTTCTCGATGAGCCTTCGAACGATCTCGATATCGAAACCTTACGCGCGCTCGAAGATGCGCTCCTCGAATTCGCGGGCACTGCGCTCGTGATCAGCCACGACCGCTGGTTTTTGGATCGCATCGCAACGCACATTCTCGCGTTTGAAGGCGATAGTTACGTGCACTTCTTCGAAGGCAATTATCACGAATACGAAGCCGACAAAATCCGCCGTCTCGGCGAAGAAGGGGCCAAACCCAAACGCATCCGCTACCGCCCCCTCACCCTTTCCTAGTGCATCTCTCCCTTGTCACCCTGAGGAGCGATGCGAAGCATCGCGTCTCGAAGG
>JAJYCL010000041.1 GCA_021778415.1 bacterium | reverse complement strand
CGGTGCGGCGGGCATGGAAGTTTTGCTCCTCGTTGTTGCCGCGAATGAAGGCGTCATGCCGCAAACCCGCGAGCATCTCGATATGCTGGCGTATCTCAACGTGGCGAAAATTTTGTTGGTCGTCACCAAGGCGGATATGGTCGGGCCTACGCACATCGATGCGGCCATCGACGCAATTCGTACATCGCTACGCGGGACGATTGCCGACGGTGCGCAGGCCATTCCGGTTTCCAATCTCGACGGTTCCGGCTTTGATGCGTTGCGTGCGGCGATCGCTTCGGCCTTGCAAGCATTGCCGCCGCGAGATCATACGGCACCCGTCTACATGCCGATCGATCGTGTCTTTTCCTTGCCGGGCCATGGAACGATCATCACCGGAACATTGATGCAAGGCCAGGTTGCACTTGGCGACCATCTTGTGCTGGCACCGAGCCAAAAACCCGTTCGGATTCGAAGCATCCAGGTGTTCGGGCGAAAATGCGATCATGCTCGCGGCGGCGAGCGTGTGGCCTTGGCTCTGCCGGCGATTTCACGCGATGAGATCGGTCGTGGCGAAGTTTTGGCCGATGCGACGTTTGAAGCGCGGGATCGCTTTGCCGTGCGATTCATGCCGTTTGCACCGGCCGGTTCGCTCTTGCGGCGACGTACGCCGGTGCGTGCGTATCTGGGATCGGCTGAAGTATTGGGTTCGCTTGTTTTTCCCGATCTTGCAAACCTATCGGAGGCAACGCTAGAACTGGCGCATCCGGTCCTTGCCTTTCCCGGTGTTCGTTTTGTCGTCCGTCGTATTTCGCCGAAAACGTTACTTGGCGGTGGCGAAATCCTCGCGCGCAGCGATGCGGCCCGTGCTGGGGATACGCCAACGTCTGCTGCGTCGGCGGTACTCGCGGCATTGCAATCCGGCGGCGAAGAACCATCGGATATCGCGACGCTCGCCTTTACGACGAATCTCCGTGAGGACATCGTGCGCGAAGCGCTCGGAGAATTAGCGGAGCGCGGTGAGCTTCTACTCGTGCAAAAACCCGAGGGCTTTCTTGCGCGTACGCAGGCGGAGCGTTGGCAGCAGCGCGTTCTTGATGTTCTGCTCGTCCGGCAAAGCGAGGCGCCGTGGTCGCTTGGGATGACGACTCTGGGCTTAGCGCGCTTGCTCGGTGTACAAGAAGCGAGTCTCGCCCGCATTTTGCTGGCTCTCGCCGAGGACGGCAAGTTGGCCCGGCGCGCCGGGTACTATGCCACGGCGGATCATACGCCGCGACTTACGGCAGAACAAACGGCGTTCATCGATACCTGGGTACCGAAACGGAGCGAGGATCCGCTCCTTCCGGCTCCGGCTGCCGGCGTCTATGATGCCATCAAAACGACGCGGATTCCGGGGATGGCCCAAGCGTTCGAGACGCTGAGTGCCACCGGTGGCATCGTCAAAGTCGGGGATGCGTTGTATCGTGGTGCCCAAATCGGCAAGATTCATGCCGCTCTTGAGGCCTGGCTGCGCGCGCAGGGCTCGATCACCGTGGCGCAGTTTCGCGATTTGCTTGGAATAACGCGAAAATATGCCGTCCCCTTGCTGGAATGGTGCGATTCGCGTGGAATCACCATGCGAAACGGTGATATCCGTATTTTGCGCGCTCAATCCTCACAAAGAGTCAAAATAGAGTGATCGATCTTCAGCGACTTCCTAAAGCCGAACTTCACCTTCACATTGAGGGAACGTTTGAGCCGGAACTCATCTTTGCGCTTTCCGAGCGCAACGGAGTCCCGTTGCCATATCCCGATGTGCAATCGTTGCGCGATGCGTATCAGTTTAGCGATTTGCAATCGTTCCTCGATCTCTATTATGCGGCAATGGGTGTCTTGCGGACGGAACGAGATTTCTATGAACTGACATCGGCCTATGCCCAACGAGCGGTCACGCAAGGCGTGCGCCATGCTGAAATATTTTTCGATCCGCAGGCACACCTTCAGCGCGGCATCGCATTTGAAACCGTCGTCGATGGGATCACTGCCGCGCTCGACGATGCGCGCCGACGTACGGGCTTAACGTCGCATCTCATCATGTGCTTCTTACGCGATCTCCCGGCGCAAGCTGCGTTTGAAACGCTTGAGCGGGCGAAAACGCGGCGTGATCGCATTTTAGCCGTCGGGTTGGATTCTGCCGAAGTGGGGAATCCGCCATCAAAATTTGCGACGGTTTTCGAACAGGCACGCGCGCAAGGGTATCTCACGGTGGCGCACGCCGGAGAAGAGGGGCCGCCGGAATATATATGGCAGGCACTCGATCTGCTCAAAGTGTCGCGCATCGATCATGGCGTTCGGTGTTTGGAAGATGAAAAACTCGTGCAACGGTTGCGCCGCCAACGGACGCCGCTCACCGTTTGCCCGTTCTCAAACGTGCGCTTGCGGGTCGTCGATACGTTAGCGCACCATCCGCTGAAGCGTATGCTCGATGCTGGGCTCGTCGCGACCGTCAATTCCGATGATCCGGCGTATTTCGGCGGGTATATCGGCGATAATTTCCAGGGTGTGGCCGCTGACTTGCATTTGACTGATGATGATATCGTCACCCTCGCCCGTAATTCGTTCGAAGGCGCCTTTATCGACGATATGACGCGTTCCCGGTTTCTTGCGGAGATCGAAGCCCTCCACGTCTAGCCGCAAAAGGCGAGTATTCTTCTTCGGTACGCAGGGCCCATCACCGCATGGCGACAAATGTCGCCGCATGAAAGCGTTTGTCTATACTCTTGCCCTTACTCTCGTTGCGCTGACTCCAGCCGTGAGCTCGGCACAACAAGCCTCACTCTTCGGTCAAAGCCCGATTGGCGTGACGGTTTACGTAACCACCAGCGTCGCCGCTCCGAATGTGGACGAAGTGACCACGGTGAATTTTCCTCGACATGGGGATCTCGATGCGACGCTCGCCTTTGCGCGCAAAGCGTTCGGCAATCGCGTACGCGTCGGTCACCAATATTCCGCCTTCGATAGTTTGGCGACGAAAAATAAAAAAGACATCATCAAGCTCACGCTGACGTTCGATCCGTCCGATGTCTCTCCGGTGTTTGCCAAGCTCAAAGCTCTCGGCGGTACTCCGGCCGGCGTCGCCACGTTTAAAATTCGCAATCGCGAAGCGCTCGATGAAATCGCCTTGGCGAAACTCACCAAACTGGCGCAGAAACGTGCCGCAATCATCGCGCAAGCCGATGGGCAACACATTGGACGATTGATTAACGCAACGCCCAGTTTTGCCTCGATGCTTCAGTCGCTCATTCCGACCGGCGGCATCTTTGGCACCGGCACGCCCATTCGTCCGGTTCAACTGACCGAATCCGGCTCGTTCACCTTCGAATTGGTGCCTGGAAAGGCGCTGCCTGGAAAGGCGTAACCTGCAACGCGTCCCGGTGGTAGTAAGAAGAGGCTATGAACGTTGAACAGATGACCGAGCGTGTTGCCGATGGGCTGAACACCGCGTATGAGCGGTCGCTCCGGGAACACAATACGCAAACCACTCCAGAGCATCTTCTTGCCGCGTTATTAGAGCAAGAACGCGGGATCGCACCCGACATTCTCGCCAAGGCCGGTGCCGATTTGCCGCGCTTCACGCGCTCCGTCGATAGCGCAATCGGCAGTTTGCCGCGGCTTTCGGGCTCACACGCTGAAAGTGCATCGCCGTCGGCAGCACCGGAACTCACGCGGCTCCTCGATGTCGCGCAAAGCGAAGCCAAAGCGCTCGGTGATGATTTTGTTTCGGTCGAGCATGTGCTCTTGGCGATGGCACAATCCTCCGGTTCCGTTGCCAAAGTCTTCCGCGAGAGTGGCATTACGAAAGATCGGCTTCTTGCCGCATTGCGCGATGTGCGAGGCAATCAGCGCGTCACGACGCGCGATCCGGAAGGAACGTATAAATCTCTGGAGCGATATGGCCGCGATTTGACGCTGGATGCCGAACGCGGAAAACTCGATCCGGTCATCGGGCGAGATGATGAAATTCGACGCATCATTCAAGTGCTCTCGCGCAGGACGAAAAACAATCCCGTGCTCGTCGGCGAGCCGGGTGTTGGAAAGACCGCGATCGTTGAAGGCTTGGCGCAACGCATCGTTCGCGGCGATGTGCCCGAAGGGCTCAAAGGGCGCCGGGTCGTTTCGCTGGATATGGGCGCGTTAATCGCCGGTGCGAAGTATCGTGGTGAATTTGAAGAGCGCCTCAAAGCCGTTCTTAAAGATGTCGCGCAATCCGAGGGGCAGATCGTGCTCTTTATCGATGAGTTGCACACGGTCGTGGGTGCGGGCAAAACCGAAGGCTCGATGGATGCGGGCAATCTGCTCAAACCAATGCTTGCCCGTGGTGAATTACATCTCATCGGAGCAACGACGCTCGATGAGTATCGCAAATATATCGAAAAAGATGCCGCGCTGGAGCGCCGCTTTGCCCCCGTGCAAGTCGATCAGCCATCGGTTGAAGACACGATCTCTATTCTGCGCGGACTCAAAGAGAAGTACGAGGCGCATCATGGCGTGCGCATCAAAGATGGCGCGCTCGTTGCTGCTGCTACACTTTCGAATCGCTACATTACGGATCGGTTTCTGCCCGATAAGGCCATCGATCTTGTCGATGAGGCTGCGGCGAAACTGCGAACGGAAATCGATTCGATGCCGCAAGAGCTCGACGAGATCACGCGACGCATCATGCAACTTGAAATCGAACGCGAAGCCTTGCGCCGCGAAACTGATGATGCCTCCAAAGAACGCTTAGTAACGATTGAAAACGAGCTTGCCGGCTTGCGAGAGCATCAAATGCGTTTCCAAGCGCAATGGACGCGCGAGAAAAAGTCCGTCGTTTCGTTGCGCGAATTGCGAGAAAAAATCGAACAGACGAAGGTACAGATCGAGCAGGCGGAACGGCAGTACGATCTCAACCGCGCTGCGGAACTAAAATTCGGCGTGTTGACCGGGCTCGAAAAACAACTTCGTGAGCAAGAAGAACATCTCGATACGGGCGAAGGCGGGCGTCTTTCAAAGGAAGATGTCGATGAAGAAGATATCGCCGATGTGATTTCGCGATGGACGGGTATTCCGGTCAGTCGCTTACTGGAAGGCGAAAAACAGAAGCTCCTCCATCTCGACGATGAGTTGCATAAACGCGTCATCGGCCAAGGTGAGGCCGTCGATGCCGTCGCCGAAGCGGTCGTTCGCTCGCGTAGCGGCCTCGGCGATCCCCATCGCCCGATCGGCTCGTTTATTTTTCTCGGGCCCACCGGCGTCGGCAAGACGGAACTCGCGCGAGCACTCGCCGAGTATCTTTTCGATGACGAGCATGCGCTGATTCGCATCGATATGTCGGAATATCAAGAGAAACATACCGTCGCACGTCTGCTCGGTGCGCCTCCGGGATATATCGGTTACGACGAAGGCGGACAACTCACCGAAGCTGTTCGGCGTCGCCCATTCTCCGTCGTGCTTTTCGACGAGATAGAAAAAGCCCACACGGATGTGTTCAACGTGTTCTTACAGATTCTCGATGATGGGCGGCTCACCGACGGCCAAGGGCGCACCGTCGATTTCAAAAATACGATTGTGATTATGACCTCGAATATCGGTAGCAATCGCATACTGGATTATCGCGGCTCGTTTGGCGGAGCCGATTATGCCGTCATGCGGGCAACCGTTCTCGATGAGTTGCGGGCTCATTTTCGCCCGGAATTTCTCAACCGTGTCGATGAAACGATCGTGTTCCATGCGCTCACGCAAGAGGAACTCGGTGAGATCGTCGAGATTCAACTCGGCCGTCTTCGCGAGCGACTTGCGGCTCGCCGCATGACGCTGGAACTCACGCAAGCGGCACGCAACCATTTGGTGCTCGCCGGTTACGATCCGAATTATGGTGCGCGGCCGCTCAAACGCACGATCCAAAAAGAATTGGAATCACCGCTTGGCCGCAAACTCATCGCCGGCGACATCCACGACGGACAAGCAGTGAGTGTCGATTGGGATGCAGCGCGCGAAACGCTGACGTTTTCGGCGCAGACGGCGGAGGCTACTGCGCCTTAACGTAGGTCACGATATTGCCATACGGTGGTGTCGAAGGAATGATAGCGAGATTCGGGTCGCTCGGACTGCGAGGTGCCGAGCGTAACGCTTGCATATCGATGATCGCAAGCCACGTACTCTCCGCGTTATACGTTATGCCGCACGGAGAACAGAGCCCGGAAATCGGCATCGCTGCAATCGCGTGCGGATCTCCGGGATCATTCCAGAGGCTGCCATCGGGAAGCGGCGGCATAGTGAGATAGACCTGCGAGCTTATTGCGAGGGCTGCATGCGAACTCGTTGGGAGCGCAAGCACTCCGAACGGCGTGACGGCACCATCGCCGCTTCCGTTGCCTTGACCGCAAAATTCCGAGCCGACGAATGCGAGGTGAGAAGCGGGATCGATGGCGATTCCCGTGACGGGGACGTCGCACGTTGTCGCCGATGCTCGTCCGAAGAGTGACGATGTGAGCATGAGAGTCGTCTGCGTCGCGGTGAATTGCCCCGAACTCGGGGAATTCAATGCTGCCGATCCCATGTTCTCTAAAAAGAGATCGTTGGTTCCATTTGCATTGGCAACTTCTTCGGTGACTGCGGCAATATTTGTTGCGCTATCAAACGCAGCTGCATCCGGCTCGAAAAGGCCTGCCGGCTGCGTCGCGATGACATAACTTGTCTTGTTGGTGACATTCATATAGGTGAGCCCGGTAGCATCGATGGTTGCATAGACCGGGCTGAGGATCATATTCGTTACCGGGTTGTAGCCGAAATTTTCGGCAACATTTCCCGGAATCGTCCACGCATGTTGGATATAGCTGTTTTCCGTGGGCGATGTGTAGACTTCGTAGCCGTTTGCCGTGGCAATAATATAGGCGTCATCGGTATCGTCGTATTCGATGCCGCAGATGATGCACGTTCCGCCGCTGTTGCTGACTCCGGCCGCCGGCGCATCGGTCGTTACCGATGCTTGCTGCGTGAGCGATCCATTATTGTTGATGTAAAAATTGGTGATCGTCGGGCTCGAAAACGAAATACAGGCGAGAAGCTTATCCGGTGCATTGATCGCGCATGCATTGGGTGCCGGAGAAATACTGATCGGTGCCGGGATAGAAAGCTGATGTCTCGTTGAGGCCGCTATGCCGTTTCCGGTACTGATGAGAACTTGTGAGAGGCCGGTTGCCGTTGGAACGAAGGCGTACACGCTGCCCGTGGTTGTGGTGAGCATCGCTAACGCATTGGATCCTGATTGACCGACCGGAACGATACTGACCGTTGCACGTGGACCCGGCGTGACGCCGAAGGCATTGGCGGTAATTTTCGCCTCGGCGACTTGCAGCGAGCCGGTATACGAAAGCGAGACCGATGTGCTGGATGAAGAAATCGTCGAAGATGAAAGCGTCGTTTGACCGCTCGTATCGCTATTGCTCAGGTCGATTGGGGTCGTGTAGGCACCGATGATCGTTGCACCGGAGGCATCGAGTGCCGTGACGGAAAGCGGGATGGTCGTTGCAATCCCGGCGATCGGATGTGTCGTCGCTGCGGCCACAGACACCGATGCAACAACGCCACCGAAGGAAAAGGCAACGGGTGTGATGGTGCCGGCGACGAGTTTTGCCGTGGCAGTTGCGTTGCCGAGCGCGGCACCCGTGCCATTTGCAGCGGTAAAGAGCGTCACCGAGAGGGTGTCCGTCCCGACGGGGAAGCTTGTGGTGATGGTGCAGGCGGTGCCGCCGTTTTGCGCCGCGCACCCGGGCGATTGCGCCGTGAGATTCGCGGTAACGAGGGGATAGGTTGCCGGTGAGCCATTGATGCCGGTCAGCGCGAGCGAAAGCGATTGCACGCTGAGTGGAACGGCGAGCGTGATACTCGCCTGCGCGACTGCCGGAACGTTAGTCGGCACCGTCGATTGGGGCGGAAGCCCGGCACCTCCGCCACCGCAGGCGGTCAGCGCGAGGACGGCGGCAAACGCCAAGGCACAATGCGCTCTCATGGTACCTGGTAGTGTAATTGCCACGGCCGTTGGTTTCCAGAGGAGAGGGCCCGTAGCGGCTAGTTCTCGTGTAAAATTTCCGCTTCTAACGGCTCGACCGGCTGCGTGCAGAACATGCAGCGACGAGCGGTTTTGGGAATATCAGCCACGCACTCGGGGCACTTGCGCAGTGCCGGATCCGGCGGATCGTCGAGCAGCGACGAGGTCGTCAGCGAGTTGATCGGCGTGATCACGAACAGATAAATCGCAAGCACGACGATGAGAAACGTGAGCGTATCGTTGAGAAATGCGCCGTAATAGATTTGGCTATGGTGGACCGTGAAGGTGAGATTGCCGAAGCGATCATGCGAGCCGAAAATCGCGCCGATGATCGGCGTAAAAATGTTCTTCACGAACGACGTGATCAGTGCGCCGCCGACGGAACCGATGACGACGGCGGTTGCTAAATCAACGACGCGCCCGCGCAGAACGAAGCGTGCAAAATCGCGGGCGAACCCTTTGCTCCCGCGATAGACAACGGTCGCGGCCTTGTGCGGATCGAGATCCACGGGCGATTAGGCGCGTGCGCCTTCGCGTTTGCGCATTCTCAGGCGTTCGGTTTCGATCAGCGTGCGCTTGCGAATACGAATCGTCTTAGGTGTGACTTCAACAAGTTCGTCGTCTTCGATGAACTCAATGGCGCGTTCCAGCGACATCTCTTCGGGTGGCGCAAGACGCACGTTCTCATCGGAGCCGGAGGCACGCATATTCGTGAGTTTTTTGGCGCGCACGACGTTGAGGGAAATATCCTTATCGTCATTGGCGCGACCGACGATCATGCCTTCATACGCATCGGTGCCCGGTCCGACAAAGAAGCGGCCGCGTTGTTCGACGCCGGCAAGCGCGTACGCGGTAATCGTTCCCGTATCGCTAGCCACCAGCGCGCCCACGCTGCGTCCCGGCAATTCGCCTTGCCATTCTTGGTGATCGTAATAGGTGTGCGACATCACGGCCGTGCCGCGGGTGAGCGTGAGTAGCTCGCCGCGCAATCCGAAGATCGCGCGCGTCGGCATCGTGTATTCAAGGCGGCGCGAATCGCCCACATTGAACATATTCGACATCGTCGCTTTGCGTTTGCCCAGCGCTTCAATCACGGCACCGGCGTACTCTTCTTGCACGTCGACGACGACGTACTCAACGGGTTCCCATTTTTTGCCTTCGCGTTCCATCACGATCACTTGCGGCTTGGAGACGGCAATTTCGAAGCCTTCGCGACGCATCGTTTCAATGAGAATCGAGAGATGCAATTCGCCGCGGCCGCGCACTTCATAGGTATCCGCCGAGGCGGTATCTTCAACGCGCAGCGCAACGTTGGATTCGAGTTCGCGCATCAAGCGCTCGCGAATCTGGCGCGAGGTAAGATACTTGCCTTCTTTGCCGGCAAACGGCGAGTTGTTCACGCTAAAGAACATCGAAACCGTCGGCTCATCGACGGCGACGGCGTGGATGCCCTCGGGGGCATTGGCATCGGCGATCGTTTCACCGATGTTGAGATCCTCGATGCCGGAAACGCACACGATATCACCGGCCGCTGCTTCCTCGACTTCGATGCGCTCGAGGCCTTGGAAGGTGAGAAGCTTGGTGAGACGCAGGCCGCCTTCAACGGTGCCATCGCGATTGACTTTGACGATCGGCGCGTTGACGCGCGAGCTTCCGCGGAAAATACGGCCGATGCCGATGCGTCCGACATATTTATTGTGATCGATGGCCGAGATGAGCAGTTGGAAGCCGCCTTCTTCGGCGGGTGCTTCGGGCACGTGATTGGCAATCGCTTGGAAGAGCGGCTCAAGATCTTGGCTCTCATCTTCAAGGGTGCGCTTGGCAACGCCGGCGCGACCGTTGGTGAAGACGACCGGGAAATCGGCTTGCTCATCGTTTGCCCCGAGTTCGATGAAGAGATCGAAGACTTCGTTGACGATCTCCGTTGGGCGCGCATCTTTACGATCGATCTTGTTAATTGCGACGAGTACTTTAAGATCGAGCTCAAGTGCCTTGCGCAACACGAAGCGCGTTTGCGGCATGACGCCTTCGGCTGCATCGACGAGCAAGAGCACGCCTTGCACCATTTGCAACACACGTTCGACTTCGCCGCCGAAATCCGCGTGGCCAGGCGTATCGACGATGTTAAATTTCACATCGCCGTGTCGCACGGCGGTGTTCTTTGCAAGAATGGTGATGCCGCGCTCTTTTTCGAGCGGGTTGGAATCCATCACGCGGATATCCACATGCTGACCTTCACGGAAAATGCCGCTCTGCTTGAGCATGGCATCGACCAGCGTGGTCTTGCCGTGATCGACATGGGCAATAATGGCTACGTTGCGGATATCAGGACGAGTTTTCACGATGCGCTTGGTTTCTCTTGCGGGGGAGGTCTGCACCTACCAAATGGCAGGAATATCTTTTTCGCGCCCGACGGAAGTCGTAGGAAAAACCGCCATTGACGAGGCGAATCGCCGCAACTCTCCAAAGCTAGGGGCGGTCAAGGGAGCAGTCCATGGGGGCGTACGGGCCTGGTGGCTCACTCGGTCTTCAAAACCGTGCAGGTCGCTTTACTGCGACCGGTAGGTTCGATTCCTACACGCTCCCGCCAAGTTTCAAATGAACGCCTAGACTGCGGACGGCGTTCATCGCTGAGAGGGAGACGCCGACTGTCGATTGGCCGGGGAAAATAGTATCGCCGCAGAGGCGTACGTTCCGCAGATCCAAGCGATGGGAGTGCGCGAAGAGATTCGCACTGCGTCGCGCCTGCGGAGTTCCTCCGACCAGGCCGCGATGCCGCAACGTGTAGCGTTCAAACGTAAACGGTGTGCCAAGTTCGAGCAATTCCGGCACCACATTCGATCCGAGAACGCGATGAAGATGCTTGAGTAAGCGCGTGGAATAGTCGCGCTGCAGTGAAGCGAGGGAGCCGTTCGCTCGCACGTGTTCCCACAGACTTGGATCCGTGTGCGTTGAGATTGTTATCGCCCGCCCACCATTGCGAGCGCGAGTGCGATCCTGCGCACCCGAGATGGAAACGAATGCCGTGTTCGCTTCTCCCATCGGCTGTGAAGCGTCGGCGAGAAGTTGATGATGCAGCACGGCATCGTCAGCAATAACATCAGGGCCGACGCCGACGTATGCCGTCACGGCACTCCACCGTTGCTTCGTCCGAAGCGTGTAGGGAATTTCTCGGCCCAGTAATTGGAGCACATTCTCAAACGGAATCGCTGCGATCACCGTATCTACTGGCCTTATGCTTCCATCACGAAACTCAAGCGCCGTTGCACGCCCTCGTGTGTGGCGAATCTTCGTCACCTCGGTACGGTAGCGAATTGCGCCTCCGTTCGCACGCACGCTGCGCGCAAGGGCGATGGAAATATCTGCGATGCCGTTGGGCAAATGAAACGTACCTTCACGTGCGATATCAAGAGCGGTTGCTCCGAACGCCCCATCACATTGCCGTGCATCGGTTTGCGCGGTGATGAGAAGTTGCAGATCAACAAATGCTCGCAATTCCGGGCTTGCATGCATCGGAAGAAGCGACGCGAGCGAACGCCCTTGCAACGTCAGAAGATGCAAAACATCGGGCGAGAGTGTCGAAAGAAGGTGCGCAATCGCGCGCAAATCCGCGGGCAATGTTGGGAGCCGCGATGAGTAGCGCCAGATGGTATCGGCAATACGTTCTTGTGCGTGCCAAAAAGGCTCGGCATCATCGCCGAAAGCTGCTCGGCGTTCTGCCTGCCATCGTTCATCGCCATAGCGCGTAACGACGCGATCGGGAAGATGAACGATCATCGCGGGGTCCAAGCGCGTTGCGTCCAGCGACACGCCAAGATGGGAAAAAATCCGGCGATGAATACCGCGCTCGCCGAAGCCGTTCACCACGGTGGCCCCAACGTCGAAGCGAAAACCATCGCGCTGATAGAACGAGGCGCAGCCGCCGGGCACGTTGTGGTGCTCATACACCGTCACCTTGGCTCCGGCATTAGCGAGTAGCGCCGCAGCGGTGAGGCCGGCGACTCCGGCACCAATAATCGCCACGTCTGGCAAACTCATCGTAGGGTTGAACCGCTCCGAGCGCAAAGGGGTTCCGCTATTATGGAACAGACATTCGTCCACCTCGCACGCGATGCCGCGTGGTTTCTCCTCATCATCTTCGTCTTCGCAGCAATTGGCGTCATCGCTACGATACGTTGGATTATCGGCCTCGTAATGGGTGCCGAGCGCGCCGTCGAATCAGGCGTGGAATCCGTCGAACACGCCATTCATCACGATAAGTAGCAGCGACGCTTACGCATCGAAAAGCAGTGTGGTGAACATGCCGACGCGGACGAAGCCGACGCGCTCATAGAGAGCGATCGCGCGCTCGTTAAAATCATTGACGTACAGCGTGAGTGATGGAATGCGCTCCAACAACTGCTTGCAGATGGAGGAAAAGGCCGCGCTCGCGTAGCCTTTCCCGCGAAATTCCGGCGGTGTCCAAATGCCTTGGAGTTGCGCGGTTTTTTCGCTCCAGCAGCCGATGTTGCAGAAAAAGACGAGTTGTGATTCGGCTTCTCCGACCCATTCTCGCTGGCGATCGATAGCGATGCGAACATTCGCTCCATAAGGGTCCGAAAGAAAATTCGGTTTCTGCGCTAGCTGTAGCTCGCCGGTCACCATTTCGGCGCTATTCGCTGCGATCGTTTGCCACTCGTCGGCGCGTGCAACGCGGCCGATCACTCCGGGAACGGAGATGTCGACGCGCCGGGTCGGATCGAGGGCCATGAGCCATTGGCGTTCGCGCACGAGACGAGGCAACGGATGATGCACCATGACGTGATCCCAATAGCGGTTGACCGCGTGGCTCGGCGCGACGATCATCGCTTCACCCGGATGGCGCTGCGCAAGAGCCGCGAAGGCATCGATGGCGGCATCGGTGCCCGAAAAAACGACTTGCCGGCCAAAGGTGCAAACGCCGACGATCGCCTCGCGTTCGTCGAGGGCGAGATAGACGATGCGATCGAAGGTCGAATCGCGGATCATCATGACGACGTAACTTAAGAAAACGTTTTCAAAGGGCGCGGAATCGAGATAGGTGAGCGTATCGGCGTAGTATTTTGGTGCCAGCCGCTCGATGCGAATGCTCACTCCGTGGCGACGAGAAATACCGGGGCGGTCGTCGGTGCCTTGCTTCCACTTGCCGGCTCAACGGAGACGGCGACGGCCACAATATTTTCTGCATCCTTTGTTGGCAATTGCACCACCGCTCTGCCTTGCTTATCCGGCACAAACAAG
>JAJYCL010000021.1 GCA_021778415.1 bacterium | reverse complement strand
CTCTTCGCGAGGAAACGACATCATTTGTTCCGGGAGAAGCGGAGCGCTGACAAACCAGCCTTCCGTCTCGCGCCCGTCAGGTGCTTGCACTCCGGTAACATGCACGGCAGCCCACGGCGGCATCCATTCCATAATTTTTCGAATAATCGGTGCGCCTTTTCCTTTTGCGCCGGGTTCGTATCGCGCTACGTCCTCAAGGGAAAGCGGATGAACAACGAAACAAAATTTCGGCGTGTTGACGCTCATCCGGCTTCTGCTTCACGCTTGAGCGCCGCAAGCATCATTTCACTGTTCTCACGCACTTTTTTGTGCAGCGTCGGGCCGATGAGCTCGGCCAACGTTGGAACACCGAAATCGTAATCGACTGTCAAGGTGACAATGGTCATTCCATCGTGCTCCTCAAACGTCCACGCGCCTTCAAAGCGGTCGAGATCGCCTTCGATCAAATTATAATCGATTCGCAATCCGTCGTCATTGAAGCGATCTTCCTCAAGCCACTCGATCGGCGCCTCTTCAACCAATGTTTTCCAACGTGTCACAATATGCGTCGGGTAACGTTCGACGACACTCACAGATTCCACGTCCGGCATAAACTGCGGGAAGCGTTCTTGATCTTTTGCGAGAGTATAGACGTGGCGAGCTGGCGCGGCAACGCTCACAGAACATTCGACATTTGGCATTATGCTAGCGCGCCGAGGTTCTCGTGGGCGGCGACCACCCCTGCCTCCATTGCGGCAAGCGCGCGTTTAACCTGGTCTTCAGTGACGATGAGCGGGGGTTCGAGGCGAATGACCCGCTGCTGATTGAGCGTCCATGCAGCAGTAACACCGGCTTTGAGCATTTCAGGAATAATCCAACCTCCGTACCCTTCGTTGCGCAGTTCAATTCCGACGAGCAGCCCTAAACCTCTTGCCGCGGAAATCACTTCGGGATAGCGCGCAGCCAAATCCCGAGCACCGGCTAGCAACTGCTCGCCGCGAATGCTCGCGTTTGCAACAAGCGCGTCATCGACGAGAACGTCCATTGCCGCAAGTGCCGCCGCGCAGGCTAATTCGTTCCCGCCAAACGTCGACGTATGCAAAAGCGGCGCTTTAGCGTATGCCCGATTCCAAATCTCCGCTCGCGCGATGTACGCCCCGACGGGAATAATACCACCGGAGAGACCTTTTGCCAGCGTCATCACATCGGGAACGACGTTATCACGCTCGCACGCAAAGAGATATCCGCAACGTCCGAGCCCAGTTTGCACTTCATCGGCGATAAACACCACGCCGTGTCGATCGCAGGCTTCGCGCACATCGCGCAAATACCCCAGTGGAGGAACGTTGACACCGCCTTCTCCTTGCACCGGCTCGACAACAAATGCGGCGGCGTCGACGAGCGCAGCATCGAGCGCTTCCGAATCTCCGAACGGCACATGGGCAACATCGGTTAACAATGGTCGAAATGGCTCTTGAAACGCCTCTCGCCCGCTAATTGAAAGCGCCCCCAAGGTTTTTCCGTGATATGCATTATGCGTTGCAACGATTTTGCTGCGCCCCGTTGCCTTGCGTGCGAGCTTAATAGCGCCTTCGAGTGCTTCCGTTCCGCTATTACACCAAAACGAAATTTGCAAATCGCCGGGAGTTAATTCCGCTAATCGACGGCTCGCTCGGCCTAAAAGCACATTGAACATCGTCTTACCCGATAGCGACATACATTCGAGTTGTTCGCGAACAGCCGCGATGACGCGCGGGTGTGAATGTCCCAAGGTAAAAACGCCGTAGCCTCCGGCAAAATCGAGATACGCTTTGCCATTGTGATCCCAAATCGTGCACCCTTGAGCTCGCACTTCAATGGGAGAACCCGAAAGCTTCATCACTCGCGCCAATGGCGGGTTCACATAACGCCGATAATTTTCATGAACCTCATCGGCAAGTTCACTTGGAGACATAGTGTTAAGCGGCAAGCGACGCATCCGATTCAAGGCGATCAATACACCCTTGGATGAGCGCCAACGATTCATCCGCCGTCGGCGTGCGCATGATCCGTTCACGCAATACTGCGGCTCCCGGAATGCCTTTAAGATACAGCGCAACATGTTTACGCATTTGCGGCACGGCCCGGGCTTCGCCCAGTTCATCCACCATCGTGCGATAATGAACCATGCAAAAGCGAAGCCGATCTGCCGGCGTGGGAGTCGCTTGCATTTCGCGCCCTTCGAGCAAATCACGAATCTGCGAAACCAACCAAGGATTGCCGAGCGTAGCGCGTCCTAACATGATCGCATCCACACCGGTGGCACGCATTCGATCGACGGCAACGCGCGCATCATCGAGATCCCCATTCCCGATCACAGGGATATCGAGAGCATCTTTCAATCGCGCGATATGATCCCAATTCGCTTCGCCCCGATAAAATTGACGAGCGGTTCGCGCATGCAACGTGACGGCTTGCACACCAACGGCCTGCGCGCGCTTTGCAACATCGATATAGACCAGATCGCTCTCGGTCCAACCCAAACGCATCTTCATCGTGACTGGGCAGTCGACGGCATCGACGACGGCGCGCATGATCTCTTCGCAGCGCTGTACATCGCGCAAGCAGGCAGAACCGCCGTTGGTCTTCACGACTTTAGGAGCGGGGCAACCGAAATTGATATCGACGATATCGGCACCACATTCGCGCACGACGCGCGCGGCGGCAGCCATGGTCGCGGGATCATCGCCCCAAAGTTGGGTGGAAACAGGGCTCTCGATGCCATGTTGGTCGATCATTTCCATCGTCCGCTTGCTGCCATATTTGAGCGCGTTCGATGAAACGAACTCCGTGACCGTCAGTCCGAAGCCAAACGGCTTATAGAGCGCACGCATCGTGCGGTTGGTTACGCCGGACATCGGCGCCAACACCACGGGTGGCCAAATCTCATGGGCGCCGATGGTCAGCGCCGGAACGGTTGGAGGCATCGCGGCAAAAGTGTACGCGCCGCGATGCCTCCTTGTCGAGGACTCTTACTGGTATTGAACGCCGTTGATCACGACATACCCGGCGGTCGGCCACGAAGAGCTCGTGCCGTGGTGGGTCCAGTCGATTCCGGCTGTGCCGTTGGAATCGTAGTATTGACGGCCTTGAACGTAGGCATAATCGCCCACGCTGACCCACGGCCAGGCCGGGGCGTTCATCTCGTTGAGGTTGCTGACGATCTCAATCGTATCGCCCGCAGCGTCCACCTGAACGTAGAAATAACCGTGGGGTCCGCTCGCGGTGGTCTTTTCCGGAAGGACCTGCGTAACCGTTCCGCAGACGTCTTCCTCGATGTAGCCGCTCTGCGCGCCGCTCTTGAGGAGCTGCTGGTCACTGAGGAATTTCGAATCGTCGCAGGGATACGCGCCGGGCGTATTCGTCGGCTGCGGCGTCGGATTCGGCGTGGCCGTTGGGCTCGGCGTCGGATTCGGCGTGGCCGTTGGGCCCGGTGTCGGATTCGGCGTGGCCGTTGGGCCTGGCGTCGGGTTCGGTGTCGCCGTTGGGCGCGGGGTCGGGCTCGGTGTCGACGTCGGACCCGGCGTCGGGACGACGCCTCCGAAAGAAACGTCGTCTACATATTGGTCGATATAGCCGCTGTTCCAGCCGTTGCCATACACGCCGAAAAAGAGCGTGACGGACTGGCCGGCATAGGCGGAAAGATCGTAGCTCCGCAATTGCCATCCGTGGGTTGTAATCGCCTCGGAGAACAACGTATCGATCACATAGCCGTTTGCATCGAGCAAATCGGCCTCTTGATCCGCATAATTAATGCTGTCGTTCGTTGCCTCGTCGACGTAGAACGAAAGCGTCCCATTCGTCGGAACAGTGACCGTTTGGCAGACACCGGAATATCCGTTAACTTCGGGCGACGACGTACTGCCGGATAGCGCGCTGTACGTACCGGAATGTGCGTGCCCAGCGACGATTTGTGCCGACACATCACCGCACGATTGCCATGCGCCGAAATTTCCGCTCTCAAAACCACCATCGGCGATCGGAGCTTGCGTCGTGAGTGAATGAATGCGCGCTGTTTTCAGTTTGGTGACATGAATGGTGCTCGGCTTGTGCGAGACTGCGCGGGTCGAGGTTGCGGGTAGCGTCGTCGACGACGCCCCTCCGCAAGCAGCAAGCGAAATTGACGTCGCTAATGCAACGGCAAAAAGACGAAGATTCATAGACCCTCCAAATGAGAACCCGCGCGTTGCCGAACACCTTTGCGGCCAGCAACGCCGAGCGAAGTGACGTAAGTTGTTTTCTTTCCTCTTCTACTGTAGCCGTCGAAAACATTAAATACAATAAAGCCGGATACGTGTGTTTCGCATCTATGCGGAGATCGACTAGAGCAAAAAAGCTTCACCGCGACGTTTATGAGTCGCGGTGAAGCTTTTTTAGATGAGGATCGTTCGACTATTGGTATTGCGTGCCGTTGATGACGACATATCCGGGCGTCGACCACGACGAACCCGTACCGTTGTGAGTCCAATCGATGCCGGCCGTTCCATTGGAATCGTAATATTGGCGTCCCTGGACGTAGGCATAATCACCAACGCTAACCCATGGCCAGGTTGGCGCATTCATTTGATCGAGATCCGAGACGATTTCAATCGTGTCGCCAGCCGTATCGACTTGGACGTAGAAATACCCATGCAAGCCGCTACGCGTTGTTTGTGACGGAAGCACCTGCGTGACCGAGCCGCAAACGTCTTCTTCGATGTATCCGCTTTGCGTACCATTCATCAGTGCTTGCTGATCGCTCAGGAATTGCTGATCGTTACATGGGAATGCGCTCGCAGGTGTCGGCGTTGGTGCCGGGGTTGGTGATGCGGTTGATCCGCTGACTGCAACATCATCGACGTAGATGTAATTGAAATCCGTGGATGAGCCACTTCCGTTGATCCCAAAGAAGAGCCAGACATCTTGCCCGGCATACGAACTCAAGTCATAGGTGCGCAATTGCCAGCCGTTGGTATTCGCATTTTCGCTAAAAATCGTTCCAAGGACGTTACCGTTGGCATCCATGATATCGCCTTCTTGATCGGCGGTGGCGGTTGACGTTTCGCTCGTCCCTTCGTTCACCCATACCGTCACTTGTCCGTTGGTCGGAACCGTCAATTCTTGACATACGCCGTCAAGGCCATATTCCTCGGCTGTCGTGGTATCGATGTTGCCGGTGAATGCAGCGTATGATCCGCTATGAACGACCGTGCTTTCGATGGTCGACGCGCCGTTTCCACAGGTCTGCCACGAACCGAATGCACCGGATTCGAAGCCGCCGTCGACCAGTTGGCCCGTGGCATCGAGACGCCCGCGACGCGAGACAACGGGGTGTTTTGGCAAGTTGATATGCTTGACACTCTTCGCCTTCGTCATAACCGGAAGCGTCGATGCAGAATGGCCTCCGCTGCAAGCTCCGAGCGCGAGGACAAATGCAAATCCCACCGCTCCTAAGCGATAATTCATGAAATTAGAACCCTCTCAAGGCAACAAAAGTACGCGCCCGGATATACGCACTCATTGAGCGAGCAATCCAGCACTGTCCCGAGTGTACGGTTTTCGCAGATTAAATTCAATAAAGACCAATAGATGCGATTAACATCTATCGGCAAATATGCGCAATCCCTCAAAACTCGCGTGCGGCATCACCGCATCGATGATATCGCAGTGCGATGCAACAATATCGGCGAGTCCGCCCGTTGCAATAACGCGAGCGTCGCTTCCGAGCTCATCGCGGAAACGTTGCACCAACGCTTGCGTTTGACCGACGACGCCGAACATTATGCCGGATTGTAACGCGTGCATCGTATCTCGACCGATTGCCGTTTTGGGTGCCACAAGGGCCACTTGTGGTAATTTGGCCGTACGTCCAATGAGCGCGTCGACGGAGGTGGCAATTCCGGGCGCAATCGCGGCTCCCGCAAACGCTCCGTGCTCATCAATGGCGGTAAAAACCGTCGCCGTTCCATAGCTCACGACGATGAGTGGCGCGCCATAGCGTGCCCGCGCTCCAATAGCCAGAGCGACCAGATCCGACCCCACTTCTGCCGGACGGTCGGTTACCACCGACATGATCGTTTGCTCGTTCGATCGCAAAAAACGCGGACTCCGCTTAACGAGATGCTCGATGCAATCTACCAGCGCTGTTTCAACGCGCGGAACAACAGAGGCGATCACGACGTCGCGAATGGATTTTGGATCGAAAGCATCAAAGGCAAAAAGTTGCGCAAGGAGCGAGACGAACTCGTCTCCCGTCCGACGAGCGTCGGTCATCAGACGCCAATGATGACGCGGCTCCGTATCGCCATCAGCGTAGACTCCAAGTTTGATCTCGGTATTGCCGACGTCGACAGTCAGTAACATCAGGGCCGACTTTCCACCAGCGGTAAAAGCGCATCGAGGAGCAGTGATGAGAGGGTCGCCTTATCGGCCGTGCCGAGGGTTGCCTGCTCACCACCTGCAGTTATCAACGTCAGCGTATTTTCGCCGGGTCCAAAACCGCGTTCATCTCGAACATCATTGAGAACGATTGCATCGAGATTTTTTCGCTGCAGTTTTTCGCGGGCGTTCGCCTCATGATCATCCGTCTCAGCGGCAAAGCCAACGAGTATTTGACGATGTTTTTCACGCCCGAGCATTGCCAGGACATCGGGAGTGCGCAGAAACGTCACCTGCTCGTCGCCATTTTTTTTCTTTTTCGACGGGCTATAGTGCTCCGGACGCCAGTCGGCGACGGCGGCAGTAGCGAAAATTATATCGTGGTGTTGCGCTTCTTCTGCCGCGAGTTGCGATAATTCATGGGCGGTCGTAAACTGTCGCGTTTGCACTTCCGGCAAAGGGTGAAGAATCGTCGGTCCGAGGAGTAGCGTTACCTCCGCACCACGTATCCAGGCCTCGCGAGCCAGCGCGATGCCCATCGTTCCCGTTGAGGCGTTGCTGATAAAGCGGATCGGATCGAAGGCCTCGCGCGTCGGGCCCGCAGTGATGAGAACGCGCTTTCCGCGGTAGGGATTTTCCGGGAACATAGCTCGTTCAAGTGCAGCAAGCATTCGCTCTTCGCTTGCAAGTCGTCCGACGCCGCGTTCTCGCTCCGCTAAAAATCCGGCTTCAGGTTCGACGATGCTATACCCGCGTTCGCGGAGGCGAGCGAGATTTGCCTGCGTTTCATCATGAGCAAGCATCGCTGAATTCATCGCCGGCGCGACGACGATCGGCACACGGGCAGCAAGAAGCGCGCTTGAAAGAAGATCATCGGCAACACCATTGCCGAGTTTTCCGATAAAATTTGCCGTCGCCGGAGCAACGAGAATAGCGTCGGCCTCGCGCACCAGACGAATATGCGGAATGCGCTCGGGAGCATCCCACAAAGCAGTATAGACCGGTCGCGCCGTGAGCGAGGCAAATGTGAGCGAGCCAACAAAGCGTTCGGCATTTGCCGTCATCATCACATCGACGATCGCTCCGCGCTGGACCAACGTACTACAGAATGCGGCAGCTTTATACGCTGCTATCCCTCCGGTGACGCCAAGGAGTATGCTCTTGCCGGAAATCATTCCAATTCCATCACGTTATCAAGCAATCGCGTCGTCCCGAATCGCGCGGCGCCGATGACAAAATACGGCGGGGTCAAGGTTTGAATCGGCTCGAATGAGTTCGCATCGACGACGTCAACATAATCGATCACAGCATCGGCCACAAACGACCCGCGTGCTGCGGCACAAGCGTCGTCTTTAGACATTCCGCGTTGCATCGCATCACGTACGTGCACGAGCATCGCGTGAAGTCCAACAGCCTGCATACGCTGCGTCGAATTCAAATATACGTTACGGCTCGACATCGCCAAGCCATCGGATTCGCGCACGGTCGGAACTATGCGAACCGTAACCGGAAACCGCAAATCACGAATCATCGTGCGCACTACGGCCGTCTGCTGCGCGTCTTTTTGACCGAGAAACAACTCGTCGGGCTGCACCGTGTTGAGAAGCTTTGCAACGACCGTTGCTACGCCACGAAAATGCGTCGGCCGAATCGCCCCTTCATACACCGTCGCGATCGCACCAACGTCGATCGTGGTTGAAAATCCGGGCGGATAGATTTCATCAACGCTCGGAAGATAGACGATATCGGCTCCTGCTGCCGCGAGCTTGGCGCAATCGCCTTCGATATCTCGCGGATAGCGTGCGAGATCTTCATGCGGCGCAAATTGCAGCGGATTAACGAAAATCGAAGCAATGGTCGTCTTTCCCCGCTCTCGCGAAGCCCGAACCAGCGCAAGATGCCCGTCATGAAGAGCTCCCATTGTCGGAACAAATCCGAGCGGCCGTTCGAACACGCGCTTGTGCAGCTGTGCCCATGTGGTCACGCGTTCCATCGATCGTTAGGTGCGGGTCACGCGAAGAACGGTGCGGCCGACAACGAATGGCGTCCCGGCAGCCAACTGCACGTCTCCGTGGACGGCGATGCCATCTAGGCGCGTTCCGTTTCGGCTCTCGAGATCACACAACATCAATCCATCGCCGGCTGATCGAACTACGGCATGCCGACGCGATACATAGCGATCAAGCGCTAGACAAGCCGTCGCCACGGCATCGTCGCGTCCGATAACGATCTCCTGGTCAAATGACCAGGTTTTCCCATCGAGCGGGCCACTGAGAACCTCGAGCAGATACATTGTAGCCAGGCGTTCGCCCGGGGCCTACTCGGCTTCCTGGCATACCGGGCGCCGAGATTAAGGTTGCTAAGGAAGCCCAGCCCCCCCGTCGATACCTACAAAGAGCTCATGAACGACCGAATCAACGAATTGCTGCAACTCATCGAGGTCGAACCCGATGCCCTTCGCGAGGCCGAATTTCGGCAAGCCCAAGCGATTTTAGGCACGATGCTCGGCAAAACGGTGACTGCCGCCGAAGTCGACGAAACCCGCATCGTCATCACGATGTCGGACGGGAATAAATACTTTTTCTACGGCTTTCTCGGCGGTTCATAAACAGAGCTCTCCACCACCCCCCGTCACCCTGAGGAGCGATGCAAAGCATCGCATCCCGAAGGGCCCTCGACTGGCGGATGTCACCGTCGCACGCTACGCGTGCTTCGTCGTAAGGATGCTTCGAGACGCGCACTCCGTGCGCTCCTCAGCATGACAGGAGCTATGTCGCCCTGAGGAGCGATGCAAAGCATCGCATCTCGAAGGGCCCTCGACTGGCGGATGTCATCGTCGCACGCTACGCGTGCTTCGTCGTAAGGATGCTTCGAGACGCGCACTCCGTGCGCTCCTCAGCATGACAGGATGCTCCGTGCGCTCCACTTCCTTGTCACCCTGAGGAGCGATGCAAAGCCTCGCATCTCGAAGGGCCCTCGACTGGCGGATGTCACCGTCGCACGCTACGCGTGCTTTCTCGTAAGGATGCTTCGAGACGCGCACTCCGTGCGCTCCTCAGCATGACAGGAGCTATGTCACCCTGAGGAGCGATGCGAAGCATCGCGTCTCGAAGGGTGGGATCGATTACCTGTCGACGAATGCGGCGATGGCGTCTTTATCCGTGTCGGCGAATTGCGTGAACACGATGCCGTGGACGAAGAGCAACAGCGACGCGTCGTAAAATGCCAGGACAACGCGGCCGCGAACCATACGTTCAGTCAAATCATCGGGCAGCGAAAAACGCAGAATGACGTCGCGACCGGAGGGCAGATCGATGCCGAGTCCGATGCGAATTCCGCTAGCACTCACATCGATAGCGCTCCCATCGACAACCAATTCGTCTCCTGGAAGAATGATCGTTACGGGAAAGCTGGCATCCGCGCGCTGCTCCCGACGAAAGAGTGCCGCATCATCTCGGTCCACAGGGTCTTCGTTTCTCGTTGGTTACGGGTCAGCCTGCCGTATGAAGCGCAGCGGCGGCGGCGAGTGCTCCGATGTAGCTATGCTCGGCGATAACGCCCCCTTGGAGATAGACTTCAAACGGGTCGCGTAGCGGTGCATCGCAGGAGAGCTCGATCGTTGCGCCGCCGACAAATGCGCCTCCCGACATGACAACGGGATCGATGTATCCCGGCACCGGCCCGGCCTCGGGCGCAAAGCGAGCATTTATGGGCATGATGCGTTGCAAACCACGCGCAAAGGCGAGGAGCCGCTCCGGGGAGCCAAGGCGAATTGCTTGTACGATATCGGTTCGCGACGCCCCGGCACAGGGATCGACCCCATAGCCACGATCGGCGAACAGCGCGGCGGCAAAATCGAGCCCGCGCAACGTCTGCTCGACAATCAACGGCGCAAGAAAGAGCCCTTGGACGAGGAGACGCCCCAAGCCGAATGTTGGACCGAGCGCGCCGGCAAGACCGGGCGCATAGTGGAAATGCGCAACGCGTTCGATGAGAGCGGCATCGCCGGCAATATAGGCACCACCCGGTGCGATCGATCCACCGAGGTTTTTGATCAGCGATCCCATGACGAGATTTGCGCCAACGTGCGTTGGTTCGCGCTCTTCAACGAGTTCACCATAACAATTATCAACGAGAATGGGGACGTTAGATCCGCACCGACGCACGCATTGCACGAGCGCGTCGATTGCTGCAATGTTCATTGACGGGCGCGGTGCATAACCGCGTGAGCGTTGCAAAAAAATCGCACCGATTTCACCGCTGCCGAGGGCAGCGGTAACGGCGTCGAGATCGATTTCTCCGGTTGGTCGTAACGCACATTCGCGATACGAAATGCCCCGCGCGACAAGGGATTGCGGGTGATCGGCGATCGCATTTCTTAGAGTGTCATAGGGGCGGCCGGTCACGCTTAAGAGCGTCGTTCCTCGCGGTGTGCAAGCGGCTAACGCAGTCACGATCGCGTGTGTCCCGCTAACAAGCGAGAACCGTGCAAGGGCGCTCTCCGCTCCGAATACGGACGCTAGTACACGCTCGTAGGCGTCGCGAGCAGCATCGTCATATCCGTAGCCGATCGCGCCATGGAGATCGCTTTCAGCGATATTGGCCTGCGAAAACGCGGCGAAAATATTCGCTCGCACCTGCTGTTGTGCGGGATAGCGTATCGGCGATACGACCGCTAGCGCGCGCTCGCCGGCGGTGATGATCTCTTGCGGCAGATCCAAGTGATGAACCAAGGACGCGATCATCGGTGAGCCTCTCGTCGTTCATAGATGCGCAAAAAAGGAAGATACAGGAGAGCCGAAATCCCCACGTTGATCGCCACTAAAATGAGCGACCGGGGATCGTTTGTCGCAAGCCACGCACCGATTGGCGTCGGAAGCGATGACGGAATGTACAACTCCGGGCGAGCAACGAACCCCTGTGAGACAGCCCAATACGTGACCGTCGCAAGCACAACCGGAGACAGCACAAACGGAATACAAAGAACCGGATCCAATACGATCGGAAGTCCCAAAATCAACGGTTCGTTGACGTTGACTAAGGATGGAAGAATGGCCGTTCGCCCGAGAGTTCGCAAGCGTTTCTGCGTCGATAGGAGCAGTGCTACCGCCAGCGGTAGCGTCGCGCCGGCCCCGCCCGGAAAGATAAAAAGAAAAAGCGATGTCGTCACGATATGCGGCAGTGGCTGATGCGCAATAAATGCGGCACTATTTTGTTGCTGCATCTGCAAATAGATCGGCGTGACGATCGCCGAGAGCAAGGCCGGACCATGTAAGCCTAAGGCCCACAACAGCGTTTGAGCCCCCACGACGATGATCAATCCGATATACGAATCACCGACGGAAGACAGCGGCGCAAGAAGCGATGTTAGCGCAGATGCAGGAGACAGATGCGCGATATACAGGAGCGCAAAAAGTGCTATGCAGAGGACGCTCGCCAATCCGGTTGCGACGCTGCGATTGGCGATGAGACGACGCAGCGCAACAAAACATCCGACGCAGCACAAATCAACAAGCATTGCCAGAAAGAGCGATACGCTGCCCAGATGATGAACGCGCGTGATGATTGAAATCCCGTCCTCGCGCGGAATCGAGAGTCCGAACGCAAGCATCGAGACGCTCAATAATGCGGGCATCGCGACATCCAAATTGCGCGCTAGGGCGATCGCTAAGGCCACGACGAGCCCGACGCCCGCAACCGCGAGCGCAGGTAGTAACGCGCCAGCCACCCGAACGGAAAGATCTGCAAAGGTGAGTGCATTGCTCGGAGCCGGCAAAGCAACGATCCCAATAACGAGCGCGACGAGCAGACATCCAAACGCAATAGGTAAGGACGAACGAATCGCGGTTAAAACCGGCGTTTCAGAGAAGCGCGTAATGGCTTCGAGGGCGTTAGAGCTTACGGACGACGGCTTCCACGCGCCCGACGAGTTCGACATCGGTGGCGTAGATTGGCTCCATTGCCGGATTCTCCGGCTGCAAGCGAACGCGATTCGCTTCTTTATAGTAGCGCTTGACGGTGGCTTCGCCATCGAGCATGGCCACAACGATTTCTCCGTTGTTCGCGACTTTTTGCGGCTGAACAATGATCAGATCGCCGTCGAGTATCGCCGCATCGATCATTGAATCGCCCTGTACTTTGAGCACAAAGGCGCCGTTCGAGCGTGGAATAAAGGATGCCCCGAGAACAAATTCGCCGTCGATATTTTCTTGGGCGGTGATCGGCGTGCCCGCGGCGACTCGTCCGATGATGGGCAATGCGAGACTCTCAGGGTGCCGCGGAGCGGCGTCTCGTGGCCGTGAGCCGGGCAAATCGCTGCGCATGGCTCTCGGCTTGGACGGATCCCGCGAGAGATAGCCACGACGTTCCAGCGTCTTTAAATGGGCGTGAATCGTTGAAGACGAGGAGAGGCCGACGAGCTCTCCGATCTCGCGAACGGATGGCGGGTAGCCATGCTCCAGCGTGAAGCTGCGAATGACTTCGAGGATTGCAAACTGCCGGTCCGTCGGTGCCTTTTCGCTCATAGTCATCCTTCTCGACGTGCATCTTAAGGCCACCCAGGTGGCACTCACTACCCGTACGCTAACATAGACGCAACAAAAAGGCAAACATATGTTCGCAAGATCTTGACAGCCGCACCGCGGTCTGTGGTAGAATCTAGGGGTCGAACGGCTGTTTGGCCCAAAATATGGGCAAGGTTGTGTGCAAACACCCGTTCGCCCCCACATACGGGGAAGGAGAAAGAACGATGCGGACGCGCAAACGAGTGACCCTCATGCCGCTGATCGCGCTGGTCAGCCTGAGCCTCACGGTTACCCTACCGATGCTCTCAAATGGTCACCTCCACGCTGCTACGGCCACGCATTATGCGTCGGTCACTGTTCGGCCGGGAGATACGTTGTGGTCCATCGCCTCAGCTCATGCCAATGGCGGCAACATTCAAGAAACCATCGATGTGATCAGTACAGTCAATCATCTCGCGGGCTCCACGCTCCAGCCGGGTGAGCACCTTCGAATCCCGGAGTAACGTTCCCAGCCTCTACTGGCGACGAGTAAACAAAACGGCCCGCGGTTTCCGCGGGCCGTTTTGTTTACATCGCTTCAACGAGAACGGAATGGTCGGAGTGCTCGTCGAGAAACTCGAGCCCATCGCTCATCCATAAATCGAGGCCGCCCGAAGAATGGCGAGCCACTTCTTGCACCACGTGCTTGCGATTCCGCAACCACACGAGTTCTGTGCGCGTGGTTCCAAGTATGCGTACCGCGCCGCAGTCTTCGCACCGATAGCCAATTCGCATCGGCCCGCTCGTTCGCACTACAATGACAGAGGCCCTTGCTTTCGCAAGGGCCTCTGCTTTGGCTTCGCGCCGAAGACCTAGTCCAGAAGACTAGAGCTTGACGTTGACCTGGAGATACGCCTGGAATGGGAGCGCTCCACTCACTGGAGCATATTGGTAATTGAAGACGTTCGGATATCCGGCGGTGCCATTGGCGGCATCCGCTCCGTTCGCCCCATAGAAATACCCCGCACCCGGCGTAGAGCCGATATACGAGCCATTTCCACTATATCCGCAAACCACTGATCCGGGTTTATAGGCGCTTGACCACGGGGTCGAAGATCCACCGAAGCAACGGTTGAAGATGTTTGCCAAGACCAGCGTAGCTTTTACCTTCTGGTTGACCAAATAGCCAAACTGAAGGGTTCCGTTGATCTGCCATGGGTTGCGATACTGGCCGACTGTATCAAATGCCTTGATGTTCGGATCCGGAATCGCGAGAGAACCATTCGACGTAAACGGTGAAGCGCTGCATGTTTGATAATCAGCGGCTTGCGCATACGCAGAACCAGCTCCAACTGCCCCACTTGCAGCTTGGTTCCCGCCGCAAACGCGCGGATCTACACCGAGAACTGAAAGCGGCGAGCCATAACGCGAACCCTGATTGAGCTGAACGTTCAGCGCAACGGTGAACTTGTTACGGTGGTAGTTAAGGAAACCGGCGAACTGGCTCGGGCCGAAGGCCGTTGATAGACCTCCGTCAGGAGCAGTCGATGGTGGGTTGTTTGCATAGACCGGATAATATGCGTTGCGATCGAGCAGACTTTGCACCGGGGTGTTGTAGTAGGGGTTGGTGATGTCTGCGGCTACCGCGCAGGTATCCGGCGTATTCGTACCATTGAGACCACCCGAAGAACCGCCCAAATAGCATGGAGCGATGTTGGCCGCTGCAGCTGAGGTAATGTTACCGCAACGTGCGTCGGTCGGGTTCGTCTTACAGAACGACGTGAGTTGGTTGAACGAGATGATATAGCTATTAATAGCATCGACCCCGTTCGTGCCGTTCGACAAGTTGTTGTACTTGATGCGAGCGTGCGTGTAGGTATAGGACAGTTGGGTCGAAAGACCGTTACGCGATGGGTCGCCTTTTTGGAAGGCGAACTCAATGCCCGTGGTCTTCTGCGTACCGGCGTTAACGCCGGAGACGAAGTTCGGCCCGAGTAACACCGAAACCAACTGATTCGTCGTGTACCGATAGAACGGCGTCAACTTCAGCGTGATATCGGTGCCCTTGAGATGCTTCTCCAAGGAGAAGTCGTAGTTGTTCGACGTTTGCACCGGGTTGTCGTGCACCGGAGTGGTGAACCCGAGCGACCAGAAGTGCGTGAAGTCGAACTTCGCAGCGCCGTATCCCGAAGCGTTCGAATACTGCTCGAACGCCGTTTCGGTTGGTTGCGTATAGCGACCGAAGCCGAAACGGATAACGGTATCACGATTAAACGTGTAGGTGCCGCTAACGCGCGGCGACCACAACGCTTTGGTGATGGACGAAGGTCCGTTCGCTGTGAAGAGAAGGTTGCCGCCCACGCCATTGGGATGCAGGTACTGATGCCCTGCACCGTTGAGCAACGGCGCTGTCGAGGTCGAGGACTGATAGCACATGCCAGCGTTCTGACCTGCGACCAGGTTTGGAATCGCTGCCGCACCAGCAGCTGACGGCGGGCTCTTCGGCGACGGCTTCGTCGTGTACGGAGCACCCGTGTCAGGATCGTAGCAATATGCATTTGCGAACTGATTAAACCAGAAGTTGAATTCCGGTGTGTTCATGTTCTGCATGTTGTACTTGTAATTTTCGTAGCGAAGACCAAGGTTGAGGTCGAGCTTCGAATTAGGACGGAACTCATCCGTCAACGAGAAATTCGAGAACTGCGGCCGAACCGTGTTAATCGGGCCATAGAGCCCTGGGCGGGTGATCTGCCACGTCGCTCCCGCAAGAGCGGCCGGCGAACCGGCTGGAGCAGTTCCCGGTTGGAGATTTTGGTAGCTTCCTTGCGAGCCCGAAAGCGTACAACTAGACAAAGCACCGGTGGTGTAATCGTAACAATTACCATTGGTACCGAGATAACTCGATACGACTGAGGGCTGGGCCCAGAACTCATTATTGTTACGCAACACCGTTGCCGTTGTATAATTTCCCGTGAACTGAACGAGGTTCTTGTCGTTGATTTGATTGGCGTATTGGAGTTGGAACCCACGCGTATGCGTGCTCAGTTCGTAGTCTGGGGCTGGATTATCATAGCCGATTGGATACGGCAAGTTGAAGAGTCCGCCCGAAAGTCCGGCTGGAGCATTGTGCAACCAGTCCGAATAGAACGTGTAGCCCAACACGCGAAGGTACGCACTGCTACCGATGTTCTTTTGGTATTGAAGCTTGATGATGGAACCGTCATTCCAAATTCCATCGCCAAGAGTCGGTGAAATACCGTAATTGGCGGTACGATTCGTCGGCGAGCTCGGGAAGAGATAGTTTCCGACCGATGCTCCAGAAGCCGGGCCCCCGAAAACTGCGCCGGACGTCAACGTTTGTGAATCGGCGTACGGAACCACCGAAGGTCCGCTCGTCGCGCACGAGTTGAGGCCAAACGCCGAAAACAGGTACATGTAGGCGCACATGTCCGGATACTGCGAGTTATAACCCGGGTAATTCGGATTAAACGGCTGACCGGTGAATAGCGGATAGAATACTGAAACGTAACCTCCGGTACCGCCGTACCCTTTGTACGCCGAATTCAAGCCGGCAAGGCCACCGAGGCCGGATGCGACTGAATCGTTATACGACGACAGATAGCCAAAGGTGTTATAGAGCAACTGTACATCATCGCGTCCGCCATCTTTTTTATGCGGGATGGCGAAATGTAGATTGACGATGTTCTCGCGATCGGTGATTGTCGAACCACCACTGAGGACGCCGGTCTGAGCGAACGGCGCGTAGTAGTTGCACGTAGGAATACCACCGAAGGCAGCGGCTCCCGTCGGAGGCCCAGTGGCTCCGCAGGTTGCCCAAGGACCTTGGGTTGCGAAATTGGTCAACAGATTGGCCGTCGGATTGAAAGCCGAGGTGAAGAGGCCGTACTGGTTGGATCCATCAGGGTTCAGATTCCCGAAATCCTGATTGTTGCCGGTACGGAATGTCTGGTTCGTACCTTGGACGCCGACATAGTACGAGAAAAGACGATTCGGCGTCGCGCCGCCCGCTTCAGCGGTAAGGTCGTGACGGAATCCAGGTGCGCCGATTGTTCCTGTTAGCGACGCAAAACCAGGATACGTTCCAATTTGGATAACCTGGTTAATGAAGCCACCTAAGGTTGCCGATGAGTTACCGGCCGGCGATGAGCCGGTGTAAACCTGGACTTCAGAGTTACCAAGATTGGCGGCAGAACTGGCCGCGTAGTTGTCGAAAGCACGGTTAACGGGGACGCCGTCATACTCGTAGCCGACTTGGCTATAGGCCGAGCCGCGAACGTAAAACACTTGTCCAAAGCCGTAGTTGCCGATGGACGAGTTGACTCCCGGCTGCGAATAAATCGCCGAGTAGGCAGACGTCAAATTATAACCGCCGGCAGCGCCTTGCTCGATTTGCTGCGTAGCAGCGTTAATCGAGTAAACCGATGCAGTGGTACCGGATTTGACGAGAGTACCCGCAGAAGTCCTAAGAACCGCGATGGTCTTAAGATCGCGCATGATGACGCCAACGGTATAGCTCTGATCGGCGAAGACGGTGATGCCGTTCTCCGTGACAGGCTGATACGGTGATTTCTCTACGACGACCGTATATGTATCCGGTGCCAGAGAGATAAAGTTAAAATTTCCGCTCGCATCGGTGGTCGCCGTGGCTTGTTGCGAAGGCGACGTAACTGTCACCTTGGCACCCGCTATCGGCGCACCCTTTGCGTTTTTCACGGTACCACTGAGTCCACCCGTTGTACCTGCCAGTGCCCATGTTCCCTGGAACAGGAAGGCAACGAGTAGCAACAGTGCTACCGAGACTTTGCGGAGGGAACGAATCGATTTCATTCTAGACCCTCTTTTAGTGAAGTGATATACGCCACAATGCTCACCGAGGCCGCATGGCCCGGGTGAGTAACTGAGACGTCCCTGTGCGATTCTTCCGACGAACGTCGGTTCCTTTATGAAAGATTAAAAAAACAGGGCCGCCCAAGAGGGCGACCCTGACAGTTTTTGGCCCGGTCGGGAGCTAGACCGTCACACCGAGGCGCTGGGCAAGCAAGCGAGGGACCTCGCTTGGACGGTCGGCCACCGGGACCCCGGCCGCCTGAAAGGCCGCGATCTTGGATTGGGCCGTTCCAAAGTTTCCCGAGATAATCGCTCCGGCGTGACCGAGCGATTTTCCGGGTGGAGCGTTGCGCCCGCCGATGAATGCAATGACCGGTTTTCCAGCCAGGTGCTCTTTAATGAAGGCGGCCGCATCTTCTTCGTCGCTGCCGCCGATTTCGCCGCAGAGAACGATCGCTTCTGTCTGCGCATCGTTAGCAAAAGCGCGCAAGCAGTCGACGAACACCGTGCCGATAATCGGATCGCCGCCGATACCGACGCACGTTGACTGGCCGAAGCCCGATCGCGTCAGCAAATCGACCACTTCATACGTCAGCGTCCCGGAGCGCGAGATGACGCCGATGTTGCCTTCTTTGAAGATATGCCCCGGCATAATGCCGATGGTCGCTTTGCCCGGCGAAATGAGCCCAGGGCAATTCGGTCCGATGATTTGCATACCCGGCGTGGCGCCGACGACGCGCAAGACATCATGCACCGGCAGACCTTCGGTAATGCAAACGGCCAGCGTGATTCCGGCATCGTGCGCTTCGAAAAGTGCATCCGCTGCGAATGGCGGCGGAACGAAGATGCAGGTATGCGTCGCACCGGTCGCCTCGACGGCTTGTTTGACCGTATCGAAAACGGGCAATCCGTGTTCGCTTTTTTGCCCGCCTTTGCCCGGCGTAACACCACCGACCACGTTGGTGCCGTAACTCAACATACGCGCGGTGTGATAGGAGCCCTCACCACCGGTGATGCCCTGTACGATGACTTTGCTGTTTTTATCGAGATAGATTGACATTGCTTCTGCGCCCCTTATGCTTTCGCCAATTCGACGGCGCGCGCTGCGCCCTCATCCATCGTTGCAACCGTTGTCATCCCGGCTTGCGTAAGAATGCGACGACCTTCTTCTTCGTTCGTTCCCGTCAAGCGAATGACTAACGGGATCTTTCGCGACGTTGTCGTGTTCAACGCTTCCACGATGCCCTTGGCAACTTCGTCGCCACGGGTGATCCCACCAAAGATGTTCACAAAAAATACTTTTGCATTTGTGTGATTGACCACCAACTCGTAACACTTCCGAACGCGTTCGGCATTTGCACCGCCGCCGACGTCGAGAAAGTTTGCGATTTCACCATTGGCATTTTTAACGGCATCCATCGTCGCCATCGCAAGGCCGGCACCGTTAGCCATCGTTCCAACCGTTCCCGGGAATCGACGAAAATTACGAATGCCGAGACCTGAAGCGGTCGCTAGCGATTCATCTTCATCGAGTGGGAGCGCTTTTTGCCATTCGGCAAACTCTTTGTTTTTGTAAAGACCGTCATCGTCAAGTTCGACCTTGGCATCCGATGCGATCACTCGCCCATCTTTAGTGAGGGCGAGCGGATTGATTTCAACGAGCTTCGCGCCGTAACGAAAAAATAAATCATAGATGCCGCCGACGATAGCCGGTAGCTGCTTGCGAAAACCGGCATCGAGCTCCGATGCAAACGCGAGTTCGCGACCGGCAAAGGGCCAAAAGCCGGCTGCCGTATCAATGGCCTTCTTGGCAATCGACTCCGGATGTTTCTCGGAGACTTCTTCGATATCCATGCCGCCGAAACGCGAAACCATAACGACCGGTTTTTTGCTCGTGCGATCGATCGTAATTGCGCAGTATGCTTCCTTATCGATCTCCAGACATTCCTCAACGAGCACTGAATGGATCGGTTCGCCATTTGGGTTCTGACGATTCGGCGGCATCGGCGTCGCCATAATCTCCGCCGTTACTGCCCGCGCTTCGTCAGCCGTCGTTGCAAACTTAATCTTTCCGGCTTTGCCGCGACCACCCATAAGCACTTGCGCCTTAACGACCCATTTGCCAGGATTCTTTGCGACAAAAGACGCCGCTTCATCGGGCGTATGGCAGTGTTGCGAACGCGGCACAGGGATGCCGACGCGCGCAAAAAGTTCTTTTCCCTGAAATTCCATCAGGTTCATCGTTAGGCGCTCCGTTTATTATGAAGTGAACTGCCGCAGATCACGGCATGACCGAACCTTCTGCAAAGCCCACATCATGCCCCCTAGACCGCCGACATGCGATCTAATCGTCACCCTGAGGAGCACGCAAAACATGCGTCTCGAAGGGCCAACAGATACGAGCTTGTCACCCTGAGGAGCGCACGAAGTGCGCGTCTCGAAGGGCCGCCTGGAAATGTTGCACGCTGACGCGTGCTCCGTTGTGATGATGCTTCGAGACGCGATGCTACGCATCGCTCCTCAGCATGACAGTAGCTACGCATCGCTCCTGGAGCATGACAGAACTTTGTCACCCTGAGGAGCACGCGAAGCGTGCGTCTCGAAGGGCGCGAGTCACCGGGTGACGGGCGCGATCTGGGTTACATTTTGCCGAGGAGGGCGCGGGAGATGATGATTTGTTGCACTTCCGATGTGCCTTCGTAGATCTCGGTGATTTTTGCGTCGCGATAATACCGTTCGACGGGAAATTCGGTGGTGTATCCGTATCCGCCGTGAATTTGCAACGCTTCGGCTGCGTGTTTGCGAGCGGCCGTCGAAGCGAAAAGCTTTGCCTTACTTGCTTCCGTAACAAACGGTCGCCCGGCGTCGGCCAAGGCCGCCGCTCGATACACAAGTAATCGTGCTGCGTCTAAATCCGTCGACATCTGAGCGATCTTAAACGAGACGCCTTCGAACGAACCAATCGGCTGGCCGAAAGCATATCGCTCCTTCGCAAATTTCACACTGGCGTCTAAACACGCGGCAAGAATTCCGGTTGCTTGCGCCGCGATTCCGATACGACCTGAGGCAAGTGCCGTCATCGCACTGCCGAATCCATCTCCTTCGTGCGCCAACATCGCATCCGTCGGCACAGTCACATTATCAAACGCAAGATCGCAAGTATTCGACGTATGAATACCAAGCTTTTCAGTAATGCGTTCCACCGATAGCCCTGCACTCGCGTTATCAACCAAAAACGCGCTCACGCCTTTGGGGCCCGAACTTCCCGTGCGAAACATCGCCATCGTCAACGCGGCAACGCTGCCGTTCGTGCACCATTGCTTGCGACCATTAAGAAGATAGCCTTCCGCTGTTCGACGCGCGTGCGATCGAATGGATGCGGCATCCGATCCGGCATCCGGTTCCGTCAAGGCAAAGGCGGCGATGGAATTCCGACTCGCCAACGCCGGCAACCATCGCTCTTTTTGTTCGGGCGTCCCGAGTTTTGCGATCGCCGAGCAAATCATTAAATGCACCGAAACCGTCACCGCCGTGCCCGCATCGACACGTGCAAGCTCTTCTATCGCCAACGCATAGGAAACATAGTCGGCGCCAACGCCACCGTACTCCTCGGGAACAATGATCCCCATAAGGCCCGCATCGTTAAGGACGGCATACAGATCGCGCGGGAACGTGTGCTCCCGATCCCACTGCGAGATTTTCGGAGCGATCTCACGTTGTGCGATATCTGCGGCGAGGGCGGCGATGGCACGCTGTTCGTCGGTAAGCTCGAACTGCGTGCGTGCGTTGGCATCACTCATGCGTTACTTTCCGTAGGTATAGAAGCCTCGGCCGGTTTTTTTGCCGAGCCAACCTGCTGCAACATATTGCTTGAGAAGCGGACACGGCCGATATTTTGAATCGCCAAAGCCTTCGTGCAGCACATCCATGATGGCAAGACACGTATCCAGACCAATAAAATCCGCTAACGTCAGCGGCCCCATAGGATGGTTCATCCCGAGTTTCATCACGGTATCGATCGACTCAACCGATCCAACGCCCTCATACAACGCGTAGATCGCTTCGTTAATCATCGGCATCAAGACGCGATTCGAAACGAAACCCGGAAAATCTCGAACTTCGACCGGCGTCTTGCCCATTTCGCGAGCTAGCGACTCCGTAAAATCGTAGGTCGCTTGCGACGTTGCGATACCGCGAATAATCTCAACGAGCGCCATGACCGGAACGGGATTCATAAAGTGCATCCCGATGAAACGCTCGGGGCGCGTCGTCGCGGCAGCCAACTTGGTAATTGAAATCGACGACGTGTTCGAAGCCAAAATCGCCTCGCTGGGCGTTTGCGCATCAAGGGTCGCAAAGAGAGCAAGCTTCGTTTGCAGATGTTCACTCGCGGCTTCAATCGCGAGCCCAACATCGAGTTTCTCGATGGCGATTTGCGGATGGATACGTGCGAGAACCGCCGAGCGTTGCTCGGCGGTTTTACGACCCTTTTCAACATCACGATCAAGATTTTTGGTAATGCCCGCGATGCCGCGTTGAATGTACTCGAGGCCGCGATCGTGCAGTAGCACATCGTGGCCGCTTTGCGCCGCCACTTGCGCGATGCCGGAACCCATTTGTCCGGCGCCGATGACTGCTATACGCATTATCTAGTCTCCGACTCGAATAAGAACTGCGTCACCTTGGCCGCCGCCCGAGCAAATACTCGCGATACCGAGACCGCCGCCGCGTTTGCGTAACCCGTTGATAACGGCACCGATAATGCGCGCACCGGACGCTCCGATCGGATGCCCCATCGCCACCGCACCGCCGTGAAGATTGATCGCCGCCGGATCAAGTCCGAGGCGGCGCGCCGAGGTGATTGCAACGGCGGAGAACGCCTCGTTGATTTCCCACACCGCGATATCGCTTCCGCGCAGACCGTGGCGTTCGAGCAACGTTTGCGCAGCCATCGCCGGCGTTAAGCAAATGTACGGCGCATCCCAACCGACCGTTGCGTGATCCAGAATGTGCGCAATGGCGGTGTGGCCGTGTTCACGAGCGTACGCTTCATCGGCGAGCACAAGGGCTGCCGCCCCGTCGTTCACGCCCGGAGCATTGCCGGCGGTAATCGTTCCGCCCGCTTCCAGACTCTTGAGTTTGCCAAGCGATTCCATCGAAGTGTCGGCGCGAACGGATTCGTCGCGATCAACGAGCGCAAACGGTGCATCACCGGTGATGAACGGACCGTACTTGGCGAAATTCAAGGTGAATTCTGCAGATGGTTCATGCGCCCAGATCGAGCTACCGCCACCGGCGGCCACCGGAATGCGTGGTTGAGCAACGGCTGGCAGTTCCTTGACGACGATTTTGCCTTTGGCTTTGGTTGCGACGCGAATGCCGACGATTTCATCGGCGAAATGGCCGCTCTCGTGCGCGGCATGCGTGCGACGATGACTCTCTACGGCAAAGGCATCTTGTTCTTCGCGCGTCATCCCGAATTCATTGGCGACTTTGCTTCCCTGCGACGCCATCGTCATCGGAAAGTACTGATCCCATAGGCCGTCGCGAATCATCGCATCGATAAGCGTACCATCGCCGAATCGATAACCATTGCGCGCTTGCGCCAACAGATACGGTGCATTCGACATCGATTCCATGCCGCCGGCGGCAACGACGCGATTGGCACCCGCGTTAATCAGGCGCATCGCCGTTGCAACGGAGAGCATACCCGACGCACAGACTTTATTGAGCGTCTCGGCCGTTGACGTTTTCGCCAGGCCGGATTGGAAGAGCACTTGACGTGCCGGATTTTGCCCGACACCGGCTTGTAAGACTTCGCCGAAAACAACGTGTTCGATCTCACTGGGATCGATGTTGGCACGCGCAATTGCAGCGGTTAACGCGGCCGCACCGAGCGTTGGGGCAGGGAGCGGCGAAAGGCCGCCGCCCAATCGCCCAAACGGCGTACGAGCAAGCGAAAGAACGACGGTTTTTGAATCGAAATTAGCCATAGCCCGGAAACCTTCGCTTGGGCGAGGCAGCGGCCCTATGCCTTGAGCGCTTTGAGCGCGAGGAGAGCGAGCATCGCGCCAAACGTCGCAAAGGTGCGACTTTCCGCGTCTTTTATGACTTCCGGCTTCCATGTGCCATGGGCAATCGGCGCGGGCTCAAGTTGGGGGATGATCCGCGGGACATCGTCGCAATAGTGATCGAACGCGTCACCGAATTGCGCTCGCAAAAACTGTTCCTCGTGCGGAACGATCGCGGCGTAGACGGCGAGCATGGTCGCCAGCGAGCCGCCGACTAAGGCCGTGCGCGCGCCCAACGAATTTTTTCCCGTAAAAGCAATAGCAAAACCGAGCGCGGTAAGGAAATTCCCGACATACAGCGGATTGCGGACATAGGCATAGGGGCCCGCAGTGACAAGCTCCGGCGCTTCGACTTCATCGCCACGTGTCGTCGTTCCGGAATAGCCGACGGCCCAGCAGCGCACGAGTTCACCGGCGAGCGCGAGCGGCAATCCTACGGCAATGCTAAATGCACTAGGCTTCCCCGCTGCAGCTAAAACGGCAGCCGGGAGAGCAAGGAGAGCTCCGCGATTCTTAAAAATGAGTGCGCGCATATCATCGTCGAGAAAATCCATTATGCGTCCGCCTTCGCCGTACCGGGCCCGATATCCGTGCGGGCGGCGGTATACGCATCGCGCAATGAAGCGCGAAGCGTGAATCGAGGACGCCACGAGAGTGTTGCATGTAGACGCGCCGGATCGCCGACGACGAGCGGCGTATCGACCCCTCGCACGAGCGACGGATCTTCGCGCACCTCGACGGGAACGTGAGCCGCACGAATTAATTCACCGAGCACCATGCGAATTCGCGTCGCTTCGCCGCTGCAAATATTCAGCACTCGTGGCGTCTCATCGGCCAATACCAACGCGCAGAGCGCGTCCGCAGCATCACGCACATCGAGAAAATCGCGCGCGACATCGAGATTCCCGACACCAAGATACGCGGGAGCACCTTGCGCAATCGCAGCGAGTTTCGCTGCGAAACGACCGACGACGAAACGATCATCCTGCCCGGGGCCAATAAGGTTAAAGAATCGCACAATACGTGGGTCGATCACGGATGCGTGTGCATGCACAAGCATTTCCGCAGCGGCCTTACTGGCACCATAAGGATTATTTGGTGCGAGGGCAAGCGATTCGGAAAGCGGCATCTCTTCCGGAGTACGCGCTCCATAGACTTCGGCCGTCGACGCAAAAACGAAGCGAATGCGTTTCTGGGGAAGCGCAACGCGTATTGCGCTGAGCAAACGCTGCGTTCCCATAACATTGAGATCAAGCGTTTCGTCGGGATTCACCAGCGCAGCCGCTCCCGAAGCTTGGCCCGCCAGATGAACGACAACGTCCGGAATGGCGATTTCAAGGGCTCCGCGAAGCGACGCGCCATCGCGCAGATCGACGGGAACAAATTCGGGACCGTCATGCGGACCGCCGCAACGTACCACGTCTGCACCCGCGGAGACGAGCGATGCACACACGTGTCGGCCGACAAAACCGCTCGCGCCCGTTACGAGAACGCGCATTTTACGTGTCTTTTTTCAATCGGTCGAGATCCGCGCGTACCATCATTTCCACCAGCGCTTCAAACGGTACTTCAGGCTCCCAGCCGAGTAAGCGCTTGGCTTCACCGGGATCACCGACCAACAAATCGACTTCGGCTGGGCGAACGAAGCGAGAATCCAAGACCACATACCGTTCGTAATCGGGAATATCCGCTGCGGCAAAAGCCAAACGAACGAAATCGCGGACCGCATGCGTGCGTCCTGTAGCAATCACAAAATCACGTGCTTCGTGATGCTGCAACATCATCCACATTGCCCGTACATAATCGCCGGCAAAGCCCCAATCGCGCTGCGCATCTAAATTGCCGAGGCGCAATTCCGACGCGAGGCCCAATTTGATCCGCGCGACACCGTCGGTAATTTTCCGCGTCACAAACTCCCGGCCGCGACGAGGCGATTCGTGATTAAACAATATGCCGCTGGTGGCGAACAGATTATAGGATTCGCGATAGTTCACCGTGATCCAATGACCGTACACTTTGGCGACCCCGTACGGACTGCGCGGATAAAACGGCGTCGTTTCACGTTGCGGAACTTCGTGCACCTTGCCAAACATTTCCGAACTCGATGCTTGATAGAAACGAATCTTCGGATTTACCGCCCGCACCGCTTCCAGCACGCGAGTAACGCCAAGTGCGGTAAATTCCCCCGTGAGCACGGGCTGATCCCACGACGTGGGGACGAACGATTGGGCGGCCAAATTATAGACTTCATCCGGTGCGGCATCGCCGATAATTTTCGTCATCGACATCTGATCCAGCAAATCGCCGGAAACAATGTCGATGCGATCCGCCAGATGGCGAATCCGTTCGTGCGCATCAGTCGATGTCCGGCGCGTCATTCCAACAACGCGATAGCCCTTCTCCAGCAAAAACTCCGCCAGATACGATCCATCTTGCCCCGTAATCCCGGTAATAAAAGCAGTCTTCACATCACACTTTCAAAGAAGAAAAACCACCACCAGGCAGTCAGTCGCTCGCGGCTCTGATTTCGTCCAGATTGAGGCGCCGACGGCCGAAGTGTACTCAAGTACACGAGGCCCGAGGCAACGAAGAGCTGGGCGAAAGCAGGGCCGCGAGCTAGTTAAGCATTTGGACGGTTTCGCCCGTATCATCAAACACAAAGCGCGTTTCATAGAGCTCCGCGCCCTCCGGACCGACCACTTTGGATTGGATTGTCAGGCGATGCATCGGCTTGCCTTGATGGCGCACGACGCCGGAATAGAAATACTGCACAAGCGGGGTGACGCTGGGCGTGACCGGCGCGAGACGGCGCCGCTCGACAAGCATGATCAGCAATCGATCTTGAAGATTCTTCGGGATGAGCCGATTGGCATCATCGGGCGTCATGCGAATCGTGACGAGTTCTTCCTGCGCTTTATTTGCTTCAGTCACCGGCTTATCGTTGGCATAGCGAACGATCGCATCCCAATCGTCGGCCGAAATTCCGGTAAAGCGCATGCCGTAGCGAAATGCCGACTTGCCTTGATGCGTGACGGAATCTTGCCAGACATATTTTGCGCGCATACGAATGGTGCGTTCCTCGATTGATGCGCGCACTTCGAATTCTTCTTTGGCGGCGGGATCGGGCAAAAGCAAACATAAGCCGCCACCTGAGATATCGAGACCGATCGCCGGCTTTTGCGTGAGCCCGGCATCGTACGAAATCGAGGCGCGATAGGGTTTACGTTTGCGTGGATACTTCCGGCGATTCGCTTCCTTGCCGGTGAACCACCCAATGAGATCCCCGATTGCCATGCGGCTACCTTACGACGGACGGGCGCCCCGGCCATGCTAAACCGGATGCCAATTCCCTAGCGAAGGCCACGTTTTTCCATCGACGTTGCGATGAATGCTGCGACTTCGCTCGGAAGCGTGCCTCGGCCAAAACCGGCATCATACCCAAGCTCGCTGGCCATGAGGTTGGTCACACGTGGGCCGCCGCAGATGAGGACGACCTTCTCTCGAAGCCCCTCGGCCTCGAGCAACTCGGCAAGGGCGGTGAAATTTTTGATGTCGCTGCCTTTTTGCGTTACGACCTGCGAGGCCAACAGCGCATCCAACTCCCGATCGCGCGCGATGCGGACAAATTCCTCGACGGCGATCTGACTGCCCAAGTTCATCGTCTCGAACATGCCATAACGCTCCAGGCCGTAATCGCCTTTATAGCCCTTCATGTTCAGGATGGCATCGATGCCGACGGTATGCGCGTCGGTGCCGATGCACGCACCGGCGACGCGCACTTTGCGACCGATGCGTTCGCGCACGAAGGCATCGACATCGTCCATCGACATCGCATGGGCCTTGGCCGATGGCGCTTTGATAGCCGCCGCATCGATCCCATGCGGCGTCGAGGCGTAGACGACAAAAAACGAAAAGCCACTGGCGATGGCGCGGCCTTCAACGACCTGCACTTCCTCGAAACCCATTTTCGCAACGAGTTGACGGGCAGCTTCATCGGCGGCTTCGCTCCAGGAAATCGGTAGCGTAAACGACATCTGCACGCGTCCGTCGTTCATCGTGTCGCCATACGGCTTAACGATCTGATCGCTCATCGCACAGCCTCCAATCCGGCCGCCTGCCGCAAGGCGGATTCGAACGGATTAAAATAGGTATCGGAACGAGCAAAGACCCCATCGAATCCCCGGCCGCCATCTGCGGGACGTTTCACGTCGGCAAAGACGCCGGTCTCGATAGCGCGCATCAAGCCCATCTCCGTCACTCGTGCAAGCAACGCTTCGCATTGCGAGAGCACGTCGGCAGCGCGCGTTTCGATTCGTCCGCCGGCTTTAAATTCGATCTCATCGCCAAAGTGACGCGCCGTATTCATTATGTACTGCGCATTATCGATGGCTAGAGCGCGATCACCCAAAAACGGCGTATGAATGGCTTCGGTCAGCATGCCGCAGAGATGAATCGTTTGCTTTGTCATCACCGAGGTGAGATTGAAGAGTGCGTCGATGAGATGGCCCTTGAAAATATCGCCCGTCATGTGCTTTGTCGGCGGCATATATTTAAGCGGCGCATCGGGAAAAATTTGTCGCGTTAATTGCGCTTGGGCAACTTGATAGAGAAAGCCATCTTGCAGATCCGGCGTAATTTCATACGCATCGCCAAGGCCGATCTGCGCATCGGGCATACCGGCACGATGAGCGAACTCTTCGTTGATAAATTGCGAGGCAAGCACGGCCGGTGCTTGTTCAACGGCATCGGCGGTGGTGAGATAATTATCTTCGCCCGTGTTGATGATAATACCGGAACACGCGTTAAGCATACGGCTGAAATGTTGATCGATAAAGGTGCGCTTCATATTGATGTCGCGAAACAAGATTCCGTACATCGAATCGTTAAGCAACATATCGAGCCGCTCGAGTGCGGCCATCGAGGCGATTTCCGGCATGCACAATCCGCTGGCGTAATTCGTCAACATCACGTAGCGCCCGGAGCGTTCGGAGATTTCATCCAGCGCGGTGCGCATGATGGTAAAATTCGCCTGCGTTGCATACGTGCCGCCGAATCCTTCGGTCGTCGGGCCGTACGGTACGAAGTCGAGCAGCGATTGCCCGGTCGAGCGGATCACGGCGATGATTTGCGCGCCCGCCTCAACGGCGGCGACGGCAGCGGTTCGATCCTCATAAATGTTGCCGCTGGCAACGATGACGTAGAGCAATGGCGGCTCAAGCTGGGGAATTCGGGACAATCGCTCGTCCCGCTCGGCCCGACGCTCCGCGATCCGATGCATCGCCGCAGCGACGAATGGGGCAAGAGCTCCGCGAGCCGCCTCGCTCGGAACATCATCAAACTCGGCAAGCGTATGGCGCCCCTCGCCGATGGCTACGGCCAAGGCGGCCGGATCAAGCCCGGTTTGGGCCAGAGCGCGGCCGAAGGGCAATGCGATCCCATGTGGTCGCTGCTCGATCGGAAGCGAATCCACGATGTAATTGGGGAGCGGAATCTCATCCGGCCCGACCCCATCGACGCCGAGCAAACGCAATACCGAGCGCTCGACGGCCACCGTCGAGTGTGCAGCAATAAACTCCTCAACCGGTGCCACGACCGCTTGGGCCATCGCGCGACAGCGATGAACCGCCGCCGAATCAATCCGCAGTTCCATTACCGCCCATCATACGGGGTCAAGGCACCAAACCTCAAGCGCGCTCCGTCGCAGGATGGCCCCTTCGAGGGCGATTTACTGCGATCCGATGCGCTCGTTTTCGTTGTTTAGGAGATAGATGCGATCGGCATGGCGCATGCCGAAGGCGCGCTGATCATAGATGATGCCGACGTAACGTCCGGCCTTGACGGCCTTCATTTGATACGTGGTCTTGCCATCGGCCGAAAAAATGCGATCGAATTTCGGGACGATTTCAAAACTGAGCGTTTGCTTCGATTGCGGGTTACGCACTTTGATACTCGTCATCGAAACGTGAACCACGATGCCGTAGAATGTCGGCGTTTTTGCCAAAGCGACATTCGGAGCGATAACAAACGCGAATGCCAGCGCGATAAACGCTATGCGAGTGAAAAAATATTTTGCCATACTAGTAGTCTACCCTTCTCGGAAAGCTACAAACGTTAGGGGAGTACAGCCTTTGCCTTGAGATAGTTTTCGATGCCTTCGCGCCACGATGGCATCGAAAAATTCATCTCAACCGAACGCGAACTCCCCAACGCAGAAAATGCCGGTCGGCGAGCTTTTGTCTTCCAATCACTTGCTTTTACAGCTGCGATTTCCCCGGAGACACCGGCGCATGAAAGGACCGTTGTGGCGAATTCATACCAACTGACGGGCCCTTGATTGGCAAGGTGCAACGTGCCGGTCATGCGTGCGTGAGCGGCAGCAAGCAAACCATCGGCGACATCCGCAGCGTAGCTCGGAGATGCCACGACATCGTCGACAACGCGCAATTTTTCACCTGATCGAGCCTGCGTGAGAATGCGGTCGATAAACGTATACCCTTTAACGCTACTCGGCATGAGCCCATATAAACCGCAGGTGCGAACCACGAGAGCAGCCCCACCATGGCGCAACGCCAGCAACTCACCGGCAAATTTTGATACGCCATAGGTATTGATCGGCCGAGGGATACCGTCTTCCAGGTATGGGGTTTTCGCAGAACCCTCAAAAACGTAATCCGTACTTATTGTTATAAAGTGCGTTTTCGCTGCAGCGCAGATCGATGCTATGCGATCCACTGCAATGGCATTGAGTGCGAATGCTCGACCAGGTTCATCTTCACAACGATCGACATTATGAAACGCCGCGCAATTCAACACGAAAGTAGGAGCACTAGCCGCAACAGCGGCGGCTAGTGCTTCCGAGTTTTCCAAATCGAGAGAAGAATGCGAGGGGGCGTCGATCTGCCAATCGCCCCATCGGGCCTGAATTTGTGTGCCGAGTTGTCCGCTTCCGCCGAGGAGTAGGAGCTTATTCTTCATCCGGGGGTTGATACGACGGAGGAATCGAGAGTATCTGCCGCGCCGAGTATTGGGCATGGATGATGCTAAACGGCTTCGGTACCTGCGTATAATCGAAGGCATTGATAATCGACGTTGATCGTTGATCGGTCGTTCCGATGCTCGCAAGACCGAAATTGTCTTCGACGTATTTGAGAATACTTCCAAATTCGTAAATATGATGGTCGACGTATCCGTGTTTTGCATACGGTGAAATGACGAGCATCGGTACGCGAAATCCTAACCCGACATAATCGAGCTGCGGCGGAGCGACCGGATCATACCAACCACCCCAATCATCCCAAACGACAATGATTGCGGTTGAATCCCAATACTTGCTCTGCCCCACGGTATTGACAATGGAAGTAACCCACGACGGGCCGGTATTCGAGGCACTTCCGGAATGATCAGAATCGGCCAAACTCGGAATCACCCAATTCACCGCCGCAAGGTTACCGTTCTGTATATCGGAGAGCACATTTGTTTCCGGCGAAGATATATTTTTCGCCCAGTCGGGACCATAACGTACGGCGGAAATCGCATCAAACGCAGACCAGATTTCGCCACCGATGTTTGCGAGGGCGGGATTCGGATTCACCTGTGGCGCGTAGTACTTCCAGGATACCCCCGCAGCATCTAAAGAATTCGCGATGGTTCGATACGAAAAGCACGGGAAAGGACCATCAAAAGTGATTGTTCCATCCGGATGCAAGAGATTTGTGAATGTTCCCTTTGGGGCGTCACATCCCCACGGGATTGCACTAGGAAAATCAACTAGAGTATCGTTTGCATCCAACGAATCGCCACCAGCAATTAAGTCCTGATGCGCAGTAAAACTACCGCTCGACTCCGTTGGGAACATCTCGTCGGCCAGCGTATATTGCTGGGCCATATTCCAATAGGGTTGCACCTCCGCAGGATTCACATACGCATATGGATAGAGACCCGATGCCCGCGGTGGACCTCCGCCTGACGGGTTGAAAAACGAAATCGTGTTGAACCCATCCATCCGACCGTTTTGATATTCAGAAACGTAGGTAAGATGACTGTGACCAATATCTATTCCCGCTTCTAGATTTACCTGGGTCAAGGGAACCGTATCGCCCGTGATTGTCTGCCCGGTCGTGGAGGTGATCGCGCCAGGATAGTTCATAAAAAGCGTATTGAGGCTTCGGTTTTCCTGCACCACGATAATAACGTGCTTGATTGGGGAGGTCATCGCCAACGAAGTGTTCGCCGCGGGCAACGGCGGTGTCGTCCCGCCTCCGCCGCAACCGGCTAGAATGACCAAGGAAGCCATCAAACAAAGAGCGATACTCGAACGAGCCACTGAATATTTCACGATACCTCTTCCGACGGGATGCGATGGGCTTCCAAATTTTTACCATGAAATGCGATAAGAATTCTTAATGTCCGCTGAGAATTGGACACCGCCTTGCCGCGCACATGCCGGCACGGCACCGATTTCCGGGGTGCGCATCGTACGCCCACGCGTCTTCGCCGACGAGCGCGGGCTGTTCACGGAGTCACACTCCACGCGCGCGCTTACAGAAGCAGGAATTCATGCCACGTTCCTGCAGGACAACCTCTCGCATTCCAAGCGCAACGTGCTGCGCGGGCTTCACGGCGCTCCGAACATGGCCAAACTTGTTATGCCTATTCGCGGCGAGGTTTTCGATGTGGTCGTCGATCTGCGGCCCGGGAGCCCCACCTATCGAGTCTGGGAATCCTATGTGATGAAGGCCGAGGAATTCAGCCAACTGTACATCCCGGCGGGCTGCCTACACGGTTTTCTCGCGCTCACGGATGAGGTGGTTTTCCACTATAAGCAGACGGCACTCTATGAACCCAGTGCCGAATTTGGCGTGGCCTGGGATGACCCGGAGCTCGCCATCCCCTGGCCTCTCGATGGCCCGCCGATTCTCTCAGCCAAGGATGCCGTCAATCCGACCTTGCTGGAACTGGGCCTGTAACCTTTCCCCGCTGCCGCGGTAAGCATTGGCATCACCGTAGCTGAAGGAAGGGGGATGGCAATCGGGGAGCAGAGCGACGAGGCAATTGTATCCCTCGTCCGCAACGGCGACCGCGAAGCCTTCGCAGAATTGGTCGAACGGCATAAGCGTGGCATAGCGCGATTCATCTCGGCAGGTGTGAAGAGCCCTACCGATGTCTCCGATTTGACGCAAGAGACGTTCTTGCGCGCCTATGCGCATATTGCCACCTTCAATCCGCAACTCGGCAAGTTCTCGACCTGGCTCTATCAGATCGCGCGGAATGTCGTTCGCACCCATCTCACCAAGACGCAACGCCGTCCGCAAACGCAAGCGCTGCCCGATGATCGGTCGATTGAAGAACGACTTCCCGATCTTTCTCGCGATGTCGATCCCGAGAGTGGCATCCTTCGCGCGGAAGCCGAATCCGAAGTGCGGGCTGCGTTAGCCGAACTACCGGAACGTACGCGTACCGTGTTGGCCTTGCGCTACTTCGACAATCTCGAGTATCAAGCCATCGCATCGGCGATGGGCCTTTCGCTCGGCAACGTCAAAACGCTCATCCATCGCGGAAAAATTGCGCTGGCAAAACGCTTGCAAGAACGCGATCATGTCAACGCCCCTGCGATGAAAGCACCAGGAGGGTCGCATGCACTGCTCCTCGTGTGAAACGCAACTCGAACGCTACATCGAGCGAAGCCTCTCGCCGCGCGGCATGTATACCGTGGCCAAGCATTTGCGCGGCTGCCATGTGTGCCGAGAACTCTTGCGCGAAGCGCGGATGATCGAGTCGCTTTTGGATACCCTGCATATCGAAGATGCATTGCCCATCAATTTCACGTTCGCCGTCATGGCCGAAGTGCGCACCGTCACTCCGGTCCGGCCCAGACAAATAAAGCCGCTGCATTGGGCAATTGCGTTCGTCGGAGCATTTTGGCTCATTTTCGGCATCTGGTTCGCGACACTCGGCGGTCGCGATACGCACGCCCTGGCCACCGTTCGTGCCCTTGGTGCGGCCGTGGCGTCGGCCGGCAATACGCTGCTCGCGCCAATTCACTCATTGACGCAAGCCGCGCCATTCGCTCTCGCCGGCGGCATTGCCATCTTGCTTTTCGATAGCGCGCTCCTCATAGCGTTGCTGTTCGTCTATCGTTACGTGCGGCCACGATTGCGCGCACGACTTTCGGAGGGATAATGTACGCTCGGATTTTCTTCGCTTTCGTTGCAATCGGGATTGCGATCACTGCCTTTGCGACGTCGGCGCAGGCGCATACGACGTGGCTCGATCACGGTGGAACGTATTTCGGCGATGTGTACGTCCAATCGGGGCAAACGATTGACGGAGATCTCAATGTCATCGGCGGCACGGCAACCATAGCCGGAACGGTCAACGGCGATGTCAACGTCGTCGGCGGTGATGTGGTCGAACGTCCCGGCGCAATCATCACCGGGCACGTCAACACGCTCGGCGGAAGCGTCATCGGCAGCATGGCCCCGTGGCTCTCCGGACAGCCGAGCAATCATCTCGACGGCTCGCTCATTTGGCGGATTAGCGCAAGCCTTATCACGCTGCTCGTCTTTCTCATCTTTCCCGTTCGCACGAAAATCGCGCTGGATCGGTTGGAGCGTCATCCGGGCCTGTGCGCCGGAGCCGGGCTCGTCGGCTGGATTGCGATTCTGCCGTTCGCATTTGTTCTGCTCGTAACGGTCTTGCTGATTCCGCTGATTTTCGTCGAGTTCATTGCCGTCATCGTTGGCGTGTATATCGGCAAGGCTGCGCTCTCGCTGCTCGTCGGACGCCGACTCTTTGAAATGCTGTCCCCGCACGCCACACCGACGCCCATTGCGGCCTTCATCCTCGGGCTGGCGCTGCTCACGGCCGCTGAGCTCGTGCCATTTCTCGGGATCCTCGTAACCGGGCTGATCTGGCTCATCGGTCTGGGTGCGGCCAGCCTTGCTTTCGTTGGCGAGCAGCACTTTAATGCCGCCGGCACTCGGATGGCAGCTGCCACCGGCGCCCCCTTGAGCGGACCTCCGATGGCCAGGTAGATTGATATGACGACGATTTTGGTGGCATCAATGATCGAGAAAATCGCTTAGCAGCGTAATCGCGAAGGCGCTCTTCTGCGAAGCAAGCTTTGCCTTCCAGGCCCGATCGTTGGTGAGGATCTGATCGACCCGCGCAATGCGACCGGTTGCAACGATGAGGGCATCCGGCGCTTTTAGGCTATGCCTTGCACGGAGTTGCGCGGCCTCCTTAGCCACGTAAAGATCAATCGTACCAACGGTTAGGTTCGGCCAATTCGTTATGAAATCGTGGATTGCTTGCGCATCTCGTTCGGAGACTCGATACGGAACGACGAGAAGCTCCATAACGCTCACGGCGGAAACCACCGCACGCATAAAGCCTGCCCGAAGCAACTCGTCGATGAGCATGGTTGCCGGCGCGTGGACGGGATCAGTCGCGTTGAGATAGGCAATGAGGACGGACGTATCGAGCAGGACGCATTGCCCGGTCACTCGCTTGCGTAGCGCGGCGAGACTCATTCCCAGCTTGCCCGCTCGACCTTCACGTACTCTTCAGGATCGATTCCCGCAAACACGTCGCTAAACGCACCTGCATACGTCTGTGGGAAAATGCGCAAAATGATTTCCCCTGGCCGCTCGTCATCGGTGTGGATGACGAGAGACTGCCCCTCCCGTAAACCTCGGGCCTCCGCCACATTTTTCGGAATGGTAAGTTGATTTCTGCCACGCAAAACTATTTTCTCATCAATACTACTCACATCAGATTCTCCTAAACAAATCAGATATGATTTTAACTTTTCTGATGACGCAAGGCAAGCCCATCCTTGAGCGGACCTCCGATGCCTCGCGCCTAATCTTGCTCGCATGACAACCCTGGCCCGTTCCGCTCGCTTTGCCGAGCGCACTGCCCGCATGCGGGCCTCGACAATCCGCGAAATGCTCAAGGTGACGGGCCGCCCGGAAGTGATCTCCTTCGCCGGCGGTCTGCCCGCACCGGAACTTTTCCCCACGCAACGGATCGGTGAAATTGCCGTAGAGGTCATGCGCGAGCGCGGGGCCGCTGCGCTGCAATATAGCGTCACCGAAGGCATCCCCGAACTGCGCGAATGGGTTGCGAACTGGCTCACCAAGCGCTCGGGGCAATCGTTTAGCCGCGAAGATGTGATCATTGTCAGCGGCTCGCAGCAGGGGCTGGATTTGCTGGGCAAACTCTTTTTGGATCCGGGAGATCACGTAGCGCTGGAGTGCCCGTCGTACTTGGGTGCCATTCAAGCCTTCGATGCCTACCAGGCGCGCTATCTCAGCGTTGCCATCGACGAGCATGGCATGTTACCGGATGCACTCGAACACGCGCTGGCCCATGCCAACCCGCTGCCGAAATTCGTGTACATCGTTCCCAATTTTCAAAATCCGACGGGCCGATTGCTTGCGCATGATCGGCGTGAAGCGATCGTCCGCATTTGCGAGCGCTTCGATGTGCCGCTTATCGAAGATGACGCCTATGCTGCGCTTCACTTCGATGGCATCGAACATCCGCCGCTCATTTCATGGAACTCCTCCTCGCCAATTATTTACTCGGGCACGGCAAGTAAACTCATGGCTCCCGGCTTGCGCGTCGCCTGGATTGCCACGAAAGATCACGACATTCTCGATAAGCTCGTGCTCGCCAAGCAAGGCGCCGATCTGCACGCGAGTTCGCTTTCGCAATATGTCTTTGCCCAGTATGTGAACGATGATGCGGCATTTATCCGTCACATCGAGTCGATTCGCGAGACGTATCGCAAACGCCGCGACGCGATGGTGAGCGCGCTCGCGCGCGAGATGCCGGAGGGCGTGACGTTTAATCGGCCCGATGGCGGCATGTTTCTTTGGTGCGAAATCGAGGGCGTCGATACCGCAGATTTACTGGCATTGGCAAGCCAAAGCAATGTCGTATTCGTTCCGGGGGTCAGTTTCTTTGCGCACCGTGAGCGCACCGACGGCATGCGCTTAAACTTCTCGAATAGTGGGGAGGAGAAGATTGCCGTAGGAATAGAACGCCTGGCTCACGCCGTGCGAACCATCGCGGGCGCAACTCGTTAGTCTGTTTTTTTTCGGAGGACCCCGTGGCGCAGAATATGATTGTCGGCATTCTCCCGGAATCCGACCCCAAAGCAATTGAAACCGCTCTCGCCCAGACGGGCCTCGATGCCAAGAGCTTCACGGTGGTCACCAAATGCGATCAAACCGCCGACCATGATCTCTCCGTGCTGGATTTCGTCCATGTTGGGCGCGCCCAAGATTCCAACGACTTCGCAGACGATCTTACTCGTGGCACAGGCATGATGACGGATTCCGGCGGTACTGCCGTCCCCGGCATCGGCGGGCGCCACTTGGACTTCGCCGATTTCTCCCACGGCGGCCCCGTCGGCTCGATCGCGGGTCTTCCGATCCCGCCGGACCAGATCCAAAACTACTTCGATGCGCTTAGCGACGGCCGCACCGTTGTGGCCTATCCGGCCGCCGACGACGTCGATGCAAAATTGCGTGCCGCAGGAGTAAAGAACGTTCAAACTTTCTAGTCTGCGCCAACGCCTAGATGGCCTGACGAGATATTATCTCCTCATCATTCTCGGGCTCGCAGCGTTACGGTTTTTACCGCTCTTTTGGTCGGCATTTGGAGATGCCGACCAAATTTTTGCACATGTCAGTATCATCCCCGCGTACACCCAGACGGACATGTGGCACGTCTATGGGCTCCTGCACGGCTTTTGGTCGAGGGTTCACGGCGGCTTCCCGCTAGCGAGTCTTCCGCTCGCTCTTTGGTTTATCGACTCATCACTGCGCGTGGTAAAAGCTCTACAATTCGCCCTAATCCTGACGTCGTTCGTACTCTTCGGTCGTATCGTTGCGCGAACGTGCTCCTCACGCTCGGTTGCCCTGCTCGCGGTGCTTTTCACGCTCGCGTGCTGGCAATTTCGCTCTCCCCACGATCCGGTTATCGGAACGTCACTCATTCTTCCGTGGGCCGCGTGCACGATATTTTACGCTCTTGATCGTTGGCAACGTTACACGGAACGGCACTATCGCCGTGATTTCGTGCTCGCCATCGCCGCCACAGTGCTCGCCGGACTAACGACACCGTATGCGATAATCCTCGCCGTCATTTTCTCTGCCACGGCGCTGCAATCACGAGCATTTTTTCGTGCCGGCGCGACGCTTGCCGTGCTCTCTCTCGCGACGGTCGCCGGAAGTTACGCGGTAACGCCAAACGCTCTTCCATGGTTACGAGGAGCGGCCTATGTACGCGACGTTGCGCTCGGCATTTTTTCCGCTTTACCGACATCGTTCCGTGCCGACTCAAACGTGCTTATCGGGCACGTCCCGGCACTCTACCACTTCGGCCCAACCGGCTGGCGATACGTTGATGATCGATTCATCACGATTCCTCCGATCTCGATGCTCGGATGGGTCCTACTAGGAGCACTCCTCGTCGCCACGTGGTTAGCATTTCGTGCAAGAAAAGACGACACGACGTTTGGGCAAACGCCTGCATATGTCGTTGGCCTTAGTTGTTGGATCGTCCCGGCATTGCTTATCAACGACCCCAGTACATGGCACCAACAAGTCCCAATCGGTCAAGCCTTCGATGGCGTCTACTTCGAATATTTTGGACTCGGATTCGTCCTGGCATTGATCTTCCTTCGCCTCCATAAGGGTTTCGGGGCAATGTCACGCATACTACCAACGCTTGCTGCACTGTTTTTTCTCGTAGCGGCCTATGGGAATCTCCGCGTGGACGCCATCGCTTTGCAACATTTTCACCGCTCGGATCGTCTTCGCTCCATCGTAGAACGCGCCGGGAGTGCGCATTTTTTCGCCGCGCTTCCACCACACGCACATCTTCTCGTAACGCTAAAAAATATTGCGCCCTTTGATGACGGGCATGACATCGCCAACCTGCGCTATCTCCTGTACCACTATTCCAAACGCCGGTTCTCTTTGGAAATACGGCGCAACGCAGGAGGCACGGATCATCGTAACGTTTGGATATTCCGCGTTCGCAACGATGAAAAATTACCGCTTATCCTCGCGCACGTCGCCAAAGGAAACACGCAACCCCCCGGTGTTGACCACGCTCTCGGGTACACTCCCATTGCCGATGCGATGACCGAAGCCGTGGAGCCGAAGATCGGAGTCACAATCACGGCCGATCCGCTCTCCGATGGCTGGCGGCTCGTCGCACGACGAACGTGCGGTGCCGTCGTGCCGGAAGCCGCCTTTGTTGAAGATCGACCAACGATCCATTGGACGGGCGGATTTTCCCAAGGAGCACCGGTTGGCTATCATCTGGACTCCCCCGAACCACGGCCAAGCGGGCTGAATTACTCTCCCACGTACTATCCGAAATGGTATTTTGCAAAGGCGGGGACACTCGTCATCAAGCCCAGTGCGTGTTCGCCCGAAACAATCGACGCGACGCTTCAAGCAATTGCAACGGGGCCGGGCTCCCTTTGGGTTACGTCGCAAGGAACAACGCAACGCATTCCGATTTCAACGGTGCTCACAACATTTTCGATTAGGCTCCACGCACCATCCTCGCAACGACTGCCCATTGCCGTATTCTTTCGCACCGATGCTCCAGCGGGGAATCTTACCCCGCTAACATCCCGGTACGAACGCGATGTTCCGCGTGGACGGCGGGTGATGATTGAACCGGCAACCTTTGTGATTACGCCGATGATCCACAAAGGGCGATAGCAGATGCACAGACCCAAGAAAAACGTTCAAGCCGATGGTTCGCTGTATTTTGCCTACACCGGCTGGCTGATTGCCGTTCTCCTAGCGATAACGCTCGCCGTGCGCATTCAACTTGGTGCCTACGGATGGATGTTCACCAAACAACTGCTTGCCGAATTTGCGCTCATCGCATTTTGCGCCATTGGCGCAGCCCTATTCACATTTTTTCGGCCCGTTCGCATGTGGATAACGCGCGTCGTCAGAATCGATTTTTTTGACGTCTCCATCGATGGACCGGAACCGAAGCGAACCTCGGTTTCAATCGCGGGTTCGCTTCTCGGGTTCCTCGCGAAGTTCGGATGGTTAGCCTATCTCCTCACCGCGCTCATTCTCCTTAAGCTCGATCATCGACTCTACATCCTCGCAATCGCAGCGCTGCAAGCGTCGGCAATAGTCGCTGTGCGACCGGAACTTCGCCGAATTGCAACATGGCCGATTATCGTACTCAGTATCGTCACCTGGGCACTCGGTAGCGGTCTCACCTATACCCACGTCGGCGATTTTCTTCTCAATGTTTCCCCGCCCTATGGATTCGCAATTCCGGCCTTTCTCATCGCCTTTGCGCTAACAATCATCGAATTAACCGACGGCGCACGAAATAGGCCGCGAACCATGAACCCGCGATGGATCCTTATTGCGGCCATGTTCGTGTTCGCCGCGTTCGCATTCCGCACCGATCTCCTTTTCGCGAATTGGATACCGTTTCATCGAAGCGATTTTGCCGACGTCGCACAATCCGTCCATGATGGGAATTGGCTTCTTTGGAATGTTCCCTCACTCTATGGTTTTCTCTCGATATTGACGCTGGCATTTTTCCCGGCGAGCAATGCGTGGCAAGCAACCTATGAGCTCACGGGAATTTTTCTCACCCTTCAAGCAACATTTATATTTTTTGTTTTGCGCTACGGGCGAACGGGATGGACGAACCTACTGTTTGCAATCGCAATGCCGATCGCACTTCTTCTGAACGATGGCATCGTTCGCTACGGATTTAGTTCGCGTTTATATCCGCAAGGCGGCCTACGTTTTTTTTGGATCGATGCAATCCTAGCGACAATTTTTGCTCTCTATCTCAACCGAGCGCGGATTCAACACGTGCATCTCCTCCGCTGGTGCGGGCATGGCATCTGGCTTCTCTCGCTTCTCTGGTCATTTGAAGTTGGAGCCTGGGTGACGGTCGTGTGGCTCGGCTATCTCATGACGGATGCGCTGACAACGCCCGCTCCACCGTCGAGTGTCCCCGCCTTTTTTGGCCGCCTCATCCGTCGGGTGTGGCCGCTTGCCGTGCTGCCTCCACTGGCGCTAGCTGGAATCTCGCTCTACTATCGCCACGCTCTCGGACACGGGCCCGATTGGTATTCGTTCATCGAGTATGCGGGTTTCTTTGCCGCCGGGAAAATTCGCTCGATTTTTTACGTCCAGGCCTACGGCGCCGGTTGGACGCTTATCCTCACGCTGGGAGCTGCGGGCACATTGGGTATTGCGGCAATCGTTGGGAAACGATGGACGCTTGTTCCATTGCTTGTGGCAAGTTGGTTGGCCGCCTGGGTGGCCTGCAGTTATTTTGCTTTAGAACCGCTCGATGAATACATTGCCCTCATACTCGGCGTCCACGCATCGGTTCTCGCTCTTGTGATTTTTTGTTCCCGGGAGGGCTGGCCGAACGGACTCGTCCCGCTGATCACCCGGCTCAGCTTCGCGCCGACGCTCGTCCTCGCTTTGTCAACGCTCCTGGCGCAAGCCGGGCACATCGGCACGATGACGTTTCCCTTGCTCCCCGGATGGCGTTGGAATGCTCTCGCTCGCGCGCCGCACATGAGCCCTGAGCTGCAGGCGCTGCTCATTCGAGCCGGCGTGAAGCCGACCGATCGCGTGCTTTTCCCGAATAGGGATTATTGGACGGAACTCCGCCAGGGTCTCATTCTCCCCATCGGCCGCTCAGCGCACGGTCGGCCGATCTTCTACCACTCATGGCTCCCGACGAGTCCCGTCGGCCCCGAAATGCTCTTCCAGGGCCTACCGGAAAGCCGCCAAGCCACCTACATTGCTCGCACCCTTGCCTTACGGAACGGAACCGGCTGGTACGTGACCTACCGCCAGCCTGCCGACTGCTCCCGACTCTCGCCGCACCTCCACACCTCGCGGCAATTCCACTCCGCAAATTTCGCGATCAGCTGGTGCAGCGTTTCTTACCAGTAAGGCGGTTGTCACTCTCCAAGTGGCCATGCTAGCATGGCTCTCTCTTGCCCTCACTCGCCCTCAAGGACTCCGCAATCATCCGACGCTCCAACCCCTCAGGGGAACACTGGCTCAAGACCATCTGCCTCGCTCCTCATGCCACGGTCGCCGATGCGATCGCGTGCATTGATCGAAGCGCGCGGGTCAATATTGCCCTCGTCGTCGATGAACGCGGTCGCCTTTTAAATACCCTCAGCGACGGCGATGTTCGACGCGGCTTGCTTGCGAACGTCGCCCTTGCCGACCCCATCGATCGCTTGTTAGCAATCAAAGCTCGGACGCCGCATCCGGCTCCGGCAACAGCCCCGGTCGGCACATCGCCCGAAACACTTCTCGAAATAATGCTCGCTCGCTCGGTTCGTCAACTTCCACTCGTTGATGAATCCGGGATCATCGTCGATGTTGTCGCGCTTTACGAATTGCTCCCGGATGAGCCGACCCCGCTCCAGGCCGTGGTCATGGCAGGGGGATTTGGGACGCGGTTGCGCCCCCTCACCGAAGATCTTCCAAAACCGATGTTACCGGTTGCCGGTAAGCCGCTCATGGAACACATCATCGCGCAACTGCGTGAGACGGGCATACGCGATATCAATGTCACCACGCACTATCGGGCCGAGCAGATCGTCTCGCATTTCGGAAACGGCGATAATTTCGGCGTAAATATCTCGTATGTGAACGAAGAGCGCCCTCTTGGAACCGGCGGCGCGCTCAGTCTCCTCGAACGCCCTGCAGCGCCATTTCTCGTGATCAACGGTGATATTCTCACCGACATCGATTTTCGTGCTATGCACGCCTATCACAACGAACATGATGCAATGATGACGGTTGCGGTTCGCCGATACGAAATCGACGTTCCCTACGGAGTCGTGGAATGCGATGGGCCGTACCTCCGCTCGTTGCGCGAAAAACCGCAAGTAGGATTTTTCGTCAACGCCGGCATCTATTTGCTTGAACCAACGACCTACGACTATATCTCCGCGCACGAACATATGAACATGACCGACCTTATAACGCGGTTGGTCGACGATAACAAAACGGTCGTAAGCTTTCCTGTTCGGGAATATTGGCTCGATATCGGCCGTCATGACGATTACGAACGCGCACAACGCGATATTCTCCAGCTTCGCGCGCGCACTGCTCCAAACGCATGAGCACGTTTCGCATCGGCGATCGAGACATTGGCGCGAACGCACCGTGCTTTATTATTGCCGAAGCCGGGGTCAACCATAATGGATCGCTCGCGCTCGCGCATGATCTCGTCGACATAGCGGCCGACTCCGGTGCCGACGCAATTAAATTCCAAACGTTTACAACAGAGCGTCTCGCCACTGCATCGGCCCAGCAGGCTGATTATCAGCGAAAAAATACCGGAAGGGAAGAATCACAATTCAACATGCTCAAGCGATTGGAATTATCGCTTGAAGATCATGTTGCGCTGATGCGGCATTGCGAACGCCGCTCCATTCTCTTTCTATCAACTCCGTTCGATGAGCAGTCAGCCGATCTCCTCGCCTCGCTCAATGTACTGGCGTTTAAAACGCCTTCCGGTGAACTCACGAATCTTGATTATCTTTCCTACATTGCAACGTTAGGAAAACCGATGATCGTGAGCACGGGGATGGCGACGATGGGCGAAGTCGAGCAGGCCGTGACAGCTATTGGCGCGGCCGGAAACCCTCCGCTTGCCATTCTCCATTGCGTTAGCGATTATCCGGCCAAAGCAATCGATGTAAATTTGCGCGCAATGAGCACGCTCGCCGAAAATTTTCTCATTCCGGTCGGCTACTCCGATCATACGCTCGGAACGGCCGTGACGTTCGCCGCCGTTGCGCTGGGCGCAAAAGTCATCGAAAAGCACTTTACAACCGACCGCCAGCTTGAAGGGCCGGACCACCGCGCGTCCTTAGAGCCAGGTGAGCTTCGGGATCTCGTTCGTGGTATTCGTGAAGTCGAACAATCGCTTGGCGACGGGCGTAAGCGACCGACGACAGCGGAACTCGCAACACGGGTTGTCGCGCGCAAAAGCGTAACGACAACCCGAGCATTGGAATCCGGCTCGGTACTTACCGCCGACGATCTCACCCTAAAACGGCCCGGAAATGGCATCGACCCCCCGCATCGCCACATGGTCATCGGTCGAACGCTGCGCGATGCCGTCGATGCCGACACAACGTTGCATTGGGAGATGCTCATTTGAGAACCATTGCCGTTGTGACCGTCGCGCGCTCCGACTATGGAATATTGATGCCGGTTCTTCGCGAAATCGAGCGGCGGGACGACCTTCGCCTTGCTCTGGTCGTCGGCGGAATGCATTTAGCTCCGGAATTCGGCTACACAGCAGCCGACATAGAAGCGGACGGATTCGCCATTTCCGAACGTGTGGAGATGTCGCTCGCCTCGGATACGCGGATTGGCACGGCAACCTCAATTGGGCTTGGCGTTATCGGTTTTGCCAACGCGTTCAACCGAATCGCACCGGATTTGATCGTGCTTCTCGGCGACCGGTTTGAAATGCACGCGGCGGCACTAGCCGCATTACCGCTCGGAATTCCCGTTGCTCATATCCATGGCGGCGAAGTGACCGAGGGCGCCTTCGACGAGTCGCTTCGTCACGGCATTAGCAAAATAGCCCATCTCCATTTCGTCTCGACGGAAGAATATGGGCAGCGACTTAGGCGCATGGGCGAAGAGCCTTGGCGCATAACGATCAGCGGTGCCCCGTCGCTTGATAATCTTGAGTCGCTGACACTACTCACTCGCGACGAACTAGCGAAGAATATCGGTATTCCGCTAAGCGAACACCCATTGCTGATAACGTGGCATCCAGCTACGCTGACACTCGAACGATCCGAGCAGCAACTTGAAGCCTTGCTTGCTGCCCTGGTAAAAGCGGCAGAGCAGTTGATTTTTACTGCGCCCAATGCCGACCCAAGTGGCCGACGAGCTCATCAGCGGATTGCGGAGTTTGTTGCGACGCATCGTGATGCGTATCTTGTTGAAAATCTTGGAACGCTACGCTATTTTAGCCTTATGAAACTTGCCGGTGCGATGATCGGAAATTCCTCAAGCGGAATTATCGAAGCGGCATCGTTTGAACTTCCGGTTGTCAATGTCGGCCCTCGGCAAAATGGCCGGACGCGAGCGATCAACGTGATCGATGTCCCCGACGACGAAGATTCCAATGCCATTACAACTGCGATAGCTAAAGCCCGTTCATCGGAATTTCGCAGCGAACTTCAGGGGATGACGAATCCGTTCGGTACCGGACTCGCCGCCCGTATCATCGTTGATCGACTTGCGAATTGCCCATTAGACGCGCGCTTACGCGCCAAGAAATTCTTCGATGGCGAATAAATTCGACATCGTTCTATTGGGCGTTGGCGGCCACGCTCGCGTAGTGCTCGATGCGCTCCGACAAAGCGGGGAGACGCGTTCAATTGCCGCGCTTGATGCCGATACCACGCGTCACGGAAGCACATTCTTCGATGTTCCCGTGATTGGCGGCGATGATCTTTTGGAACAGCTTGCACGCCAAGGCGCACGCTATTTCGTGATCGGCTTTGCCGGAACCAAAAATCACGCGCCACGTAAGCGCGTCTACGATCACGCATGTTCACTTGGCCTCGAGCCGCTCTCTGTGCGTCATCCCAGCGCTATCATTTCTTCGTCTTCGCACATCGGGTTGGGTTGCCAAATTATGGCTGGCGCGATTATTAATGCCTCTGCAGAGCTTGGCGAAAACGTTATTGTAAATACTGCCGGTGTCGTCGAGCACGACTGCAGGGTAGGCAATCACGTTCATATTGCCTCCGGGGCTTGCCTCTGCGGCGGTGTTCGCGTTGCGGATTTGGCGCACGTAGGTGCCGGAAGTACGATATTGCAGGGCATCTCCATCGGCTATGCCTCAGTTGTCGGTCTTGGTGCTTCAGTCATAACAAACGTTGCCGATTTGACCACGGTGGTTGGCGTACCGGCAAAGGCAAAATCACTTCCCTCGAGTTCGGAGAACATTTTCTAGCATGGATTGGAAAAATAAAAGCGTTCTGGTTACCGGTGCGGGAGGATTCATAGGTAGTCACTTGGCCGAAAAGCTCGTTGAGCTTGGCGCGGACGTTCGCGCGATGGTCCATTATAACGCTTTAGGAACGTATGGCTGGTTAGATCAATCGGCATTATGTGAGAAGATGACCGTCGTTCCTGGGGATATAACCGACCGCGATTCTGTCTTTCATGCTGCAGATGGTGTCGACACAATATTTCACCTGGCGGCACTCATTGCAATCCCCTATTCCTACAAGGCTCCGTCGTCATACGTTCGGGCAAATATTGAAGGGACGATGAATGTAGCTCAAGCTGCGAAGGATTTAAGAATTCGGCGTATGGTTCACACATCCACGAGTGAAGTGTACGGTACCGCGCGTTATGTCCCTATCGATGAGAAGCACGTCCTCCAAGGGCAATCGCCATATTCGGCCACCAAAATCGGCGCAGACAAAATCGTTGAGGCGTATACCTTATCGTTTGGCCTTCCTGCCGTAACCGTTCGCCCATTTAACACATTCGGCCCCCGCCAATCCGCCCGTGCAGTGATTCCGACGATCATCACGCAAGTGCTTTCCGGAAAGACGGTCGCACTTGGAAACCTAACCCCAACTCGTGACTTGAATTTTGTCTCCAATACAGTTGATGGATTTATAGCCGCGGCAACTAAAGAAGCCGCCATTGGTCAAACGATCAATCTTGGAACTGGTCGAGAGATTAGCATCGGAGATCTAGCAAATCTTATCGCTAAAATTGCGGGCCGTCCAATTACAATTGAGTCGCAGACCGAACGTTTACGGCCTAATGCAAGCGAAGTAGAGCGCTTACTCGCCGATAACGCGCTTGCGAAAAATCTCCTTGGTTGGGAACCACGGATTTCTTTGGAAGATGGTTTGGCCACAACCATTAAATGGGTAGAAGCACATATGGAACGTTATCGCCCAGGCGTCTACGTCGTATAGGAAAGGGCGCCTTTTATGAAATCTCAAAACTCCTTTGAGCCGGGCGCCAGAATCGACGGCGTCATTCCTCTGTGCGTGCCCGAGCTTCGCGGTAACGAGTGGCAGTACGTAAAAGACTGCCTCGATACCGGTTGGGTATCCTCGGTTGGCTCATATGTCACTCAGTTTGAAGAACTGCTAGCCCGCGAAATTGGCGTTTCCCACGCTGTAGCAACAGTCAATGGAACGGCCGCGCTGCACGTGGCGCTACTTTGTGCCGGCGTCGAGCCGAATGACGAAGTCTTGGTTTCGACACTGACGTTTATCGCGCCAGCAAATGCTATACGCTACATTGGTGCCTTTCCCGTTTTCATCGATGCCGAACCGAACTTCTGGCAAATGGACGTTAAGCTCGTTGAAGAATTTCTCGTCAACCAATGCGATTGGGACGGGCACGAAGTTCGGAACCGCAGCACGGGCCGACGAGTGAGAGCGATTCTCCCGGTCGATATCCTTGGATCGCCTGTTGACGTCGATCCCCTACTGGAAATTGCAAAAAATTCGCACTACCTGTTGTGCAAGATGCAACCGAAAGTCTGGGCAGCTTCTACAAAGGCTCGCCCGTGGGCTGCCGCGCCAGCGTGTCATGTTATTCCTTTAATGGGAATAAGTTGATTACCACGGGCGGTGGCGGAATGATCGTCACGGATGACGCCAATATCGCACAAAGGGCACGCTACCTCACAACGCAAGCAAAAGATGATCCGGTTGAGTATATTCATGGAGCCGTCGGATTCAATTATCGTCTTACAAACGTACAGGCGGCAATAGGCGTTGGCCAAATGGAAGAGCTTACGAACTACGTTGCAATAAAGCGTGAGAACGCCCGGCGATATAGAGATGGACTCGCCGGTATCTCGGGAATCACTCCGATGCCGGAGGCCGAGTACGCAACAAATTCGTTTTGGCTTTACACCATTCTTGTCGACAAGGAGCGATTCGGGAAGTCGAGTCGCGATCTACTTGCGGATTTGTCTCGTCGCAGCATCCAATCGCGGCCACTTTGGCAGCCGATGCACCGCTCACCGGCACATCTAGGAAATACCTTCGTGGGGGATTCGGTCGCAGACTCGCTCTGCCGTGATGCACTTAGCCTTCCGTCCTCGGTTGGGCTTTCGCAGCGAGAACTTGATTTGGTTGTAGACGCTATTCGCAGCGCTGCTCGCTAACACGACGTGCAGATACTTTCCGTAGATCGAGAGCATATTCTCGAAAAGACGTCTGGCATATGGGAGCCGCTCCGCAATAAGCGTCTTTTTATCACCGGCGGCACGGGCTTTGTCGGCACCTGGCTTATCGAGGCATTTGTCGCTGCGAATGAGGCCTACGACCTCCGGTCTCAGGCCTGCATTTTAACTCGTGACCCTTCGGCCTTTGCGAGTCGATCAAATCACCTCGCTACACACGAATCGATTACTCTCCAGCAAGGCGATGCCGCGACGTTTGACGCGCCTCCCGGGGAGTTCTCCCACGTCATCCATGCAGCAACTCAACGATGGTTCAGCCCCGATCCCATTTATCCATTAGGTATTCTTGAGCCGGATTTCGTTGCAACCCGTCGCGTCCTGGATTTCGCAAAATCACATGGAACGGACCGCATCCTCTTCACAAGTTCCGGCGCCGTTTACGGCCCTTCGGCATCCCGATTAGAGAACATTGCGGAAGATTTCGAGGGTGCCCCGAATCCGATATCACCGTCAGCAACGTATGGCGAGAGCAAAAGACTCTCTGAATTTGCCGTGATGTCGTATAGCCGCACCTATAGTTTCAATGCAATAATTGCTCGTCTTTTCGCATTTATTGGGCCACATTTACCACTAGACGAGGGATATGCGGTTGGGAATTTTATCGCTGATGCCCTCCATGAGCGCGATATCACTATTAAAGGCGATGGTACCCCTCGCCGCTCCTATCTTTATTCCGCCGATCTCGCAATTTGGCTCTGGACAATTTTTCTTGGTGCTGAATCGCGATCGGTCTATAATGTTGGCTCGCCAAATGCTATTTCCATCAAGGATTTAGCCGAAAAGGTCGTTGCGACTCTTGCACCCAAGGCGCAAGTACACATTGCGGCTTCGCCAATCTCCGGATCGGCACCACACAATTATATTCCAAACGTATCGCGTGCTCAAAATGACTTTCAACTTCTCGCTTGGATCGATCTCGACGAAGCGCTACGAAGAACCTATCAGTTCAATAGCTTAGCCCGGAGGAATAAAGACAATTCATGAAGCTCTCGGATTACGTCGCCGATACGCTTGCCCGCCACTACGGCGTTACCGATGTGTTCTTGGTTTCGGGCGGGGGCATTATGCACTTACTCGATTCGTTCGGCAAACATCCGGCAATGTCGTATCATGCGACCTTCCACGAGCAAGCTGCAGTCGTGGCTGCCGAAGGTTATGCTCGGCGGAGCGGCCGGCTAGGAGTCGCACTTGCGACGGTTGGGCCGGGCGCTGGAAACGCAGTTGCTGGCTTACCGGGAGCTTGGATCGACTCCATACCAGTCCTTGTCATCGTCGGTCAGGTTCGACAGGACATCATTGCAAACTATTCCGTCCAACGGACGTATGGACCGCAAGAAGCGAATACGCTTGATATGGCAAGACCGGTCACTAAATATGCCGTCAGCGTTCGCGATGCGCGAACGGTACGCGAGCATATTGATCGCGCAGTTCATGCTGCGTTGTCTGGGCGACCAGGACCGGTATGGTTGGAATTTCCGCTCGACGTTCAAGGCGCCGAGATCGAAGAAGCGACTCTCGTAGGTTGGGAGCCGGAAATCGATAAAGGCGCGCGCGAACGAGTGCGTGAGCAAGCACGTAAAGTGGCATCGCTGCTGCAAGGGTCCGAACGCCCGCTTTTGGTCCCCGGAAATGGAATTCGATTATCGGGATCGGAGCAGCTCCTCGATGAACTCATGAAAAAAAGCAACATACCCGCAATTCTTCCAATTACTGCGAAAGATCTAATCGCCGAGGACCATCCGAATTACGTTGGAGTTTTTGGCACCGCAGGGCAACGTAGGGCAAATTTTGCCGTTCAAAACGCCGACACCTTACTTACGCTTGGAGCAGGTCTCAATATTCAAAAGTGCGGCTTTAATGTGGCCGGATTCGCACCAAATGCGAAAAAAATTGTGGTCGATATCGATGAAGCCCAGCTCAGCCATCAAGCGTTAAAGCCGGATGTACCGATACTTGCCGATGTTAGGCAATTTCTCGAAGAACTCATCTCCGCACTCGACGAATTTCCAGCCAAGCCTTCACAACGATGGATATTGGCCTGCCGGGATTGGAAACGCAACTATCCACTGATTACGGACGACTACCGAGAAAATAAAGAGTATGTCAACAGTTATCTTTTTATGGATGTTCTTTCCGATTGCATGCGATCCGATGATACTCTCGTTCCTGGTGCCGGGCTCGATACCGTCAGTGCCTATCAGGTATTTCGCGTGAAGGGTGGCCAACGCGCACTGATAAGCGGATGGGGATCAATGGGATGGGAACTGCCGCTTTCGATCGGTGCTTCTTGGGCGAAGAATAAGGGCCGAGTCATCACGGTAACGGGCGATGGAAGTATTCAATGGAACATCCAGGAACTCCAAACCATTCGCCTTGCGCAATTACCACTTAAAATATTTATTTTCAATAATCGTGGTTTTTCGAGCATTAGGGCAACACAAAATAATTTCTTTGACGGGCGGCATATCGCATCGAGCCCAGAATCAGGCGTCGATAACCCGGATTTCGAGCTACTCGCAAAGGCGTACAGCATAAGCTACTCGCAGATTCGCGATAATGCGGCTCTCGAGGCTGGCATCACATCAGTTCTCGAATCCAAAGGCCCGGCGATTTGCGAAGTATTTCTCGCACCGGAACAAAGCGTATCGCCGAAAGCATCCGCATTTCGCCGCCCCGACGGAACCTTTGAATCCCGACCGTTTGAAGACATGTCCCCGTTCCTCCCTCGCGAAGAAATCTACGCAAATATGCACCTCTTCGATGAGCCACTTTTGGAACGCTAGATGCACGTCGTTGTTCTGGGTTTAGGGAGCATTGGGAGGCGACACCTCGCAAATCTTCGCAGTCTCGATCCTAACTGCACGATAACGGTCGTCCGCCATCGCCTTGCTGACTCCAAAATTCCCGATGGCGCGAATTTGCTGTTGCACAGCCTTGCCGAAGCGTTACTCTCGCATCCAGATGCTGTGATCATTTGCGGCCCAACGACACTGCATCATGAGCAGTGCATTGCCGCTCTAGAGGCTGGGGCGCATGTTTTCCTTGAGAAGCCCATCGCGTGTTCGATCACTGACGCGGAGAACATTGCAGCTACCGCACAAGCAACGCGCAAAGCAGTCTTCGTGGGTTATAACCTCCGGTTTCTCCCCTCGCTGCAAGCGCTACGGAGAGAGCTTCATGCAGGATCGATAGGTCGGGCGCTTTCGGCGCGGGCGGAAATCGGGCAATACCTCCCCGATTGGCGCCCGGGAACGGATTACCGTGCGAGCAATTCTGCACGAATGGCTCTCGGGGGCGGAATCGAACTAGAATTGAGCCACGAAATCGATTATATTACGTGGCTTTTTGGAAGGCCGAAGGCCGTCAGCGCGACACTTTGCCGAAACAGCGATCTTGAAATCGACGGAAACGATACCGCCGAAATGCTCATTGAATTCACAAATGGCCCCCTAGCGAGCGTTCATCTCGATATGACCGATAGAGCAACGAATCGCACATGCCGCATTGTCGGTACAGAAGGGACGCTGCTCTGGGACGGTATTGCAGGATCGGTTTCTAAATTTGACACGGAGAACGGCTGGGTGTCACTACATGATGGGGACGGCGAACGAAATGAAATGTACGTTGCCGAAATGCGACACTTTCTCGAATGCATAACAGAAGCGAAGCCACCGCTCATTGACGCAAATGCAGGTCTGCAGACCGTTCGAATAGCCTTAGCTGCTCGAATTGCCTCTGAGAAAGGGACTCGTATACCACTATGAGATCACTCGAGCAGTTATTCAATCTCAAAGGCCGGACGGCTCTTATTACCGGGGGAGCTGGGCACATCGGCTCCGCAATCGCGCACGCTCTTGCGGAAAATGGAGCGGTTATTGCCATTTCCGACATGGACCTGGGACGAGCGGAGTCGCTATGCACAATACTAACCGACCGATATTCCGTAGAGGCGAATGTTTTTCTGACCGACCTTGAGGACGAAAAATCCGTCCGAGCGCTCCCGTCGAGCGTTGTTCAAAAATCCGGCTCCCTCGACATACTCATTAACTGCGCCGCTCTCGTTGGTACGTCTGGATTAGAAGGGTGGGCTGTCCCCCTGGATCAGCAAAGTGCGGCGAGTTGGCGCCGTGCGCTCGAGGTCAATCTGACGGCGCCATTTATTCTCGCACAAGAGAGCGCCCAATTTCTTGCAAAAAATGGACACGGAACGATCATAAACATCCTTTCGATTTACGGCATCAGCGGCCCGGATGAACGCCTGTATGAAGGAACCTCCCTTGGGAACCCTGCTGCGTACGGAGCCAGCAAGGCTGGCTTAATGCAACTTACAAGGCATCTTGCTACGACGCTAGCACCGGCAATTCGCTGCAACGCGATTACACCCGGCGGCGTCGAGCGCGGGCAGGCGGCCTCGTTTCGTCATCGCTATGTCGCCCGAACGCCACTTGGGCGAATGGCGACCGAGGAAGATTTCAAAGGAGCGGCCGCATTTCTCGCGAGTGACGCATCGGCCTACATTACCGGACAAAATATTATTGTCGATGGTGGTTGGACCGCCTGGTAGTGGGCAGCCTATTCTTTCGAGTACGCGATCGCGGAAGTAAACGTAGGCGCAACAAATTTCTTGAGCATCAAAATCCGCCGTTCAAAAAATTCATAACTAACAAGAGAAATTCCATAGGTTCCCAGCGCTAAAAAGATGACGTAGCACGCGGAGAACCACCACGTCCCGGCAACGGCTATTGGAATATGTCGCAAAATCAGTAATTCGCAAATACCCAAGAATGGAACGTGGTAGACGTACATTCCGTAACTATAGCGCCCTACAAGTCCGAGAGGCTTCAGGTGTAGAAACCGTTGCACCGCGCTCTTGCGATCATCGTTTATCGCGCAGGCGAGAACAATTGCGCCAAAGGCTATCGCCAAGAGAGAATATCCAATCGTTTCGGTAAACCCGAAATTCTGAATTTCGAGACTCTTCCAATCGAAGAGCCATGTCCCGAGGGCAAAGAGAGCGAGGCATCCGCCCGCAATCCAAGGAAGGGCTCGCGGCGCCTGCCATTGCGACAGCTTTTTATACAGAAGCGCGCCGAGAGCACCAATTAACAATGAATCCATCCGGGTGAACGTGCCCAGCATAATTGCTTCCGAGGGAACGCCGTGTGTTGCAAGCGTGATTCGAAGCACAAGTGCGGCCGTGATCAAAACCGGAATCAATCGCCAAAGGAAACGCTCCGAAACCAAAAAGACCACGAACGGCCATAGCACGTAGAATTGTTCCTCCACGGCCAGCGACCAAAAATGTCCGACAACATTCGGAGGCCAAACCCCGGTCCAAAAAGGCAACCAGTTATCGATATAGAGAAAATACGTCCACCGCTCGCTAGGCGGCGGGACGTTTGGAATCGATGGCATCAGAGCTATAACGGCAAAAATAACAATGAGTGCGGCGTAATAGATGGGGAATATCCGTAGAAATCGGCGGATATAAAATGACTGAAAATAGTTTGCCGCGGATTTCGTCTGCGTTAAAATTCCCGTAATGAGAAATCCCGATAGGACGAAAAAAAGATCGACCCCCGACCATCCGTAGGTGAACAACACCTTCATCGGCACAAATGCCGGAATCGCCGGAAGAAAGCGGTTGAAATGCGAAAACATAACCGCAAGCACAGCGATTCCGCGCAATCCAT
>JAJYCL010000061.1 GCA_021778415.1 bacterium | reverse complement strand
CGATCTGTCATTTTTTGGTTCGCCTTCCGTGATGCCGCGCATCATTCGCTCCTCGCACGCATCGGCTTCGGCCTGATCGTTGGTGGTGCCATCGGCAATATCGTCGATCGCATCGAGCATGGTTCGGTCGTTGATTTCATCGATTTTTACCATATCTGGCCGAACATTTTTAACGTTGCCGATTCCTGTATTACGATTGGCGTTGCTCTCTTACTGATCGCATCACTTGCAACACATCGCAGATCCTAACGACGCAGGCATCCGCGTCGATCTCGTCGTCACGCGTCTTTGCGGCGCGTCGCGTTCGCTTGTCGCAAAGGCCATTCGCGAAGGCAAAGTGAGTGTCAACGGCACACCGGTGCGAGCCAGCTATCCGGTTGAACTCGGTGACACGATCGATTTCGATATCGAAAATCGTCCGCCGTTGCGCGCACTTCCCGAAGCTATCGATCTGACGGTCGTCTACGAAGATGATGACATTCTCGTTGTCGATAAGCCGGCTGGAATGACAACGCATCCAGCCCACGGGACGACCTCGGGCACGCTGGTCAATGCGCTTCTCTCGCACGTAGGAACGCTGCCTGGCGATGATATTCGCCCCGGCCTCGTCCATCGATTGGACCGCGACACCTCGGGCTTGCTCGTGGTGGCCAAGACCGAACGCGCCCTCTCTCGCCTCGGCATCGCCATGAAGGCGCGCGAAATATCGCGAGAATATCTGGGCATTGTCGTCGGGCATCCTGCCCCCGAATCGGGAACGCTCACCGGGCCGATCGGTCGCGATCTCCATCAGCGTCTTCGCTACGCGATTGTGTCGGATGGCAAGCCGGCGGTGACCCACTACGCCACCCGGCAGCAATTCGCGAAACATTCGGAACTGCTCTTTCGTTTGGAGACCGGACGGACTCATCAGATTCGCGTGCACCTGGCGGCGCATGGTAACGCGATTCTCAATGATCCGCTGTATGGGCGTCCCGAACCGACGCTCTCGCTCCCGGGCCAAGCCTTACATGCATGGAGACTTGCGTTTGAACATCCGACTAGTGGAATCGTCTTGCGATTCGAATGTGATCCGCCACCTGAATATCTGGAGGCTCGGCAGCATATCGCGACACTGTCGTAAGTGCGGGAGCCAACCATGAAGCCAATCGGCTCATCATCGCATTTCACGCTCCATGCAACGAGCGGCACGGCCCGCCGTGGCACCCTCCACCTCGCACATGGCGATGTGCAAACGCCGACATTCATGCCCGTCGGGACTGCCGCAACGGTCAAAGGCTTAACGCCGACGGATTTGCGCGAAATTCAATCGCAAATTATTTTATCGAATACCTACCATCTTTGGTTGCGTCCCGGCATCGAGATCATCTCACAAGCCGGCGGCTTACATCGTTTCATGGCCTGGAATGGGCCGATCCTCACGGATTCTGGCGGCTTTCAAGTGTTCAGCCTTGAAGGTCGCCGTCGACTCGATGATGATGGCGTAACGTTTCAATCACATCTCGATGGCAGTCTGCATCGCTTCACACCTGAAAATGTTATCGCGTTTGAAGAAGCGATCGGCGTGGATATAGCGATGGTGCTTGATGTTTGTGTGAAGCTCCCATCATCGCAAGAAGAGCTCGCGAACGCAGTGCGCTTAACGACACACTGGGCGCGACGCGCAGCACAAGCCCGCACCAGCAAAGCCACGGCAGTTTTTGGTATCGTACAAGGCGGCCTGGATGGTTTTCTGCGCGAGCAAAGCGCCGAAAAACTTATCGCGCTGGATTTTCCGGGTTATGCCATCGGCGGATTATCCGTCGGTGAATCTCGCGAAGAGATGGAGATGACGGCGCGCTTTACCGCATCGTTGCTTCCCGAAGATAAACCACGCTACATCATGGGCATCGGAACGGCACGCGATATTATCACGGCCGTCGATTGCGGCGTCGATATGTTCGATTGCGTCTACCCCACACGCTGCGGGCGGAACGGCCGCGCCATGACGCACGACGGTGAATTCGCAATAAAAAATGCCACGTATACGACCGATTACGGCCCGCTGGATCCCAAATGCGATTGCGCCGTTTGCACGACCTATACGCGCGCGTATTTGAGCCACCTTTTTCGTGCCGGCGAAATGCTTGGGCCCCGTTTGCTCTCGTATCACAACGTCTATCTGCTCAACGATCTCATGCGCCGCGCGCGTGAAGCCATTGAGGCCAACGAATGGACGTCATTCCGCGATAGCCTTTAGCGCGCTCCCACAATGTTGACACACGGAGTACAAAGATGCGACTCCGTATCCAGCGTGCGGAATTTCCAGCACCGAGCGCATTTCTCGCCCTCGGCACGAAGATGTTCGAAGCCGATGATACCGGCACCTGAAGCCCGCTCGAGATGCACATCGGAGACGACGAGCGCTTCGCGTAGGCCGTCACCGAGATCGTGCAAACGATCATAGATATCTTCGCCCGCAGTCACATGAACACGCGCTTCAAAATCTCGCGGATCTCCCGCTGCAACGCGGGCGCGCAGATCGCGCAACACATCCCAGAGATGCAATGTTTCTTCATTCGCGTGCGGCAACGCGCCGAACGACGCATCGAAAACCGATTCGGCATCGTCGCGCAAGCCTGCCGGAATCGCCTGCCATGCTTCTTCGGCGGTAAACGATAAGACCGGCGCGAGCGCAACGGCAAACGACTTAAGCAGATGCAGGAGCGCGGATTGCGCACTGCGTCGACGAGTGCCATGACGCGCATCGGAATACAGCGGGTCTTTTAGCGCATCGAAATACAACGTCGACATCGACGATTCGAATTCCACGAGACGCAGATACGCATCATGGATGGCATAGCGATGATAATTCGCTTGCACCTCGGAAAGAAACGTATCGCCGATTTCGCACGCAAGGCGAAGA
>JAJYCL010000020.1 GCA_021778415.1 bacterium | reverse complement strand
GCAAGCATGGAATCATCCGCGGAAAGAAAAACGATGTACTCGCCGGTGGCCAGCTCGATGCCCTTATTCTGATTGCGGGTCAGGCCGATGTTGGTTTCATTTTGAATAAAACGCACGCGCGGATCGCCGGCGTACCCGGCAATAATTTCCGGTGAGCGATCCGTCGAGCAATTCTCTAAGATGAGCAGCTCGATCTCGGGATAATCTTGCGCCAGCACACTTTCGATCGCTTGCCCAATATACTGCTGATAATTATATGACGTAAGGACGACCGAGACGGTGGGCTGCCCTTTATCCACTATAAGCACCGGTTGCTCGGGCAAATTGCCGCGCCCCGTAGGCTGCGAGCAACACTTCGATCGATTTTCCGGAGAGAAAATCAGTATTGCGCTCGGCGGCTTTTTGCCGCGCTCGTTCTCCGATCGTCGCGGCGTACTCGCGGTCGCTGACCAGACGAATCATCAATGTTGCCGCATGGTGAACATCGGGTTCGGCCCAATACGCCGTACGATCAAAACGCAATTGCGAATAATCTCGAATCAGCGCCGATACCGGAGTTAAGACATATTGTACGGGTAGAGAGTTCGTCTCGTCCATGTAATCCATGTTTCCCGACCAACCCGTTGCAACGACGGGTTTTCCTAGGGTCATCGCTTCGAATGGTCCGAATCCGAAACCCTCGGCACGATGCAGCGAAAGAAACGCATCGCACGCACCCACGATCGCGATCGTATCTTCATAGGAAACGTACTCCTCGATCACCGCGACGTTTTTCACTCGTTCCAAAATCGTCCGCAATTCATGGGCTCGAGGATCGGCGAGCGATCCATTTATTTTGATCACGAGTGTCACATCCGTGCGAGCGCCGAACGCAAGTGAAAATGCTCGTACGGCGGCAATCGGATTTTTGCGTTGAATGCTGCTGTTTAAATCGAACGCCGTATAGAAACAAAACGTCTCAAGCGGGATATGAAACCGCTGACGAATCGTGCCGCTCTCTTGCACCGCAACCGGCTCCATGCCAAGCGGATAATAGCGAACGCTCGTGCTCGTATCCCCGGAAAAGACTCCCTCGATAAACCGCGATGGCGCGAGCATCAGATCGTACCCACTCAGTGCGGCTAACCAATCGAGTGGAGGACGCGAAAGCTCCCAAAAAGGAACCGTTGCATTGAAACGCCCTTGCTCGATCATCGGATAGCGCTCTCGAACCATCCGCGCATCCAGCGGATTGAGATGCCAAATGTTGATGGGGTGCTGCAACTCGTGCGGCTGTGCGTTGAGATGGGACCAGCGCATATCGAGATAGGACCGATTATCCGGCAACTCCACATCGACCGTTGAAACCGGAATACCGGCATCGATGAGGCTTCGCACCGTGGCCCTCGCAGCCGTGCCCAAGCCAAGACCGGCACTCAAATATCCAATAACGTTTATCAAAAAGCCCTCAATCCCGTGCGCTGGATGACTTTTTGCCTCTCAAGCGGAAAAACCCCGCCGCGACCTTTATGAAGCACTATCACCAGTTTTTCGGCCTCGAACGCGATCCATTCTTGGATACCGCTGACCCATTCTTTTATTGCGAGCTCGGCGCACTCCGCCGGGCGCGCGAGCGCCTCTTTGAGTCCGTCGATGCGTCCCGCGGCCTGACTATCGTTCTCGGTGAACCCGGTACCGGGAAGACGTCGTTATGCAGTGCTCTCGAAGGCGAACTCTTGCAAGACGATGCAACGCTTCTTGGAAAAATTCTTGATCCGACGTTCACCGGTGAAGTCGAGTTCCTGATTGCCATCGGCCGCGTTTTCGGCCTCGCCTTGCCGCCGCGATCTCCGGCAGCCCTCAAGAATGCGCTAAAAAACTTCTTCTTCGAGACGGCGGTTCTCGAACAGCGCAAACTCGTCTTGATTATCGATGAAGCGCAAACACTCTCGGATGAAAATCTTGAAGCGCTTCGATTGCTGTTGAACTACCATGTGCCTCAGCGTAAACTGCTCAACATTTTGCTCTTCGGCCAGCCCGAACTTGAACCGAAAATATTAGCACTTGGCAATCTATCGGATCGCGTGGACGGTTGGATTCGCCTTGACAGCCTCGACGTTTCGATGGCTGGCGCGATTCTTGATTATCGTCTTGCTCGCGCAGGGTTAAGCAACGGGCAACTGCTCTTTACCTCCGATGCGCGCAGTATGCTTATCGCCGCCGCGAGTGGCATTCCGCGTCGCCTGACCATGCTCGCTCACCTCGCACTCGTCGAAGCGGCTGAACGCGGGTCGTCGATCGTGAACGAAGATCATGTGCGCGCGGCAATGACAGCGCGCGGCATTTCACTGCCGAAAATCGCGAATTCCGGTCATACACCCTCGCCGCGTTCGACCGCATCGCACCCCGGTTTTTTCGCGCGGTTCTTCGCTCGCCGCTCATGAAACGCGACCCGAACTTCGAAGCGAGTGCCGACATGCGACTCGTGGAACTCAGCCGAACGGCCAGCGGCAAAGCGATACCGGTTAAATCACGCTGGCAATCACGCGGAAACGCCGAAGCCGGTAGCCCTGTCATCGACGAAGAACTCGCGCCGCTCGACGGCTCATTGGTCGTGGCAACGCTCCACTCGACTCCTTCGGCGGATGTTATTCCCGGGGCCGTCCTGACCGTCACGCTTGCACTCAACAACGAGGGCGGAGAGGATGCGCGGGACATCCTGATCGGCTCTCCGCTCCCCGGCGCAACGCGCGTGCGTCCGGGATCGCTGGTCATGGACGGGCGCCCGGCCGCAGGCGACGTTGCCGAAGCATTTTTCGGGGCCGGGTATGCCCTTCGAACTCTCGCCGGCGGTTCGAGAACGACGTTTTATTGGCAGCTTGAAGTTCTTGCGGGCACGGATCCGGTCATCATTAGCGGCAACGTGCGGGCCACCGGAAGTGCCGTGATCGTTCCAACGTCGCTTCGGATCAGTCGACGGGTTGGAGCCACTGGGGCATTTACGGCATCGGTTGCGACGGCCATCGTTCCGCCGGCGATCGAAGAACTTCCCATCTACGAACTCGACGAGGAAGAAATACTCGTCCACGAAGCCGTGAGCGGCCCCTACGACGCCACGCCCGAGCCCCGGCGCGCAACCAAACTTGAACCTGAGCCTGAACCGAAACCTGAACCCGAGCCTGAACCTGAACCCGAACCGGTTCAGATCGCTGCGCAGGTAATGACACGCGCGACGATTCTGCTCACGACGACCATCGATCGTGCGTCTCTCGCGTTCTTTGAACGGGTTTTTAACGGAAGTAGCGCACCTTCGCTCCTGGATCATCTCACGTTTGCGTCGCAACTTGCCTGCGTGACCCAACAACCGGTCGCTGCCGGCGACGACGTAGAAATTCGTAAACATCAGGAAGCGCAAGCCCAACTCCTTGCGCGCATCGCTCTCCACGAACGGCTAAAAAAACGCGACGCACTCACCGCCTATGCGGGAACGCGACTTTGCACGTTTGAGACCTTGCGTGAACGACCGCTTCCTTCGGATTTTCGCCTTGCAGCGCCAACATCGACCTGCATTCTTGCCCTCGAACCATCCAACGTCGGTCTTGCGACGCTCGTGCGTCTCGGCCAACAGAACTCGCCGTGGGATTTTCTTCGGGCTCGCCAACTCACGCATGCACTCGGTGCCGCCACCGTCCTCAACGAAGGCATACCTCCAACGCAACGTTCGTTAGCGGAGCAGGCATTCCGAGGCTACTCGCAGGCATCCGCAAACGCGCTACAGCGACTCTTCGTACGACAACGTATCGAACGATCGACGGCGGTGCTCTTGACGAACGATCCCAGCCTTGACGCGGCGGCGCGCCAAATTATTGCCGTTCTGACAGAGATTGCGCGTTAGCGCAACCGATCAAGCCCAACGGTCGCGCGTGGCCGAGCATCTTTTGCTCCGATCGAACGCGCATAGCCCTTCCACTTTGAAATCGTGCGGAGGCGCTCCCCGACGGAATCGCGATAGCGACTCAAGCGGTCCATCTGCTCATCCCGAACGGCATAGACACGGCGCAAACGCGAAAACACCTGACTATCAAACAGTTCATCGCGCGACGCGACCGCATCTTCCATTGCGTTTTGCAATCCGTGCGTGATGCGACGCGAATCGGCTATCGCTTCTTCTAATCCGTGCCAATCGCGCGACATCAGGCGCGACTCGAGAGTGCGACAAAGTAATTCAAGTGCCGCAATGTGATCGGCAATGGCGCGTAAGCGCGATTCGTCTTCAGCCGACCGCAACGAAGCTCGATCCATGTGAATCAGCATCGTAGAGGCGCGGATCGTGAGAACGCGCTTCGATTTCGATTTCACGTCGCTGAGTCTGATATTCCGCAACCGCCTGAGCCCAGGTTTCGCGATACGAGCGAAAATTCGGCAAGAGGCGTTCGACACGTTCGGGATTTTTTTCCATATTTGCCATCACCAGTTCGTGATGCCAAAACTCATACACACGAAAGAGATTTTTCGCGAGATCGCCGCCGATCTCCATATCGAGCGCGCCCATCAGGATCGCGAGTGCCTTCTGAGCGCGCAAGAGTGCCTTATGAATGCCTTCAACATCGCCACGATCGTTGAGCAGCTTATCGTACCCGGTCTGCGCCGCCAGCAGCAACACGTCGAAGATTTTGACGATAAGCGTCTCTTTCGACGATGTCGCAATTGACATTTCCAGATACCGCTGATCGACCGGCTGCTTCATCGCGTTATGCCCCCGACGATTTAAAGAAGCTACCAAGTTGTGATTGAAGAGATTGATAGCCGGAGATGAGCGTTTCGCTCGAAATAAATTCCGAACGCAACAGATCTGCCTGCAAGTTGGCAGCTCCGGTAATATTATTGACTTGCTGCTGAATCGTTTGAATCTGCGAGGTAATCGAATTTTCAAAATTTTGCAACAGCGATGTTTGAGGAATATTTCCGGCGATGCCGTTGGCCAGCAACGTCGGCAAGCCGGTGACGCCCGTAAGATACCCACCCAACTGTTGCGTCAGCCCTGCCGGCCCATTCAGGAGCGTCTGGACCGCATTGGGATTTGCCGTGAACGCCGCGAGCAACTTCGTCGAATCAAGCGGCGATAAGAGGCCATCCGTACCCGACAATGTTTGCGTCGAGATCGGCGATGTCGTAGAGCCCGGCGTTGGCATCGAGGCGACGATCTGAGTCACCGATGAATCGAGGGAAATGCCGATTTGCGAAAGCGAATTATAGCTCGTGCCTGCACCCGGCACGATGCCCGAAACGAGATTCGTCAACTGCTGCTGGATGAGCGAGACATCGGTGTTTCCGTACAGGACACCGCCGCCGAAGGAACTCGAACTTGCCGTTTGGCCGGGCAATCCGGGTGCCGAACTCTGCGACACCGTCGGTGGCGCGGTTGCGGTATTGATCTCGGTGACGGCGGCGTTATAGGCCGAAATAAACGTGTTCGCCGCGCTAACCAGATTCGACGTGTTCTGTGAGACGCTGACGGTAAATGGCGTTGCCGTACTGCTTAACAAATTGAGCTGAACGCCAGGAATCGCGTTGGTCACGGAATTGGAATTGCTATAGTACGTCGTCGTCCCGCCGCTCGGGTTCTGAACGATTACTTTCGCTTGCGTTCCGATTTTGGTGGTGACGCCGGCTCCTGTGAGGCCGACCGCCGACAAGAAATTACTTGAATCGCCGCTTGAACCGATGACGATCGATTGCGGTCCGGAAGCATTCGAGGTCAACGTAATTTGATTGGTGTCTGCACTATACGATGCCGTCACGCCTGCCGTTGACGCATTGATGCGAGCAATGACCGAAGCGAGGTTATCGCCCGTATTCACATTGATCGAAACGCCATTAATCGTGAAGAATCCCGCCGTTACGGCCACTTTCGTGTTTGCGTCGGTGGTTTGCCCGGCGACATTCACGCTATTGAAATCGAGGGCTTGGTTGATGCCGCCAATGTTACTTGTCGACGTTATGACGCCCGATGTCGCCGTGTTATTGAGTTGCGCACTATCAAGTTTGAGAACCGAAAGAAGGTTGCCTTGATCGTTGGCACTTCCAATGGCAATCGGCTTATCAGTCGACTTTAATTGCACACGGCCGCCGCCGATGAGCGAGGCCGTAAAGCCGGGATCAACCGCCTGAACAGCGGTCTGCAAACGACTGAGAATCGTCGAGAGGGAATCCGTTGCGACATTATACGAGATGGTCACGCCATCGACGGTGAATGATCCATTGCCACCCGCAGGCGAATTCTGCGGCGTAACGGCTGCGTAGGAATCGATCAGCGGAACATTTTGCGACGGAGTGCCGCCGATAAGATCGGTGATCGAATGCCCCGCATTGACATTAGAGGCAACCGTCGTTGACGTTGCCGTCGTCTCACTCTTAATGGTGTAGGTTCCGGGGGCGGCCGTTTGACCGCTTATGCCTTGCGCCGTCGCTGCAGAGAGATTACTGGAAAGGGCATCGTAGCCGGCAAAATTGCTGGACTGCGAAAGTCCGGCCAATGCCGATTGCACACTGTTGAGTAAATTATCGATCTTGATCAGTTCGGCGTTTGCCGCGTTGAGCGTCGCGATCTGCTGGTTGAGCGCAACCGTCGGAGATAGGGCGATCGTCGTCAGCTGATTGATAATCGAATTGTAATCAAGCCCGGAACTGATGCCCGGAAATGAAATCGGCGGAACATTCGTGCCGTATTGGACGCCAGTGGTTGGCGTGATCGGGCTACTAGACATCTCTGTAACTCCTACGCGTTGTGATCGAGCGTCGTGCCCTGATGCTGGTCAAAAAATTGCGATATTCCGATCAGAATTTCCGGAGGGAATTGAGCAACTTCTTTTCCCGTTCGAGGATCGGAAAAAACCGTTACGATATTATTCGAATGCGGTTCGACCCGATACGTGACGTTCAAATTCAACGGTTGCGGAGCGCCCGACGATGGGCCGAACAACTTGGCCACTGCACCGGCGATCGTCCCACTCTGCGGAGGAAGCGGAACACCGTCAACCGTCGACGTCGAAGCGACAGGTAACGGCGAAGAAGCCGCACCGTCGGCTGGCGCCGATGCTTGCACTTCAGCTTGAGTTGGTTGAGCCCCCGCGGCCGTCGCCGGAGGAGTCGCGATAGTCTGAACGTCCATGTTCTTTTAGGCCCCTTCTCCTCTTAGAATCGGCCTTTCAGCTACGGCAATTTAGCTGCTTACGGAAGCTTGACGAGCGGCTGCCCGAGCATACGCTTGGGCAACCGTCGTCCGAAGCACTAACGGGTTGGCCCAGGCCGCCGCCCGCCGGGCACTTGCCCGGTGTTCCGCGGAGTCGAAACGATCCCACGCGCTGCGAAGCCCGGCCGCCATTTCCGAAACGCTGAGCGGATCCATCCCAATCATGCCGGCACCGAACTCCAAGAGCGCATCGGACGCTTTGGGGACGACCGGGACGCAGCCGCTGACGAGCGCCAAGGCGATACGGGAGAGCCCATACGGCAGAAAGCCCGGTTCGACGTAGACGCGGGCACGGCGATAGAGCGCGATCCGCTGGGCATCGGTGCGATGGGGCGCAAGGAGAACGTGCTGATCGATATACTCGGAGAGCATAGCCTGGACGGCGGCCGAGTGGACCGGGCCGCTCAAGACCAGGCGGACTCGCGCCTCTCGGGCGGCCCGAACCAGGTGCAAGATATTTTGGCGCTCGGTTATCGAGGCATCGCACAGGACAAAATCCGAGGAACCGACGATGGCCCCGATATCGGCGACGGGCGCGTCCGTTGCCAGAGCATCGGCACAGATCGTCACCCGTTCGTGTATGCCAAAGCGCTGTCCGAGTCGGCTTGCCTCGCCACCCGTTGCGACGAGAATCTCGTCGGCATCCTGCAGCATCGCTTTCATGGCCGCTTCGTCGCGGGCGTCGCGCGGCTCACCCGGTAGCTTCGAACCTGAAATCGCCAACCGCTTGAGCGCCAGAAAATCACGGTAGCGCGCTTCGGTCGCGCCATCCATGCTGTTGACGTACAGCGCCGACGCATTTGAAATGGCCCAGAGCGGATCGGCGACGGCTTCATGGAGCTGCGCAGAAAGAACGACCGGAAGGCCCTTCGCCCGTGCTGCACGAGTGATGAGATGGAGCCGTTGCGGATGGTGCAAACCGTGGACGTGGAGCAGATCGAACGACGACAGATCGGTGATGCTCGCGTCGTCGCACAGCGTGACGGTTAAGCCTTCGCCGCGAAGCCACTGGGCAAGAACGAAGGCCGATTCGCTATCCGCATCGGGATCCGATCTCCAATCAGGACGAAGCAAGAACGCGATTCGCCCCGACGACCCTCCCAAAGCTTGCGGAGTCGCCACCGAAATCTGCCGACGGAGCTGCGGTTGCGCGAACACTAGAACCGAAAACGAGCGCGCAAGCGGACCGTCGTCGGGATCGAATGAAAGCATGAGATCGATGGGCATCGGCTCAACCATCGATTCGCTGACATCACCGCCGTTCTCGGCGACGAGACATTCACTTGCAGTCAAGGCGTCACGAAAACCGAGGGCGATCTGCGGCTTCTCTTCGGGCAGCGTTCCAAAAATCGTCGTGTCGAACCAGCGATTCGCCGACTCATTGATCTCGGATGATCCGAGATCGGCCGTAACCTGGTTCTCCTGCGAGAGCATCCATGCACCCGTTGCACCGGCCGGGTGATCGCTGACCTGCACCGATTTCTCCGCGTAGCGACTCGCGGCATAGGCTCCCGGTGCTGCGCCCAGCGCGACATCGCGATACGGCGCCGCCCCAAGCCACCCATGCGCACGAGCGGCTGTAACGAGTTCGCCGATCGGGCCATCGGTGTAGAGTCGAAGACGTTCGGCAACGGGTCGGCGACCGCTCGTCATCGCGCGTAACCACAGCAAAAGATCGGTTTCAATGATCCCTAACCGATCCGCGGAAATGACTTCGGCAACATTTTTGGGCCATAAGAGCGGCGTTGATTCGGCAAGCAACACCATCGGAAACGGCGCGAGAACTCCCGCGACAATCTCGACATGACGCTCATCGGCAAAGCAAAGATCGAGTACGCACCCGGCATGCCGCATGGAATACGTCGGCTCAAAGCGGACCGAAACGAGGTGCGTGCGCTGAATAAGGTGCGCATGACGAACATCGTAGCCGCATAGCCCACGAAGACGGCCTGCATGCCAACGCATTTAGGAGAGCTCCGCAGCGACAAGTGCTTGCAAGGCTTTTACGCCGAGGGTGTTCCGCATGGGAATCGCAGTGTAGTGCGCATTCCCCCCATCAGTGATGCGGAACGTACCTTTCGCATCACCGAGCCACAATTCAAATGATGTCTCATAGCCAATGTCTATGAGTGCCGTATTTGCACTTGCGATGCCGATTCGTTCGAGTAAACGTTCAATGCGTTTGCCGATGATCTCAGGGTCGGTTTCGCCAAATGCCGCAATATCAAGCATCACCGGGTCCTTCGAGCCGAATGCACGCGCGAATCGTTTCACAAACGCAGCAAGATTCTCCCAATCGGATTCATTGGACACACTCGCGACAAAGCGCACTTTTGAAGACGAGGGAAGCGCCAACGGGGCAAAATGCTTTGCGCGATCAAAGCCGCGAGCTATCGCGTGCACCGAGGAATACCCATTCGTAGGGTAGGCTTTGGGGAAATCCCATTTTTTTGCGAATATCGCCCAGTTTCGTTGCATCGTATTGGCATAATCGATCTTATTGGCCGCAAATGTTTTGCTGCCAAAATGATGGATGACGACATCGTCGCACACCAGAATTTTATAGCCTGCCGAGCGAACGCGAAGTGAAAAATCGTCATCTTCAAAGTTACCGACGTCGTACTGTTCGTCAAAGCCGCCGACTTCCTCAATGACCCGGCGATCGATGCAAAGGCAAAACCCGATCGCGCGATCGGTGAGCCATCCCATCCCGGCGGATTCGCGACGTGTGCGCTGCGCAAAACTTTGATATTCATCGGCAGTTGCATACTGCGCGATTTCGAGTTGCTGCGAACCGGCGACTTTGTTGCTACGCGGTGCGCTCATCCCTAACGTCGGAATGCGCCCGAACGGGGCAAGGAGCCCTTCCACCCATCCGTCGGTAACGAGAACATCGTTATTAAGAACGATGACGAATTCCCCACGAGCAATGGCCATGCCCTGATTATTTCCGCCGGCGAAACCACGATTCTCCGTATTATAGATCACCCGAAGATCGGGCTGTGCGCGAAGCCACGCGACGGTCGCCTCATCCGAGCCGTTATCGACCACGATCAATTCAAATGGAACCGACGTATGAGCTTGAATCGACTCCACTGCCAGCTTTGTGAACTCCAACGCATTCCAACTGAGCGTCACAATAGACACCAACTGTGGCCGAGGCTCCTTGGGAATAAGCGATGCGAAAATTTCTTCGATGCGCTCTTCGCGACACTCGGTATTTCCCGCAAGATCGATTTCATATCGGCGCAAAATTTCGGGATCCGATTCGGCTTGCGGAATCGACCCGATTGCTTTGCTGACGCCACGAGTTGTGAGCGCAAAGGCGGCGCCTCGATGGAGAAAATCGGCAACGGTTCCATCGACGGTCGGGAACGGCAACGGGCGATGATGCTGCGGATAACGATCCATTGCAATAAGCGTACACCGTGCGCCGATCGCCGTGGCAACGATGTCGAAATCGCATGACAAGCTCGGACTCGCGGCTGATGCTCCTATCGTCTCACTCCACTCAACCGTCGCCACTAACGCATCGAGCCACCCGCTCACAAGCTGTGCTCGAGCATCGAGAAAGCACACGTACCGCGCTCCGCGTCGCTCAAGAGCCGCCGAAACGGATGCGAACCACCCCTCCGTTGGGAGCACGATCGCCTCGCGAAGAGGCGTCTTTTCGTCGCGTACACTCCGGCGAATCTCGTTTGCTTTCGTCTCATCTGCGTTGAGCAAGAGAAGCGTTACGTCCGGAATGGCGGAGTCGACAAGATTATAGCCGCCTCGAGGCGTACGCCGCGGCACATGGAGAGCCCCGGCCGATAAATAGGTAGCAACATCGTCTGCGTGGATGCGACCGTTCCAATGCCGAGCTAGCAACTCGGTATTCCAATTTACTTGGCGGAATCTATGCGCTCCGGATTGCGATTCGAAGTGCGTCACAACAGCGGTAGGCTCGTAGAAAACGTCTAATCCGAGATCCTGAACCCTGAGGCAGTAATCGACATCCTCGTAGCCATTCCAAAATTGGGGATCGAGGCCACCCACACGCCGATAGACCTCACGCGGCGTTAGCATACACGCAGCCGTGACCGCTTGCATGCGACGACGCTGATTGACCGTCGGATCCGACGCTTGATACCGATAGGCAAAATGTACCGGCACGGTATCGATGCGCGATAAGCGAACGGGTGACATGACCACCCCGGCATGCTGAATTGTGCCATCGGGAAATAAAAGCCGCGCACCGACGATGCCGGCTTGCGTCTGACGCGCGGTCCTGATCATCGCCGCCAACCAACCGGCGTGCGGTACCGTATCATTATTGAGCAGGACGAGAAACTCGCCCTTTGCGACTTTGGCAGCCTGGTTATTCGCGCGCGCAAAGCCGACGTTCACGTCATTGCGCAGCACCGTGATCCAGGGATACGCTCCTAACAACTCGGACGTCGAATCGCTCGAAGCGTTATCGACAACAATGACCTCGCCACTGCCGGCATCGGCAATCGTTGCAGGCAGAGCATCGAGACATTGTTTGGTCAGAGCCACCTTGTTAAAAAGCGGAATGATAATCGAATAATCCACGAGTTAGGAAAGGGCCTTCTCGGCAATACGCCCGGCTTCTTCTAGACGTCCCAAAGAAACAAGCAATGTTCCAAGTTCAACGCCGATACGATGAGGATCCACATCGAACACACCGGTGAGAAACGCTACGGCGTCCTCGGATTGATTATTGCGCACTAAGAGTTGAGCGTAGGCAAGTGCCAGCGATACGTCTTGAGGGAATCGTTCAGTCGCATTCATTGCCGTGCCAACAGCGGCGTCAATGCGGTTCTGCTCGATCAGCAGTTGAATTTCGAGCTGTGCTCCCCGCAAACCGGCGTCACCGTGATGTGCATGCAAGTCGGCAAGAATTTCCAACGCCTTGTCTCGTTGGCCACTGCGAGCTAACGCGGAGGCAGCGTTATAGCGCAATTGATTCGCGTCGGGATAGCGCTCTAAGCCTGCACCTGCGATTGAAGCGGCCTCGTCAAAATTTGCGGCGAGCATGGCAAAGTGGGAGCGACGCAAATAATCATCCAACGACTGCGGTGAGGTCTCCCGTTCGCGATCGGCGTACAGTTGAAATTCATGGCCACGACCGCGCGCTTCAAGCAATGCTTGCAGTGGCCCCAAAACGAGCGACGAGCCGGGCGCTCGTTCCGCGGCTAAACGAAGGTAACGCTCGTCGCTTTCCAAGCCGAGCTTCTGGGCAACAGCCGTGGCACCAAGTAATAACGATACGGCCGCCTCCCCCGTCAAGTGCGCAATCGAGGCATCGACGACATCGAGGGCATCGCGTTCGAACCCATGGCGAAGCAAAAAATTCACGTACTCGACCGTCGTGGCATCATCGGGATAGAGTCGATGCAACTCGGAAAGCGCTTCGCGAGCCTCATTGTGCCGTCCTAATCGCTCGAGTGCTCGAGCGCGATTGATGCGCAGGGGTTGAGCATTCGGACGATTTTTTAACCCACGATCAAACCATACCAGCGCTTCGGTATCGTTACCCTCCATGACGAAACTCGATCCCAATTCACTGTGCGCCTTCCAAATGTAGACCTCATCATCGACGACAAATTGCTTCTTGGCGTGCTGCCCATCCTCGATGGCAGCTTCGAATGCGCGCCGAGCTTCGATGAAACGGCGCTGGCCGATGAGGGCTTTCCCCAACTGAAAGTGCGCATTAGCATAATGAGGAGATAAGCGTAACGCATGTTCGGCAACCTGCTCGGCTCGCACGGGATCGTGCATTTTATCGCAATAGATTTCCGAAAGCAGAGCAAGACCATTCGGAAGAAATCCGCGTTGACGGTCTCCCGCAATGACGATCATTTTCTCCAGAGCGACGCGAGCAGTTTCCGGGTCTCCGACGAGAAAGGCCGTCGAGCCCAAATTGAACCAGTGAAACGGATCCTCAGGCTCTTGCTCGGCCGCGGCTCGTACGATATCCAGATTCCGTTGCCCCTTATTGCGTCCATGAACGATCTCTTTCATGTAACCGAAATGATCGATGGCTACTGGCGAAACAACGGCATCGAGCCCGGTATCACGGTTATCAAGCGTTGGAAACTCGTGAATCATTCCTCGGTAGCGGATTTCGGGGCGATTCGGAAAGATGCGAATGAGCGCGTGCGACATCGCTCCCGTTCCCTTGTAATCATCCGCACGATTAAAACACCGCAACCATACCGCCGTATGATAGGCGTCCATGCTTTTGAGTTCGCGCAGCGACGCGAACGATTCAGGAAGTAAGACTTCATCGGCATCGAGGACGATGATCCATCGCTTCGTCGCCATAGCCAGCGACACATTACGCGCCCAGGCGAAATCGTTCCGCCATTCGATGCGTTCGATTTTCGCACCGAACGACGCGGCAATTTCAATGGTGCGATCGGTGGAGCCCGTATCGACGATGCACATTTCGTCGACGATTCCGGCCGCGCTTTGTAAGCACTGTTTGAGGAATTGCTCCTCGTTCTTCACGATCATACAGAGCGAAAGCCCGGGTTCCACTTGTTCGCAATCCGCGGGAGCTGGCGGCAGTGCGATGCTCTGCACTGCGGCCGGCACTGCCGGCGCGGCTGCTGACGGTCGTAGAGACCGAATCCGAATTGGCATTTCCCGAGCATGCTTCGCCAATGGTCTGCGACGCCCTTACTTCAAACGCCAAGAGAAATAGCAAGAGGGACGCGCACTGCGCGTCCCTCTTTAGAATCGGTGGTAACTTTCGCCTTAGCGGAAGAGAGCCAGTACCGACTGCTCGTTGGCGTTCGATTGCGAGAGAACCGAGGTGCCAACCTGGATGAGGACTTGGAGTCGCGTGAACTCCGTCGTTGCCTGGCCGACGTTGAGGTCGCGGATGTTCGATTCCGAGGCCTGAAGGTTGACTGCCGCAACTTGGTCGTTCTGTGCGTCTTCGTTCAAGCGAACGATGACGGCTCCGAGCTGTGCACGCTGCGTGAGCAACGTTTGCAGAGCGATATCGACTTGACCGATCGCGTCTTCTGCACCCAGCGATGGGTTGTTCGAGGACGAGAGGGCCACGTTGATTTGCGAGATGCGCAAGGTTTGCGTATTCGTCGCCTGGAGACCGACTTGAATGACGTCGCCTTCGTTCGCGCCCGACTGGAAGTTGAATGCAGGGTTGTTCGGGTTGGTTAGGGCTGCGACGTTTTGGCTGACCTTGATGTACGACGTGGTACCGACATCTGCCGACGTGATATCGCCGGTCGTAACCGAGACGTTATCGAAGTTGGCATTGACTTGGTTACCCGAGAACAGCGTCGTTGCGACCGAGATCGCGCCGGTTGCGCTGTTGATGAAGGTTTCTTGAACCGCGATTGACACGCCGGTATTGATGACCTGGAGTTCAATCGTGCCATCGACGGTGCCCGTTGCACCAACGGTGGTGTTGAAGTTCGCATTTGCGCCGGTGACCGAAGCGGCCAGGAACCCAGCGTTGACGCCGTTGACGATCGCTTGCGCACCATTCGTTGCCAACGCTGCGTTAGCGGTGACGTTAACGTTCGCTGCGACTTGCGGTTGGAAGCCGGCGTGGCTGCCATCGAGCAACGGAAGGCCGTTGAACGAGGTATTCTGCGAAATGCGATTGACTTCGAGGAGAAGTTGACTTACTTCCGCTTGAAGATTCGCACGGTCCGCATTGCTTGACAGATCACTCGAACCTTCGATTGCGAGAGTACGAATGCGCTGAAGAATGTCGGTGGTGGTTTGCAGAGCGCCGTCGGCAACTTGCGTTGCGTTATTTGCGGTCTGCACGTTTTGAACGGCTTGATTGAAGCCGTCAACCTGCGTTTGAAGATTCGTCGCGATAGCGAGACCGGACGGATCATCTGCTGCGTTATTAATACGCAAACCAGAAGAAAGTTGCTGCGTAATATGCTGCAACGAATTCTGGTTCTGATTCAGGTTGTAGAGGACATTGTTTGCTAACAGGTTGTTAGCAAGGCTAATGCCGTTGGTTGCCATTGTTATTTCCTCCATGACCACGCGCGTGAGCGTGAAGACTGACCTAGGTGAGAGCGTTCCATGCCCTCATTTTTCCTATCGGCTGGTTGAGGCAGCGACTTTAGCGATTTTTCCCTCGTAATGCAGCCGCCGCTCGGTTGATCTGTCCTCCCGCGAGGGGGGCGGACTTGGCTTTACCAGATCTTGCCTGTCCGGAGGCCGCTGCGGCCTCGTTGGAGGCTTGAATTTCATCATATATTTCGGAGCGATGGACGGGGACCGTCTTGGGCGCCTCGATGCCGATCTTCACCTGATCGCGGTCGACGCCGACGATCACCAAACGAATATCATCGCCGATCATAATCGACTGGTTGACTTTTCGGCTAAGAACGAGCATCGGCGTTGGCCCTCCATGGCACAGTAGAACGCCTCTTGCGTTCTGGAATGGGATAGGGAGCCCTGCCCCCGCCTATTTCGCGGGGGACGCTCCGGCGCCTGAAACGGCGGCATCGGTGCGGCGAGGAATCTCGGCGCGGACAGAATGCCCCTGCCCTTCGAGGAGCACTTGGCGGCAACGGCGATTTCTAATATTCAGGACGATCGGGGCCATCAAGTTCATGGTGAACTCCTCGGCGTCTTTGCCCACGACCACCACGCATAAAAGCGTGAAATCGGCCGGATCCGTGATCTCGAGCGCAGCAATAGCGTGCGCCGGCAATTTTGGGTCGTACGTTTCAAAAATGGTCCACGGGTTGGCCGTTGGGATGGCTACGTTGACGTCGTCGACGCTCTGCAGCCAAATAAAATTCGACTCTTCTTCGACATTGAGCGCGACCCAGCGATGGAGCGACGGAAAGCCCGGGATCCCCCAGGGGAACTCAAAAACATCATCGACACCGTAACTGAATTCGCCGAAACGGGGCAGATCGATCGTCGTCGATGTTTGCATGATCGTCATCCTAGCACTATGGCAGGTAATCAAAGAGTGTTTTGCCTTCAAGCCGCGATGTCGTCGCGTAGGCGGCCTGCAAGGCCGTCTGCGTCTGAGAAAATTGCGCGGTCACCTGGGCAACATTGGTGTCTTCGATGCTCGACTGGGTCTTCGTTTGATTGATGATATCGGTTTGCGTCATGGCGTTCAGGGCCGTCAGTCGCTGGACGGATGACCCGAGCGTCGCTCGCGCCGAGATGAGACTGGTAAGAATTCTATCGATGTCGCCGATTTGCGTCGAAAGATCGTTGACCGTATCGGCTTGGCTTTGCAGACCGAAAGCTTGAACGAAATTCCCGGCATTCGTGGCACCCGGACTCGACACGTTCTGTACTTGGAACGCGCCATTTTTACTCGTGAGAACCAACCGCTCCTGACTATTATCGAAAGTTGCGGTAACGCCCGTCGTCGGCGACGCAGCGTTGATTGCGGTCACGACCGAAGCGACCGTTGCCGTCGCCGGATTGAACGTCAGCACCGTCCCATTGGGATCGGTTTTCGAGGCAATATTAATTGAGACATTGCCGGTGGAATCCGTTGTTATCGGGGTCGCAAAATTTGCCGAATTCAGCAACGTCGGCGTAGCGCCCGCAGAGGTAATAACGGTATTGGGCAGATTGATCGCCGTGCCGCTCTTATCGACAACTTGCAATCCGTTGAGCGAGTTGCGCAAATTAATCAATGCATTGAAGACATCCGGCGAACCGTCGGAGGCCTGATAATTAAATGCTTGCTGCAGCGTTACCGACGTCTGAATCGATTGGCCGCCGGCAAACTCTTGCGTGAGGGCCTGCGCGTTGGTCGTGACATTCACTGCGGTAATCGGCGTACCGATCGGCGTGGTCGGTTTGACCGGTGGAATTCGTGTTCCGGAAAACACATAGACGCCATTATATTGCGAATTCGCTAACCCTACGACCTCACTGAGTTGCTGATCGACTTGCGTTCCAATCGACTGCAACTGTGAGGCACTAATCGTGTCGGTCGCTCCTTGTACCGCAAGCGAACGGACGCTCGTCAAAACATTGGTAAGCGAAGCAAGGGTTCCGTCGACGGACGTTAGCTGATTTTGCAAACTCGTTGCATTGGTACTAACCTGATTATCAACGGCAATGGTCGCGCGAACGGAAAGATCCTGAGCAATTTGCCCCGGGTTATCGGAAGGCTGGTTCAACGATTTCCCGGTTGAAAGATCTTGGCCATACTGCTGCTGTTGGGCCAAAAGATTATCCATCGATTGGGTTTGCTCGTTATAGATGGTTGACGTCGCGATACGCATGGTTTACCTCCTTGTTATCGGCCCGGACCGATATTATTGATAATCGTCTGGAGCATCTGATCCATGATGCTCATCGTCCGCGCCGCAGCCGTATACGCATTTTGGAATGTGATAAGGTTCTGCGACTCTTCATCGATGTTGATGCCGCTGATCGACTGGCGCTGTTTGTCGATATTCGACGCCAAACTCGTCTGAGTGGCCACGCCTTGGTTAGCGGTCTGGCCATCAAGGCCGATCTGCGTGACCAAATTGCCATAGGTTTGCGTCAGCGTCTGCTGTTGCGCGGTGGTGATCGAAAACGGCCCGGCATGGTTATTCGCGGGAGTAAACGTTATCGTTTCAATTCCCGTCGTCGGGTTCAGTGAGATGGCGCTAACGCTGACGTTTTCTTGCGGTGCAACTCCGCCCGGTTGCGCATCGATGGTGAGCATACTGCCGACCGTCAAACCCGTGACACCGGGTGGCAAAGCAACCGTGTACGGCGTACCGGCAACGGCAGCCGGAACGGCATTGAATTGTACCGGCGGGAATCCCAGGTTTTGGCTGAACAGATTGACTAACGCACTTGCCGCGCCATTATCGTTTGCGCCGAACGCATTCGTCGAATTCTGCGTCACGGCATTGATACCGCCGGCATTTAAGGCACCGAGTAGCGACGTATTCGGCGTTGCGGCAACGTAATTCGAATCGGTCATTTGGAACGTCGGATCGCTGGCTTGCGTCGTGTGCGCCGCCCGGAACGCCAGATCTTCATTCGACGGATCGCGAGCAAAAGCGATTTTCTGACTCACCGTATTATACGATGCCGTCACACCCAAATGGGCATTATTGAAATTCGAGATGAAATCGGCAATGGTCGACGAGTTACCGCCGACACCGGTCGTATAGGCGAACGTTTGCACTGCGCCGCCAATACTGACGGTGAGATTTCCGGCGAGAGCCGCCGTAGGCGCGTTGAGCAAGGTGGCGTTATTTGTGATAGCAGCCGTGATATCGACGGTGTTGTTTGCCGAGTTCAGACTGCCCACGAGCGTTCCGGCTGCCGTGGACGCAAGAGCCGCAGGAAGTTGCAACGGCTGAGAAATGCCAACGCGAATCGACGCGGCGGTAATCGTCTGGCCCGGAATAACCGGCACGAACAATGGGCCGCCGGCGTTACCGTTGGCGTCGTAGCCATCTTGGGTGACGCGATTGACTTCCGTCGATAACGTCGCGGCAAAGTTATTGAGCTGCAACAAATACGGCGCAAGCTTGCCGTTGAAAAGATCCGCGACGGCACCGAGTTGGCCGTTGCCTAGCGGCACGCCGGCCGCCGACGGAAGCGCCGGGGGAGTCGTTGCAAAATCGACTTTAAATGTGGGTTCGCCATTGGGAAGCGTTCCAATAACCGGCGTCGCTAAGTGATAGGCAACTTGATCGTTGACTAACGCTTGGCCGTTGACGGTTACGAGCGTCGATCCGTCGGATTGAATCGCTGTTTGAACCGGCACATATTGCGATAACTGATCGATGAGTTGGTTGCGTTGATCCGTAAACGTATTCGGTTGATCGCCGACAGCCGTGAGCGCGCGAATATGACCGTTCAGGGCGGCAATTTGATCCAACAGACCATTGACGGTGGTAACGATTCCCGAGCCTTGCGTAAGTAATTGCGATTGCTGTTGGGTGATCGTATTCGACGCGGTGTTCAGCGAGGTGGTGAGCGCCTGCGCCTGCTGGAGCACGTTTTGGCGAACCGCCAGCGATTGCCCGCTCCCAACTTGGGCCTGCAATTGATTAATTGCGGCCTGGAAGGCCGAATATTGTGCATTGACACCGGAATTCGGATCGCCGAACGCCGTTTGAATGCCGTTGAGAACATTCTGCTGCGTGGTGAAATAATTTTGCGACGAGTTCGCGCCACGGAACAGTGCATCGAAGCTGTTATCATGGATGCTCTGAATTTGCTGGACGAGAACGCCTTGCCCAATGGTGCCTTGGGTATGCGTATCGGCGCCCGGCGAACCGACAATCGGTTGGGCCTGCGTAAATATGACGCGCTGACGCGATGCACCCGGCGTATTGACGTTACTGATATTATCGGCGGTGACGTTTTCGGCGACCTGAAACGCTTGTAACGCATTTGCGATGGTGCTGATGCCAAAGAACGTCCCTTGCGGCGCGAAATAACTCATGCGCGGCTACTCACTAAGACGCTATTGGATGGCGGCGGCACAAAGCCGCGACGCTTGTACGTCCCGGCCCCATCATTTGCCGCCTTCTGCATCGCGCCCGTGATGCTCACGAGGCGTTCCAAACCGGCCGCAATCAGGGCTTTATTATTATTCGAGGTGATCGTCAATCCTAACGAATGAGTCGTCAGTTCGGAGATCCGCTGATAGAACATATTGGTAAGCCGGCGCGGCGCGTACGAACAAACTTCGCGTAATCCTAGCTGACCGAATCCGCGAATTTGCATTCCCCGGCGGCGCGACGACGCGCTCGTGAACGCAACTCGCGCAGATTCCAAGCCACGCTCGGCGTCGCAAATGGCCGCGGGCGTTCCATCAACGAGCGCTTGCGTCAATGCAAGAGCTGCGACATGGACGCGAGCGAGGCTCTCGGCTTCATCGCCCAACGCCCCCAGAAACATTTCCCAAGAATCTTTCATGAGCCCGAACTCCGTTTCGTATTCGTCTTGGATTCACGCGCCGCATCCAAAAGGACCGAGGCGCGCAATTGGTTTTCCATAATCCGTGCAACGCCTAACGACCCGGACTTTGCAATGGCATCGGCTTGTTGTTGGTCGAGCATGCCTTGCCACATCTGCTCGGCTCCCGAGGTTTTCCCGAAAATGGTTTCTTTCGGAACGGTGTCGCGCATTGCCGACATCAACATGTTCAAAAAGACGCCTTCGAACTGCGTCGCCGCATCGTGTAATTTTTTCAGTGCGGCCTGTTGCTCCGCCGTTAAAGGCTTTGCGGCATTCGCCGCAGCGGCCGCAGCCGCACCCGTACGAGTGATATCCATCTATTGAATCTCCACGTCGGCTTGCAAGGAACCGGCCTGCCGCAACGCTTGAACGATTGCGATGAGATCGCGCGGTGAAACGCCCATCGTGTTCAGCGCATTGACAACGGATGCGAGCGTAGCCGAGCCGGCAAGGAACACCAACTTCTTGCCGCCTTCGCTGGCAGTCACTTTCGTGTTCGTTTGCACGGGCGGGGCAACGGTCGTAAACGGCTGCGTATTGACTTTATTATTCGTCGCAATCGTGATCGTGAGGTTGCCATGCGCAATTGCGCAGGGTGCAAGCTTAATATCTCCGCCAAAGACGATCGTCCCGGTACGTTCATTGAGAATAACTTTCGCGAGCTGACCTTGATCGATCGAAAGATCTCCGGCATCCGCAAGAAAGTAGACCGGCTGATTTTTGTAATTCGCCGGGAGCGTGACGTGAATCGTTTCCGCATCGATGGGATAGGCCGTACCATAGCCGAAGCGACCATTGAGCGCGGTGGCAAGATTGGCGGCCGTTCGGAAATCCGGCGTCGTGAGAACGTAATTGAAGCCCGTGGCATCTTGCATCAGCGGGGTCGTCATATCGCGGGCAATGATGCCGCCATTCGGCACACGTCCGACAAGCGTGTAATTCCGCTGCACCGACGCACCTGAGACGCCCGCGGAAAACCCGCCGACGGAGATCGGGCCTTGCGCCGTCGCGTAGACGAGATTATTGGCACCTTTGAGCTCCGTCATGACGAGGGTTCCGCCTTGCAACGACGTTGCATCTCCCATGGCCGAGACGGTGACATCGGTATGATCGCCGGAGTGCGCAAATGCCGGCAAGCTCGAGGTGACGATAACTGCCGCGACATCGCGCGTGCGAACCGCCTGCTGGGATACCGTTAATCCGAACGACTCCAAAATATTCTGAATCGTCTGACTTGTGAAGATCACCGACGTCGAATCGCCGGTGCCGGCCAAACCAACAACCACTCCATAGCCAACGAGTTGGTTGGACGTCATGCCTTGAACTTTGGCGATGTCTTTGACGTGAATCATCGGCCCCGCCCATGCCGGCGCAACGACACCTGCGAGAAGCGCCGCCGCTACCACACTTGCCATTACCGACCGAAGAACGTTTGCCATGATTATCTCCGCCTAGAACAAGAAATCGAGAATCTTACGAATGAGGCCTTTGTGGCCTTGTTGGAAGTCGCCGCTGAACGACGCCTCGACATTGGCGATTCGCGACGACGGAATCGCGTCCGTCGTATCGATATCTTCGGGGCGAACGTAGCCGGTCACTTTCATAATCTGATCGGTTCCGTTAATTTTTAGATGCTGCACGCCGCTGATTTCCATCACCCCGCTCGGTAAAACGTTAACAACGGTGGCCATCATGGCGCTAGAAAACGAATTCGAGCCGTTGGAGGTTTTGGACGTTTGCAGGCCCGTTTGGCCGCCGATTGCGGCTGGGAAGCGCAACGGCCCGAGTGCCAGATTCCCGGTGCCCGGGGTGAGTGCCACATTATAGGACTTGGCATTTTGCACAACGTTGGTGGATGTGCTCGTCACGGCGAAATTAAACACGACGTAGACGAGATCGCCGACGGCCTGCGCCTTATGGTCGGGCCCGAGATGCAACGGGTGCCCGGTCCCCGCGGCCGGAGGGCCGGCTTGATACAAGGTATCAGCGAGAACCGCTCCAGGAGCGAGCATCGCCCCCGCGAGCATGAGTGCAATCACAACTTTCATTGGCCCGTCCCTTCGGCGATATCAAGTTCAACGCGATTCGGAGCGACAACGGTTCCAGAGAGCGTCTTATGCGTCTGCGTATTATAGACCGAGACGGTATCGCCCAACGCGCCGCTCGTGCGCGCGATCGCGTCGGAAACCAACGTGACCCCGTCTCCGCGCAAGATGAAAATCACCGTCGCGCCGGCTTGCACCACCTGATCGGCGGTAGTGGCAAGAATGGCGATGGGCTGACCTTTGCTCACGGCCGAGAGCATTTTGCGACCGACGAGCACGCGAGTGCCATTGGTGTGCTGACCGACATAGAGCGTGCGGCCCATCATGACATCGTGGGCCGAAATGACGGTTCCCGGGGCCATATCGTGCGCCGCCAGGGCCGTCATGACGAAACGCTCCACGCGATACCCGACAAAGACCGTCCGAACGATATGCCCACCGACATCGATGCCGATGGGAACATTGACGAACGATGGCGTCTGCATCGGCGAGCCGACTTGCAAGGAGAGCGCACCGGCTGCGACGGTTTGATCGGCGACCGAATAGGCAGGCATGTATTTGATATCTGCATTGTGCGCCAACGCCGCGATTTTTTGCGCTGCCAGATGCTCGAATTGCGATCCGGCGATACGCTGCGTCGGGCGCACTTGCGCCGTCGCGACTGCAGGGAGCAGCGCGACGGCGAGAAGAGCGGCGATCAACGTACGTGCGATCATGATTTTACTGGAACGGCGGCAGATTCACTGCGGTGTTGAGCATTTGATCCGAAGCACCGATTGCTTTGGAATCGGCTTCGTACGCGCGCTGAGCAATGATCATATTGACGATCTCTTGCACGACTTGCACGTTGGACTGCTCGAGATAGCCGCCTTGCAAGGCGCCGGCACCATTGAGACCCGGTTGCGAAACAATCGGCGCACCCGATGCAGCGGTTTGCGTATAGAGATTCCCGCCGCCGATTGGCGATAGGCCGGCCGGATTTACGAAACGCGCGAGCTGAATTTGCCCAAGCGTTTGCGGCTGCGGCGATCCGGGTACGAGCGCACTCACCGTTCCGTCGGAACCGACGTTGACTTGCAGTGCATTCTGCGGAATCGTGATTTGCGGCTGCAAGAAATTGCCGTCGGCGGTGACGAGCGTCCCGTTATTGTCGATTTTAAACGAGCCGTCGCGGGTATAGGCCGTCGTACCGTCGGGCTTGGTGATTTGAAAGAATCCATCGCCTTCGACGGCAACATCGAGTGGATTATCGGACTGCTGCAAGCTTCCTTGCGTGAAAATTTTCTCCGACGATCCAACTTTGACACCTAAGCCGACATCTTGTCCGGTCGGAACGAGGCTCGCACCGACAGGTGATCCGGGTGCGCGCAACTCTTGATACACCAAATCTTGAAAACGCGCTTGATTCTTTTTGAATCCCGTCGTATTCACGTTTGCAAGATTGTTGGAGATCGTATCCATGTTGTACTGTTCGGCGATCATCCCGCTGGCCGCGGAGTAGAGTGCTCGCATCATACTGTGTGCCTTATTCCTTTACTGTGGTGTCGAACGGCCGAGTTTTGCGATCGACAGGCCGGTTGCAGAGTCTTCAGCTTTAATTGATTTGGAATTCGCATCGAACCAGCGTTCGGCGACGATGAGATCGACCATCGATCGGATGACGTTCCCGCTGCTTTTTTCAAGAAATCCCTGTTGCACGGAAACACCCGTCGCCGGTTGCGGTTGAGCCGCACCGGTATCGACAAAAAGATTATCGCCTTGCTTACGCAACGCAACGAGATTGGAGAACTGCGTGAGATTGATTTGGCCGACTTGCACGCCGTTTTGCGAAACCGTACCGTCGGTTCCAACGGAGAACGGACCGGCCGGAATCGTGATCGGGCCACCGTTAGTTCCCGTCACAAGATTGCCGTCTTGCGTCACGAGATTGCCGTTGTTATCGAGTGAAAATTGTCCGTCGCGCGTGTAGCGTACGCCCTGCGGCGTTTGCACCGAGAAAAATCCATTCGCGCCAACGAGTGCGAGATCGAGGGAATTACCGGTTTGCTCGAGCGTGCCTTGCTTGTAATCGACGGGCGTATCGTAAATTTGCGCACCGGTTCCAAGGGCACCCACATATTGCGCAACAGGAACACCGGCAAGCGCCTTGTCCGGCACTCGACCCGGATCCGTTTGAATACGGTAGATATTTAACGATGGCGCAGATTGAATCTGCAACAACGTCTCTTTAAATCCGCTCGACGTTACGTTTGCGAGATTATTCGCAACCGTGTCGGCCATCGTTTGTGCTGCCAGCGCTCCGCTTGCAGCCGTATACAGGCCACGTACCAAAGTAAAACCCCCCCGCACGAAGTCAGTGGTGTTTTCTTGCGAAGCCATCAATCGGTCAGGCTTCGCGGCGGCCCCCACCTCGTGCGAAGGAAGTCCAGCCGCCTAGATAGAGTATCGGCCTCCCACCCCCCAAATTTAGTCCTCGCCACCCCGCCCGCGCCAGGACCGCGAAAGCTCCGCGTCCCGTCATGCTGAGGAGCGATGCGAAGCATCGCGTCTCGAAGCATGAGGAGCGATGCGAAGCATCGCGCCCTTCGAGACGCGATGCTGCGCATCGCTCCTCAGGGTGACAGGATCGTGTCCCGAGCAGCAGCCCTTCGAGACGCGCACTGCGTGCGCTCCTCAGGGTGACAGGATCGTATCTGTCATGCTGAGGAGCGATGCGGAGCATCGCGTCTCGAAGCATCATCAGAACGGAGCACGCGGAGCGTGCAACCTTTGTGGCCCTTCGAGACGCACGCTTCGCGTGCTCCTCAGGGTGACGGGGCCTACTGTCATGCTGAGGAGCGATGCGAAGCATCGCGTCTCGAAGCATCATCAGAACGGAGCACGCGGAGCGTGCAACCTTTTGGGGCCCTTCGAGACGCGCACTGCGTGCGCTCCTCAGGGTGACAGGGGGCGTGCGCTCCTCAGGGTGACGGGGGGTTAGACCTGCATGCGGTTGATTTCGGTGTAGGCCTCTAAGAGCTTGTTGCGCACGGCGATGGTGAATGACATCGCGAGGTTGGCTTCTTCTACCGAGGTGACGACCTTCTGCGTATTGTTCGTCTTGCCCGTGGCAAGATCGACGACACCTTGATCGGCCGTATTGAGCTTGGAATTGACGTCACCGAGAATTTGCTTGACGGTATCCTTGAACGACGTTCCCGCGGCATCGCCGGTCGGAATCGGCTCCGATTTCGGCGCAGCGGGCGTTGCGAGATCAGGCACGAAGGTGCCCGATGCGACGCGGCTCATGACATCGTAATTTGGAAGATCCATTGCTTAGCTTTGTAGCACTTTCATGGTGGCGTCATCCATGGCGCGGGATTCTTGAATGGCCGTAACATTCGCCTCGTAGGCGCGAGAGGCCGCCATCATATCGACCATCTCCTTAACAACGGAGACATTCGGGTAGTGCACATAGCCCCGAGCATCGGCCTCCGGATTCGTCGGATCATACGAGAGCCGATCCGGGGATTGATCCTGAACGATCCCAAGGGCCTGAACGCCGTCGGTTGTGGCGACGGGGTTTGAGGCGGTAAACGGATTGAACGGATCGGAACCGGGCGCCGTCGGCGCGCCCTGCTTCTGGGCGAAGACGACGAGTTGACGCTTAAAGGCGCCGCCCTGCGGCGTGCGCGTCGTATTGGCATTGGCGATATTATTCGCGATCACGTCCATTGCGAGGCGCTGAGCCGAAAGGCCGGAGGCGCTGATCTCGATGGAATCATAAAAACCCATTAGTGCGGCTGCTCCGTAATCGCTTCGCGATAGCGCGTAAATTGCATCGACAGCATCTCCGACATATCTTGCGAATAGCCCGAGTTGGCCGAGAGCTTAGCCATTTCCTGATCGATATCGACGTTGCTCTTATCGACCTTCATCTGGGTCGATTCATCGACCTTCGCCGATGGCTGCGTATAGGGAATCGGCGCCATGCCATCACCGATGGCAAACTGGCGCGACGCATCGACCTTCATCGGCAACACATTCGGATCGGGCGGCGTACCGAGCGATTCCGCGAGTGCCTCGCGAAACGAAACATCCGAGCGCCGGAAATTCGGCGTGTTCACATTCGCGATGTTGTTCGCAATTTGCGTATTCTCTAGATCGGCACCGCTGATCGCGTGACGGAGTACGTCGACCGGTGTACCGAACGAGAGGCCGGGAATATCTGCCATTACTTTTCCTATCGGCTCGTCGTGCCGCGAAGTTTACGCTTGAGGCGCCGTCGCGCCAAAAGCGAACTGAGCGGCGTGCAGGCGAGCATAGCCTCCGCCCAGCGCTAAAAGCTCCGCATGGGTGCCGGCCTCGGCGATGCGGCCGTCTTCCACATACAGAATGATGGTAGCGCGGCGAATCGTACTGAGGCGATGCGCGATAATCAGCGTGGTGCGCCCGGGGAGGATGCGGTCCAAGGCCTCTTCGATGAGCGCCTCGGAGCGACTATCGAGTGCGCTGGTGGCTTCATCTAGGATGAGGATGCGCGGATCCCGGAGGATTGCTCGCGCAATAGCGATGCGCTGGCGCTCGCCGCCGGAAAGGCGGAAACCGCGTTCGCCGACCTCCGTCTCATAGCCGTTGGGCAGGGCGCGAACGAATTCATCGGCGTTGCCCTCTCGAGCCGCTGCTTCCACTTCTTCATCGCTGGCATCGAGGCGACCGTAACGAATGTTCTCGCGAATCGAACCTCGGAAGAGCTGAACGTCCTGCGGCACGATGGCGATGCGTTCCCGCAGCGAGGCGAGGGCGTAGGAGGCAATATCGACGCCGTCGAGCGTGATGCGGCCCTCTTGCGGGATATAGAAGCGGGAGACCATGTTGACCAGCGTCGATTTGCCCGCGCCCGACGGGCCGACGACGGCGGCAATCGTCCCGGAGGGCAGCTCGATTGTGACATCGCGCAGCGCCGGCGCGCCCGAGGGATCGTACCAAAACGAAACGTGCTCGAAGGCAAGATCACCGCGCAGTTGCGACAGGCTTGCCGCCGTGGCCGGCGTTTCTTCGGCCGCCTGATCGACGAGTTCGTAGACCCGCGATGCACCGACGATCGCCTTACTTAAATCGCCGACGAACGTTGCAAACCGATTCATCGGATTGATCAGATTCACCAACAAGCCGTAATAGGCCATCACTTTGCCGAGGTTGAGATGTCCGACGATGACTTCGTGAACGGAGAGCCAGAGAATCAACACGATTCCGCCGGTGACGATCGTCGAGACGACTAACGGTTGCGTCTGCGTGAACTGCACCAACTTCATCGATGCGCCGAAGAACGATTCGACGTGTTCGGTAAAGCGTTGCGTCTCGAACACTTCGCGTCCAAAGGCCTTAACGACGCGCTGCCCGGAAAGTTTCTCGACTAAATACGACGTGGTATCGGCGACGGTTTCTTGCATCCGCATCGTGCTTGCCGAAATGTGTTTTTGCAACCGATTGACGACGAGCGTCACTAACGGCGCGGTGATTGCAAGCGAAAGCGTGAGCAACCAATCCAAATAAATCATCGCCGCGAGCGACGAAATAAATGTCACCGTTGCAACAACGAGTTGCGGAAACGAGATAGACACCGCATCGCTCATCAACTGCAAATCGGCGTTCAGACGCGCAACGAGTTCTCCCGGGCGCCAACGATCGAATGTTGCAATCGGAACGCGCAGTAAGCGTTCGAAAATCCGAATGCGAAGCCGTTTGATGAATTGTTGGCCCGACCAGGCCGTGAGATAGGTTTGCCCGTAGGTCGCGGCGCCGCCCAGAAGGAGCGCAAAAAACGTGATCCCCAGTGCGAGATACAGGGCGTGCATGTCGTACGGCTTGACGAGCACGCTGCTGAAGATAACGTTAAAGGCAAACGGGGGTGCCAGCGTGGCTAAACCGGCGACGACGCCCAAACCCGTGGCTAGCCCAAGCGTTGGAAGATAGCGACGGGATTCTCGAGCCAGTCGAAGCAAGGTTTCGCGGTTTGTCATCGGCGCCCGTGCTTGCCGCCGGAGCCGAGCGAAACCTCTTGGAGCCTGCGCAGTAGCAGGGTCAGGAGGTTGTCATTCATGGATTGTTTCTTTCACGCTCGCGTGCCCTCGGTCAGCGCCTGTACCGACTGCAAAAAACCGCTGTGCGCGACCTGCCGCGATGATCGCGGTGCTTGTCCGTCCTGCCGATTAGCCGCAAAAATCGACGCAGCTGCGTCGAGCCGCGAACGCCTCGGCGGAGATGTCGGCCCGGCATCGGGCCCGTGGAACGCGGCGCCGCCACCGCAGCCGCCGCCTTTCGTGGCGCCGCGAGCGACCGTGCTGGCGACCCAAGACTCGGTGGAATCCAAGGCCCTAGTGGCACTCGGCTACCCACTTTTTGCGCTGGCCTTGCTCTCGCTCTTGGACCGACGCAAATCCCCGGCGCTGCGTAAGCAGACCTTTCAAGCGCTCGGGTTCAACGTCGGGTTCGCGGGACTCTGGGGCGCGTTATCGGTGCTGGCCCAAATCCCGGTCCTCGGTATTTCGGCGGCGATTTTGCTCCCATTCTTGATCCCGGTGTTCATCGTCGCATCGGTCTACTTCGGGATCAAAGTCTGGCAAGGCGAAGATTTGAATGTCCCGATCATCGGCGACTGGATCGAAGAACGACTCGTCGCGCACTAACCTTTCGCAGCGCGATGCGCGCGGTACCGGGCTAAAAACGCCTGCGCCGCGCGCTCGTGCGAATGAATCGGTGCTGGATAGGTCTGCTCGCCGAACAACGGCAAGCCGAGTTGTTCGCTTTCATGCGACGCAAGCAACTCGGTGGCTAATTCGGGAATCCACCTGCGAACGTACTGCCCATCGGGATCGTAACGCGCGCGCTGTTTCGTGGGATTAAAAATCCGCGGAAACTGCGCCAAATCGGCTCCAACCCCGGCCGCCCACTGCCAATTTCCCGTTGCCGACACCGGTTCGTCATCGAACGCGTAGCGGGCGAATTCGTCACGACCGATGCGCCAATCCACACCGAGATCGAAACATACAAACGACGCAACGACGCGACGCACAAACGGATGCATCCATCCGGTTGCGCGAAGTTGTCGCATGCCTGCATCGACAAGCGGAAAGCCGGTCATTCCCGTGCGCCACGCATCGAGATGCGGGTGCGTTGTCGCAAACGGAAAATCGCGCATCTTCTCCTGATAGGCTTCATCTCCGATCAGCGGCGAGAACCAAGCAAGTTGGGAGAAAAAATCACGGCGTGCGAGCGACCGCAAAAACTCCGCTAACGACGCGCGCTCTTCGGCGAGCAACAGCGGATCGCGCATCCGGGCCCGAACACGAGCGGCAACGTCGTGTGCGGCGATACGACCGATACTCAGAAGCGGGCCAAGGTGTGACGTTCCGGCGACCGCCGGAGTCTTGCTTCGCGCCGAGTATTGCAGAATCGGTCCGCCGAGAAAGGCATCGACGGCCGCATCGGGATGCTCGACATCGGGCACGGAAAGAGCCGGCTCGGTCGCGTCCCAATCTTGAGGGCGCGGTTCCGCATGAAGATCGCAGGCAAGCCAGCGGTCAGCGGTCGGCGATTCGTCGACCTCGGCCTGCATCCACGCCGGGACATACGCGGCGAAGGATCGGAAACCGCCGCCTGCCGGCCCCGGTAACGCCTCGGGCGCGACCACCGGGCTATCGTGAATACTACAAACGCGAAGCCCCGCTTCTTCTAACTCCGCTTGCAATCGCGCATCGGCATGTTGGGAGGCCGGATCGTAGCGCGCCGTCCAAACGACCGTCTGCGCATCGACGGCGCGGGCCAACCGTCGTAACGAGGCTCCGGCGGGGCCCCGCCGGATGATGAGGCTCTGCCCGATGCGCCGGAAATCGCCGCTGAGCGCATCGACGGCGCGAAGAACAAATGCCGCGCGGCGCGGGCTCCGAGCGAACGTCGCTTCCATGGCACGGTCGATGATGAAAACCGGTAAGACCGGACCCAAGGCCGCAGCCGCTTGGAGACCACGATGGGCGTCGATACGGAGATCGTTGGTGTAGCGAAAAAGGACGGCGGGCATCTAGAGGGTTTGCAGGTAGGCGACGATATCGACGACGTCGCGGCGAGAAAGACGCCCTGGGACGAGGCGAGGCATCGGCGGTGTCGGATCGAGGATGATCGCTTTGAGACCCGCGGTATGCAGACGGTCACGCACATGAATCAACGACGGGCCGATGCGCGTGCCGGTTCCGCCCACGCCGTGACAGGCCGAACAATGTGCGGCAAAGAGACGTTCGCCGACGGATGCCGTCGGCGTATGGTGCGGATGGGCTCGCCCGGAACAAGCGACCAACCCAAGGGCGAGACCGATGATGAGTAATCCGCTGACACGCACGCCGACTCAGGTTCCGCACAAGGGAGGCCTCTCCCCACCGTCGCATCATCAGGGCCACGGTGGCATCCAAGATCTTTCTTCGTCTCGCTCAAGCGAGCGACATCGAGCGATTGCAAAAAGATGGGGTTCTCACAGGCTCCGAGCCACACAACGAAACGTGGACGCAACGCATCGTTAAATGGTTATCCGAACAGCGCGCCGGCAGACGCGTTATTTTAGTTGCGGAAGACTCCACGGGATTGTTAGCAATCTTACAACTCGTCTACGCATTTCCGATCGGCTACCGCGATCCGGAAGCAGCGAACGGCATCGATATTGCCATGCTCGAAGGCCTACGGATGCGCGAAGGCACGCTCACCGAAGTCGGCAGCGAATTAGTGAGCGAAGCGCAAAAGCTTGCGGTGAAACGGAATATCAAAACGCTGACGTTTGCGCTTCCGTTAAACAACGCGCGTGCGATTCAACAAGCGCGCCAGTGGGGCTTTACGGAATTTCGGATTATGCCGGAGCCGACAAAAATGCTCGCCTTCTTCCGAAAATCAATCGCGTAAGCGATTACCCGCCGATTTCCGAAAATGCGCGCATCCGCGATGACGTCTCGCCGAGTCGGAGATGATGCCGTTCGGGCTTGATGAACATAGCATCGTGTAAAATAGTACCGAGCTGTTCGAGACTGGCGCCATTGCGCAAGGGCGTCCGCAGATCGACGTGCTGATCGCCGAAGAGACATAATTTGAGGCGTCCGTCGGCGCTCAGGCGGACACGATTACAGCGTTCGCAGTAGTCGTGCGAAAGCGGAGAGATCACCCCTACGGCTCCTCGCGCGCCCTCGAAACCGACATACCGAGCCGGCCCGTTACCGTGCGACGGCGTCACCGGAACAACGGCACCATGTAGGCGAACGCGCGCAAGAATGTCGTCGGCAGAAAGATATTCGGCGGCTTGCTGCTCGACATTTTCGTGGACCGGCATCATCTCGATAAAACGAACATACAGATCTTTGGTGCGCGTGAGTTGCGCAAAATCGCCGATCTCATCATCATTGCGACCGCGCATCACGACGCAATTGATTTTCACCGGCGCAAGATCCGCTTCGATGGCGGCATCGATCCCGGCGAGCACGGCATCGAGCCCCGGGCGACGTGCGATAGCCTCAAAGCGATCCGACCGCAAGGTGTCAAGGGAAATATTGACCCGACGCAGCCCGGATGCTTTCAGCTCCGCTGCTTGCGCGGCCAACAGCAATCCGTTCGTGGAAAGCGCGATATCATCGATACCCGGTATCGCAGCGAGCAATGCAACGAGGCGCGACAAATCGCGTCTCACTAATGGTTCGCCTCCGGTAATACGCACGCTCCGAATTCCCATGCGGGCACCGGCCTCAACGATGCGCGCGATTTCCTCATACGTGAGGAGCTCATCGCGATGCAACCACGTTAAGCCGGCTTCCGGCATGCAATAGACGCAACGAAGATTGCACTTATCGGTGACGGAAATGCGAAGATAGGTGATCGATCGACGAAAGCTATCCATAAGCGGAGCCTCGATCAGATCGACCGTCACTGGCATAGCCGGTATTATTTCCCGTCGCCGAAAAATGAATCGGGTATGGACGGATTCCAGACGTAGCCCGAGAGTGTCGTCACGATATCGGCCTTATACAGCGGAACTTCGACATGACCGTTTTGCGCAACGACGACCCGGTGACCATCGAGCAACGCAAATTTTTGCGTCAGACGAGCATAGCCGCCATCGATATAATTCCAGCGCATTTCCGTCACCGTTGCGTGTGAATCATCGACTTTGACATCGATGTGATCGATGCGCCCATGTTTGCGCGGAATCAACCGTAGAGAAGTCACTCCCGCTACATCACCGGCGAAGGAAATTTCGTACAGCGACGGCCACTGCGAAGGGCTCGGCACCTGCGGATACAGTTTGGAGAACTGCTTTGCGATGCCCGGCAAGCCGCTTGTGATGACGATCTTATTCATCGACGGGTGTTTGTGGTAGAACGTTCCATCGAGTTGCGGATGCATGAACGGAATGTTGAGCACATCAACCGTCGAGGAGATATGCGCGGTAAACGATTCTAAGCCCGGGTTGATCGCCGCCATGCGGCCCAGTAACGCCGAAGGCGCATCTGCAGCCGATGGTGCGCTAACGACACCGAGAAGTAAACTACACGCCAGGAGACTCCAGAGGACTTTCATACTCGGTCTAACGCCCGGCCAATGACAACGGTTCCAGCGCAGCACGAATCTCATCAAGCACTAAGGTATCCATTTCGTTCCTTTGCTGCGCTCTCAGGATCGCCAGTGCTTGCGGAGCCCCGATCCGCCCCAGCGCCCATGCGGCGTGCCCGCGCACCTGCGGGTGCGGATCCTCACGCAGCGCTTGCCCGAGCGCCGGAATGGCCGATCGATCCAACGCATTTCCCAGCGCAACTGCGGCGTTCCGGCGCAAGACGGCCGCTCCTCGCCAACCCATCGCCGATTTCGCATAGCGACGTTTAAATTCGCCCGAACGAAGTCGCAAAAGTGCAGTGAGTGAGGGATGCGCCAGCGCATCGTCGAGTGGTGCGGCCTGCGGATCTTGGGTGAAGCCGGCGGCGATGGTCGGCGGACAGACTTCTTGGCAGCGATCGCAGCCCCACACATAATCGCCGATCTGCGCACGGAGCGCTCGCGGGATGGCATCCGTTCGCTGCGTCAAATCGGCGATACATTTCGTCGCATCGATCGTATAGTCGCCGCGAAGCGCTTGCGTCGGACAGGCCGTCACACAACGCGTGCACGCGCCGCACGTCTTTTTTGTCGGCGCGTCGGCAACGAGATCAAGCGTCGTGATTACTTCGCCCAAAAAAACAAACGAACCGACCGTGCTGGCGATGAGATTGGTGTGCTTGCCGATCCATCCAAGGCCCGATTGCGCGGCAAACGCGCGCTCCGCAAGCGGCTTGGTATCGCAGGCAATGGCGGTCACCGATGCACCGGCCGCGGTATCGAGTGCAGAGGCAACCTCCGCGAGCAAATCGCGCATGCGCCGATGGTAATCCGACGACCAGGCGTAGTTCGAGACTCGGCCGTGTAGCGGTCGATAGCGCAGCTTTGGCGTCGCATAGGCGACGGCAATGCAGATGACACTCCGTGCGCCGGGCAAAATATTTGCCGGGTCCGTTGCCGCCTGCGCGTACTCCGACGTATATCCCCACGTTGCGAAATCACCGCGCGCAAACGACTCCGCCATCGCACGTTGCGCGTGTTCATCGCGCGTTGCCGCCGTTATCCGCACCAACGACGCACCGGCAGCGCGTGCAGCATCGTGGGCGAGTTGCGTGAACTCAGCTGCGCTAGAGGGTCGCGAGTGGACCATCGTTGCCGCGCGGATAGGTGCTTTCGATGCCCGCAATATCTTCGGCCGTCAACCGCAGATCGATGGCCCCGGCGTTTTCCAGCATGTGTACTCGGCGTGCCGCTTTTGGAATTGCATACACCTGCGATTCTCGCGTGAGAAAGGCGAGGATTACTTGCGAGACCGTGCGGCCATGGCGTTGCGCGATCGCTTCGAGGACGTCGCTGCCGGAACGCCGATACGATCCGCGGCCGAACGGCGTATAGCCGACCACCGCAATGCCGTGTTGTCGTGCAAACGGAAGCACGCGATGTTCCATCCCGCGCTCACCGAGATGATACAAGACTTGATTACAGGCCAACCCATCGAGGAGGTTGTACGCCTCTTCGAATTCCGCGATATCGAAATTGCTCACACCGACATAGCGGACGAGACCTTCATCGCGTAGGCGACGCAAGGCGCGCGCCGTCTCGGCAAATGGCGTCTCCGACGGCCAATGCAAGAGATACAAATCGAGATACGACGTTCCTAGGCGCGTGAGCGACCGCTCGCACGCCGCCAACGTTCCATCGAAACTCGCGTTGGATGGCAAGACTTTCGATGTGAGAAAAAGCCGCGACCGATCGAGTGGCGCAATCGCGGCTCCAATCAACGTTTCCACGCGCCCGCTGCCATACATCTCGGCCGTATCGATGTGCGTTAAACCCGCCTCGACTCCGGCGCGCAACGCCGAGATCGCCTCATCGCATCGGGCTCCGGATTCCGGTAAATCCCAACTGCCTTGGCCGATTCGGGCCAACGGCAAACCATCAGAAGAATGCAAATGCGTCTCCAAGAACGGCATAACTCAGCAGCCCACCGTGCAGATGCGCGACACGGGCAAAGCCTGCATCGCGCAAGCGTTGAACGGCCCAGCGCGATTTTACACCGACACGGCACGCGACAATATAGGCGCGCGCACTATCCAGTTCGTGCAATCGCGCGTCGAGTTCGGACGCCGGAATATGCACCGAACCGGGGAGAATCCCGAGAACGATCTCATGCGGTTCGCGAACGTCGAGCAGCGTCGCACGATCCAAGGCATCGTCGAGGTCTTCAGCACGAATGTCATCAACGAGATCGACGATCGCGTCGTCAGGCTCGCTTCGTAGTTCGTGGATGCGCGCATGAGGCCCACACAATGCACACGCCGGGTCTTTCCCGTAGCGCACGTCGCGCGTTCTTCCGCCAAGCGCATCGACGAGTAGCAGACGATTGTAGAGCGGTTCACCAATGCCGAGGATGAGCTTTAACGCTTCGTTTGCTTGATAGGCACCGACAATGCCGGGGAGGACGCCGAGGACGCCGCCTTCGGCACACGTCGGAACCGAGCCGGCCGGCGGAGCTTGCGGAAAGAGACAGCGATAACACGCCGAGTGCTGCGCAGAAAGCACCGTAACTTGCCCATCGAAACGAAAAATCGACGCAAAGACATCGGGCTTGCCCTCAAACCAACACGCATCGTTGATGAGATAACGCGTCGCAAAGCGATCGGTGCAATCAAGAACCAGATCATACGGATGAATGAGATCGCGCGCATTTCGTTCATCGAGTTCGAGCGGATAGATATCCAAGGCGATATGAGGATTGAGCGCGCGAAGCCGCGCGGCGGCGACTTCTGCTTTCGGCTTTCCGAGATCGGCATCACCGAAAAGAATCTGTCGTTGGAGATTGGTGAGGTCGACGACATCACCATCGACGATTCCGAGACGACCGACTCCCGCTGCGGCAAGATAGGCCAGCGCCGGAGAACCTAATCCACCGGCACCAACGACAAGCACACGCGCCGCGCGCAATTTTTCTTGCCCGGCCAGAGCAACTTCAGGCATGAGCAGATGTCGGCTATATCTGCGCAGTTCAGCCGAGGTCATCGCGGATGCCGCTCATCCAGCCAAGCCAGAATGGTACTTTTAGCATTCTCGGCGGCCGTCGTATGATCGGAATCAATCGTCACGAACGTCTTTGGTTCGGGAGCGCGTTCGAAGAGTTCTTGCACCGATTTGGGGCTCACCATCGCATCGCGAGCGCCGGCGATATACAGGACATCGCGCCCGGCGAGTTGCGGCAGATGACGCTGAAAATAGGTTTCCGCATCGGCGACAAGATCCGGGAGCGTTACGCCGTTCACCCACGCGGATCGAAAATCCGATGCGCCTGCGCGCTGCAACGCTGCGATAGCCGATGGTCGACCGTATCCCGTCGTAATGGCGATTGCCCCCTGAAGTTCTGCATTGCGGGCGGCGCAAAAAAGCGCCGTCATCGCTCCCATGCTGTGGCCCATCGTATATGTCGCCATCGTCGGTGCCGCGACTCTCGCATGCGCGACGACGGCTTCCATCGCATCGATGCAATCGTCGATGCCACGCAGCAGACCGCCCGAAGCGCCGAGCTTATGGCCGGGAAAATCGAAGCTCCAGACGTCGATTCCATGACCGGCCAAAAAAGCGCAGAGAAAATCGAGGTTGTGCTTACTACTTGAATACCCGTGACCGGCGATGATCTGCACGTTGCGCGGGCGGCGCGCGGGATAGTGCAAGACGGCGATTGCGGCATTCGTGACCGCATCGACGTGTAAAAGATCAGGCATTACCGGCTTCGCCCTTCATGCATCGTTGGCGCGCCAATCGGCGCTGCCGTCGGAGAAATGTTCCTTCTTCCAAATTTGCGCGTGCATTTTTAGTTCGTCGATGGCGTAGCGACAACCGAGAAATGCTTGCTCGCGATGGGCCGCGGCCACAGCGACGACGACCGCCGGCTCACCGACGCGAACACGACCGATTCGATGAACCATCGCAATGCGAGCCCCGGAGAACCGCACGTGCACATCGCGTGCAATGCGCTCGAACTCAGCGATCGCCATCGAGTGATGCGCTTCATACTCGAGTGCAACAACGCACCGCGTGCCATCATCATCGGCACGCACGATTCCCTCGAACAACGCCACGCCACCGCACGTCTTATCGAGAACGGCCGCTCGAACGGCGAGAATATCCAATGGCTCATCGGTGATTGCGAGCATCGTCAACCGCCGCCGACCGGAGGCAGAAAGGCCACTTCGTCATCGGCTGCGAGACGATGCTCAAACGAGACGAGGCTGCCGTTAACCGCGGCGCGCGTCGATGGACGCATCGCTTGCAGCGCGGGAAACTCCTGTTCTAACGTATCCCATACCATGGCAATATTCGCAGCAGGATCAAGGGCTATCGTGCGCTCCGACGTTCCGCAAATCTCTGCAATGCGCGCAAAAAATGCAAGATGAATCATCATGCCGAACGTCGTTTGCGATCGGACAAAACATATTGTTCGATGACCGCAGCGACACCATCTTCATCGCAGGTGGAGGTCACGATATCGGCTGCCTTCTTCACCTCATCGGATGCATTGCCCATCGCAACGCCAAGACGAGCAAACTCCATCATCGGCACGTCATTGGGCGAATCGCCAATCGCCATGACGCGGTCGCTGCTAATTCCGTACATCGCACACAAGCGTTCGAGCGCGCGATGTTTCGTGGCGTGAATATCGGTCATTGCACATTCGACGAAATTACCCCAACGCTCGATGCGAAAGAAAATCGGCAGATGCGCATATTTTCCGGAGATCGCTTCGACGGCATCGGCACCGAGCGCTCGAAGCATCGAGGCCGGCGCAAGTTCCGGCGCAAGCAGATCGTCGACTTCACGCCAGTGCGGCGGCACCATATCGGCCATAAACACCGGCGTTCCGCGCCGACGATAAAAGATACCGTCGCGATAGATCGCAACGGCATGACCGTTATGTTGCGCATCGACGAGAATTTCATTGGCGTATTCTGCCGGAATCGGACAATGATCGACTTCCGTGCCATCGGCAGCATCGACCGTCAGCGCTCCGTGCGCCGCGATGACCGGCGCATTCAAGCCAAGTTCGACGGCAAGAGCGCGAGGCGTGGAAAGCCCTCGTCCGGTCGCCAGCACGATGCGAACGCCTTCATCCATAGCACGCCGCAACGCTCGAACGTTGGCCGTCGAGACGGATTCATCGGAGGAGAGGAGAGTGCCATCGAGATCGATGGCAATGAGTTCGATTGGCGGCACTAGCTCTATGATACCCAAGCGTGCCGGGAAAATCCCTCATGGTGCAAGGGCACGTCCGGGGTCCTGCGAACGTTGAGGGGGATATGTCACTGTTTTATCGGTCTCGCGGGCTGCGGATCGTCCTCCCGATTGTTACCGCGCTAGCCATGCTGATGCCGTCCGCCGTTCGCGCAAACGCGCCGTGTTCGACGCGTACGCTGACGGTGACCGGGAAGGCCGTGACGATAAGCTTTTGCCCGCAGAGTGTCAGTCGCAATGACAACGGAGAGATCATCGTCCACGCGCAAGAACAGGTGAATGCCTCCGGCACGTCCGTCGTCAACGCCCGGGTCTTTGCCTTTCTTGCCGGGGAACAAACGTCGCGCGCGATTGAGATTCTTCCGCTCAACGGCGTCGGCATCGCGGGCAAATTGCATTTATCCCTTGCCTATCACGATGGCGAAATCACAATTGAATCCGCCGTTCTTACGCCGGGAGCGATTCCGGTCGACTAACGTCGGCGCCCTTCGAGACGCGCACTTCGTGCGCTCCTGGAGGGTGACAAGCCGCTGTCATGCTGAGGAGCGATGCGTAGGCCTCTGTCATGCTGAGGAGCGATGCGTAGCATCGCGTCTCGAAGCATGAGGAGCGATGCGTAGGCCTCTGTCATGCTGAGGAGCGATGCGTAGCATCGCGTCTCGAAGCATCATCCCAACGGAGTACGCGAAGCGTGCAACATTTCCGGGGCGCCCTTCGAGACGCGCACTGCGTGCGCTCCTCAGGGTGACAGGGGCCCTTCGAGACGCGCACTGCGTGCGCTCCTCAGGGTGACATTTGTCAGGGTGACAAGCCGCTGTCATGCTGAGGAGCGATGCGTAGCATCGCGTCTCGAAGCATCATCCCTACGGAGCACGCGAAGCGTGCAACATTTCTTGGCGGCCCTTCGAGACGCGCACTGCGTGCGCTCCTCAGCGTGACAGCGGCCCTTCGAGACGCGCACTTTGTGCGCTCCTCAGGGTGACAAGCCGCTCCTCAGGGTGACGGGGTTGCAACCGTTGGGCTGCGTCGATGTTTTTAGTCTCGTATGCGTCGCAGATATATAGCGTATAATTCGTCCAAAATTCCCGACGGCTGTCGATAGGAGTCTTTGTGTCCTGTACAGCGTTTGCCCCCAATCTTTCGGCTCGTGACAAAGCCCGCCACCTCTACGAAGCGATTCCGCCCGGCCTCTTCAAGGTCGAAAACGATACGGATCGCGTCGCCTGGCGAGTCAGCCCCGAGCCTTTCGCATTATCTCCCGCGACGTATGCGCGGATTGAATCGCTCGGTAGCGATCTCCTAAGCTTTTACCGCGGACTCAACAGCCTCTACAATCGTAGCGCACGCGGCACGGCGCCGGCGTTTATCGCCGAGTACCTCGATCTGGGCAAGCCCGAGTCGATCATCAAACTCGCGCGGCAGAATCGCTTTAAGCAAGATATTCCCGGCGTGATTCGCCCCGATCTCATTCTGACGGAATCGGGCTTCATTGCAAGCGAACTCGATAGCATTCCGGGCGGGATGGGATTCGTCGGCGCGATGACGCGCGCGTACTGTCAAGTCGGTTTGGAATCCGTCGGCGGCGTCGATGGCATCGCGCAAGGGTTTGCGGCAATGCTTGCAAGCGCTGGAAAAACAGAGCGCCCAACGGTCGGGATTGTCGTTTCCGAGGAATCGGCGGATTATCGCGCCGAGATGAGTTGGCTTGCGCAACGTCTGCGTGAATTAGAACTAGCCAATGCGTGGGTCATAACGCCGCAAGAGATGACCTTCACCGAAGACGGACTCTTTGCAGCGTTTGACGGCGGCGAATTGCAACGCCTCGACGTGTTGTATCGGAACTTCGAGTTATTTGATCTGCTCAATGTTCCTAAGCAAGAATTGATGCTGTATGCGGCACGTCACAACAAAGTAAAAATGACGCCGCCTCCTAAGCCGCAGTTGGAAGAAAAGCTCGCGTTTGCGTTGCTGCATCATCCCTTGCTGGCGACGTTGTGGCAGGCGGAACTCGGTCGCGAAGCGTTCGATCGCCTCCGCGTGGTCTTTCCGCAGACCTGGCTCATGGACGCGCGTCCGCTCCCGCCGCAAGGCGTCATCTATGGCTTAGAAGCTTCGGGCTTGCCGATCTCGGATTGGCGCGCGCTCATCGATCTTGGCAAGAGCGAACGCGATTTTGTGGTCAAACCTTCGGGCTTCTCGGAACTCGCCTGGGGATCGCGCGGCGTGCGCGTCGCCAACGATCTCACCAAAGAAGATTGGACCGCAACGATCGATGAAGCGATGCGCGAATTCTCGACGACGCCGCGCATTTTGCAGCGCTTCCATAAAGGACGCCGCATTCGCCAGAGCTACTACAGCGAGCAATCCGAAGAGGTAAAAAACTTCGACGGACGCGTTCGCCTCTGTCCGTATTATTTCGTCGTCGGCGACGAAGCCCGGCTCGGCGGGATCTTGGCCACGGTTGCACCGGCCGATAAGCGGCTGATCCACGGCATGTCCGATGCCGTCATGGCCTCATGCATGATCGCAAACGACGGAGCCTAGGGTCCTACTGCAACACAGATTTGTTCGCGAATAGTGGCAAGTTCTTCGACCGCCACTTTCGCGGATGTCGACGTAAGACGAGCCATGGGAACAACTTGGACGTTCCACGATAGCGCGTAGGAGCGAATGGTACAGCCATTTTCAGGACTGGGATCAATAACCGTCGATGCCCTCATGACCGCCATTCGGAATGAACTCGTCAGGGGCACGACCATGCGGAACGGAAAGTCTCGATCGTACGCTTCGGGCGACCCGACGATGATGGCCGGTCGCTTTTTATTCGGTTCCCCTGGTCCTACCAGCGCATCGCGCCAATGCTGAGGCCCCGGATGCCCCGCGCTCGGCAGCCGCTTCAAGCAAGCGAGTTTTCGTCTCGCGACTGAGACGAATGGAAAGTGCTTCACTTTTCGTCATACTCAAATTGTATCGCAAAATTTGAATCCGGTTTACAAACCGGGCAGGTGCTCACTCAATAGTTCGAGGCGCACTCGCACTCCGGACGATCAGGCGGGTTTTTCTCCTCAGTCATCGTTTTGGCGCCACTAAGCCGAAATGCGCGCCACATGGATCGATGGCGTTTATGATCCAGGCACCGCCGGCCACTTGCGCCGGGCCGTGGACGATCGTCCCGCCATGTTTGGTGACGAGATCGGCGGCAGCATCGACGGCCTCAACGTTGATGTAATACAGCCACTGGGGCCGGGGAAGATCGGGCAAAACGCTCATCATACCGCCGAGATCACGATCACCTACGCTAAACACCTGGTAGAGACCGGCATCGCCCATCTCCACGGCCTGCCCTTTGCTCCAGCCGAAGATCGCTGCGTAGAACTCCCACGCCTCGTCCAGATTTCCGGCATGCAATTCATTCCATGCAAACGTCGAGGGAGTCCCGGGCTCGGGCGTCGGCCCGCCTTCGCCTTTGGGGGCCGAGATAATCACGTTCGCGCCATGGGGATCGGCGATCTCCGCAAAACGCCCGTAGCCACCCGGTATATCGCTCGGCTCTCGCAGAATCGTTCCGCCACGTTTCACCGCTTGCTCAACCGTCGCATCGACATCGTCGACCAAGACGTAGCCTCGCCAAACCGACGTCGATGCATGCTCGCCGCGCGGGGACTCCATCATACCGCCAACGGGGAAGCGACCTGCAAATACTTGACGATAGGTATCATTCGAATTCGGAATCCGGGTGATGTTCCAACCGAGAACCGCCGAGTAAAAACGTTCCGTTTTCGCAACATCCGGAGTCAGGATATCGTGCCAGAAAAATGTTCCGCTCATTAGATGCTCCCTATTCTGCTCTATAAGAGGCTTTCGAGGGTCCCTCGATACGGCTGCGAAGTACGACGTGAGCAAGCGCCGCTCTTTAGGAGGGGTACCATGCGACCGGACGAGGGGAAACCCTCTTGGTGAGCACTTTTGAACAGACTCTGGATGACACATCGACTAGGCTACGAGAACATTGGATGGTGCGCGACACCTTCCACTATCTGTGCATACCGCCCGTGAATCGACCTCGCTATGAAGCAACCATTGAAATCTTCTCCACCATTTGACGCAAAAGCGTTTCTCGCCGTCGTCGGCGTTGGCCGTACGATCAAGAAGTATGCGAAAGAGCGCGTCATTTTCGCCCAAGGCGACCCCTCCGATTCCGTTTTTTATCTGCAACGTGGAAAAGTCAAACTTTCCGTTGTTTCCCCTCGAGGAAAAGAAGCCGTCGTTGCCGTTTTAAATGCGGGGGTTTTCTTTGGTGAGGGCTGCATTGTCGGGCAAGCAGTCCGGGTAGCTTCTGCAGTTGCCATGGCGGAATGCACCGTTGTCGAGGTCAGCAAGGCAGCAATCATTCGCGTCCTGCACGATGAGCCGAATTTCTCGGAAATGTTTATCGCCCATCTTCTCACGCGAAACATTCGCATTGAGGAAGACCTCGTCGACCACCTCTTCAACTCAAGCGAAAAACGTCTCGCGAGAATTTTGTTATTGCTCGCGAATTTCGGCAAGGAAGGGCAACCAAAGGAAGTCATCCCTCATATTAGCCAGGAAACCCTCGCCGAAATGGTTGGAACCACGCGCTCAAGAGTAAGCTTCTTCCTCAATAAATTCCGGAAATTGGGATTTATTGAATACAATGGCGCCATGCACATTCATACGTCGCTCCTCAATGTCGTGCTGTACGATAACGGAAGCGAGCAGAAAGATATTGACGACGTCGACGATATCGACGATATCGAAGCAACGGACGTCGCGAGCAATACTGAACAGACATAAGTCACGCACCAGGCTATGGTGTCGGTACTATGCAAGACTCCCTGATTCTGCCTGCACGCCTGCGATCGGCACTATTGCCGAGGTATATAGCGGCGACACTCCTTGGATTTCTTCTTTGTGCATCGGGGGGAACTGCACATGCAGCCCCGGTTCCACAATTCGGAAGCCCACCTACCGGCCAGATTCCGATTCTCTATAACGACCACACCGTCTATACGAAACCGGATATTTTGCGACGCTCGCGCGTCCTCGCCGCGATATATAAAAACGGGAACATCTATATTCCACTTCGCAGTATGTTCGAGCAAATGGGCGCAACCGTTAGCGTTTCACACGACGGAAAGACCGTCACGGCCACTCGCGACAGCCGGGTGATCTCGGTCACCGTCGGCGCGCATCAGTTCATTATCGATGGCCAGGCTCGTCCACTCGACGTTCCGCCGATGCTCTATAAGGGCGTCGTTTTAGTTCCGGTCCGAGTCATCTCCGAAGCCCTCGGTGCGTACGTTTTATGGTTGCCGAATCGGCGCCTCGTTGTCGTTCGCTACATTCCGGCGACACCGCTACCGACCGAGGCACCGCCAACCCCAATGCCAACCGAAGCGCCGACCGCCTCGCCGACGCCCATGCCGACGGCTGTGCCGACACCGCCAATTCTCGGTTATGTTGAGGGCGCATTTTTCGCCGCGAAAAATTACAATGAGTTTTCAGCCGGGCAATATTGCCCTCGCTCGTATATGATTAGCGGCGCCTACATGTTTGCTCACTCGCCCTTTTCGGTGAAGGTCGATTATCGCTCATACAGTTACGTTACCAGCGATAATCTCTCGGTAGGAACCAATCACTATACACAATTCGCTACGATCGACGGCGGCACGGCCTTGATGCCGGTGATGCTTGCAAAGCAGAGCAGTCTCGATGCGCGTGTGGAATATGAAGTCGCCGCACCACGAATCAATATCGGCGTCGGGTATATTCATACAACAACCAATTATGGGTATCCAAGTCTGAATGCCATTGGTGTCGGTGTCGAAAAACTGCCCGATCTGCGCCCTGGCGTCAAAGTCTTCGGGTCGTTGTTTTACTACCCCAGTGCACACGGCGATTATACCGTCACCGGTGCGACGAGCCCGAATGTCGGAATAACCTATCGTCAAAAATACGATATCACCAAATTCGACATCGGATTATCGCTTGTCCTCAAACATTCGCCTGTCTATCTCTACGGCGGTTTCGCCGGCGACCAATATGCCGCAAAACAAAACGCGCCGATCAGCCAAACGCACAACGGCCCATACCTGGGCCTTGGCGTGAAATTCTAAGCGGTCGGGAGGACCAGATCCATGTTTAACCATCCTTTCTTCACCTACGCCCGACGGTTCGCTCCACTTGGAGCATTGATGACCGTGGCCATCATCGCCGCTTGTAGCGGCGGGAGCGGCTGCGGGAATTGCACCGTTCCGGCGTTTAACGCAAGCCTTCCGACGCCGCGCCCCGGCGCAACACCGACTCCGGTCGGCGCCACGCCATCACCAACGCCTACTCCGACGCCAACGCCCACTCCGACGCCGACGCCTATTCCGACTGCGACGCCCGCGGTCGCTTGCAGTCAAGGCGCTGCATCCATTCCACTCGGCCCCGCACTCGCACCGTTTGCACTATTAGCCGGGTCAACGATCAGCAATGTTGGAAACACGAACGTCGGTTTTGCACCGGGTGCGGTAACCGGTGGCATCAACGATGATCTCATCGGCGTTTCGCCGGGAACGGCCGTGACCGGATTCTATCCTCCGGGCACCGACACCGATGGTGTCAACGCCATTTACGCCGCAGGATACAATACGAACGCAGCGGTTCCGTTAGCGGCGCAAAACGCGCTGACGACGGCCTATAATCTCGCCGCCGGAAAGCCCGCCACAGCGAGCTTTGCAAGCGGCCAGGACCTTTCACAAGCAAGCGTTCCCGGACATCCCACGGGCACCTTACCGGCAGGCGTCTACGCATCGGGCGGATCCTTTGCCATCGCGGCCGGCAATCTCACACTTGATGGCGGCGGCAACGCACAGAGCGTCTTCATCTTCCAAATGCCATCGACGTTAACGACAACCCTCAACGGCGGCACGAGCGGAAATATCCTCCTGATCGGAAACGCCAGCCCGTGTAATATCTACTGGCAAGTCGGGAGTTCCGCAACGCTCGGTGGCCAAACGTTCTACGGGAACGTCCTTGCCAATCAGTCGGTGACGATCAATGCCCCGAACTTCACCGGCCGTGGCCTTGCCTCGGTTGGCGCAGTTTCCATCCCGCTCATAAGCGGATCACTCATTGTGAATCCTGGCGGCAACTAGCGCAACAAATGCATCGATCTCGTCATCCGTGTTGTATCCATGAGGAGCAACACGGATGCCGGTCGGGCGCCAGGTGGTGACGAAACCCTTGGCCTGCAAGGATCGCCCAAAGGCAACCTGATCATCGACCGACGCACGAAATGTTACAATGCCCGATGCGACGTGCGCATCGGGTTTTGTTATGAGTTCCACGTCGTGGCGCAATAAGCCATCGATCAGTCGCTCGCGTAATGCCAAGATGTGCGATTGAATCGCCAGCGTTCCGGCATCGCGCAAAAACGTGGCGGACGTTGCAAGCGAGAGCGCACCGAGAAAATTCGGTGTTCCGCCTTCATAGCGCGATGCTTCATCGATCCACGGCTGCTCATAGTCGTGAAATGCCCACATATCTTTCACGCTTCTCCAGCCCGGTAGCGCCACGCGTAGTCGCTCCATGACCGAACGCCGAACCCACAGATAGCCGACGCCTTGCAACGCGAGCATCCATTTCGCACCGCTGCCGAATGCCGCATCGATGCCGGTTTCGCGGACATCGAGATGCAACGCACCAAGCCCCTGAATCACGTCGACAAAACAATACGCTCCGGAGGCATGCGCGATCTCGGCGAGTTGCGCTATATCATGGCGATAGCCATCAAAATACGACACCCAGGAAACGACGACTGCGCGCGTGCGTGCAGAGATTTCCGCGCGTAAACGCTCCGGCGTGAGCCGACCGGAAAGAAGCCGCACGTTGACGCCGCGTTCACGCAGAGCCAGCCACGGGTAGACATTCGACGGAAACTCATCGTGGCACAGAAGAAGTTCATCACCCGCGTTCCAATCGACGCCGTGCGCGAGAATCGTCGCTCCATCGCCGGTATTACGCAGAAACGCGATCTCATCGCCGGCACCGCCAAGCAGCGCCGCGAACTGCGCGCGATACTCCGGCATCTTTGCTTCGTAGCCGAACGTCCCAAGCACGCCAGCGTCGCCGTGCGCATCGACGAAGCGATGGATCGCGTCGCGAGTGCTCTTCGGGAGAACGCCGACGGCGGCGTGATTGAGATAGGTTGAGGTGACCGCGAAAGCATCGCGGGAGAGCGGCGTCACGCTTCGCCGAGCATCGCTTTCGTATGCCAGGCGATATTATTCGCGCGGTCGCCCGTGCGCTCGATATTCGACAGCACGAAGACGTAGCGGGTTCCGGGACGGACGAGTTCGGGATCGGCTTGCATCTCTTGCTGCAATAATTTAATCGAGCGCTTATAGAGCTTATCGACTTCATCATCGCGCGCGATGACGTGATCCGCAAGAACTCCGTCGCGTTCCATATAGGCACGCATGGCATCAAGGAGCATGGTGTGGGCGAGGTGACCGATGCGATCGACTTCGATTTTCTGCGGGCGAAAAGCGTTATCGGCGAGCTTGATGGCGTTCTTGGCAATCTCGACCGCGTAATCACCGACGCGCTCTAAATCGGTGACGATTTCGAGCATCGCGGCGACTTCGCGCAGTTCACCGGCGACGGGTTGCTGCTTCCAGATGAGTTCGATACACGAGGATTCGATGCGACGACGCAGCTCGTCGATCGCATCGTCACCCGCGACAACGCGAGCGCCGGCGGCCGAATCGCGACGATCCAACGCCTCAACGGAGATCCGAAACGCATCGGCGGCAAGGGCACCTAAGCGAACGACATCGAGTCGTGTCGCATCGAGCGCCTCATGGTACGCGGTCCGCATGTAGTCAATCCCTCCAAATTCTGCATCGGCCAATTCTCAAATCTCCCCAGGCCGCAAAGGTAGATTCCCTGCGGCAGCGCGAATGCCCCTCGCGCTCTTTTCACCCCGGTGGAACGGAGCCTTGCCAAGATAAAGAGAGGATTAACTCACGTGAGCGAGATTCGCAAAGTTGGAGTCTGCGGCGCCGGCCTGATGGGCAACGGCATCGCGCAAACCTGCGCCGTTGCAGGGTTTGAGGTCGTATTGATGGAGGCGGCACAAGTGCCGCTTGACCGCGGCATGGGCATGATTGCCAAAAGCCTCGAAAAATTCGTCGAGAAGGGCAAAATGACGGCGGCGGACCGCGACGCAACGCTGGCTCGCATCACGCCGACGACCAATGTCGCAGACATGAAAGACTGCGATCTCATCATCGAAGCGATTATCGAAAATGTTGAAATCAAGACGGCGCTCTTCCAGAGCCTCGATGCCATCCTTGCTCCGCATGCGATCATCTGCACGAATACGTCGTCACTTTGCGTCATCGAATTAGCCGCCAAGACGAAGCGCCCGAACCGCGTTGCGGGCCTGCACTTCTTTAATCCGGTTCCGCTCATGAAACTTGTCGAAGTGGTGAAAACCATTGCGACGACGCAAGATGTGATCGACGCGCTCTTTGCCTTCGCAAAGAAAATCGGCAAGGAACCCGTGCTTGCGCAAGACACGCCGGGGTTCATTGTCAACCGCTTGCTCATTCCGTATCTGCTCTACGCCATTCGTTGCTACGAAGGCGGCTTGGCGAGTAAGGAAGATATCGATAAGGGCATGCAACTCGGCTGCGGCTATCCGATGGGCCCGCTCACGCTGCTCGATTACGTCGGCCTGGATACCACGTATTACATTGCGCAGATCATGTTCGATGAGTTCAAGGATCCGATGATGGCTGCGCCGCCGCTGCTCAAGCGCATGGTGCTTGCCGGGCATTACGGACGCAAGAGCGGGAAAGGCTTCTACGATTATCATGGCTAGTGAGTACCAGATGATTCTCGTTGAGCGCACTCCGCCGATTGCAACGATCACGTTGAACCGCACGGCCGTTCTCAACGCGCTCAACGCAGACGTGCTCGACGAGCTTTCCCGGGCATTTCACGATCTTGACGCCGCCGATGACATTCGCGCCATTATCCTCACCGGATCGGGCGAGAAAGCGTTTGCCGCCGGTGCCGATATCGGGGAGCTTAACGCGCTCCCGAATGCCGTTTCCGGCGCACAAAAAGCCCGCGTCGGGCAGGCGCTCACGCTGCAAATCGAAGCCATGGGTACGCCGGTAATCGTCGCGATCAATGGCTTTGCACTCGGCGGCGGGTGCGAACTGGCGATGTCCGGTGACATTCGTATCGCCAGTGAAAACGCGAAATTCGGGCAACCGGAAGTCAACCTCGGCCTCATTCCCGGCTACGGTGGTTCGCAACGCACCACGCGCCTTATCGGACGCGGCATGGCGATGTATCTCTGCCTCACCGGTGAGATCATCGATGCGCACGAGGCATTGCGGATCGGCTTGGTGCAGCGCGTTGTTCCGCTCGCCGATCTGCGAACCGAAGCGGTGCGCATTGCAACGCTCATCGCACAAAAAGCACCGCTGGCAATCGCGGCCTGCAAGCGCGCCATCAATACGGGCGCGCATCTTTCGCTTCGCGATGCCATGGACATCGAAGCGTTGGAATTTGGAGCGCTCGTGAACACCGACGATTTCAAAGAAGGCACGAGTGCGTTTCTTGAAAAGCGCAAACCGAACTGGACAAACCGCTAATTCGTCGACTTCTTCTCCAGCAAGCCGCGATGCTGCTTGCGGCAGCGACACTCGCCTGTTCTTCAACGCCGACGATCATGATCGTCGGCGTTGTGCTGTTGGGCATCCTCTACGCACGGAACCTCGAATTCATGCACGCCGCGCTGCACGGCGGATTGCTCCTGGGAGGCCGAGCGAATCGCACCGTTGGGGCTCTGCTGGGCGCACCGATGCTCGTATCGTTTTCTCTTTGGCGACGCGAGCATGCGCAACACCATCGCGACGTTCGCGACGAAGGCTTTGCGTACGAGTATGGGCGCCTCAACAGCTTCTTCGAGTTGTTCATCCATCTGTTTATGCTGCGTCATTTGTGGAGATCGATACGAGCAATCACGCGCTTCGACAAGCTCAGCGTGACAGGATGTAACACTCACAACCTGACAAGATGTGAAGCTGGCGGCAAAAAAATTGGCGCCTTGAGCTTGTCGGAGGGGTATTTGGCGAGTGGTGCGTTTGTGGTTTTGCTTGCGGTTGTGTCGGCAATTACGCGACACCCGTATATTGCGACGCTGTGGCTATTGCCGCTGCCGATTGCGTGTATCACCCATACATTGATCGAACTTCCCGAACATTTTGGCCGGCGTACGACCGCCCGCGATCCATTTCTCAACTCTCGCATTGTGCGCGCATCGAAGATGATGAGTTGGTTTGTCCTCTACAACAATTTTCATGCGATGCATCACGCCAGGCCGAGCCTTCCCATCCATCTGCTCCCGGATGCCTACGCCGAATCGCGCTCAGGCCTGTGGCCGAACGAGCCGACCTATATCGCATTCTATCGCAGTCTTCTTGGCTTCTTCCTCACCGGACGTTGGCGCGATGGTATCGTTTGATGCGATGGACACACATTCGGACGTCATCGTTTTAGGCGCTGGTGTCATTGGACTCAGCCTTGCTTTTGAACTCGCACAACAGAACCTTCGCGTCTCCGTGTTCGACATCGGCTTGGCGTTTAGCGGTGCATCATCGGCAGCAGGCGGGATGCTTGTTCCGTGGACGGAAGTTCACGAGCCGAACGCGCTCCAGCAACTCTGCACGGATTCTTTTGCGATGTATCCTTCATACGTATCGCGATTGCAACGCTATGGGAACGTAACGCTGCGACTCTCCGGCGTTCTTGAGATCGCCCATACGGCGGAGCGCATGGCCGAATTCGAACGACGCGCAACGGCATTACAAGATGCCGGTATCGATGCACACATGCTCCACATGAACGACCTCGCCGACGAAGAACCGCTCGTTGCCCACGATGCCCTCGGAGGGCTTCTTACCCGCGCCGGTGGGTGCGTTGCAAATCGAGAGCTGGGCCACGCGCTGCACGCCGCCTGTGCTGCGAACGATGTCGCTCTCTACGAACATGTCGCCAGCCCGGAAATCGTTCACGACGACGAACGGGTTATCGGCGTTCGTATCGGCGGTGCGTTGCATGCGGGCACGACCGTGATAAACGCAATGGGCGCATGGGCGAACAATGCAATCGGCGTTCCCACTTCTTGCGCAATTCCCGTTTCGCCGGTGCGTGGGCAACTCATCAGTCTGCGCACCTGCGACGAAACGAATCTCCGGCGCGTAACGTGGTCGCAGGGCATCTACGCTGTTCCTCGCGGAGACGGCAATATCGATATCGGCGCGACGAGCGAAAACGTCGGCTTTGATGTTCGCAACACCAAGGAGGGGACACTCGGCTTGCTTGACGCCGCGCGACGCGCATTTCCGACGTTGCACGAATCATCGTGCTTTCGAGCATGGGCCGGTCTACGACCGGCGACGCCCGATGGATGGCCGATCCTCGGAAAGACGCCGCTGGACGGCTATCTTCTTGCGACGGGGCATTATCGACACGGCATACTGCTCGCTCCGATCACGGCATCACTCATGGCAAAAGCGGTCGTCACAAACGACTATTCCGAACTCACGCCGTTCGCATTGGAACGGCAAAGCCTGCATCATGCATCGGAGGTTGTATGCTAGCCATTTCTCCCATTGCGACAGCACGCAAACGGCTCATCGACGATGGACTTCCCGCCGATCGGGAACTGCTTACTGCCATCGCGCGCCTGCCCGAAGAGGCAACGCTCGAACTTCTGGCGTTGGCCGACGACGTGCGGGCCAAGTATTGCGGCGACCATGTCTCGCTGGAGATTCTTTTTAACGCCAAGCGTGGTGCCTGCCCGGAAAATTGCCAATTCTGTTCGCAAAGCGCGCAATTTGAAACCACGATCGAAGCGACACCGCTAGCGAGCGTGGAAGAATTTCTGACGGCAGCGCGAGCGGCTCATGCGCGCGGAGGAACGGAGTTTTGCATCGTCATTGCCATGCGCTCACCATCGGCCAGCGTCTTACGCCAACTTTGCGATGCGGTGCGCGCGATCAAAGCGGAATTGCCGCTCACCGTTGCGGGATCCTTCGGCTTGCTCCGCGATTCCGATGTGGCGCAATTGGCGGAAGCCGGCGTTACGCGGATCAATCATAACATCGAGACAGCTCGGAGGTTTTTCCCACGCATTTGCTCGACACATAGTTTTGATGATCGTATAGCGACCTGTAAACGCATCGTTGCTCATGGACTTGATCTTTGTTGCGGCGGAATCATCGGCATGGGCGAAAGTAAAGACGACCGGATCGATTTTTTGATGGATTTAGCGGCGCTCGAGCCGCAGGAAGTACCGATCAATTTTCTCGATCCAAGGCCAGGGACGCCTATGAGCGCACGGGAATTACTTGCGCCGATGGAAGCCCTACAATTCGTCGCCTGGGCGCGATTGGCGTTGCCCCGTGCATGTATCCGTTTCGCGGGAGGACGCGAAACCGTCCTTCGCGATTGGCAAGAGATCGGCATGCGTAGCGGTGCCAACGGTTTAGTGCTCGGCGATTATCTCACGACCCCCGGACGCAACGATGGTGAAGATTTTGCCATGCTTAAACGCCTAGGATACCAGTTTTAGATGTCAACGTGCTTTAGCGAGGCGACGCTTTCGGATCGCGATATGGCGCGACTCGATGCGCTCTACGAACAGCTTTGCCTCGCCAACGCCGATTCCATCGGCTACCCCGGTGCCAAAGATTTCTCGTACGTCGATCTCGCTTCGTTTCTGACGCTTCCGCTCAATAATATCGGCGATCCATTTAGCAAAAGCACCTATCGCGTGGACACGCGCGAAATCGAGCGCGAAGTCGTTTCGTTTTTTGCGGATTTAACGAACGCGCCGAAAGGCGATTGGTGGGGCTATGTGACCAACGGTGGCACGGAAGGCAACCTCTACGGCCTCTACCTTGCACGCGAATTGTTGCCGAAAGGCATGGTGTATTTCTCTGAGGATTCGCATTATAGCGTCAGTAAAAATCTCCATGTGCTCGGCATGCGACACGTAATGATTCGCTCGCAGGCCAATGGCGAGATCGATTATGACGACCTTCGTGAAGCGATCTCCATCCATCGGGATGTCCCGCCGATTATTTTTGCCAACATCGGAACGACGATGACCGAAGCGCGTGACGATCTTGCGAAGATCAACGCTATCTTAGATCATTTGGCCATTCGCAATCGCTATATCCATGCCGATGCAGCGCTGTGCGGCGGCTATGCGGCGTTTCTGGATCCCAAGCCAAATTACGATTTCGCCGATGGTGCCGACAGCATCTCGATTAGCGGACATAAATTTATCGGCGCTCCGATTCCCTGCGGCATCGCACTCGCGCGCAAGGCACACGTTTCGCGCGTTGCCCGCGCCATCGATTATATCGGAAGCCTGGATACGACGATCTCCGGTTCGCGCAGTGGATTCACGCCGTTGCTCTTGTGGTATCGCATCCGTTCTCTTGGCAAGCGCGGCCTTCGCGCGCGACTTCAGTATTCGCTGAGCCTGGCAGAGTATACGCAGCGGCAGCTCCAAAGTATCGGCATCAAAGCGTGGCGAAACCCCAACGCCTTGACCGTCGTTTTTCCTCGGCCTTCGGAGCGTGTCAAGCAACGCTGGCAACTCGCCACGAACGATGAGATCGCACATGTCATTGTCATGCCGAATGTCACTCGCGAACAGATCGACAATTTCGTTGCCGATATTGCCAAGGAGAGTTCTATACCATGCAACGCCTAACGATCATCGCCAAGAACCGCCCAGGGCTTCTCGCCGACGTGATGACGCTGCTTGCAAGCAATGACATCAACGTGCGCGATGTCGTCGCCGAAGGCTATTCCGATGAAGGCATCGTGCATCTCGCCGTCGATCAGTTGGACCCGGCGCTCGAATTGCTGACCGAAGCCGGCTACACAACGGTTACGGACGATGTTTTGCTCGCAAGAATCGAAGATTTCCCGGGATCGCTCGCCTTGCTCTCGCGCCGCCTTGCAAATGCGAATATCGATGTGCGCGCACTGAGTATGATTCAGCGCAAAGAGGGCTCTGCGATTGTCGCCATCAGTACCAACGATAACACTCGTGTGGCCGAAGTCCTCGGCCGCGATCTCATTGCGCCGGGGCGCGTTCTGATCGACTGATCGTACGCCCGAACCGATGCCATTCAAGCGTATAGGCTTTCTATGCTGGTCAATGCGTCGCCAGACCTATTCGCAACTTAAAATTGCCCTATGCATCAATTTCCCAAGGATTGACATCTACTTCAAAACTACAATTTAAGAGTGCTAGTGAAGCGACCTGTCCTTCCGACAAGTAAATCGCCGGGACAATCGATTTATAGGCAATGTAGCATGATAATTGCCCGCAATATTTGGCAACTGTTCCTCGCAGCTCTTCATTGTTTAAAACATTCGCGAGCGAGCCAAGTATGTCGTCAATATGATCAGTTAACTCAGCGCTTGCTTGAAGCGAGCTGTGAACACGGAGCGAGACCATCGCAGTCCATGCTGACGGGACGATATTTGGATCCACTAATTGGCGATGCTCACGTATTTCAGAATGTTGGATAGTAAGTGAGGAAACAAATAAACGAAAATCCTCATCTTCAGCTGGCGCTGAGATGAAAAAAAATGCACGCACTCCGGATCCCTTTTTGTTTTCTCGCATTTCTTAGCTTTCTACGTTACTCGTGTTGACCTCGGCCTTTTTGCCGAGTACGTCTCTTCTTAGCCTCATTTGCGTCGATATTATTTGCATCAAGCTTCTATTCGTCAACGCTCAAATTTCGTTTTCGGTAGCTTCTTTGTTATTAACCGCATCCGTTCTCTCGGTAGGCGCGGCCTTCGCGCGCTGCTTCAATATTCGCTTAGCATGGCAGAGCCTACGCAAAGGAAACTCCGAAGTAGTGTCATTTATGGGCCATGTTTGGCTCCTACTTTCCCATGCGCATCACGAAGGCGCGATAGTCGTATCCCAGTAGATGGGACGCTAAAGCGAACAAGGTTCTATTGCGATAGCATGTGTTGCAAGGATGATTATGGGCACAAACATCACCACGATGAATGACAAAAACGCGACCGTTACAAGAGTTAGCACTGATATTTTCAATTTTAGTTGATTTGTGAAAGACGCGATCATCGAAAGGAGCGTTATGCATGCGACAGTCAAAATCGTATTCGCAAAAGAAAGTAAAACGACGGCCGGCAACAGGATGTATCCCCATAGGCCGTAGGGGCCACCGCACGGCGAAAGCCTAATTATTACGCCGATCACCGTTCCGACTATCAAGAGCAAAATTGTTAGTGGCCGCCAGCTGCGAAAATCTATAGTGTATGCTAATAGCAACCCCAGTACCCAGGCTGCTGGCGACCCTAAGTCCCAAAATGCACGCGTCCCTCCTGGAAAATTTTGTCGCGCCCAGATCATGTCAAGCACAATTAAGCTAAGAATAATTGCTAGTAACACTACCTTTTGCGGGTACAAAGGCATTCCCCACGCGTACGTTGGTTCTACGCCCCGTTGTGATTTGTTTTTCCCCAATTTAACTGCCCTTCGAATGTAGAAGATCCTGGCCGTCCCCCGATGCCATGCAACGGCCGGTATCGGCGCTACCGCATCCTTTTCCGCTGTTTGTTTTACTCAAAGTACAAACGCCTTTACATGAGCCGATTATCGTCTTCCCGAAGATGCTATTTCCATTGGCCGCCTCGTACGATGCACTCTTTGCGACCAATTTCCCAATGAGGGCGCCTTCTGCGTCGGTTTCCCGGGATCACTAGGGTGGCGTCTCGAAAGGTGTGCGCCTATGGGGAATCCCGTCTGAGCGCAGATACCCTCGACGCCGCCTACTTTGAATGGCGCATGCAAGAAGCACGCGGACTGCTAATCATATATGGCTGTCTCGTGGCAGTATTGTTTCCGGGCTACCACCTCGTAACGAATTTTTTGCCCGGGCACATTCACGATGCGCTCTCACTGCGCCTGATCTCGGGTGGGTTCTCCCTCGCACTCGTGCTCTTGATCTGGCTGGTACGCCCGCTGCGCGCCTACGCGCTCGATCTGCAATTAGCGAATATGAGCCTATTTTTGGTGCTGTTGCTGGCTATCTTGATCATCAGTGGAAATTCGAACTGGTATTTGACCGCCATCGTCATCGGACTCTTCGGATCGCAGTATGCATTTTTGCGCATCAAAGATTTGGTACTTGCCTACACGATGGCGTTCACGTTCCAAATTGCGTACTCGATGTGGCTGGGCATCTTTTTCCACCCGACGAACCTCTATGCGCTCGGCGCGGTCTTTTGGGCATCGATCATCAGCGTCGCAAGCGGAAGCATGCGCATTAGATCGATTCGCTCTGAGGCAATGGCGCGAATCCGCTTGCGTTTACAGGCGATGACGGACGGGCTCACCGGCGCGCTGAATCGCAACGGATTCAACGAATCGACTGATGCGGCGCTCGTCGAGGCGCAACGGGCTGGCGACACGGTCGCACTCGTCTACCTCGACCTCAACGACTTTAAGGCCATCAACGATGCATTTGGCCATGACGTCGGCGACGAAGCACTCGTGGAAGCGACGCGACGCATGCGCGCGAGCTTGGACGAACACGACATGCTGGCGCGCATCGGCGGTGATGAGTTCGTCGTCATCTCGCCGCGCGATGCGTCCGCGGCCCAGGCGACGAGCCTGATTGCGAGAATCGAAGCGGCCTTTTCGCGGCCATTCGTGCTGGACGGGGCTAAGACTCCGGTATGCGTGGGCGCGAGTGCGGGGATCGCGCTCTATCCGCAAGACGGAAAGACCCGACTCGAACTGTTGGCCCATGCGGATCGGCAAATGTACGAAGTTAAGCGCAACGTCTTAAAGCGCCGATCGTCTGACAGCTAAATCCCCATTGCACCTCGACGAGGTAACGGTAACTTACCGACGCAACGTGAGCTGTTTTGCCGCCTCAGGTCACTGTGACCTGAGGTGGCAAAACTACTCAAGTTGAAACTGTGAATTCCGGGCCTTTGGCCCAAGGAGATTCACGTGAAGAAAAGT
>JAJYCL010000019.1 GCA_021778415.1 bacterium | reverse complement strand
TACGCATCGCTCCTCAGCATGACAGCACCCTGTCACCCTGAGGAGCGCACGCAGTGCGCGTCTCGAAGGGCGCTCGCTCAGGATGACATCGTCTCGAAGGGCCCCCGTCACCCTGAGGAGCGCACAAAGTGCGCGTCTCGAAGGGCGAGACGCGATGCTACGCATCGCTCCTCAGCATGACAGCACCCTGTCACCCTGAGGAGCGCACGCAGTGCGCGTCTCGAAGGGCGCTCGCTCAGGATGACATCGTCTCGAAGGGCCTCTGTCACCCTGAGGAGCGCACGTAGTGCGCGTCTCGAAGGGCGCTTGCTCAGGATTTCATCGTCCCGAAAGGGTCGGCACGACGCAACCTACAGACGGATGCGTTGCAACATTTTCGGGAGCACGATGCTGCCGTAGACGATCACGGCGATAATGCCGACGATGGTGATGATGAGCGCAGAGATAAGCGCCGTGTGTGACGGTGCGGCCTGATAGATGGAAAGCCCGTGCCCACTGGGATACGAGGGCAAAAGATTCGGAAAGAGCGTCCCGGCCGCCTCAATCATCAACGTCAGCAAAAACGCCGACGATGCAAAAAACGCCGCACGAGTATTCTTGCTTCGCACGAAAATAAGCATCGCCACCAGTGCGCCGAGCGAGAGCAGCGGCATCGCATACAACCACGAGAGTCCGAAAACACCCGAGCGCACATAATACGTCGCGGCCGTCACGAGCACAAACAGAACTCCGCTCGTCGCAATCAGCATCGGCAACGCCCGCATTGCACGCACCGCCGGTGGCCCATCAACGCGAACGACTAAAAACGTGGCGCCATGCTGCGCCAACGCAACGACGGTAAATACGCCAACTAAGAGCGCATAGGGATTGAGCAGAAATGCGAACGTCCCGTGAAAATACCCATGCGCATCAAGCGGCAGCCCGCGCACGAGATTGGCGATCGCGACGCCGAAAATCAGCGCGAGCAATCCACTAGCAAGAGCGAACGCGGCATCGAAAAACGTATGCCAGAGCTCGCTTGCGAGATGCGAGCGCAATTCCATCGCGATGCCACGAAACATCAGCAGCCATAACACGACCATGAATGGCAGATAAAATCCCGAAAACGAAGATGCATACGCCTCAGGAAACAGCGCAAACAACGAACCGCCGGCCGCAATCAACCACACTTCGTTGCCATTCCAAAACGGTCCGATCGCCTGCATCGAAGCCGCTCGCTCCGCATCGGTTCGCGCAACAAACGGCGTGAGCGCACCGATGCCAAGATCGAACCCATCGAGCAGCACATAGGCCGTGAGCATAAAGCCAATCAACGCGAACGCAAGCACATTCATCGCGTTACCTCATGCGACGGGCCAATGCTAATTTCGCGCAGAACCAGCAGCACGAAGAGCAAGCCCAGTAAAAAATACATGCCCATAAATCCGATCAGCGTAAAGAGCGTCTCGCCGGCCGCTACGGTTGTCGACGTTCCTTGCGCGGTTTTCATCAGGCCATAAATAATCCACGGCTGGCGGCCAACTTCGGTCACCACCCATCCTGCTTCATTGGCAATATACGGAAACGGCATGAGCAGAAGCAGTAGCCACAACATCGCACGCTGCGAATACAGCCGCTTCCACCACAACAGCGCCACGCCAAGAAAACCCGTGCCCACAAAAATCGTTCCGAGTCCAACCATCACATGATAGGCGTAATACGTCAGCTCCACCGGCGGCCATAACTCCGTTGCGTAGGCCGTCAGGCCACGAACATTCGCCGTGAAATTTCCATACGCGAGAAAACTCAACACATTCGGAACGAACACGGGATCAATGAGCATGCGATGCTGCGTGTCGGGCATGCCGATAATCGCCAACGGTGCGCCGTCCGTACTCTCAAACAGCCCTTCCATCGCCGCAAGTTTTATCGGTTGATACGCGGTGACATCTGCACTATTGCGATCCCCCGTCGGAAAAATCGCGATCATCGAGAACACCGCCAGCGTCATCACGCCGGCGCGAACAAACCGTTTCCCATACGTCTCATCGCGACGCGAAAGCACATAGTACGCGCCAATTCCGGCCACAATCGCACCGCCGGCAATCATCGCACCGGCAAGCACGTGCGCATATTGCCACCACGCGTATGCGTTCGTGAGCACGAGCCACAAACTGCTCAATTCAATGCGGCCATCGCTAGCAATGCGATAGCCGACCGGATGTTGCATCCATGCATCCGTCGCGACGATAAAAAATCCCGAAAGCCACGAACCGAGCCAAACCATCACCGCCGAGAGCGTGTACAATCGCGAAGAAACTGATGTCCGTCCATAAAGCAGAATACCGAGAAAAATCGACTCTAAGAAGAAGGCGAAGAGCCCTTCCATCGCCAGAGGCTGCCCGATGACGCTCCCTGCTTTCGCCGAAAACGCAGCCCAATTCGTCCCGAATTGAAACTCCATCGGAATGCCGGTCACCACGCCAATGGCGAAGTTCACGGCAAAAATTTTGGTCCAAAACGTCGCGATCTTCGCCGCGTCGCTATCGCCTCGGCTCGCGCGCCACGTATACCACGCAATGAACGGCGCCAAGCCCATCGTCCCAATCGGGAACAGGTAATGGAACATCACCGTAAACGCAAACTGCACCCGATCCGCCAACAAAAGATCCGTCACCACGCACTCCCAAAAACGCTCACCCTATTCAAATCTCCATCCAACCCCATATTCCCCCTCTGTCACCCTGAGGAGCGAGCAAAGCGAGCGTCGCGAAGGGCCCCCTGTCACCCTGAGGAGCGCCCAAAGGGCGCGTCTCGAAGGGCCGCAAAAAATGTTGCACGCTACGCGTGCTCCGTTTGATGATGCTTCGAGACGCTCGCTTTGCTCGCTCCTCAGCATGACAGAAAGCATTGTCACCCTGAGGAGCGCCCAAAGGGCGCGGCCCCTCCTGTCACCCTGAGCCCTTCGACTCGCTTCGCTCGCTCAGGATGACATCGTCTCGAAGGGCCGCAAAAAATGTTGCACGCTTCGCGTGCTCCATTGTAATGATGCTTCGAGACGCGATGCTACGCATCGCTCCTCATGCTTCGAGACGCTCGCTTCGCTCGCTCCTCAGCATGACGGAACCCTGTCACCCTGAGGAGCACGCGCAGCGTGCGTCTCGAAGGGCTCAGCATGACAGTATGCTGTCACCCTGAGGAGCGCACGAAGTGCGCGTCTCGAAGGGCGCGAACGTCGATCACCGTGAGAGCAGAAAACGCGCGACGATAAAACGCCGCATCGCTCGTCACCAACTTGCCGACGGCCCACGCAATTCGCGCACCACCGAATCGATGTCTTTGCGAGAGAGACCCTTGCCGCGACGTGAGCGGCCGATCGAATGCCCGAGTCGCTCGGCCGTTGGCGGCAGGCCAAAGCGAATACGCTGGCGACAACCACGCTATGGAAGCTCGCAAATTTGATGATGCGGCTCTTTTACCGCATGTTCTCGCCCACTATAAAATTGCTGGGCCCTTGATCGCCGCGCAATTCGCCGGCGAACCCATCGTGTACGCAAATTTTCCGCCCGGCCTGCACGGCCAGGCGCATTTTGCCATCATCGATGTGCCGCTGAGCGCAGAGAAACTCTTGTGGTGTGTGCATCGCTTCGATGCAATCGAGTTTCACTCGTGGGCCGGACTCATCGGCGATGAGGAGCGCCTCCGTTTCGCGCGCATTCTCATCGAGCCGCGCGATGTTCCGTGGCCGCGCGTTCGGCAAGCGGCAACGATTCTGCGCGAAGCGCTCTCCCGCCAGCACATCGCGGCCATTCCACTCGTCGATGGTATCGGCGGCATCGCCCTCTGGATTCCGCTCGCCGATGCACCGTACGCCGTCGCCGTCCGCGCGTGGCTGCATAGCGTTGTCAATCCTCTCGTCGCCGCGCACCCAACGTTGCTAAGCAATCAACCGAATACGCACGATCCCAATCGCGTTCACATCCACGTCGCCAGCAACGCCTGCGGCCGTTATAGCGCGGTCCCCTATAGTGTGCGCGGCGCATCGTCGCTGCCGATGTGCACGCCGATTGCCTGGAATGAACTCGCCACCGTCGATGCCGTGGTATCCACTGCGGCAACGTTTTCTCGATGGTTCGATGCCAATGGCGATCTCTTCGCACACCACCTCGCGCAGATCGGCGCGCAAACGTTGCCTCAGGCAACCATCGCCATCTCCTCAGGCCACACGCCCGAACCGCGCGGCCGTATCATCAACGCCGCTATCGAAATCCTCAGCGACGGTATTGCCCGCGATGCACAAACGCTGTGTGCCGAGGCCATCAAACGCGGGCTCATCCCCGCCACGACGCTGCGCAAATACGTCTACAGCGCCTTAATCGAATATATCGCCCGCGCCATCGGGCGAGGCCGCAAATCGCCGATCATCCAAGATGAACAGCGCAACTTCCGTATTAACGAGCCGGCCGATGATTGGCCCGATCTTACGCCGCAAAGTGCGCCAGCCGATGCAGCGCAAACACAAGCCCTGTGCGATCGCCTCACAAGCACGGCCACCGGTGATGATCCCGCCGCATTTGAAATCGCCGTCTGCGATGCATTTGCACAACTCGGTTTTCTCGCCACGCATCTTGGCGGCCACGATCAAGCCGACGGCGTCGCCGATGCGCTCCTCGGTCCGCTCGGCTATCGCGTCGCGATCGAATGTAAAACGGCAAAAACGATTGTTACGCAGCCGGATTGCGCCGAAGTCGCAAAAGAAATTGCCGAGTTGCATGCCGAGTACGGCGTAATCGTCGGCCCAGCGTTTTCCGATGAATCCGAACTGCTGAGTGAATTGCAAACGCACCGCGTCACCGCGCTGACCACATCGGATCTCGTCGCGCTCCTCAACGTCGCCGCAAACCCAGTGGAATTGCGCGCAACGATTCTCGTTCCCGGGTACGCAAGCGATGTGCTCGGCGATCTCCTCTGGCAACGTCAACACGGGCAAGCCAAACGTGTGAAGACCATCGCCGCACTGTTGCAGCGCGAGGGCTGGAATGCCCAGCGAACGGCAGCAGAAGAAGGCGGAGCAGAAAACGCACCGCATCTCACCGTAGATGCCGCCATGCTTCTCGTCGACGCAGCGTTGCAAGCGAGCAATTCGAAGCAAGCGTGCTCGCGAGAAGACGTCATTCTCGCCATCGCCTGGCTCACCAATCCCATCGAATCCATCGCAGAAGTAGCCAACGATGCACTTGTGGTGTTAACTAGTCCACATTGATTACGACGTTCCCGCAATATGGCAGAGGAACTCGTCCGTTCCGATGGAACGGCGGCACCAGAGCCGGAACATGTCTTGGAGGGCCCTCGTGGCCACACTTGTCGATCTCACGCATGAGGGATCGGGGCGTCGTCGTGACGCCTCGAATGCGCACCTTTTGCGCATATCCTGGTTGCTCGTTACGCTGCTGAGCGATGGCGTGCTCGATTGCGCCGCATGCGTTGATCGGTTCAGCGCGATATCTTGGCCTTGCGCGAAATTGGCGCCACATTGGGATTCGAGATCGATTTCACGAAAGCTAATTTTAACGGCGCAGTGAAAAAGCAAGAGCCTCCCCGAAAGGAGGCCTCGATTGTCGGTATCTTGCGGCCGTCTCGCAGCAACCTTATCTTACTTTACTTCCCCGATTGAAAAAACCAAGAACGACGTTCTCTCAATAACATCATAACCGAAAGGAACGCCACAATGCAAGCTTCGTTTGCCCCTCAGCCATATGTCCTGGGACTCGATATCGGTACGAATTCGCTCGGCTGGGCTGTTCTTGCCGTCGATCCCAAAGACAGCGATCGAGCCACCGAACTCCTCGCTATGGGATCACGTCTTTTTTCCGAATAATTGAAAGGTACGCCGCAATGCAAGCTTCGTTTTCCCCTCAGCCGTATGCGTTGGGACTCGACATCGGTACGAATTCGCTCGGCTGGGCCGTTCTCGCCGTCGATCCCAAAGACAGCGATCGAGCCACCGGACTCCTCGCTATGGGGTCGCGTCTTTTTCCCGATGGGCGCGCGATTGACAAGGCACATATGGGCGAGAGTCTCGGTGAAACCTTGCATAGCGCCCGGCGCAGAAAAATCAACACGGCAAGGGCGCATCAACGCAATCGCGCTCGACGTGGCAGGCTGCTGCGTATGCTTTCCGAGTCCTTAAACCTGATACGAACGAACGGGCACGGACGGGGAGTTCGAGTAAGCTGGATCGATCCGTTTAAGTCATCGCCGTCAAATAGAGACGAATGGTTGAGAAAAGAGTCTGTGTTTGCGGCGCGAGCAGCCTGCGCATCGAAGACGCTTGATGCATCGAGTAAGTATGATCGCGCGAGGCTCGCTCGCGCCCTTTTTTCATTACTCGTCAATCGCGGAACGCTTCTAACTGACGATGGATTTGTTGAGGACATCGAGGAAAGCGCACCTCCGAAGTCTCGCAAATCTGGAAAAACAAAAAAGACTCCGGCCATAGCGACGAAAGAAACTGAGGAAAGCGATGCATCGATACTCGCCGATTGCTTGAATCGTGAGGACGTAGTTGCAGAGGAGTGCGGGAAGGGCGGTCTAGGCATCTGGCTAGCTAAAAATTTTCACGCGCGCCATCCTTATGCGCCGATTCGCGCTAGGAAAGCCACTAAAGATTCACGCGCTGCTCATTGGAAAAAACTAGATGACGAGACATTAGCGCGAGTCGGGGCGCAGAGTCTGCCGGGGCGAACAAGCCGCAAGCTTGTTATGGAAGAATTCGAGCGGATTCGCATGACGCAGGCCGATGAGTTTGCGAAGTATGGAATGTCGAAACTATCCTGGGACGATCTGCATGCGCTAGTATTTGAACGCGCACCATACAATGTTGTTCGGTGGCCCTGCCCATACTTGCCGACCGAGGACCGTGTTGCAAGATTTGATCCTCGCGCGCAACGGTATCTCGCTTGGGAAAAAGCTTGGAACCTGCGCGCCTACGATGCACGCGGTATCGAGATTGATCTTGATGGCGATATTCCCGTTGGCGCAACCTCCGGCGAACGTTCGCTCCGGCGCCAATTTCTCGACGCACTATTGAGCCAAACACGACTTACATGGAAACAAGCAATCGATATTCTTCGCTTGCCGGAATCAACAATCTTTAATAGAGTCAATGCAAGCGGCAAACCTGCGGATTGGGTTGGCCATCCATTTGCTTCGCTAGGGGCCTGGATGACCGAACGCGACATTGCAAACCAACGGGAGCAATCACAGAGTAGTGCAAGCAATTGGGCCGAGTTGCGCCAAGAAATTCTAAAAATATTCGAGGCGCCAATTCGGGGCGGAGATCGAGATTTCTCTCCGGTTCCTTTGGAAATTCGTGACGAGGTTCGTAACTTAATGGTGGCGCCGCCACGCGGATCAATTCCTTTCGGCACAACGATGCTTGATGAAATGCTGGCGCGTATCGAAAGTATCCAACCGTATGCAGCGAAAAATGCGGCGTTTAACGCGATCATCGAAGATAATCCGCCCGATGACTTTGCGGTGCGGGAATACGACGCGGGCCGTTTGCCGTACTATGGAGCGGCGTTTAATGGAATGTACCCGAAGCCGCCCGTGCGACGGACTGGCCCGTATAGCGAGAGCTTCGGCCCGTCCCGGCTAGTGATGGACGTTGAAAAACGATATGGCAGAATTCCCAATATTTCGGTTCATATTGCATTAAACCAGACGCAGCGGGTTGTCAATGAAATCATCAAACGATTTGGGCGTCCAACTCGGGTCGTGGTTGAAACGACAAGGCAATTGCACCTTTCAGATCGCGGCCGAGCGTTACTTTTAAAGCGGATCGCTAGGAATGAGAAATTGAATGATGAGGCCAAGAACGAAATTAGATCTGTACGTGACGAACTGGTCAAAGACGACCCTCAATGGAAAAGAATACGTCGATACCGCTTATGGAAAGAACTCTACAAGTGTGGTGAACGGGAGTCTCGGCTCTGCCCATACTGCGGCCTTTACGAAATTACGATGAAGGACGCCATTGATGGAAATAGCGTCGAGGTCGAGCATATCTTCCCGAGGAAGCTTGGCGGCGGATCTGAAATGAATAATCTTACTCTCGCGTGTTCGAGATGCAACTCGGAGAAAACCGACTCCCAGACTCCGTTTGCTGCCTTTGCGACCGATGCACCCCGGTGGGAAAGAATTCGTGAAGCGACGAGTTTTATGCCGCCTAAAAAACGACGAATGATCCTAGATCCTGAAACGGCGCGCGCAAAATTCCTAGGGGATCAACTCGCGTCAACGTCTTGGGCCGCGAAATTGTTGTTAGAGTGGCTGAGGCCACTTTGTGAAGTGCAGACCAACGTACTTGCCTCGCGTGGTGAGCTCACGAATACCTTGCGGCGGGAATGGGGCCTGCAAGATATTAAAAAGAACAAGGCCGGGGAGCGGGTAACGGATGGTCGGCATCATGCTGTCGACGCGCTAATTACCGCCGTTCTTAGTCGGTCGCTTTTGCAGAAAGCCGCGTCCGGAAAGAATTTTGCCATTGAAAATATCGACGTGTGGGCGAGCTTCCCTACGGACGTACGCAACGCATATTATGCGATTGTCACAAGCCACAAGGCCGACCGGCCGAAAATTCAGCTGAGTGAGCATGGCGATCGTGCGATCAGCGTTCCAGGCGATTTACACTATGAAAATATCTACCCGCAGTCAGGCGTTAAGCGACAGAAAGCTAGCGCGATATTCCCCGCGTCGATTACGAAGTCGTCAATGCCGATTCTCGGAGAAGACGCTACTAAGGCGCTCGACCGAGCACGGCAATTTCTGAAACGTCTTTCGGAAAATCAATCCATTGGCTCCCTGAAATGTGCGCCGGAGGAAATAGAGCGCCTTCGCCAGATATTTGACAAATATTTCGGGGAAACCACCCCAAGCTTTTTAAACCTCCGTAACCTGCTCAGCCAAAAATCTGAATTTTGGTTACGCTGTAACGGTAAAGTTGGTCCCAATCTTAGCCCGCGTCCACCGTCTGAAACTGGCGAGATATGTACTCAACCGTGGGAGTGTTTACACGGAAGTTTCACAGACGTGTTTCGCAGAATTTTCAACGCAATTTGTAAATGGGAGAACTTTAGTAAATTCACCCTTTTGCCCAATAAGCCCGACCGTGGCGAAAGCAAACTTCCCCTTGGCCCCTGCGACAAACGCCGCGGGCTGGTATATGGTCAATGGAAATCTGAAGAAAATCTTTGCGCTGTAATCGAAAGCCTTTCACCGCTTTCGGTACGGCTTTTTAAATTATTGGAAGTTATCGCAAACCAGGAAGACCTGCGAGAATTCCTGGCGTCGAAACCGTCGAACCGAATTTATAAGCGAGATGCGCTTCTGCTCGACGGGAAGATTTGCATTATTTCGAGCCTGCGCATGCGTGGAGCGCGCCTACTACTTGGACTGGTCGATGCAAATTCGGGGAAAGATGTTGATGCGGAGCCGAGTCTGCAAACGCTCCTTGAGCGTTATTCTTCGGTAGAACTCGGCGTCGTTGGCGTCCTCGGCGATTTTCGCCGAAAAATCAGACTTAAAGGCGCGTAATGCGGATCGTCGATATTGCGAGCGAGGGAGCAATGCTCGTGAAGGATCGGGGTTTTCTTAGGGATCTCCAGACGGAAATGCGGACGCCGCTTGAAGGCATCGACGTTCTTGTTGTCAGTAGCCGCTCGGGTTCACTTGGTGTCGGACTTCTTCGCTGGGCGGCTGATGCTGGTGTGGCAGTTCTCGTATGTAATGAGAAATATATTCCGTCTGGGATGTTTTTGCCAATTTCAGGCACAAATGCGCATCCGACGGTGCTTGCAGAACAAATTCAAACTAGCCTCCCCTGTAAAAAGCGCTTTTGGGCCTCAGTTGTGCGAGTAAAGGTCTCGCTTCAGGCCCAGGCGCTTCGTCTTTTCAATCTCGATGACGCCGGGGTGCGCAAGTGGGTGAAAAATGTCCGATCTGGCGATCCGGAGAATCGCGAGGCAAGCGCAGCGCTGGCATACTTCCCTGCCATGTTTGGCCCCTCATTTCGACGCGGAGACGACTCGCCGTTAAATCACCATTTAAATTATGGCTACGCGGTCGCAAGGGCGGCCACGGCCCGCGCTGCGGTTGCGATCGGTTTGCATCCGGCGCTCCCTATCCATCATTCGAGCGCAAGGAACGCGTTCGCTCTCGTGGACGATCTTATGGAGCCATTTCGAGCCGTCGTTGATATAGCCGTCCGGCTCCACGATTGTGTGAAAGACGACCTTAATCCAGACTGTAAGAGGGCGATTGTTGCGCATCTGGGCGGAATGCTCCGGCTCGAAGACGATCGAGCCACTGTGATCGACGCAATGCGATCCATCAGTATGGCATGGCGAAGCGCTCTAAAAGGGGGAGATACCGAATGCCCATCTATAGCGTTCGACGAGGAGCGATGGCGGCTGAACGATATCGAAACATGTGGTTGATGGTAGGTTTCGATCTTCCCGTCCGGACTAGCGATGAGCGCAAGCTCGCTAACCGCTTCCGCCATAATCTCCAGAATCTTGGATTCGAGAGGGTGCAGTATTCATTTTACGGTTTTCATGCTCGGACTCGCGAGCGTTTAGCAACCATCGAGAAGGTAGTTGAGCGGCTCATACCGCCAGGGCATGGATGGGTCCTTATCTTCGAGATGACGGACCGCCAATTTGTAGACATCCGCCATTACAGAGGTGGCGAAAAGCCAGAAAAAGCGCCAGTAGAGCCTCCAAAACAGCTTGTCTTGTTCTGATTTTATAGGCCGAAAAACGGGGAAAGGCCCGTACTGACGGGCCTTTGGGGTTCACGTATGATATCACCAATGCATTTTTTGGGGAAGTAAGACTTGGGTTAAGTGGCGCATTGGGTGGCCTATATGATATCACCAATGCATTTTTTGGGGAAGTAAGACTCAACTCGTGGCGACTCAACCGATGCGGAGATGATATCACCAATGCATTTTTTGGGGAAGTAAGACCGGTCCCCGAAGCTCGTGGGTGCCCTCTTGATGATATCACCAATGCATTTTTTGGGGAAGTAAGACCGCGTTATCAAATGGACATCCCGCTTTTCCATGATATCACCAATGCATTTTTTGGGGAAGTAAGACTAGTTCCAATTCGCGTTCGGCGAACTGTAATGATATCACCAATGCGTTTTTTGGGGAAGTAAGACATTCTCGCCATTGCACAAACGCTCACGTTTATGATATCACCAACGCGTTTTTTGGGGAAGTAAGACCGCGGCACCCGTGGCTACATTTCCGGCCCGATGATATCACCAATGCGTTTTTTTTGCGGGAAGTAGGACTTGATCACCGCTCGCCACTCTACCGATACGATGATATTACCAATGCGTCTTTCGGAGAATGAGACGGCGCGGCAAGGCTTGACGTGTTCACGCCATTTTGTGTAACGGTTATAACGATCGTGCCAGAAACGTAGTGCCTAACGTTTATCATTCTTCCATTCGTCCTCTAACCGCTTGCGGACCCACGCCTCTCGATCGAACATAATCGGAGTCTCGAACCAATCTTAGCAAAATTTTTTTTAGCGACTGTATATCTCGCAGCATTTCATATTTCTTACTAACGGAAAAATTCGTTGCTCAATGAAAATGCGACGGCAGGGCGATTGTGTAGGACGCCGAGATTCGTACGTTGCGCTAATAACATCGCTGATGCAACGAAGCAAAAAAAATCCCCATAGACCATAATCTTGGCTCCCCGTGTTCTGCGTTGAGGCTTCATATCAGATCACCTCAAGCAGTAGCGAGCTCCATCGCGGCGAATCTCCTCAGCCATAAATGCATCCGTTTCCTCGCACGAAAATCCGCTCCGGCGTGCCGCCGATGCTCATCGCGCTGCTCGTTGCGATGCTGGCCGTTGCTACGGCGGGGCGCGTGGGGGCAGAAGAGCCGCTCACCGTCGCGCAGTGGTTTCCCGCCGAAGTCACGCAGGTTCACTCCGGCGCAAGTATGATTCGCGAGATTCATCGCGGCGATCTTCGCCTCGTTGTGCGCGTCGCTGCTCGCGTTGCGCCTGTTAAGTATCGAGGGCACATCGTAAAGTTCCGATCATTCAGGAGTGCCATACGGGTCTACCGCCGGCACACACTCATCGGCTCACTATCGACCGATGGCGGCGCCGCCTATCGTCTCGCAATCCTGGCGATGCCGAACTCGCGGCAATCGCTTGTGGTCGTCGATGAATGGTCTGGAGGAAATAATTGCTGCGTTTCGAGCTTTATCGGATTCAGTGGTGCCTCCCGCGTAAACTGGATCCGCAAAGATTTCGGCAACACGTGGGAATCGTTTGGACGGGGCGCGCATCACCAGGCCCTCCTTGTTGTCGGAAATGATACCTTCGCGTATACACTCGGCGCACAATGTTGCGCGTTCTTGCCTGTCGAAGTTTTCGAACCTCGCAATGGCCGGATAGAAAACGTCACGCACTATTACCCGCTTTTGGTAGCGCATGATGCCGATGCCGCGCTCGCCCAATACGCGGCAAATGAATCCAAGTCTCTCGATCTTTCCGCGCTTGCCGGGTATCTCTACGATGAAGCGCGCATTGGCAAAGCGCGATCGGCGATCACCGTCGTAAAAGAGCGCCTCGCGAGCACGAAACGAAGATTCCCGGATTCCACCGATTATATCGGAGGCCCAGGCAATTATCTGCAGCGCATTCTCGCTGCGCTGCCGGCACCGATCAGGAAAACGTTTGCTGCGGTCCTCGCTGGTAGGCGGCAATAGCCTCGCGCCATTCTTCGGGCACGGCGACGGTGGAGTTCGAGACGAAATCAAATGCCACCATCGTGGTGCGCCCGCGAGCCGCCACGTGCTCCTGCGTGGCCGACCAAATCTCGTAGTCGAAATCGAACGATTTATTACCGATCCGCGAGATGCGGCAGCCGACGGCAATACGTTCGCGATAACTCAGTTGCCGCTCGTATGAAAAATCGATCGTCGCCTGAATCATGCCGAGCACCCCGTTGATATCCGAACGCATCACCTGCGAAAAATATTCGGCGCGCATCGTTTCGGCCCACCGAATGTAGGCCACGTTGTTCACATGCTGCATCATATCGATATCGGCGAACGGCACCGAGAAGCGCCACACCAGAGGAAAGTCAGTAAGCATACCGGAGCTCCTTCGCGGCCTCCAAAAGAGAATGCTTCAAGAGCGAGAGAGGTCGCTTTACAGAGGCACCGCTCGTAGGATACTATGACGTCTCGTCCAATGGTGGGCCCTCTACGGGCGCGTAGCTCAGTGGGAGAGCATCCGCTTCACACGCGGGGGGTCGTTGGTTCAATCCCAACCGTGCCCACCACCTTGGCGCTGTAGCTCAGTTGGTTAGAGCGCCGCCCTGTCACGGCGGAGGTCATGGGTTCGAGCCCCACCAGCGTCGCCATTTCCCGGGCCTCCTTACAGTGGACCGGATGCGAAAACTCCCGAGAAATCGGGGGTTTTTGCTTTTCTGAGGCTTCGTTTAATGAAGTAGAAGCAGTTAAAAGCACGGGCGCTGGGGCGGCATGGCATGGCTTTTGCGAAACATGTTCACTTTTAAGTGTTGCTATCTGGTTGATTTGTTCACTTAGAAGTGTTATTTTGTGTCCGGTTAGGATACATATTTATGAACGAAAAGTACGCGACCCTTGCCCGCAAGCAATTGGAGCGGCGACTTGCGCCGCTTCGGGCAATGACGATCGAGGCTCCTCCAAAAGGCTGGGTGAAGGCCATTAGGGAGTCCTTGGGGATGACGGCTCGTCAACTTGCCGCTCGTATGGGCGTTGTGCCTTCGCGAATCCCGGCCATTGAGAAAGCGGAAGTTTCTGGTGCGACCACATTGAGGACACTGCGGCAGGCCGCCGCGGCGATGAACTGTGCCTTCGTCTATGCCTTCGTGCCGATCGAGCCTCTCGACGATTTGCTGCGGGATCGCGCCACGCAGAAGGCGCGGACGCAGATCGCGCGGCTCGATCACACGATGCGCCTTGAAAATCAGGCGCTCCTCACGTCAGATCTTGCCGCCGAACAACGGCGTATGATCGACGTCATCCTTTCCGGCTCGCTACGCGGCCTGTGGGACGAGGAACCGGATCATGCCTGATCCTCTCTTCGACAATGATGATGAGGCCAACACGCCCCTCGCCGACGAGGAGCGCGAAGCGCTCATCCCGTCGTACATCACGTTGCGGCACGAGTTAAATGAAGCCGAACAGGTAAATATCGATGCCGCTCAACGCTGGGCCGATTCCCGCAGGCGCGATATTCTCGATAGCGCGTTTCTAAAAAAACTTCACCATCGAATGTTTGGAGACGTATGGCATTGGGCTGGGCACTATCGTACGACTCCCCGCAATATCGGCGTCGAGGCACATCGCATCGTCACGGAAGTCCAGCAAGCTATCGACGATGCGCGATATTGGATCGAACATGCCACCTATCCGCCGGACGAAATCGCGGTGCGCTTCAGTCACCGACTCGTGTACATTCATCCGTTCCCAAATGGAAACGGGCGCTTTTCGCGTCTTGTCGGAGATCTTCTCGTGTGCCATCTTGGGCAGCCGCCCTTCACATGGGGCAGCCTACGCCTTGTGAATGCCGGGGAGACCCGGGCGCGATATGTCCAGGCCCTACAGGCCGCCGACAAGCACGATCTCGGCCCCTTACTGCTTTTTGCTCGCTCCTAAATTTGCAGCGTTGTTTTGCATTACAAGCGACAAAGATACGAAGGGAGTTGAGTCGGGCCCGAGAATCATGCGCGGTCGCCCGAGCGGCAATTTCATCCATGCCAAGGTAGCTCAGTTGGTAGAGCACGCGCCTGAAAAGTGCGGTGTCGCCGGTTCGATCCCGGCCCTTGGCACCATCGATTCCACAAGTGTCCGCCGCAGGCGGGCCTTTGTCTTTTGGTGAAGCCGCCTTCCCATGCGATCGACGTTTCGTGCCCGCCTCATTTCGGCCGCCCTTTTGTGCGCGCTGGCTCTCTCGGCGGCTCCGGCCGTCACCTCGGCCGCTGCACCGCTGCGCATCGGTTCCGATATCTCGTATGCGCCGCTGGAGTTCTATCGAGGTGCAAGCAAACAAGTCACCGGCTTTGATTACGATCTTGCCCAAGCGCTCGGCAAAGCGTTAGGCCGTCCGGTCCTTTTTGAAAACACCGATTTTAACAGCCTCATCAAAGATGTCCAGGCGGGCAAAATCGATATCGCAATGTCGGCGATGTCCGATACGCGAGATCGCGAAAAGCAAGTCAATTTTCTCGATTATTTTATCGCGGGAAGCGGAATCTTAGTGCCGCACGGCAATCCGCGACGCATCTTTTTTCTCGCCGGACTCTGCGGCATGACCGTCGATCTGCAAGCCGGCACCTCGCAATTCGATGCGGCAACCGCCGCCTCCAAAACGTGTACGTCGCTGGGTCTCGGCCCCATTACGTTGCTCACGGCGCCAACGGATGATGCGGCGTTGAAATTCTTTCTCGCCGGAAAATCCTACGCGCACATCACCGATTACCCGGTAGCGTCCTACCTCGCGCTCACGCTCGACGGCGGCAAAAAATACGAAGTCGCGGGCCGACAATTCGCCGCCGTCCCCTACGGCATCGCCGTGCGCAAAGGCAATGCGGCGTTACTGACGCAGATTCAGAACGCGCTAAAATCCGTCATTGCCGATGGCACGTATGACGCGCTGCTGAGCAAATGGCATCTCTCGCAAGGCGCGCTGCGGAGCGCTCCGATCAACGCCGGAACGCTCTTTCAGCACTAACGGTAAGCGCTGCGGTTAACGCAGCGTGCGATGAAAGAACGCCAGCGTGCGTTCCCAGGCGAGTTCGGCGGATTCTTCGTGATGATTGCCGATGCCGCCGGGATTATAGAAGGCGTGCTTTGCATCGTAGCGATGAAACTCCGGCGTCTTGCCCGCCGCCTTCATTGCGCTTTCGATCGCATCGACGCGCGCAATGGAAAAGAACTCATCATGCAGTGCCCAATGGCCCTGCACCGGAATGGTGATCGCTCCCGGATCGCCCGCTTCTTCGGGCGGAAAACCATACCACACCGAGGCTGCAGCAAACTCCGGCACGTGCATGGCGCACAATAATGTCAGCGCACCGCCCATGCAGAATCCCATGACGCCCACCTTTGCGCCGTTGCGCGCCAGATACATAGCTGCACCGCGCGCATCTTGCGTGGCCGCGTCTTTAAAATCCAGCCCCTGCGCAAGATGATTCGCCTCATCGCCCGTCGCTGCAACGCGCCCGCGATATAAATCGGGCACCAGCACGCGAAATCCGGCGCTCGCTAAGCGATCGGCCGTCTCCTTAATTTGGTCGTTGAGGCCCCACCATTCTTCGAGCATCACAATGCCCGGGGCGTTATCGATTCCGGCGGGTTTAATGAAATATCCGGGTGCCATAGCACCATCGGGGCGAGTAAATTCAATCATATCGCTCATGCCCAGAATGACTCGCCAAGAGTATCCGAGGTTGCAGACGCGGAACGAGAGGCGCATGGCCGTTCATAGCAGCCCTCGGGCACATCACGAACCGCGTTGGCACGCGGCCCTCGCCGTCCTCGGGGCGGCGGCCCTGCAATTCTTTTTGCCGCCGCGCCTCTCGCTTGGGCCGGCGTGGGTCTTGCCGCTCATCGTGCTCGCCATGCTCGTGCCGTTGCTCGTTTTTTCGCCCTCGCGTCATGAAGAAACCAAGCTGCAGCGCGCGTGGTCCATCGCGCTGATCGCGGTTGTCAATCTCTTTAATCTCGCATCGGTTCTCTTGCTCGTCTTTCATATCGTGCATCCGCAATTGCATGCCGTCGTCGGAACGCAATTGCTCGTCGCCGGCGGCCAAATATGGTTGTCGAACGTGTTAGTATTCGGGCTTTGGTTTTGGGAGATCGATGGCGGCGGCCCGGAACCGCGTTCTCATGCCCATTCCGAAGCCGAACTGCGCGATGTCGATTTTCTTTTTCCGCAGATGACGCTCTCGGGCAATAAGGCCCGCTGCATCGATGCAACGTGGAAGCCGCTCTTTCTCGATTATCTCTACGTCGCGTTTACCAACGCGCTCGCGTTTAGCCCCACGGATACGATGCCGCTCACCCGCTCGGCAAAGATGCTCATGCTGCTTGAATCGGGGATCTCATTCGTCGCCATCGCCGTCGTCGTCTCACGATCCATCAATATTATTTCGTAGTGATCGTGTGAATGTAATCCATCGTATTTTGTAGCGACGTCGGCGCGATGCTAATGTCGCCGCGGAACGGATAATCGAGCTCGGCAATCAGGACGCACACGATCACAATGATGATCACCAACCCGCCCGTGAAAATAATATGCGTTCGCTCATCGTGCATGCGAAAGAAGAAGAGAAAACTCAAGGTGATCACGCTCGTCGCCAGCATCACGGCCCAAAGAACCCCCGGAATGCCTTCCTGGTTATCGTAAATGCGCCGTCGCCGCGCGTCGATGGCCGTCTGAAGCGTCCGTAACGCACCGGCCCGAACCTCACGTTGCTCGGGCGTGTGCGGCGTATAGTCCGCAATGCTCCGGTAAAGCGCATAGAGATCATGACGTGCAGCCGGGCTCACTAATCCCACCCGCATCAACGGCCATTCCTTGGTGATGACCGTCCGTAGGTATCCCGTAATCTGTTTCTGCAACGAGCCTCGAACGCTATTGGGAAGCCCGTTGGTAACGGTATAAAGATCCGAGAGCGATGCCGCTTCGGTTTGCACGTTGGCCGCCGACTGATCGAACTGCTGCCACACGGTCACCACCATAAACGACAGCATCACTGCCAGCACCGTTCCGGCCGTCGCCACGACCGGCCCAGCAACATCGTTATGCGAAATCTCCGCCCGATGAAACGCCGACCTGCGAAACCATCGCAGCAACACGATAGTTATTGCAAGGGAAATGAGCACGGACATTGCGAGCATCACCCAAGCCGGCAAGGCATAAATCCACGTCATCCCCAGCACATGCGCGAACCATCGCACCTCCCCCTTTCGTCACCCTGAGGAGCGCACGCAGTGCGCGTCTCGAAGGGCCCGGGGAGAAAGGTTGCACGCTTCGCGTGCTCCGTTCCGATGATGCTTCGAGACGCGATGCTACGCATCGCTCCTCAGCATGACAAAAAGCCCCGTCACCCTGAGGAGCGCACGCAGTGCGCGTCTCGAAGGGCCCCCGTCGGCGGGCGAAGGGCCAGGGGGAAAGGTTGCACGCTTCGCGTGCTCCGTTTCGATGATGCTTCGAGACGCGATGCTTCGCATCGCTCCTCAGCATGACAGGGAGCTCCGTCACCCTGAGGAGCGCACGCAGTGCGCGTCTCGAAGGGCCAGCGGCGCGGAAAGCTAGTAGGACATGGATTGGAGATGACCGAACCGACGTGAGCGCTTGCGCGGGTGTGATGTAATGGTAGCCTTCGACCTTCCCAAGGTTGCTGCGTGGGTTCGATTCCCACTACCCGCTCCAGTTCCAGATACGGCGACGTAGCCAAGTGGTAAGGCAGGGCTCTGCAAAAGCCCCATTCGGCAGTTCAAATCTGCCCGTCGCCTCCAAAATTTATTGCGCGGGTGTAAAACTCGCGCTGCCGTAGAGCACTTGCAGCGGCCCGGTGTAGGTAAATGCACCGAGCCACGGCGGGTTTCCGGCCCAGAAATTCAGGAGCAGATTACTCGGCGTTGTCGGCATCGTTGCCGGCGATCCGTTTGCCGTGTACAGCGTCTGCCCATCGACCACCCACGAGATGGAATTCGGTAGCCACACGATGCTGTAGGTGTGCATCGCCAGCGACGCGTCGAACGGCAAGTTGATCACCGAGGAAACGCCGGCGTCACCGAGTTTGTAATACGTCGCTTCCAACGTCGTGGTTCTCGCTCCGGGAATCTCAACATCGATTTCGTCATTCGTTTCCGGCCCGCCGGGCGTCGTATTGATGTAGGTGAAGAAGGTCGAAACAACGCCCGATCCCTTCGCCGCCTGCATCGCAACCGTATAGGTTCCATAGCCGTACGTCGCGCTCGTCGCCATCTCAGCCGACGCATACGCTTGCCCCGCGCAGCCCGCCGGGCAGACGGAATTCGCAGTGCATCCATTCGTATCCAAGGTCATCACCAAATTCGGCGTTTGCGTGACGGCGTGATTTGCGCACCACGCGACGGCAAACGCGCCGCCGTTGGCGTACCCATCGTGTTTGACCCAAGCCGAAGAATCCCACGAACTCAGATTGATCGTCGCCGCCGGCGTTGCGCTCGGCGTTGCCGTCGGCGCGACGGGAACGCTCGGGGCCGAACCCGCACCTGCGCCGCCGCCGCCGCACGATGCCAGCAGGATGGACGCAAAAAGCAGCGTTGCAATGCGAACTTTCATCGCTGCGGGCTTTGCGCCGCTGAAGAAGGTTCCTGGCACTCGAGCCAAGGCATGGGACGCTTCGCCTCACGGCGTACATCAAAACTTGATGATTCTCTCGTTTTGTGTGCTCGAATGCGTCTAGCGGTCGTCGGTGCCGGCGGCATCGGCGGCTTTGTCGCCGCCATGCTGGCGCGCGCCGGCAATACCGTGAGCGTCGTCGCCCGCGGCGCACACCTTGCGGCCATTCGCGCGAACGGATTGCGCGTGTCGAGCACCCATTTCGGCGAGATGCACGTAACATTGCAAGCCGAAGCGGATGTGCGCGCGTTGCCGCCCGTCGAACTCATCGTGCTCTGCACGAAAGCGCATCAAACGCGCGAGTTGCTCGAACAATTCGTGCAAGGCCCGTCTCGCGATGCCGCTATTCTCACCTTGCAAAATGGGCTGCCCTTTTGGTATTTTCCCGATCGCCCAGTGCGCGCCGTCGATCCCGATGGGGCGCTCCGCGCTCAACTCCCCGATTCGCGAGTGATCGGCGGCGTCGTTCATGCATCCGGCACGCTGCTCGAGCCCGGGCTCGTGCGGCACGAGGGACACTTTCGCTATCCGCTCGGTGAAGCACACGGCGTTATCAGCGAACGCGTGCAACGTCTTGCTGCATGTTTTCGCGCAGCGGGCTTGCAGGCCGAACCGGAAGATGAAATCCGCGTCGCCACCTGGCGCAAACTTTTCGGAAACGTCGCACTCAATCCGGTCAGCGCGCTTACCGGAGCGACCGTTCGCACGATGGTCGACGATGCAGATACCGGCGCACTCCTGCGCGAGATTGTCATTGAAGCCCGCGCCGTCGCGCACGCCAGCGGCATCGATGTTGCCGAAACCGTGGACGCGCGCATGGCGCATATTCAAAGCGTCGCCGATGTGAAAACCTCGATGCTCCAAGATTTAGAAGCCGGACGCGCCTTAGAATTAGAACCGATCGTCGGCGCAACGCTCGAACTCGCCTCCATTTTCAACGTGCCGGTCCCACGAATCGCAGCGCTCTATGCGCTCACCAAATTGCGCGCGGAATCACGCCCATCATGCTCGTAAAACGCATCATCCCGTGTCTTGATGTCCGCGAAGGTCGCGTCGTCAAGGGTGTTAATTTCGTCGCGCTACGCGATGCCGGAGATCCGGTTGCCTTAGCGCGTGAATACGAACGCAACGGCGCCGATGAACTCGTCTTCCTCGATATCACGGCAACAGTCGAAGGCCGCAGCGCAACGCGCTCGATGGTCAAACAGATCGCAAGCGAACTCTCCATTCCCTTTGCCGTCGGCGGCGGCGTAAGCAGCGTTGAAGACGTGCGCGAATTGCTACGCGCAGGATGCGATAAGGTCGCCTTCAATAGTGCGGCCGTGCGCAATCCAAGCGTCGTGCATCATGCTGCAGCCGAATTTGGATCGCAGTGCATCGTCTTAGCCGTCGATGCGCGACGCGTTGGCGAGAGTTGGAATGTGGTCATTGACGGCGGTCGTACCGCGACGGAGCACGATGTCGGCGATTGGATTGCCGCGATGACGGGCCCAACCGGCGCGGGTGAAGTGCTGCTCACCTCGATGGATCGGGATGGAACGAAACAGGGCTATGATCTCGCGTTACTTCGCGCCGTCCGCGAACGAACGAATGTGCCTATTGTCGCATCGGGCGGCGCCGGAAGCATCGACGATTTCGCCGATGCGTTTCTCATCGCCGATGCCGACGCCGCGCTTGCCGCCTCGCTTTTTCATTTTGGTGAAATTCGACTCCCGATATTGAAGGAAGCCTTAGCCGCACGCGGCATCCCTATACGACCATGGAAATCGACGACATAAAATGGAATGATGACGGGCTCGTTCCCGTGATCATCAGCGATGTCCGCAGCGGCCTCGTGCTCACCCTCGCCTGGGCAAATCGTGAAGCGCTCAAGCGCACGATAGCAACGCGCGAAACGCATCTCTGGAGTCGTAGTCGTAAAAAACTCTGGCGCAAAGGCGATGAATCCGGCAATTCCCAACGCGTCGTCGAAATTCGCGTCGATTGCGATAGCGATGCCGTGCTCTATCGCGTCGCGCCCAAAGGCCCGGCATGCCACACCGGCACGGAGACGTGCTTCTCGGAAGTGTTGCTCGAGCCTAAGAAAAACGAAATCGAAGACGACGGCGCGTTCTTCGAAGCAATTGCTCACTTGTTGGCGATTTTGGAAGAACGCAAAAAGAATCCACCGCCGGATTCGTATATTGCCAAACTCTACGAACGCGGTGTCGATCGCATCGGCAAAAAACTCGGCGAAGAAGCCGTCGAAGTCGTCATCGCCGCAAAGAACGAAGACGATAACGAACTCATCTGGGAATCCGCCGATCTCATCTTCCATCTCCTCGCACTCTTAGCGTTCCGCGAAATCCCCCTCGCCAAAATCGGCGACGAACTCCTCCGAAGAAAAATCCCCAAAGCCGGCAGCTAACCCCTGTCTGTCACCCTGAGGAGCGTGCGAAGCACGCGGCCCCTGTCACCCTGAGGAGCACGCCCCCTGTCACCCTGAGGAGCGTGCGAAGCACGCGTCTCGAAGGGCCCGGGCCAATGTTGCACGCGTCGCGTGCTCCGTTTTGATGATGCTTCGAGACGCGATGCTACGCATCGCTCCTCAGCATGACAGAACACCACCACCCTGACGACCACGCCCCCTGTCACCCTGAGGAGCACGCGCAGCGTGCGTCTCGAAGGGCGAGACGCGATACTCCGCATCGCTCCTCAGCATGACAGCAGGTTGTCACCCTGAGGAGCACGCGAAGCGTGCGTCTCGAAGGGTCGAAGGGCCCAGGCCAATGTTGCACGCTTCGCGTGCTCCGTTTTGATGATGCTTCGAGACGCGATGCTCCGCATCGCTCCTCAGCATGACAGCACGTTGTCACCCTGAGGAGCACGCGAAGCACGCGTCTCGAAGGGCGAGACGCGATGCTCCGCATCGCTCCTCAGCATGACAGCGCGTTGAAAGCCTCCGGGCGATAAGGCTTGCCGTTCCACGAGATACGCGTGATGTGATCTGCGATGGAAGAATATCACGTCTATATGCTCGAGTGCCGCGACGGTAGTTTTTATGTCGGCGTTACCTCCGATGTTGAAAAGCGAATCGGTCAACATCATTATGGTGCGTTTGAAACCTGCTACACCTATGCGCGACGTCCGCTAAAACTCGTATTCGCCACAGCGTATCCGCGCATTGATGATGCAATACGTTTCGAAAAGCAACTCAAAGGCTGGTCGCGTGCAAAAAAACGCGCTCTCATCGCCAGCGATTGGCCCGGTATCCAACGACTCGCATCGCGCGCCGATCCTTCGAGACGCACGCTTACGCGTGCTCCTCAGGATGACAGCGGTGCGGTTCGTGCTCCTCAGGATGACAGCGTTGCGGTTCGTGCTCCTCAGGATGACAGCGTTGCGGTTCGTGCTCCTCAGGATGGCGGCGCCTGTTAAGGCATGCATTACTTATCCTTGAGCTAGGGATAAACTTGAAGCCTCGTAATAGGAGTATGTCATTACGTACACTTCGCTTTGGTCGTCTTTCTCTCTGGAGTGCTGCGTTTACGATCATTCCGCTCATTGCACTCGCGCTCGTTGCAGTGGCGATGCAATGGCGAGCGCAAACCGAATCGTCGGCGCGTGCGGTGCGCTCGCAAGCAAAAGCCTCCGCAGCTCTAGTGCAAAGCTATATTGCCTCGGAAATGTATGCGACGCAGATGCTCGCCAAACAAACCACGCTCATCCAAGCAGCGCGCGGTGCGCTTCTTAGATCCGATGAAGCAGCTGCACTTGAAAATGTCGTCCCAGATTCCGGAGCGATGCTTCTCTATCGCGCAGACGGAACGTTCGTAAAATCTCTGTACGGAGCGCCGGAAATCGATCCGAAAAAACTGGTAAATTCTGCACTTCTCAGTGCAGCCCAAGGCGGCGGTTCGGCGGCTCCGCAAGTATTCCGCAAACCAGGCGGTGATATCGTCCTCTACTTCGCATCGGGCATTATGGGCGATAATGGCGTTATTGGGATCATCGCCGTTGAGGTGTCGCTGGCGCAAATTTTCGCCATTGTTGATGGCGCGCGAAACGCCGACGGAACGCAGGCGATGCTCATTGATGGCAATGGCATTGTGTTGCGCTCGTCCGACGGAACGAAATTTACCCTCGCTTCGCTCACGCGCCTGGATCCGCAAAAAGCATCGGTTCTTCGCCGCGGCGGATTGCTCGGACCAAGAGTTCCTGCACTCAACCTTCCCGCAATTGCCGCACATCTTGCATCCGCAAATGCGCTGTCGTTGACGTCCAAGAGCCCGTTTACATCCGACACGGCAACGGTTGGTGTCGCCCCCGTGGCATACGTCGGTTGGACGTTTGCGACATTTGTTCCGACGAGTGTTATTGTGGCTCCGGTACGCATGACGGCGATCGTAACAGGCGGCGTGATCCTTGTCGTTGTCATCCTTCTCGCCGTCGCAATTATCTTTTTATTGCCGCGGTTAACCCTTGGTACAGCACGCATCGCTGCGAATTCGATGGAACGCATCAGTTCGAGCCTCGACCTGCGCGAAGAATTGCCGGTGTCGCAACGCGACGATCTCGGTCGCGTCGCCTTAGCGTTTAATGCTCTCATTGCACGGGTGAGAACGTCGATCGAGGAGGCCCGCGTCGCCGGACGAGATGTTCTTCGGGCAACGAGAGAGACGGAACGACACATCGGAGCAGTCGAAGAACGCATTGCCGAGCAAGGCGTTACGGCCGATCAAACGACTGCTGCCGCGACGAAAATCGGGGCCGAAGCCGGAGCGATGGTGAGCTCGGCTCGGGCCCTCAAGGGTGAATTTTCCGAGTCATCGCGTGAAATCGATGTCCTGACAACATCGATCCGAAGCGTCGAAGCCGAAAACGAAGCCCTGGTGCATGTTGCACGGAGCGCATCATCGGTCGTCGACGATACGCTCGTTCGCCTCGAGTCGATGCAAGAACGGTCGGGGCGGGCCGGCGTGCGCGTCGCCTCGGCACGAAGTGAAATTACGGCATCGGGCGCATTGCTTGAAGGGCTCATCAGCGGCGGCTCGACCATTGGCGGCGAGCTTGCACGCCTCGAAGACCCAGCAGCAAAATTGCAAGTTGCTGCAAGCGAAGTCAATGGCATCCTCTCCGTGATCGAAGATATCGCGGAACAATCCAACTTGCTCGCTCTTAACGCCGCAATCGAAGCGGCGCGCGCCGGTGAGCACGGGCGCGGATTTGCCGTCGTCGCCGACGAGGTTCGCAAACTCGCCGATCGATCCGTCCAGGCCGTTCGTGATGTGTCGATTCGCACGTCGCTCATTCAGTCCACATCGCGCGATGTCGCGAGTGCAATCGCCATTTCGACACAGTCGGCAAGTACGCTCGCGTCGCAAGCAAATGAAGCCGCAAGCGCCTTGCACGTCATTCTGCGTGGCGTAGAAGATGTCTCGAAGCTCTCCGACGAATCGGCCGACGATGCGCGTTCCTCCGGGGAAGCGGCCAAACGCATTCGTGAAGCCGTCATGCAAATCGAATCTCGTGCGCATAATGTTGCCGCGGAAACGACGCGTCAAGTACGCGGGCTGGAAAATGTCGCTGAACGATTCCGAAACGTAGCTGGTCTTTCGGTTGCCGTTGATACTGCTTCGCAACGCCAAGCCGATGCGATCAGCGAAGTCGTCATCGCAATGCACGAACTCACGCAAAGAGCCGTCGATTCATCAAACGCGTTGCACGAAATGAAAATGCTCGTCAATCGCGTTCGCTCCGCCGCCGATCATCTCGACGCCGATCTCGGCCGCTTCCAAACCGGCAACGACATCATCGCAGTTTTGCCAAACGGCGAAAAACACGCAAAGCCGATAACCGAACTCCCCGAACCCCGCATCCTAGCCATGAGCTCATAGCCCCCCGTCACCCTGAGGAGCACGCCCCCCGTCACCCTGAGGAGCGCACGTAGTGCGCGTCTCGAAGGGCCGCGGCCAATGTTGCACGCTTCGCGTGCTCCGTTTTGATGGTGCTTCGAGACGCGATGCTCCGCATCGCTCCTCAGCATGACAGCACCCTGTCACCCTGAGGAGCACGCAAAGCGTGCGTCTCGAAGGGCCCCCTGTCACCCTGAGGAGCGCACAAAGTGCGCGTCTCGAAGGGCGAGACGCGATGCTACGCATCGCTCCTCATGCTTCGAGACGCGATGCTACGCATCGCTCCTCAGCATGACAGGGAGGTGCGGGACGGAGACATAGAAGTGAGACGAACGAGGGCAGATTCTTCGTTTGCGCGTATTCGGGTGTGGTGCGCATTCACGAACTGAAAGATGTCGGGCCGAAGACGGCGACGGCGTTGCTGTCGCTTGGTATCGGCACGGCTTTGGATTTGTTGCAGACGTTTCCGTTCCGCTACGAAGATTTGCGCTTTGCCACGCCGACGTCGCAAGTAAAAATCGGCGAAGGCGAGCAGAATTTCGTCGGCACCGTAATATCCGTGAACGAGCGTCGCGTCCGCGATCTCGAAATTGTCGATGCGCGCATCACCGACGATCACGGGATGCTGACTGCGAAATGGATCGGCCGCCGGCGTTACATCCTCGGGCGCTTGCACGCCGGAATGCGCATCTTCGTGCGCGGACGCTACGAAGCGCAGAAAATCGGCGCTCCGGCTCTCAACGTCACGCAATGGCGCGTGCTTGGCGACGGCGAGGAGTATCGCGGCGCGCTCGTCCCGATCTACCGCGCCTCCAAAGAGATCACGACGCGAAAAATTCACAACGTCATCACGCGAAATTTCCAAACGCTGCTCGGCCTTGTCGGTGATGATCCGCTCCCGCCGGCACTAGCAAAAGAACTCGGCTACCCATCGCTCCCCGACGCCTACAGCCAAGTTCACGCCCCCGACTCCCCGGAAAGCGCCGCCCGAGCGCGAGAGCGCTTTGTGTTCGCAGAGTTTCTCACGATGGCGCTTGCCGCCGAATTACGTCGGCGCCAGCGCGAACACGAACACGATGCGCAGATGATGCCCGGCTCCGATACGCTGCTGGCCGAGTTTGAAGCGTCGCTGCCATTTGCGTTGACGAACGCCCAGCGCCGCGTCATCGGTGAGCTTTGGGCCGATCAGGCACGCGATATTCCGATGAATCGCATGGTCCAAGGAGATGTCGGCAGCGGAAAAACGCTGGTTGCCGCAGCAGCGATCGTCCTCGCGGCGCGAAACGGACTGCAAGCAGCGCTCATGGCGCCCACCGAAGTGCTCGCTGCGCAACACGCAAGTAAACTCGCACCGTTACTGCTTCCGCTGGGCATCACCGTTGAAGCGGTGTTCGGTAGCCAAGGAGCAAAATCGCGCAGCGCAGCGACGCAACGCATCGCATCGGGTGAAGCATCGCTCGCCGTCGGTACGCACGCACTGCTCACCGATGGTGTAGATTTTGCGCGCCTCGGGCTCGTGATCATCGACGAACAACATCGTTTCGGCGTCGCCCAACGCGCGAAATTGCGCTCAAAAGGCGGCTCCCCGCACACACTGCACATGACGGCGACGCCGATCCCGCGAACGCTGGCGCAAACCTATAATGCCGATCTCGATATCTCGACGATCGATGAATTGCCGCCGGGGCGTACGCCGATCGAAACGTATGTCGTGCGTCTTTCGCGCATGGATCGCATCGAACGTTTTATTCGCGCCAATGTCGCCCGTGGGCAGCAAGCGTACATCGTCGCGCCGGCGATCGAAGAATCCGATGCCGGGCTCTCGTCGGCAATCGAAGTGGCCGAGCGACTTTCAACGAAAACGCTCGCGGATCTTCGCGTCGGTTTACTCCACGGCAAACTCAACGCAAAAGAAAAAGATGCGGTGATGCAACGTTTCGCAAGCGGTGATCTCGATGTGCTCGTCGCCACTACCGTCATCGAAGTCGGGATCGATGTTGCCAACGCCAGTGTGATGGTTGTGCTCGACGCTCAGCGCTTCGGCTTAGCGCAACTGCATCAACTGCGCGGTCGCGTCGGTCGCGGCGCCGCAAAATCCTACTGTCTACTCGTGCCCGCCGATGATGCCGAAGATAGCGTGCGCCTTGCGGTATTGGAACGCACCATCGACGGTTTTGAAATCGCCGAAGAAGATCTTGCCCTGCGTGGCCCCGGTGAATTCGCCGGAACCGCGCAATCCGGTACCTCCGGTCTGCGTTTCGGCGATCTGCGCGATGATATTGCCATTTACAAGCGCGCAAAATCTGCTGCCATCGGCATCCTCGCCGAAGACCCTACGCTCGCTCGCTCCAGTAACAGCGGCCTACGAAACGCTGTAGAGGCCACCCCTTCCGCCCAGGGCCTCCTCACATCGTCGTAACCTCGCAGTATCTCCGCTCATAAGGAAACATTTCCCGGATTCCGAACGTAGACAGGCCTATAGGGGAGTCGTAAGACTTTCCGCTCTCACCATTTCTTCTTTTAGATATCGTTAGGAAGGGAACTTCGCTGTGCGTTCTATACGTCAGGCGGCGCTCGCGCTCGTAGGAGCCTTGTGCGTAGCCGGATGGATGACGGTTTCGGCTTCGGCCGCTCCGCTCCACGTCACTCGCGCCACTCTCAAGAATGGCTTACAAATTGTCGTCGTTACCGATCGGCTCGCACCGGTGGTCACGACGATGCTCAATTACAAAGTCGGTTCCGATGAGCAAACCGTCGATGGTTTGGCGCATGCCGTTGAACATATGATGTTCCGCGGTTCCAAGACGCTCTCGTCGAATCAACTCATGGATACCTTAAGTGTCGTCGGTGGCAGCTTCGATGCGGATACGCAAGATGCGGTCACGCAATATTATTTCACCGTCCCTTCCCAATATCTCGATATCGCCTTGCGCCTCGAGCGTTCGCGCGCAACCGGCACGCAGATGGCGCAAAGCCAGTGGAATCAAGAGCGCGGCGCGATCACCCAAGAAGTAACGATGGATAACAGTAATGTGATCAGCCGTATGCTTCAGAATATGACGAATCGTTTGCTCGGCGGAACGCCCTATGCCAAGAACGGCCTTGGGACGGTCAAGGGCTTTAAAAATGACGTCAATTCGCCGCAACTTCTGAATTTCTATAACACGTGGTATCACCCGAATAATGCGGTGTACGTCATCGTCGGCGATGTGGACGGTCCATCCACGATTGCCAAGGTAAAAGAAATTTTCGGGAATATTCCGGCAGCTAAACTCCCTGCCCGCCCGTCGGTTCACTTGAAGCCCGTCGTTGCGAAAATTTTTCGCGATACCTCGGACCAGCCATATACCTTAGTCGCGCGCGGCTATCGTATGCCGGGATTCGCAAGCAAAGATTACGCCGCAGGGCAAATTCTTGCCGACGTTCTTTCGAACACGCGCAGCAAGCTCGGCGATCTCGCGGCCGCAGGAAAAGTTTTCCAAGCCGGTTTTCAAATCCAGCCCTTCGCGCAAGCATCGATGGCATTTCTCTACGCAGCCGTGCCGGTCGCCCAAAAACCGGAGGTCGCCGACGCCAACATTAGCGGTGTCGTTGCGTCGTATCAAAAAACCGGCGTTCCAAGCGATCTCGTGGCCGCTGCCAAACGGAGCGAAATAGCGAGCCTTGAATTCTCCGGCAATTCCATTTCCGGGTTGGCATTTCAGTGGAGCCAAGCCGTCGCCGTTGAAGGCCTACACTCACCCGACGCGATGAAAGCGCGTTTTGCGAACGTCACGGTCGCCGATGTCAACCGCGTTCTGCGCACCTATCTCGTTGCAAGCAAAAGCGTTGCCACCTACGCCGTGCCGAAAAACAACGGGAAGCTCACCATGGGCAGCAGCGGAACGGCCAAAGAAGACAATTCGATTCCGCCTTCCAAGCACGAACCGCTTCCGGCCTTCGCACAGCGCGTTCTCGATCATCTCGCCGTTCCGGCGCGCACCATTTCACCGTATGAAACGATGCTGCCGAATGGTATTCATCTCATCGTGCAACCGGAATCGGTCACCAAGACCGTCGTCGTATCGGGAAGCATTCTCAACAATCCGCAGGTGCAAGAACCGAAAGGCCAATCAGGCGTTAACGATCTTCTTTCCGCCCTTTTCAGCTTTGGAACGACCACCTACGATCGCAAAGCGTTCGCTGCACAAGCCGATGCCATTGCAGCCTCCATTCAAGCTGGAACGTCGTTCGGCACGAATACGCTTTCCGCACATTTCGACCGCGCGATCGCGCTCTTAGCTGATGATGAATTGCATCCGGCACTTCCCGAAGCTGCGTTCAAAATCATCAAAGCGCAAACGATTGCGCAACTCGGTGGCATGCTCAACGCTCCCGATCACCTCGCGGCCGTGCAACTGGCGAAGGCCCTCTATCCGGCAGGCTATCCGCTCACGCGCTTTGCCACCGACGATAGCGTGCGCTCCATCACGCTCGCCGATGTGAAGGCGTGGTATGCACAAGCCTATCGCCCCGATCTCACCACCATCGTCATCGTCGGCGATGTCACCCCGGCGCATGCCAAAGCAACGATCATGAAATACTTCGGCGCATGGAAAGCCACCGGGCCGAAACCAACGGTGTTCCCTCCGGTCCCGCCGCTCAACGGCGTGAGCCAGATCAACGTCCCGGCGCACGGCCGCGTGCAGTCGACGACAAAGCTTGAAGAGCTGATCGATGTCCGTCGCACCAGCCCGGATTATGCACCGCTCATGGTGGCGCAACAAGTCCTCTCGGGCGGCTTCTACTCATCGCTGCTCTACCACGATCTGCGTGAAGTTCACGGCTACGTCTATTATGTCGGTGCCAACGCGTCGCTCGGCAAAAACGTGTCGTCGATGAGCTTCACCTACGGCTCCGATCCGCAGAACGTCATTCCGGCGCAGAATCAGATCGCTGCCATCCTCAAGCAAATGCAGACCAAACCGGTAGCAAAGGATCGACTCCTGCGGGCCAAAGCGCTCCTCATGGGTGCGGTTCCTCTGCGCACTGCGAGTTTTGATGGACTCGCCGGGCTGCTGACCTATTACGCTGAAGATGGTCTTCCGCTCAATCAAGATCGTCTTGATGCCAAAGCCGAACTTTCGGCAACGGCAGCGCAAGTCCAAGCAGCTATGGCGAAGTGGATTCGTCCCGACGGCTTCGTGCGCGTCGTTACGGGACCGCCGCCGAAATAACGAAAAGAGGACCGATACCGTGTTTGGCGTGCCAGGAAAACCCAGCTTAGCCGGACTCGGTATCGGTTTTGATCTCGATCATACGCTGATCATCGATAATAAACTCGAGCGGGTCGCATTTTTGCGCCTGCTCGAGCATATCGTCGATCATGGCGGCGAGCAAAAAAGCGGCTTCGAAGCGCAAGGCAAGCAGATCGACGAGTTGCTCGTGGCCCAGCGCGCCGGCCGCATGACGATCGAAGACGCCGTCCGCTTGTTCGTTCGCGATCACGCCGTCTCCGATCCCGAGCCCTACGTCAAACAGTTTCTCGATATCGCCGTCTCGCTCGTCGATCCGCTCTGCGTTCCGCAGCCGCATGCCAAGCAAGTCCTGCGCGAACTCGCTCGACGCGGAGCGACGATTGCCATCCTCAGTAACGGCTGGAATCCGCTTCAGGAGAAGAAGGCTCGACGGCTTGGCTTCGGCGGGTCGGTTCTCGCCAGTGCGCAAATCGGGGCACAAAAACCGGAGCCCCAGGCCTTTGCCGCGCTGGTGAAGCTTCTGGCCCTCCCGCAGCACAAAATCGTCTACGTCGGTGACGATCCGCGGGTCGATATCGTTGGTGCAGTAGCGGCCGGTATGCGGGCCATCTGGATGAACGGCGACGGGATGAGCTATCCCACCGGTGCTCCAAAACCGCATGCAACGATTACGAGCCTCGATGAGTTGAGCGATGCGCTTACCGTCTTTGCTCAACCCACGCTCTAGAGTTCGGATAATCTATGCCACGTATTACCGGCGGTGAACTCAATAACCGCAAACTCAAATCGCCCAAATCCAATAACGTTCGGCCGACGCCGGGGCGCGTTAAAGAGTCGCTTTTTTCAATTCTCATGCAGCGCATCGAAGGCGCTGCATTTCTCGATCTTTTTGCCGGAACCGGAGCGATCGGCTTTGAGGCCGTCTCGCGTGGTGCCAGCCGCGTCGTGAGCGTCGAAGGCCATCGCGAAACCGCCGTCGCGATTGAAGAAGCGGCCGGCCACCTCGGCGTTGCAAAAACGCTGACCGTCGTCGCCGCTCCCGTCGAGCGCGCGCTCTACCGCATTGAGGGCCCGTTTGATCTCGTGTACGCCGATCCGCCGTATGCCGATGAAACGCCGCTGCAGATGTTCCGTCTACTGCTTGAGCGCAAGCTCCTCGCGCCGGATGCGTATGTGATTTACGAGCATTCTGCCAAACGGATTTTGCCGGATCTTCCGGGGTATCGCCCGGTGCGCGAAGAAGTCTACGGTGATGTCGCGCTCGCATTTTTTACGCCCAACTAGCGCATGACGCGCGCAATTTATCCCGGATCCTTCGATCCGCCCACCAACGGGCATCTCGATGTCGTTGCTCGCGCGGCGCGTTGCTTCGATCAACTGATCGTTGCTGTCGTCGTCAATCCGCAAAAGCACAATCCGATGTTTTCGCTGGAAGAACGCGAAGCGATGCTCCGCGACTGCGTTGCACATCTGCCCAACGTTCGCGTCGAACATTTTCGCGGCTTGCTCGCAGAATATGTCAAACGCAGCGACGCCGATGTCATCGTCAAGGGCCTGCGCGTCGTGTCCGATTTTGAAACCGAGATGTCGCTGGCGATGATGAACCGGTCGCTCTCCGATGTGGATACGTTTTTCCTGATGTCCGATCCGGGATATTCTTTCGTCAGTTCATCGCTGGTGAAAGAGGTCTTTTTTCTCGGTGGCGAAGTCTCTACACTCGTTCCCAGTCCCGTTTTGCGGGTCATGGATGCTAAGCGCACAGCGCGCTAACGGAGGTCAACGTATGTCGGTTGTTCGCGTCCTCGAGAAGCTTGAATCGTATATTCACGAAGGCACGTGGTTGCCGGCTGGCTACCGCATCCTCTCCGAAGAGAAGCTCTTGGAGTTTGTCGAGAAAGTCCGCTCGACGATGCCCGAGGAAGTAACGCTGGCAAAATCGATTGCGCGCGATCAGGATCGCGTCATCCGCGCCGCGCAAGAAAAAGCCGAGGCTATTGTTGCCGAAGCGTCCAGCAAGCACGAAGAATTGCTCGACGACCATGAGATTATTGTGCGCGCTCGCACCACGGCCGAAGTTGTCTTGCGTGAGGCAGAAGAACGCGCCGCCAAGATTCGCGCCGGCGCCGATGCCTACGCCGCCAATGTGCTCGGTGAAATGGAAGCGCGCCTCGGAAGCGCCATCGCGTCGGTGCGAAAAGGCAGCGAAGCCCTCGCCGGCCAGCAAACCCGCGCCGCCGCCAAAGGCCAACCGGCAAAGGGCCAGGCCCTCGCCGAAGCCGCCGCCCAAGCCAAACGCGCCGCCTTCGATCACCAATCCGCCCAAACCGCCGAACTAGAAAAAGTCTAGCTGTCACCCTGAGGAGCGTGCGAAGCACGCGTCTCGAAGGGCCCCTGAGGAGCGCCCCCCCGTCACCGTGAGGAGCGCCCAAAGGGCGCGTCTCGAAGGGCCCCCCGTCACCCTGAGGAGCGCACAAAGTGCGCGTCTCGAAGGGCGAGACGCGATGCTCCGCATCGCTCCTCAGCATGACAGAACACCGTCACTATGAGGAGCACGCCCCCGTCACCCTGAGGAGCGCACAAAGTGCGCGTCTCGAAGGGCCCCCCGTCACCCTGAGGAGCGCACAAAGTGCGCGTCTCGAAGGGCGAGACGCGATGCTCCGCATCGCTCCTCAGCATGACAGAACACCGTCACCCTGAGGAGCGCACAAAGTGCGCGTCTCGAAGGGCCCCCGTCACCCTGAGGAGCACGCGAAGCGTGCGTCTCGAAGGGCGCCACAAAAAAAACACGGGAGCCTTGCGGCTCCCGTGTTTTTCATTGTGACGCCGGCGACGCCGGTTAGACTGGTGGCGCTTGGACGTTGGAGGCGAAGGCTTCCAGACGGGCGCGATCGATGGCTTTGACGCGGCCGCGGTCGAGATCGACGGCGCCGGCGTTCTTGAGGAGAAGCAGCGCACGGGCCGCCATATCGCGGACGGTTCCGGCAGCTGCGGCAATCTGCGCCTGCGAGAGATTTTCGACGCCGGGAAGTCCGCGAGTCATCCCCACGGACGTACGCGCGTATCCGAGCAAGAACTTCGCGACGCGCTGGAGCACGTGAGCGAAGGCCAAATCGGCAATGGTATCGATCGAACGGCGACGCGCCTGCGAGGAGGCGATGAGGAAGCCGACGGCCAGTTCCGCATCGTTGCGGCAGGCGTGCATGATCGCTTCGCTGGGGAGCGTCACCACCACGGCATCGGTGAGGGCTTCAGCGCGCGTCGTTGCGCCGCCGGAATCGAAGCATCCGGATTCGTTGAGCGTATCGTGCGTCAGGCGTTCACCCAGCGTGTGGGTCTTGCCGTCCGGCGAAAGCAGGGTATAGATCACTTTACCCGAGCGAACGATGCCCAAGTACGGCCACATTTCGCCTTCGTCGAAGATCGTCTCGCCGGCTTTGAACGAGCGCTCGGACATCTGCGTTGAGAGATCCTTGAGCGTCGAAGCTTTTCCGGGAGAGAAAGATGGCACGTGCTGCAAGAAAAGCTCGCCATCGGCATTCTCATCGATGCGCTCAAGGCGAATCGTCCAGCGGTTGCTCCCGAGATTCCGGGAGTCCCACGAGAATTTTCCGGGACGGAGCTGCGCCATCTCGTTGCGGAGCGAGCGCGGGTCGTTCTCGGCGACGATCTCGAGGACCGCGCCCATAGTGAGCTTATCGAAAGCATCGACAATCTGCTCGGTCTTGGTCGCAGGTGACATTGACCTGGCATCGAGCGTGATGGCGGCTTGACGGTGTTGTGGTGGCATGACCCGCGCCAATTAGGTAAAGAGGCTCCAAGCGCCTGCCGGGAGGCCGCAAGCAGGCCGGGGAAAGTGTGGGGGACATGAAAACACCCATTCAAGATTCCGATGTCGTCGTCGTTGCGGGCGCCCGCACGCCGTTCGGCAACTTTGGCGGCCAACTCGCCGCCCTCACGGCAACCGATTTAGGCGTTGCCGCCGCCGACGCTGCCATTGCGCGCAGCGGGATCCCCAAAGAGCGATTCGATGATGTTGTGTTCGGCAACGTGATGCAAACGAGTGCCGATGCCATTTATCTCGCTCGTCATATCGGCCTACGCACCGGATTGCGCATCGAAGTTCCGGCGCTCACGCTGAATCGCTTGTGCGGCAGCGGTTTGCAAGCATTGCTCACCGCCGCGCAATCGCTGCGTTTAGGCGAAACAACGTATGCACTCGTCGGCGGCGCAGAGTCGATGTCGCAAGCTCCGCATGTCGTGCGTGGTGCGCGTCAGGGCTTTTCATTCGGAGCAAATATTCCGTTTGAAGATTCACTGTGGACGGCGCTGACCGATTCGTACACCGGCACGCCGATGGCGATTACCGCCGAAAATCTCGCGAAAAAATATTCGATAGCGCGCGAAGCGTGCGATGCCTTCGCCCTTGCCAGCCAAGAGCGCGCCATCGCTTCGCAAGGCGATGGGTATTTTGCCGACGAGATCGTCGGAGTCACGGTTCCAGGCCCGAAAGGCACCACGCAAACGATCGATCGCGATGAAGGGCCGCGTTCCGGCCTGACGATGGAACGTCTGGGCAAAATGCCCGCGCGTTTCGTCAAAGATGGCGTCGTGACGCCCGCAAATGCGAGCGGCATTACCGATGGTGCGGCGGCGCTCGTCATTACCACTGTGAAGCAAGCCAAAGCGGATGGCGTCAAGTGGATGGCGCGTTTGCTCAGCGGCGGCGCCGTTGGCGTCGCGCCGGACATCATGGGCATCGGCCCGGCATATGCCATTCCGCAGGCACTCGCGCGGGCAAATATGGTGATGAGCGATGTGACATCGCTTGAAATCAACGAAGCCTTCGCTCCGCAAGTCTTGGCGTGTATGGCCGAGATGGGGATCGCCGGTGATGATGCGCGCTTGAATCGCCATGGCGGCGCAATTGCGCTCGGCCATCCGCTCGGTGCATCGGGCGCGCGCATCGCGCTCACTGCGATTCGCGATTTGCAGGCGCGTGGCGGCGGCTACGGCGTTGCGTCGGCCTGCATCGGTGGAGGACAGGGCATCGCTGCCGTCTTCGCCGTCGACTAACAGCGCGGAAAAGAAGCCGTTTTGGTCCTGGGGGCGAGCACTCGATGTGCTTGCCCTCCTTGCCATTCTCGGTGTCATCTATAAACTCGTGATCGCTCCGCGCGATCTTTCTCCGGCCAAGGCCTTTCCCGCACCGCGCGTCACCTGGACGATGTTGCATGGCCCACCGTATGCGCTGTGGGCGCATCGCGGTCGCGTCATTTTTTTGGATTTCTATGCGTCGTGGTGCGAACCGTGTAAGATTGAAACGCCGCTGGTGCAAACGTATGCACGCTTGCATCCCGAAGTCGATGTTATCCCGATTGATGTCGGCGAAGATCGCGTCGTCGTCGCCGATTTTGCACGCCGCTATCATCTCCCCAACGCCGCGCTTGATCCGCAAGCGCTTTCGCGCGGATTTTTTGCCGTCCAGGGATTTCCGACGATGATCGTCGTGGATCCCAAAGGCATGATTCGGGCAACGTGGTCGGGCTTGAATCCGACCATCCAGCTTGCCATGAGCAACGCCGAAGCCACTCTTAAAAAATAATCACCCCGTAACAAAAAAAAAGAAATAGGACCTATGACTGCCTTAGGCATTGCGATTCTCATTATCGGAACGAGCGTTTTGTTCGCCGCACTTGGCGTTGTCTTCGTGCGCCGCTCGATGCACGGGCATGTCGGGAAAGGTCACAACGATGTTCTCGTTCCGTTGTTCCTCACCGCCGGTACGCTCTACGCCGTGCTCCTCGGTTTTCTCGTGATCGCCGTCTGGGAAAATTACGGTGCCGCAAAAGATAACGCAGCAGAAGAAGCATCGACGTTGACGACGCTCTACCGGCAAACCAACGGTATGCCCGCTACTGAACAACAGTCGCTTCGCACACTCATTCGCGAGTATACGGAAGATGTCGTGAGCAAGGAATGGCCGATTCAGGCGCAGACCGGCGGCGCAAGCCCGCTCGCTCGCAAGGCGCTCGGCGATATGTACCGCGCCTTTTCCACGATGAAACCGGCCGTTGCCTCCTCATCGATCAGCGTCGCATTTCTGCAAACGCTCAACAACGTTGCCGATGACCGCAATCGACGCACGCTGCAAGCCAACGAGCATTTGTCGCCCATCTTGTGGCTCGGGCTCCTCATCGGAGGCATCATCGTCGTCGGCATGACGTTCCTGCTCTATATGGAGCAGACGTGGCCGCATGTGCTGGGATCGGGCCTGATGGCCGCATTGATCGGCACGTTGCTCTTCATGACGTTTTTGCTCAATACGCCATTTTCCGGGCCGATGGCATTGAGCGCAGAGTCCTTCGAACACTCGCTGGTCGTCTATCATTCCGTCGATCAAGGAAATTAAAATCGGTTTGCCGGAAAAGTCGCACGCGAGCCTGTCGAAGAAGGCGTATCGGCCCGGCCGCCCAGGCTTCATTATCGAGAGGTTATGGCCATGAAATCATGCGATCTCGTCCTCGTCGGCGGCGGCATTATGAGCGCAACGCTCGCCGCGATGATCAAAGAACTTCGTCCGGAAATGTCGATTGAGATTTTCGAGCAATTGGGATCTCCGGCAGAAGAGAGTTCCAATGCGTGGAACAATGCCGGTACCGGGCATGCCGCGCTGTGCGAATTAAACTACACGCCGCAGAATGCCGACGGTAGCGTCGGCATCTCTCGCGCGCTCGTTGTGAACACGCAGTACGATCTCTCGCGACAGTTCTGGGCGTATATGGTCGGCAAAGGTGCCATGGATGCACCCGACACGTTCATCCACGATGTTCCGCACATCAGCTTCGTCTGGGGCGAAGAGAATGTCGCGTTCCTACGCAAGCGCTTTGACGCGATGAGCGCGCACCATTGCTTTGCCGGCATGGAATACAGCGAAGATCACGCCGTGCTTTCGGAGTGGATGCCGCTCATCATGGAAGGCCGCGATCCCGCGCAAAAAATCGCCGCGACGCGCATGCTCACCGGAACGGATGTCGATTACGGCGCCGTAACGCGCCAATTGCTGGCGCAACTGCAAAAACAGAACGATGTCACCATTTCCTATTCGCACCACGTTTCAAATCTCACAAAGAACGCCGACGGCACGTGGAACGTCAGCGTGAAAGATCTGACCAGCGGTGCAACGCGGACACTCGCAGCCAAGACGGTGTTTCTCGGTGCCGGCGGCGGCGCCTTAAAACTCTTGCAGCAATCGGGCATTCCGGAAGGCAAGGGCTTCGGCGGTTTCCCCGTCAGCGGTATCTTTTTACGTTGCGAAAATCAAGCGATCGTCGATCGTCACCATGCAAAAGTGTATGGCAAAGCCTCCGTTGGTGCGCCGCCGATGTCGGTTCCGCATTTGGATTCGCGCTTCGTCGATGGCAAGCGCTCGTTGCTCTTCGGGCCGTATGCGGGATTTTCAACGAAATTTCTCAAGCACGGTTCGCTCGGCGATCTCTTCGGTTCGATCAAGAGCGATAATATCGGGCCGCTGCTTGCCGTCGGTCGTGATAATTTCGATCTTACCAAATACCTCGTCGGTCAGGTGCTCGAATCCAAAGAGAGCAAATACGCTTCGTTGCGCGAGTATTTCCCGGATGCCGATCCAAAGGATTGGAACTTCATTGTTGCCGGCCAACGTGTGCAAGTGATTATGCCCGACGAGAAGGCCGGCGGTAAATTGCAATTCGGCACGGAAGTGGTTTCCGCCGCCGATGGTTCGCTTGCCGCCGTGCTCGGTGCATCACCGGGCGCATCCGTAGCCGTTGCCGTTATGCTCGATATCTTCAAGCGCTTGTACGCGAGCGAATTGCCGCAGTGGAGTGAAAAACTCACCACGATGATTCCGTCGTACGGCCGATCCCTCGCCGACGATGCAGCCCTTTGTAGCCGCGTCCGCGATCACGTCGCCGAAGTCTTACACCTCGCAAAGGTGCCCGCAAAAATCGGAACCTAATCTGGCACACGCCGTCATCGTGACGGCCACATCCGTGACCTTCACCCGGTTTGTAGATAAGTGCCATCCGTGGAGACAAAGGTATGACATGTGGGTTGTCATAGGTTTGTACCCGTTGTATACTTAAAAACGATGGTTAGCAAGGGCACTCGCGAGAGACTTCGTCCACTGATCGCCCTCGCACGGGGGCGCCGCGGGCATACCTTTACCGTGGCCGATGCTGAGCGCCTCGGGATCTCCCGCAAGACGCTCGCGAAGATGGCAGGCGATCCGGATGGGACCATGCGCATCGCGCGCTTTGACCGAGGCGTTTATCAGGTCATCTCTGATCGCTATGAGGACCACTACGTTGCGGCATGGCGCAAGGTTGGTGAGGACGCAATCGCGTCGCATCAAACAGCGCTCGCGCTTCACGATCTTTCCGACGTCGATCCGCGCGTGTATGAGTTTACCGTTCCGCGTGAGCATCGCGGTCGTAAGAAGAGCGCGCGCTTTAAGCTGCATACAATGACGAAGCGCCCGAAGGTTGTAAGCGTGAACGGCGTTCCGACAACGACGCCGGCGCGCACGATCGTGGATTGCGCGTATCTCGGTGAGCAGACCGAAATGGCTGTTGCTCAAGCACTTGGCCGTGGAATGACGACCGAGAGCGAACTACGGGCTGAAGCGCGTGCGCGCGGCCGCGGCGTTCTCGAGATGATTGACCGCGCGCTTTCTGTCGTCGACGACTATAAGGCGTACGTATAGGTGGACGTCAAAACGTACAAGACGCCGAGCGACTTTGAAGTAGCCCTCATTCAACGCCTTGGAATAGTCTCTAGGGATGAAGCTATTGACGTCAAGCGTCTCCGGCGCGAGGTCGCCTACGATCGATTTCTCGCCCGATTGAAGCATGTTTCGCCGGAGGGTTTCCTCTTGAAGGGCGGGGTCGCATTAGACCTGAGATTCTCGCGGGCGGAAGCACGACGTACGAAAGACATCGATATTGAAACGCGCATCGCGATGAACATGGAAGGGACGAGGGATCTCATCACCAACGCGGCCGCCGCGGACCTACAAGATTATTTTTCGTTTGCGATAACGAAGACTCCCGATGCCCTGATTATCGAAGACGTGCCAGCGTACCGCTTCAGCATCGTAGCCGTTATCGGAAGGAAAACGTTGTTGTAGGGCGGCCCCTTCTCGAGTTCGCAGGGATTAAGCCCGTTGAGCTCTTGGCCGTGCCATTGCCGCGCCATATCGGCGATAAGGTCCACGCATACGTTCGCATTCACCCAAACGGTAGGGTGAGTTCGCGCGCGAAGGACTTGGTCGATCTCGCCCTTGCGCTGGAACATGTGTTTGCGAACCGAAATGAGGCGTTGCCCAGCAGTTTTCCGCCGCCACCAGCACATTGGGAACGCTCATACCCAGCCATTGCTGAGGGCATTGCCGTTCCGGGTGATTACATGGATGCGCACAAAATTGTCGCGACCATGCTTGACCCTGTACTGCGTAACACCGTCGATCCGGATTATCGCTGGGATCCGGTCCACCAGCGCTGGGTCAGCCCAGGCAATAGAGGGATGTAATGTCGAGACTCATTGCCGCGAGTCTCGACACGCTCCTCGCCGGTTGTAGCACGGCAATCTCTACGCTAAAAGCTACATGTACAACAACAATAACCCGGTCTCATACAGCGACCCGAGCGGGTACACATCTAAGGTAACTGTTTCCGGGAAAAAAATCCACATACAGGTCGATGTACATTTTGTAGGAGACACAACGAGCAAAGCGGGAAAAGCCGCCAAAAATTATAAATACCGTTAGAATAGTCGACGGCGACGCTCCGTCTGGAAATAGCAATGGAACAAATCATTGGACAATAGGCACAAGTGACGCATATAATAAATGGGGCGACCTACATGAAGCGGGTCATGATATCGGGCTTCCCGATGCGTATGGCGGAGCAAAATTCGTGAGCCAATGGAAAGCGAATATCATGAATCAATATTGGGGCAATCTTGACCAGCGGGATTTTAATTACCTAAAGCGAGCCGTAGGCTCTGGAACAAAAACGCTGACCGTGATTGAGGCGTGCATGTCGTGTATGAATAATTCTGGGAAGCTATGAGGGCGGTATCGAGCTTCTGTGTTTTCGTTTGCATCGCACTTTGGAGCGGGGCCGCGTTGGCTAATGTTCCGCCTCCTCTAAAAATTCGAGGCTCTTCCCGAATATCGATAACGAAGGGCCCGGTTATACAACTTGCTGAATTCCTTTCGACATCGAGCGCTCGGCAACGATCCTTTCCCGTGGCAAATACCTTCGCGACCATGAACTACTGCCAAGCAGTAGTAGATATGGGTGCGGATCCGGGTGTCCGGGCAAAAGTGGAAATATTCGCAAACACGGGCTCGTTCATAAAACCGTCATTCTTCCGCTATACCATAATGTGACAACCTTTATAGTAAGTCTCAGCCCCACTTCAGTGGCTAGTGGCGGAACGCTGTACGTTTTTCTAACACCAATTCCATGCGGAGCAAATACAAAATAGCGCGACTCATAAGGCAGCGCAGGTCAAGAATTCGAAAGATGAATACGAAGAGAAAAAAAAGGTTCACGTACCTATCAAACCGGAAATAAATTAAGATGCTCACACCAAGAATCGCTGCCCTTATAGACAGTCTAGGGAGGGACGTTCTAGGGACTGATTTCAGGTTTCAGCCTGATAATAATCAATTTTCAGTGATAATCGGATTTGAGGAATCGCCGGTTACGGAGTGGTTCGATATAACGGTGGTGCTGCGAAAGCAATTGCTCGAGATGAGTGCTGGAGAGATCGGCGTGCTTAACAACATAATGGTCGTCAATGAACTTAACGCACGCAGTATGAATGAATTTATTGAAACGTTGCTTGCCGCGATAGCACGAGAGAAGGGCGTCGACGAATCAGCGAAGACGTTTTTGTTGCGCTTTGGATGTTTTTTCCGCTCCTGTGACGAGCCATACTATGGTCCCCCATATCGCGATATATACGTCGACGGCAATTCTGAGTGAGTCCTACAATCAAGTGGCTATGTAGGGAGCGCCTCGGCCACAACCACAGTCGTTCCGAATTGTACGAAAATCACAATCCACTTAACGTGATTGAAAATCTTTCAAATATTATTTTTACGGATCGAATTTCAATCGAAGGTGAATACCCGAATGGGAGGACTGCGCAGATGTACAAGCCATGGCGACTCGGAATTGTGGGCCCCGCCCAGGTCGAAAACGAAGCTCGGGTTTGGTTCAGAAGACTGGGAGACACAATTTTACAAGGTATGCTGCTTTTCGCTTGCGTTCCAATGTTAGGCGTTAGCTCGCCAAACATGGCTTCAACCCCGAGCGCCAGTTATAAAGCAAATATGTTCTGCGGAGTTAAAAACGGGCTTCTAACAGCTCAATTCCCTCCTGGGTTTAGGATTCCCGATTATTCACGCGTTGTTTTTAATGTCGATACCGGGAGCGGTGGGGCGTTCACGGAAATTGTTCCTATTCCGCGATCCACCGTAGTTTCTGCCGTTTTTGCTGAACCTCTTGGGGCAAGATTCCTGTTAGGCCGAAATTCACGCGTGGAATGCCTTGTTCGCAAACGCGTCGCCTACGCCACCAATGCCCTTCCGAAAAGTGAAAGGTCAGCGAATGCGAATTGTAATCAGCCTGCTGTTGTTGATATCGGAGTCGACCTTGCCGTTAAGTCAATTGAGATTTCGAAAGGCCATATCGCCGTCCTGATTACCGCTAGTAAGGAATTGTTAGGCTCCGTAGACATCAGTCGTTTTAATGGCGATGAAATTGTTTTGCAAAATTTACAAAACGGAAAAAATATGGCTCGTTTGCCTCTCAAGGGCTTCGGTCCGCAAACAATGATCGTTGAAGGTGGTCCAATAACAAACCAGGATCATGTCTTTGGACTTGGTTACGAGAAAAATGGCTTTCAAAATCTCGTAACAGTATGCGTTTGACGTTCCCCGGAAAAATGAAGCTGGCACGATTCCGTGGGATATTTTCCACCCAGCGGAAATCGAAATGTCGATCAACGTCGAAGAGATGTATAATGCGATTGCAAATAGGTAAAGCATTTCGAACGATTTTTATGGGCAAATTAGCGGTCTGTGGCAGTTTTGTTGCAGCAACCGTCCTGGCGCAAGCAGCCGTCACCAGCCAGAACTTCACCCTTCCGGAGCGGTCTATGATTATCGCATTGGCAGCCGTAGGCAATCGTGCGCCTTCGCACGATTCGCGATCGCTTGCCGAATTGTTGCACAAATTGCCTCTAAAATTTGATGCCTTTTCATGGCGCGAGGGAGGCGCCAATTTGTCGCGATCGTTCCCGCAAATGAACAGTAATCGGAGTCACATAGCTTCCGACGGAACATTTCTCGACGAAAACCGAGTCCAGCAGGCAGCCAAAATACTTGCACGGAAAGCCGAGACGTTATCTAGGAACAGCCTGGACGATGTCGATGTTAGCTGGTTAGGATATCAGCCGTCGTACTCTACAGGCGTTTACTCGCTTGTTGGTTCGCTAATCGCAAACGGCACAAAGGCCGTCGTCGAAAATGCAGGGACAGGAACCTTGCCGTTGGGCATTCGACGAATCAGGCGTATTAAAATCGCAAACCTAATTTTTCTTTTTGCGGAGGGCGTACACTCTGCCAAGAATACTGAGGTTGAAAACTTCTTAAGACGATTTATTCACTACTCAAAATGGACACGCCAAATTGGGATTCCAGCATTTGAATTTCGCTCGATGCTCGTCAAGACTCCCATTCCAGATTATGCCCTCTCTTCGAATGCTCATGGATATTTGGATAAGTACCTGATGGAGAGAGCGCATATTTCCGTCGGTAATCGCTTTCGCTTCGGAATGGTTATTCAGGCAAATTATTACGCGCGTTGTTGTTTCGATCGACTACCGGAGCACGATTTACCGGCAAATACCTACGTACTCGTCTATCAGGCATCGGATTCGACTGAATATTTTCACGGTTTCGGCCGAGAATAAGAACGTTCTTGTTTACGACGAATCCAGCTGGGCAACGCGACGAAAGTACGGTCGGGACGATTGCGGATTTAACGCCGCTTAATTCCGGGTATTCGGAAATTGCCTATGATGATCGCGACCAAAACGGGTAGACCGTTTTCTGCCACAACGAATGTCATCCACCGAAGTCAAGAGTTTCGTAAGTGGTCGGACGGTTAACGCAATGGCAGGGCTAGGGCTCGCTGGCGCGCTAACATGGATCCCATTCTCAGGATAAACTAGTTAATTACGGTCGCCGAAAGAACGGGAATCGGATTCTTGAAAGTTGGTGTCTCGGCGAGTTATCAATGGATAGACGATAGTAAAGTCCTGTGCACAGATGGAGGAAGCGAATGATTTATATAGCTTTTATTATATCCGCAGTTGGCGTAATTGCGACAACACTTTTTAACCGAGCACATCCGCGCATCGTTCATTGGCGAATGAACTCGCGCTGGAGTCTCGGGTCGGGAGTGGCCGCCCGTATAAGCAAGTCTCTGCTAACGTTTGGGACGGGTAGCCCCACTCTGATGGGTTTTATTGTGTGGTCAACGTTTGCATCTCTGATTTCGATGGCCATGGCGGTTGCTTTTGTTGTGTTACTTGGGAATAGGTGCCCCTAGTTGAGCGGATGAGGGCCAGCGGTTGCGCGCTCCGTTTGCCGCACTCTACGATGCCGACGCTGCGATCAACAATACCGATGGGATGGCAATACATTCTTGTTTATTACGAATCCAGCGGGGCAGCTCGTCGGTATGCCGCGCACCGACGCCTAAGCTGGCAACGTCCACGACCCAATGTCCCAACAAAGTACATGTACAACAGCGATAATCCGATATCATACAGCAGAAGAGATCGCTGGATCAGACTCCCTACCTCTTTTTCACGTCAATGAAATTCCGTCTAATCGTGAATGGGAATCAGCCATTGCCACGGAAGCTGGCATCTATGAGAGCGCGATGGGCATTCTATATGGACAAGCCTTCCGGAGACGATTTCAACATGGATAGGGTAACTAACGCGACTTTCGCAATTCCATTGGGGCTAACGCCGGATGATTAATGTTAGTTCGCGGGGTCGGTTACTCGCGCGCCTAGTCGTGCTCTCATTCTTACTTATAGTGAACCTTCCATCTTGTTCCCAAGGCTCGCATGGCGAAAAAGTTTACGTGGCTTCAAGTCAGATTCCGAAAAGTAAGTTTTTGCTTGTGTTTTACATCGGCAGCCGTAGGAATGTTGTCGAAATATATGACAAACGTGGAAGAAGTCGCCTGGTGGCCGTTCGTGAAATGCTGCGCAGTGAACACGCGCACAATATCTCTGAGCCCCTTAATCAAAATTGGAAAAAAAGTGCCGCGATCATTCATGTTGATCTCTCTCAAAAATTTGGTGAGAGCTTGGCGAAACTCGATTGTGGAGATGAACTCCGGGACCGAGTGATTGAGAAAAGAGCTTTTCGAGGTGGTGGGCACTTTCTCGAAAACAAAAGCCAGAACGGTAAATGTATTACGTCCGAAAGTTTCGACAAAAGTGGCCTAAGATTTTACTTCGAAGTAGAAAGAGCTGACGTTCCCGGCGGCATCCTTGACGCCTATGATTTTTAGTAAGCCAACCCATAAGCGAAATCAATCGAAAAGCCGAGACTGGCCCGATTCCATGGGCACTTTCTGCTTAGCAGGGAAGAGTCCCTAACCCTCGGTTGGCAGGCGAGTGCGATCCGTGGAAAATAGGCTTCTAATACTGAATTTGTTTCATTGCAATTGGCGGAAAAATAATGCTTCTCAATCTTGTCAAAGTAACCGAAACATGGATGAATTTTCGAAATCACGGAGATGGCCCGGGACCTTGGTCATTTGGCATGGGGGAGAACAGCATTATCGAATCCACCGTCCTGCATTCTATATCTCGATCAGTGAAAGACTCGGCAATTCTTCTCCATGGCCATCCACCTGACATGGGGAAACTTTCTCGTCTATTGCGAGAGGGTTATCACCGGGCGCATTTTGCAAACATAGCATCGGAATCGCAAAGTGAGGTCCAAAATACTGGGAAATATTGGATCCGGGATGGATATATCTATATTTTACCTGAAGACCGTAATGCGGTTCAAATAGCATGTGAAGCGACATCGGAGGTAAATGGCCCAGATATCTATCGTTATGTTGTGGCAGGGCTACTAAGGCGAACGGAAGACTATTACTCAAGCCGGTTTCGATTCACGCCCGAGCATACCGGCTTGGTAATCGTTCGGCATTGTGTTTAAAACCGGGAAGCCAGCCCACTTCCGTTTGTACCTAGGCCGCTACGGAGCAGAAAGTCAAATAAGTATGAAAACAAAGTTGGTTGCATCCTTTAAGTGTCATATATTTTTTGCTATTGTATATGCGTCGCTTCTTGCGTCTCCCATCAGGGTACTTGGTGATCCACCAACCGCGCAGGGTCTTCATGTAACGATACTTCCTTGTAGAAACAGCGGTCCGGTAAAAGACGTAACCGTCATTTCGGGGGACCCTCGTGATGGGAGTCACCGTACGACCAGCCGATACAAAATTACGGAAACAAATGGTCTATTTCGAATGCGAATTCCGACGACTCCCGGAATCATTGATTTGTATGTAAGCTCGTCGAAATATTGTGCTGGAGGAGATAGTTTTTCCGTCTTGCCTGGAGTTTATCGCGATGTCGTTATGAGTTTGGGCGCATTTCGGCATTCTGACGGCCATACTTTTGTGGCGGGTACTCTACCAAATTCGGGATTGTCGGTGCGACTAGTAATTGCGCCGACTGGCTCCCAAACTGGTGATTCCGTAAATGAAAACGAATACGCAGAACCTGAGATAGACGGCCGTTTTGTGTATGCGGATAGTCTTCTAGCAGGACGAGTATATGTAGAGGTCTCGGACAGCCATGGTAACTTTCTGCTGCGTCGATATTTAGGCACTACAATCAATGGCAAAATTCAATTTTTTACATTCGACATAAAAGATTCGGATTTACGAAGCGCATTTCCATAGGGCGAACCTGCAATTTGGTTCGCACCGTCGAGATTTGGTCCCGTTGGCGATTCGTACGCGCAGAACTGCTGCACGTCGTTTCGTCGCGTAGTTCCGTCATTTCGCGGATCTCGGTTCAGTAAACGACCATCCAAGGCGTGCGCAGCTACGATCCGCAACTCGGTTCCTGGACATCCCCCGACGCCTACGCCGGCACCACCCCATGTCCCAACAAAGCTACTTGTACAATGGGAAGAATCCCGTGTCGTATAGCGAACCGAGTGGGTTCCGGGTCAAATCCGGACTCCTTTCGGTGAATTGGCCGGACGGGCCGTCGAGGCGCCTAGTGGCGCAGGTCGCAGAAGCAGATGATGAAGAAGATGTAGAGCAAAAAGAATCACCCCCCGACTCGATTCAAGACGTTGAGGACGGCGCCAACTCATGGAATATCGGAAAATTTAAATCACGTCGTGAAAACGCTACACGCCATTTCGATAAACATGATTTCTGAATGGGGGCTTGAGAAAATAATGAGGCCCAAAGGTGGTCCGATGGGAGGATATGACTACTTTATGAACCATGTCGCGGGTTCGCCAGCGAGTTCACTCCCATGAGCAACGAGCTTTGCCCGGTATGCGGATTCCCAATTGAGGGTTTTTCAGATGTTCCCCTTGCAGAGTCGTTCTTTATATGCAGCTGTTGCGGCTTTGAATTTGGTTTCGATGACGGTGTGAACGGCGATAACTATGAGTCGTATCGAGACCGATGGATTGCGAATGGCTGTCAATGGTGGAACAAAAGGGAGGCACCGCCAAAAGGCTGGAATCCGGTTTCGCAGTTAAGGAATATCGGTGTAGGCTAGGGGAGGGCCAATCGTGTTTCACGGAGTTGTGGACTGTTTTTGAGTAGCCGAACACTCGTTGCCCACGCCTCTACCGATGCAGCGATCAACAACACCTATGATATTGCCGGCCGGGAAATCCAATCCACCGAACCCAGCGGCAGTGCGATCACTTCCCCGGCAACTAGCACGCACAATTACTACGCCGACGGCAAACTCAAAAGCCTAGATGTGCAATCCAGCGCCTTAACCCAAGCCGGGCTCTTCGTCTACAGCTACGGTGCCGACGGCGCTCTCGTCCAATACCAAATCAACGACGCCGGCAATCCGCTCGTGGGAAATACCGCCCTCACGTACACCCACGATGCCGCCGGGCGTATGCTCTCGGAATCCGATTCCAAGCCGGTATGCTGGGGACCTAATCCCGCGCCGTTCCCAAATACGATTGTATGGAACGGCGGAACGGTCACGCCGCAAAGCCTGACACCGGGAACCGCAACGGGAGTAGGACTAGGAAACTTGGTAGGCATGCCGCGCACCGACGGCATTACCGATCAATACACGACCATCCAAGGCGTGCGTAGCTACGATCCGCAACTCGGTTCCTGGACATCCCCCGACGCCTACGCCTTAGATGACCCGTCTGGGTATGATTTCTCCTACATTGATCCTTCGCTTAACGGAACTCTCGATTGGCTTAAAAGAGAAAGCATCCCACTCGCCTCGTTCTTCAATGATCTGGCTAATGACAAAAACTGGAATTTCAATGTCGTTTTGGTAAAATCCATCAACTGTGACAAATGTGAGGGGAAGATTCAAGCTCACCTTGTCAACGGCCGTTGGGGCGGTAAGACAATGGATGTTTTGATTCTTGCTAATAATACACGACCCGGAACAGCGGCCGCATTGGCGCATGAGTTGGCTGGGCACGGCCATGATTTATTGACCAAAGGTCTCGCGAAGTATATTTCCGATGCTCATAGTCATGGGGAGTGTCGAAATCCCAAGAATTGCGACAATGAAGAGGCCGATGCACAATTGGTCGAAAATATCGTCCTTATGCAAATGGGTCTCACATTCGATAACGGATACGATGTTAAGAATAATCCATTCTCAAATGCCAATCTGGAAGGCAATCGAGGGGCGGTGACCGATTACGTTGCTGGTTTAAATCCTTCATGAAAAGGCAAATTTTTGCGTTGATCGGGACGGCAATGCTATTTTCGACTTCCTTGGCTTTAGCTCGGCAACCACAGCCTAAATGTTCGAACTATGTAATGATGCCAACCGATACGGACCCTGTTACTCCGATAAGACTCCAAGTTTCGGGAAATAACATTGAGCTTATAACGAGGATTCGCTCGGGAAAACCTTACTTCATCGCGGTCAGGCTTGATGCGGCCCCAGCGACGATTATTGGCCCTGTTCACGAGCTTTCAGGGTACGGAAAATTACGCATAAACGGAATTTCGCCGGGCTTGCACGTTTTGAATGTTGCATTTGCAAGAAGTTCCCCCAAAGCGTATTCATCATTGATTCACGGAGGTGTCTTGGTGAGGACCTGCATTAAAATTCCTGGCAACAATAAAATAGACGACTGGGAAACAATTCCATAGAATGTTAGGGTTGCTCTGCAAAAGTCGCGTCAGTCTGATTTAACCAGTGGTGGACGGTACGATTACACGGCGGACGGCCACGGCCATTTTTGGACGAAGAAAAACGGTACACGCTACAATGTTGAAACGCCGTATGCGTCTTGTGGCACGCCTGCTGGTTACTGCGGCCGCGTTGGCGCGATTCAATCGCGTAATTACAACAGGATGTTAGTCTTTAACTATGCATTCGTCGGCGGTAATGCCAACTCGGCGAATAACCTAGCGAGCATCGATGTCGTCAATACGGATGGCCAAGATCTCTTGCTCATCTTTGCGAAATTCAATGGCGTAGCGTTCCCGGAACTCGCCTCGATCCGTCGCCCGGATGGTTTACTTACCACGTATTCCTACGATGCGGCCGGCAACCTCATCGAAGTCGATCGTCCGGGAAATCCAAACGCACCGACCATTGCTGAGCAGTATTCGTATGCCAACGGCGGCAATGCGATCGATGGCGACATCACGAATTTCACCTACGTCGGATCGAGACCGATATCTTCAATCACGCAAACTGCGAATGTGAATTTCACGCCGAACGATACCTCGACGGTGCAGCAGGCCTTGCAGTATGGGCTTCCAAGCGGTATGCAGAACTTCATTACGACGACGTTTTCGGGAATTGGCAGCGGTACGACGCACATGAACGATTCCGACGGCCATGCCCGCATATGGGAGTACGATCAGAGTCAACGCGTGACACAAACCAGCGCTTGGACGGAAAGGCATTGGCTGGTGACGTCGGCTGCGTTGAATCTCAGAACGCTATCATTGCCGGAACCGTTGCACACGGGAACGAGACGGATTACGCCTACGATACGAATGGCAATACTGTCGCCGTTGAACTTCCCATGGTGCAAACCACGGCGGGCTACCTCCGTCTAAGAACTGTACTGTCGTACGACGCGCACAGCAACGTGCTCACCTATAACAACGGCGTCGGCGCCTGGACGCTTGCCTACGATACGCTCAATCGCAAACTTTCGGTGACCGATCCCACGAGCATCTCCTCGTCCACGGTCTACAACAACGACGGTACCGTGCAGATCTCGCAATCCCCGGTGCAACGAGCGCATAAGGGTGACATTATATTTCAACTGCCGAAATCGAGAGACGGATATTCCCACAGGGGAAATCGAGGTGGATATAAAGATAAATATGGCAACGAATGGGAGTGGGATGTCCAACATCCAGATGGTTCCCATACTAATGTAAATCCGGAGGGTGAAAAAACGCACGGTAAAAACGACTTTAAACCCGGACCAAGAAATAGTCCACGCAAACCATAACGGGAGAAATATGCAAATGGAAGATTTAGTTGCGCTTTGCGTTCGAACGAAATCCGGGAAGCGCTTTGGCGTAATGACGCTTGGGCGTATCGGATCGGCGATAACCGATGAATGGTTAGTGAAGGGCTATCTCCACTCTTTAAGCTCTGAAGAGCGCGAGGAAATTGAAAACATAGTGGTCTGTGAATCACTTCGCGATGCCAGAAAATGTAAATATTTTTACGAAGGTTTTTTTTCATTTAGCATAGCGGGAATACCATACGGAAGTGGTTATGAAAATTGGCGAAACGAAAAGGAACACGAGTTAAAAAATGGCACATTTCCGTTCTACGGGCTTGGCGACTGGGAAGAATGAAAAGGCAGCTCTAATCAATTCAACGATTGCGGCAAAGATCGAGGTGCCTTGCGGATATCGGTCCCGGCGACGGTCTTTTCACCCTTGAGTGCGGCCAGCGCCACCTTCGCTTTAAATGCCGGTGAATGGTTTCGGCGAGGATGTCTTGGCAATTTTTGCTCCAATTCATAAGGCGCACCTGCCGGCAGCACAGACTCCACTTATCGCTCAACCCAAAGGAGAATACCCGCTTTTTCATGTAGCCTTTCGTGAAAGGCGGCATAATTCCGGAGCCCGTTGTTATCCCTGAGTTTCTTCCGATACCGATCGCATAGCGCCGACACTTCCGAAAAGGCTGAGACCTGATGAGATTGAAATTAGTAGACCTATCGCAAACACGAATGTATTTTGAACGATGCGGATCTGGAAACGAAGGGCCAGGCCGATCGCTTGCGCAGTCACCTCCAAAGCTTGTCGCCGAGATCGCTGCGCTAATAGTAGCGAGCTTCCCTGGCTCGGGAGTTGTGATTGAAACTCCTACCATCGACGAGGCGACAATCGCCCGGTTGCGCGACGCCGTGGATGGTTGGACGGTGTTTGAACATGACGACAAGAACCCTAAACCGAAATCACCAGATAATCTAATCTTATCGTTCGGCTCACTAACGAATGTGATTCCGAGATCACGTGAAGCCCTTGTCGCAGCCATGTATCAATTGGGAGCAACCGATCTCTTTGTTGCAGCGAACCTGGAGACACGCTTGGATGAATGGGTCGATGGAACGCTTCAGGAAGAAGAGAGTGCGGTTTCATACGTACCACCGCACTCGCTGCTTCTTTCATTAGACACAATAGTTTCGATTTTCGCCAATTATGAGGATATTGATATACGCGTTAGCGACCCGAGCAAAAACCTTGAATGTTTTGCCGCGATTATTCGCGCGGTTCAAATTTTCAACGGCGATCTATAACGTAGAACGCCTAGGTTTTGAAGCTGGCCCGGTTATGGCCAGAAACCATTCGTACCCCACGCGGTTTAGCCCTAAGTTTAATGCCTCTTCAACCAATCGATGAGAACGCGCCCTGGGCGGTTTTTGGCGATGACTGTTAAGCGCTGCATGCTATTGAGATCTGGTACAGTCGCAGGCGACGACATTCGACGCTCGGATGCGTCCCCTAGAAAGGCACATGGAAATGTGGAGATCGCTGCCAAAAATTCCAATGGCGACATAAATTCTTTGACCGACTCTATTGCAGGAATGGATACATTATGATTGCCTCAACGAGAATATTTTTCTTTCTATGCGCGTCGCTGCTATTATCGCCAATTGCTTCGCATGCGAAATCGCAAAATTGCGCAAATGAAGTCATCATTCCAACCGACAGTATTAAGATCGAGCCTCTTTGGTTCAAATCAAAGGGTTCGTCTGCCGTTTTGACAACCCGCTATGGTGCAGAATCGCCTTACTATGTTGCGGTCCAGATGGATAAGGAAGTGCCGATCATTGTTGGTCCGGTAATTGCAAAAAATGGTGAAGCATCGTAATTTTTCTATAATCTCAAGCCTGGCCGTCATATTTTGTACGCTACGTTTGCTGACCGAGTCGAGTATGCACGCTATAGCATGAAGGCCTACCAAAACATGGTAATAACCTGCTTTTCTTCTCCTCGGCCGGAGACCGTCACACATTGGAATTTGATACCTTGATGGGTACATTAGGTGGGATAGGCCTCGTCTTCGATCGGTCTTTCAGTACGCTTGCGGATATCACGCCGTTTGATTCTCAGTATTCGGGAGCTACCTATCATGATCGCGACCAAAGCGGAAAGATCGCTTTCTGCCACGACGCAACCGGCCCGGGCGGCAGCGGACCGAGCCTTGAGCCACTGTTTCCGGGATCCATGTACAGATCTGTTTCGATTGGCGGGAAAAAGACTCAGTTTCCATCTTTTGACGTGTACTCGTATGGCTCAAAACATACGCTTAAATACGAGTACTCCGAGTCCCCCCGCCAATGTGGCAGGTCCATTTTTTCGATATTTTAATGTGGAGGAGCGGGGCACCACGGTAGATGCGAAAACGAGAACTTGCCTTGGAAAGTGCACTTTTTTTTGAGCGGATTTGCAGTGTTAAATCTCATAGAATCAATTATTATTATGGGGGCTAACCCTCTTTCCGGAAATTATCCCTTTGATTATCTGTTACTACCTCCGCTATCAAGTATTCTTCTTTTTCTATTTTTGCGAACTAGCCGTAAAAAAAGAACACCCCCTGAATTTTACACGTGGCTCGTTATTCTCGTGCTGTGCGGTACGAGCCTAACGCTGGTTAAGTAGCTATGCGAGTGGAGCGGCCTTGATTTATAGACACGAGGTTTATGCAGCCTGATTCCTCGAGAACTGCTCTGGGCGGACGTTTCCGAGCGTCGAAAGTAATCGCGCGCGCCGAATCGCGTGCCTCGAAAATCAAATCATCTGGGGCGCGATTAAAAGTCAGGAAGCTGCTTTCCGCCATACTATTCTTTGCGCAAGCGACGCCTGAATTCTGAAGCTTAGAATTTGCCCTTATCTTCAATGCACGGAGCGTTTTGCCGCGATTTTCGACCTCTCGCATAACCTTCGCTACTTGCTGGCAAAATACGTGCTCGCCGGTTTTCTGACAATCCCATACGAAATATCGCGCTCCTCTATGACATCGACGATTTGCCGAATTAAGGGGCAAAGCTCTTCATCCTGTGAAGTCAGCTTGCCCTTGCCAAGAAACGCTTCAAAACGCGGCCTAACCCATGCGTTTATCGAATGGAATTTGCACCATATTGCTAACCAGCTACTCCTTGACGCAAAAAAGGTTTCCTTTGCTCTTCATGGGCGAAGAAAATTTGGTCCGCTGGCTACAAGAAAGGGCATCTCATGGGACTCGGTGATAAATATTCCAATGCGCTTGGAATGATGGCTAATCAGATCGAGAAGATAATAAATGATAATCCGTAACCTCGCTATTTTACTTTTTGTTTCTCATTCGTTTGCAAGTGCACTTGGAAGTCTTGTCAGTTTTGGCATAAAACATGACTTAGCATTTGGAACCGCATCAGTCCTTGCCCCTCCAAGGTGGACTTTATCGTTGCGCCCTTTGAAGCAGGCTTTTGAGGCGTACCCGTACGATGTATTTGCAAATCGGATTTCGGGAAAGAAACATGTTATGACAATCTGGGTCACTAATCAAAATCGGACGGCGTTATTTAAAAGCTCTCGGAATGTAAATTTGTGCATTAATGGCCTTCATTCCCGAGAAGAAGTTGATAAAAACGGAATACATTATCAAATTAAATTACCGGAAAACTCGCGTTACAAATTTGTGTTCGCTGATATTGCATCACAAATGCCGGATGAGGTGTTACGTGCGAAGGCAATGGTTCATAGTATTCGCGCGAAGGATGGAGTTCGGGAATGTCGCTAGGTTGCGGTCGAGTGGCAACTATGAGTGGAAAATGGCGTGTTTGGCCGCTCCGTTCAGGAGGCTCTCTCTCTTAGAAGAAAACCTCATTAGCGAGGCACAGATCGTTGCGCTCCGTAAGGGACTAGATGGCGAAACGCCGGCAACGGAGCTTGGTCGCAGGCGTGGAATTTACGCAAATACGATTTGGCGAAAGCCGCAAATCACTCAGCGTTTAGTCCAGGATCGCAGCAAAATGTATAAGAGCATCGCCGTGCCACTTCTGATCCTTATCGCCTGTGCTGTATCGTCTCCAGCTCGGGCGCAGCCTTGCGTCGCAACGAGCCACGTTGGTCAAGTGACCCCTGCGAGTCGGGAACTCGCCCAAAGGATAAATCGCCGCGGATTCGAAGCGTTTTCTCAGCTGGATGCCGCACGCGGCTGGCAGGATAATGCCGTAAGTCCATTCGCTCTCTGGTATCTCAACAGCTTCGTTGACGTAAATTGGCGCAGCGCGCATGGCGTTGTCGCCGCCGCGCTGCTTCGCCACGTCAGCGAGCACTCGGACTTTACTTCGACGGTTTGGGCTAATTCACAAACGACCACCTTCGGATCCGATGCTGCCGCAAGGGCACTGCGTATTTTCTGCGCGTCAACCAAATGGGCTCCCTGGTCCGATTCGAGCAAGATCCCACAGAGCACGGACTTTATGGTGGGGCTATCTTTGAGCCGCTCGTTTGCAGTCGCCGCACGTGGTTCAAATGTATTTGCCCGATTGCCCTCATTCGACGACGGTACTCTGCGAGGTATACGGCTCGATTCGAACGACGGTAGAACATCGGTATACCTCCTGTGGGGGACCGCTGAAAACATTCGCTCGTTTCGGAAATCGATGAATGCCACTCGGTGGGCGTCGCTTGCTAGTCAATTTTATCTAAAGGACGATCTTCTCGACGATCTTAGCTTGCAGCGATCGTCCTACACAGAATTGATGCCTGACGGGATAGAAAGTTTTGGCACAGTGCTCTTCCCGGGCTTTGCACTTCCGCATGCCATTGTATCGAATCAGACAATTATGGTAGGCAATGAAGGGGTTAGATTTGCCATTAGCGCTGCCTTTTACGGTTACACGATTAAGCCTACCAAGGTCATCGTAAATGGGGCCGCCCAATATCGTCGCGTAGCTTACTCGGTCAGCGCTGACCCAGGATCGACAATTCCGCTTAATCGACGTTTTTCAACAGTGAAGCCGGTCATCTATGTCATCGAAGATCGGGGCACAGGTACCATTTTGCTTCTCGGAATTCACGAATGACATGCTTGATCGAGGAGAATGTAGTAGCCGTGCGATGGTGCCCGTAACGAAGTGACCCTCACCCAATATCGTATTTCGATCCGAGTGGGTATTGTTTTTGGCCTATAGCAGCGTGGTGTGCCGAGGAAGCGGGAGCCACGGTCGTTGAACTTGTCAGCCCCGTTGTGACAGCCTATCTGATAAATCTCCCTGCGATCAATGCACCGGTCAACGACATCATAAATGACGGAATCGGTAGTGGGTCCGTTACGACGCTCGAGCGAAACGCATTAACGGGGCGTGCATTTGACGACGTCTCGCGAAGTGTACTTTGTGGCGCAAAAAAAGTAATGCGGGCAAGGAATTCGATCCCAGGTTGCTAAGGACGAATTTTTTATATTAAGCGGTAAAGTTAGAGCCGTCGTTTGGATAGTGAGAGGAACCACCTCGCCTAAAGTCTAGAAATTTTTGCGAGCAACCGGTATTACGCTCGTGACACGAATATAAGGGGGATTTTTAGCATGATGCCGCTCTCTCTGGCAGACATGAAAAAGTCAACTGCCCTAATGAAAGTATTCGGGTGCGATGGTAGATGACGTGCGGGCAAACGACCGCGGGTGCCCGTCGAGCCCCTAGGCCAAGGAGCCAATGCCGGTACTATCTCTCGGGGCATACGCTCGCCGCCCCGGTGCTAGCGTGGTAAGTTCTCCGATGACGGGATGCGTTTGTAATAATACCTGCATTACGCCAGCGGGTGTTACGGCGGCAGGAAACGGATTGATGTCAATCTGGAATTTTCTGGTCCGTAGTGATAAAGGAATTGACGCCGGTCATTCACCCACGGCCATAGCTGTCAGGAGCGTTCTTGAACACGGTGAAGTAAGCAGAGGCACGGGAGGATACGTTGTTGCCCTTTCCCGAGGAAGCCTAATCAGTCACGAAGGCTGGTTCGAGGTTGGGGGGAAGATGACAAACAGGAAACTGGTCGTAGATCACGCGTCGTTTACCGCAAAAAATAGAGGGTAATCATCATGATTCATATTGACTCGTCTTTAGATATGCATTGGACAATCGTGGAATCCCTCGAGCGCACTGGAAATGCTGCACGCGAGTTTACCTTTCATTTGACAGGAAGACGGCTTGTAGATGGGACCATCCTAAACGTATTTAAAGACAATTCATTATCATGGAGGGGACTTTTTTCGCGAGGCGAGAGCCAGTACAGTGGAGCGTCTATTTGCGCTAATGGGAAAAAAATGGTAACGATTTCACGTGGCGCGCTTTTCGTAGTAGACCTTGAATGCCCAGACCGTTACGAATGTTTTGGCTCGGCATCGACTCAAGGAATGTGTGTTGTCTCCGATGCGAGGTGCGTCGTTGCCTTTGATTTCTCGTATATTTGGGGCTTCGGAGCGGAAGGCCTAAGTTGGATGCTCGAAACCGAGGCGGACGGGATTCAAATTAAAAGAATTTTCGAGTCTCAGGTAATTGGTACACTAGACATACCGGGCCGCGGAACAATTCCATTTGTAGTCGATGCTGCAACTGGAAAATTGATCGGAAACTAATGTAAATGGTCATGTCTCTATAATGCCGGGTAGTGAGTCAGTCTTGGTTTGACCCTGGCCCGATTCATGGACTGGTTCGAACTGTCGAAAATCAGTTCGTTTGGCTTTTTGTAAGCCCAATTTGCGCGGGACTTCGGTATTAATTAGTCCGGATTCCGTTCCGGTAACATGTCGGTCGATTGAGCCTGAAAAATAAAACCTCGGCTACGATCTGCGCTTCGGTGAAGCGACTTTTCTTCACATGAATCTCCTTGGGCCAAAGGC
>JAJYCL010000060.1 GCA_021778415.1 bacterium | reverse complement strand
ATCACCTCGTTCTCCGACGTGCCGCTCCGTTTCGTCTCGTACTTCGGTTTCTTCACCAGCGCCGCGGCAATCGTCTACGCGCTCGTCGTCGTCGGCTTCAAACTCTTCAGCCTGCACCCGCCGGGATACACGCGTGGCTGGGCATCAACGATCGTCGCGGTACTCTTTCTCGGCGGCGTCCAATTGATCGGCATCGGTATTCTCGGCGAATATATCGGGCGCATTTACGACGAAGTCAAAGGGAGGCCGCTCTACTTAATTCGTAGCGTCGACCGATCCGGCGAACGTTGATCGGCGGTAGCGGTTAGCGCTGCTTCTTCGAAAACGAATCGAGCGGTAGCGCATAGACATACCCTTTTTTGCCTCCGATAATCAATGTGCGCCCCACGATGATCGGCGACCCGATGTTGAAGGAATCGGCGATCCGCTTGCGGCCGAGAACCTTCCCGCTGGCCGCGTTCACCGCCCAAAGCGTTCCGGCTGTATCCCCGAAATACACGACACCGCCAACGGCGACTTTCCCGCCTTTCACTTTCCCATCTGCGCGCAACTTCCAACGAATTTTTCCCGTCCGCGTATCCAGGGCAAAAACGGTTCGGCTGATGGCGCTCCCTACATACAACATCCCCCGATAGATGAGGGGAATACTCGCGGCGTTATTGATTGGTACATTTCCGGGAACGAGCGTTCGATCCCAGAGAAGGCGTCCGGTCCTCCCGTCGAGCGCGTATGCGTGCTCTATTCCCGGCGTCCGAAAACCAACGAACTTGTATCGGCTTCCTGCGGGGTGCGCAAGATACATACCGTATATGTCCGTACCATCGCTTGCAAGCGGGCAATCGTCAAAAGCAGCCGAATCGTTGGGGAAATGCTTGCGCCAAAGAATGCGCCCGTTCTTCCCATCGAAGGCAATCACATCGTCGGGATAATCTCCTGCGGTGACCACATCGCTCCCGTGGAACCTGTTCGCCGCGCTCATCGTCGCGGTTGATTGCAGATATTCGCGCCAACGATATTTCCCCGTCGTAGCGTCAATCGCAAAGAGCATCCCCGATGCGTCGTGATGTACGTACATCCCGTCGACAATCGCGCCGGTGGACATCGCGCTTGCAGGAACGGCAAACTTCCAACGCTGGGCTCCCGTGACGGCATCGATTCCGAGAATTCGGCTCGATCCGGTGCCGAGCAAGAGGTAGTTATTCGGGTCGAAGTTCGTGCCGTAATTATTTCCTTCAGCAACGATGACCGTCTGCCCGGTAACGATCGGGGCGGTCATCAGATCGTTACGCGCTTTGAATCTCCATAGTAATTTCCCGGTGCGAACGTTGAGTGCGTAAAGCGACCCTCCGCTACTTGCAACAAAGAGGCTATCGCCGGAAAGCGTAGGGCTCGACGAGATGCCGCCGTTTGCCTTAAACTTCCACCGCACGCTCATTCCGCTTTTTCGTGCGACAACAGCGTTGAGTTCCGGGTTATATCGAAATGCCGTCCATTGCCTCGGAAGCTGCGCTCGCGCAGCGCTACAGGCCGGGAAAAGCGCGAGTGCGACGGCGATAAAAACGAGCTTTTTCACCTTATCTCCTTCACGATCGGCATTGGCTTATGATCTTTTACTTCATAAATTGGGCGCACGGTCAGGCGACGTATCGCTGCGAATGTCGCTCGATGGAGCTTTGCCGTTACCAAGAGCCGGTTTCCACATCGATGCTCGACATAGAGACAATACGCTATCGGTGTAGCGAGTACCCACGGGGCGACGACAATCGCATCTTTCGGGGTCTCGGAAAGCACATACCGCACGTATGTCGGCGCACGCAAATCGTTGCGTTCATTAAAAATTCCTCGGTTCGCCCAAAATAGTCCGACGGCAAGAAGCAAGATCACCGTCGATGTCGCCCATTTCGGTACCCGATGCAGCCGAGCACTACTTAGGCCCAACACAAACGCTAAAGTCCATAATGCAAACAACAAATAGCTTTTTTTGTCTGCTTCGATCAAATAGGCAAACGTGAATGGCAGCCCGAGGCCACCGGCAAGCAGCGATCCTATTGCAAGCAGCGGCTCGCCGACGAGTAACGCGAACACGCTGATGATTACGGCTATCGCCGCTACAATATTCAGCTGATGCAACACGAATAAGCCGCCATGCACGAGCGCATACGCAATGTGCGATGGCGCGAATATCGCGAACATCGCCCGACCGGGAGAGAATTGCGCTCCGGAAAGAAACCATATCAGGCTACCGAGGCTGCCCGAGGTATGGGCATAATCCCAGAATGGCTGCCCCGGCGGAAGCCCGAGTGCCACGGTGGGATCGAGCCGCAACGCCGACACCTCTGCACTTCTCAGCGGGACGTAGCAGTAGAGCAACAATGGTGCGACCAACGCACCGATTGCCGCCGGAATGGCGCGCATTGGCAAACGTCGCGTTCCGGTAAGCGCAAGCAAGAGGAGACCGGGAAGCGTCCAGACGGCGACGGGGTGTGTTGCTAACGCTAGTCCGACGGCAAAACACCCAAAAATGAGATCGCGCACGCGCCCGCGTACGCGCCAGCGAATGACAAAAAGAAATGCCAGCGCCTCGAAGCACAGTACCAGATCGTGGACATCAGCCCGAGTTGCGTGAAACCACACCGCTTGCGTAAATGCGAATACGAGGACAGCTGAAAGGGAAGCGATGGGCAACACCTTGACTTCGAGCAATGCGGCGAACAGCATCCATGCACTCGTCGCGACGGCAAGCGCGGAAAAGAGGTTCATCCGCCACGCGACGTTCCCGATCCCGATGATGTGCGCGAATGCTCCGGCGAGGAGCACGAAGGTCGGGAAGCCGGTGGGATGAGCGATGCCGAAAATATATGGAACCGTCTGCATTTCGCCGACATCCCAAAATCCAAACGACGGCATGAGCGAACACACGTAAACCGACAGCGGCACCGCGAAGGCTAAACCTCCACAGATGACCGATGCCTTGTTCTTCATTGCCGACGATCTTAAATGGTCGTCATCACGAGCGGCGGCGGTTCTATGCCTTTTTCAACGATGACGACCGCACTTTGAATTTCATGCGCAAATACGCCCGTGCCGTAAATCGTCGCAATTGGTTGCCCGAGTTCGACGCGCTGCCCCACGCGGACGGAAAGTTCAATTCCCGCCGTTGGGAATTGCTGCGTTAGCCGACGCGCGGCGTTTCCCAGCGCGACTGCATC
>JAJYCL010000059.1 GCA_021778415.1 bacterium | reverse complement strand
AGCAACGCTGCAGCCGGAAAATAATTCATAAAGGCAAACGGTAGGGCAAACGTGAGCACGGCCTGGACCCCGCGCGAATAGATCGTGATCGGGTACCGCGTAAAATCTTGTTCGAGGCCGATGACCGCCCAACGGAGCGAATCGACGCGCACAAACCAGAACGCAACGGTCGCAACGAGGATCGAGATCCCGAAATCAATGAGGGCGCCGCCGAGGACGACGAGCACGACGAGGCCGAGCGTCGCAGCGGTGAGCGCCACCCCTGCGAAGTGCGCGGCGATGACGAACGTGATGCAGGCCATCACAAATCCATCCGGCATGATCGCTTGCGGCACGGTGATGACCTGAAAGAGAATGTCTCGCGGGCGCACCATGAAACGATCGAATTTTCCTTCGCGAATGATATCGGGAACATTGACGGCACCGATAAAGAGGGCAAAATGCAACTCGCTGGCCATCATCCAGAGCGCATAGAGAAAGAACATCTCGCGGATGTTCCAGCCGGCCATCGATGGAAAACGGCCCATCGTCACGACAAGCGCCCCGAGTGCGGTCCCGTGGTAGACGACGTTAAAGGCAAACCATAAGAATGCATTGGTGCGGTATTCCAGCACCGTCAGCAGGTTGATCCGCCAGTATTCCAGATAGGCCCCAAGCATGGACGCTTGCTTTCGCCGCCCCGGTCCTCAGTGCCACCTTCGTGCAACCACTTTCTCTACTTACGGATTGTAAGTGCTATGGACACGACCACCTCCACCAACGTCTTTGCCGTCCAACGGGCGGGCCAACGCTATACCGCCGATCACGGCTGGCTGCGAACTTTTCACTCTTTTAGCTTCGCGGATTACTACGATCCTCACAATCTTTCATGGGGCGCGCTGCGCGTGCTCAACGATGATTACATTGCCGCCGGAACCGGATTTCCCACGCATCCGCATCGCGACATGGAGATTCTCACTTACGTGCTCTCGGGTAAACTCGAGCATCGCGATAGCATGGGCAATCACGGCATCGTCGGGCCCGGAGGTGTGCAATTTATGAGTGCCGGAACGGGTGTGCGCCACAGCGAGTACAATGGCTCGCAAACCGATGAACTGCATCTTGTGCAGATGTGGGTTGTCCCGGGGAAAATGGGCGTCACTCCGGATTACGGACAGCGCGATTTTCGCATTGAGGAGCGTCGCAATCAGTGGCTCGATGTCGCAAGCGGCCGGTCGGGCATTGCGGCACCGATCTCACTCACCCAGGATGCGCAATTTCGCGTCGCGCGATTGGAGGGAGTCGCCCTTCATCACGCGTTTACGTCAAAACGGTATGGCTTTCTTTTCGTCGCCGAGGGTGCGATCACGGCCAATGGTGAGCAACTGCACGCGGGCGATGCCGTTCGGATGTTCGATGTTCCCGCTCTTGCGCTTGAAGGGACCGGCGAAGTACTCCTGTGGGACGTTGCTAACCACCCTGAATAACCAAGCGTCGGGTGGCCGCATTCCACACGAAAAGCGATAGCGTGCCAAGTGCGATGAGCCAGAGTGCTTGAATCCCAAGCGCTCCGGCCCATTGTGGCGGCGAGATAACGCCGATATAGATTAACAGCGGCGTGGAGTAGATCGCCGAAAACGGGAGTGCAAAAACGATGCGCCCGAGAACGCCGGGAAAAAATGAGAGTGGGATAATTTGCCCCGAAAGCAGATCGCTGATCCAACGCACGATGAGCTGAATGGCGAACGTTTCCAAGGTCCAAAAGGCAATGGCGTTCATCAAAAAATTGATCAAAAAATTCACGAAGAAGCCGAGGATAAGGGCCAGACTAAAGGCGGCGAGCGTGGCCGGTCCCGGGATGTCGATGTGGACAAAAAAGATGGCTAGGATGATTGCCGGGACGACGAGCAGCAAATGCAACAGCGTCTGGCCGACGCCATCGCTAAAATAATAGAACGGCACGATAATCGGCTTCATGAAATCGGTGGCAATCGCGCCGTCGCGAATGCGGTCGCGGATGAGTCGCGTTCCGTCGACCTCCAAGACGAGCGACATCACGAGGGCCACGGTGACGTAGGTCAGCATTGCATGGAGCGGCAAGCCGATTGGCGCAACGTTGTGTGCGTAGAGCGCCGTCCATAATTGGCGTAAAAGATAGATGCGCAAGGCAAAGGAACCGATTTGCGTTGCAACTTCGCCGCGGTAGCTCGCCTCGCGAGCAAACGCTTTACGCGCAAACTCGATATACGGCGCAAACGCAATCATGGGGTTCGTTTAGGCTTTTTCTGGGATTCTTTACGACGCTGTTCCATCTCCATGAGTTCGAGCATCATTGCATCGACGACACCATCGACGTCGGCGCTCTGACGCGGTGGTGGCTCCTCCGTGACGCTACGCCGCGCAACGGGTTTGGTGCTGCGAGTTGCCGTCGGTTCTAAAGCCGTTGCATCTTTAGCATGGGCTTTGCGTAAGAATGACGCATAGGTCGCTGCCGCTTTGCCGGCCGCATCGGGAGAACTGGATTCGTTAAAGACCGTTTCAAACAATGTCGTGGCCTGTAAGACCGTCTGCGCTTTCTCCGGGCCGACGACGATCGCCGGGCTTCCGTAGGCAATATGCTGCATCGGAACGGTGGTCTGCGCGGGCAGTTGCGCATCGTTGCAGACGCGAGCGCCGCTGGCGATATAGCAGCCGTCACCGATCGTGGCACCGACGATATATGCGTGAGGACCAACGATGCAGCGCTGCCCGATGGAGGTGGCAAAGGAGAGCACTGCTCCGCCGCTGGCGCGAATAACGGCATGTTCCATAACGACGCATTCGCTTCCGAGCACGATGGGTGCGCCTTCGGAAGTAATGATCGCGCCATGAAGAACGGCGCATTTCGCGCCGATGGTCACGTCGCCGCTGATGATGGCGCTTGGCGCGATGTATGCACTGGGGTCGATAACTGGGGATTTCTCATTGTGCGAATATTTCACGCCGTTGCTCCTTGTGGATCGTAGCCTTCGACATAAATGCGCCGAACGATGGCTTCAAGTTGGGGCTCTTCAATGGCAATATCGGCGACACCATAACGATCCGAGGCCTGGCGGACGAGCAGATCGGCGCGAACGGCATCGCGATCGAAAGCAAAGCGGGCGGTCGCTCCGATACATTCGACGAGTTGCGCTCCATCGAGATGCGGAGCCGATTCCGCATGCTCGAAACGAACGACTAACGTGCGGGTCGAGCCGTATCGGCGCTTAATGCGTT
>JAJYCL010000018.1 GCA_021778415.1 bacterium | reverse complement strand
CGGCGGAAACCCGAATCAGGCGTTTCCAACGTCCAATGCATTTTCGGAAAACGTGAATAACGACGAATTTTCCGAACAAACGGGTTGGTGGAGTTCTATTCCGATTCTGCCATATAAGGGGCAACTCACGCCGGGAACGAGTTTTGCATGCAAATCCTAATGCGTGCGTCGCGCGGTCAGTCGCTAACCGAAACGGCAATTTTTTTGCCGATTTTCCTGTTTGCGTTGTTTGCGGCAATTTGGGGCGTGCAAACGGCCGTCGCCAACGAACGCATGCAAAGTGCCGTGCGCTACAGCGGCATGATCTCCGATCAAGTCCAACCGTACATGGAATATAGTTTGTTTGCCATGTACAACAATCTCGGCAGCAATGTCACCGTCGGAACGCAACCCTGCCAAACTCCGCCGCCGGCAACCCTCAGTGATTCGGCACCCTATCCGGGGCCGTCGGCTGCACCGTTTTGGAGGGTCTCGAACGTGACCTCATCCTGTCACGGCGGCATGACGCAGATTTCGGGAGGTGGCTTGGATTCGCCGGCGCTTTTGCTTCACGATTTTTCGCAGATGCAGGCGACGACGAACGTCCCTACCTATCTCACCGCTACGCTCGGGCGATCCCTGACCACGCTGACTGCACAACAAAATTTTACCGCTCCACCGGATATCTCGACCATGATGCATTGCTATCCGGAACTCAATGCCGCGATCACGCAATCGTTGCGACCGCGCACTGCACCGGATGTGACGCAACTTCCGACACCGCTGCCGCCGGATCCGGCGACGAATGCCCTCGTCGTCGCGTGTAGCAATATCCCGACTGGGGATTAGCCTACCGTACGATCGGAATTCGGCGGATAATCGACGCCTGGCTCTTCCCGATCGTGTAGGTGGCGATCACTCCGACGGGACCGCGCACACCCTGCGGAACGTGAATGTGGACGATGCCAATCTCACCGCTGACGTTCTGCGCGACAATGGTACGGCCACGCGAATCAACGAGCGAGATCTGCAATTCATCGAGATGGCGATCAATGGCAACATCGATCGTACCGCCCGCCCGAGCAAAGGTTGACGCAATCACGACGACCGGTGTTCCGGGCCCAATGATCGGTGCCGACGACGCTTCGGCGCTGGGACCAGGACGGACGACCACGCCGACGCCGGCCTGAGTTTTCTCTTTTCCTCGTACGGCGACAACCTGTGCTTGCAACTCTTTTTGCTGGGCGAAAAATGGGAGCGGCAGCGTCGTGACGCCTTCGGGGGAAAGTGGAGCCGATGACCACACGATGCCCTGAGCATCGATGAGGCGTACGACACCGCTCGTTGCATTCGTCTCATACCGCACCGTCACGCGACCGCCGTCACCCGGATTTGCGTCGTCGACCGAGATGGATCGAATGGAAAGTTGTTGTTGCGGTTGCGGCGTCGGATTCGCTAATGCCGCGACCGTTGCACGCGCTTGATCGGCGCCGAGTAGCCCTTGTGCGTGAAGCGTGACGATATATTGTTGCGCTTGCGTTGCATTGGGAAGACGCACTTGCATGCTTCCGCTCCGGTCTTTGAGCACACCGCCATCAATGCGATGTTGCGTCGCATCGTCGAGTTCCCAACTCACCTGCGATGCATTGCGCGTTTGATACTGGAGCGTCACCTGCGTTCCGGCATTGGCGACCGTGGGGAACACAATCGTTTCGATGTGTACGCGCGCATGCGCGAACAACACAAACAGCAGACTTGCAACAGCGGCACCGCCGATTGCCCAGAGCGGTCCGCGTAACGGCGGAACGGCAGCTTCCAAGCGGCGATGAACATTCGGCCCCTGAAGACGCACGACGAGCGTCTGTGTTGAAAACGCACCAAGCTCACCGAGTGCAAGCGTGACGTAGGCTTCCGTGCGAGCGCCGATCCACACCGCGACCGGTTCGACCGGAACTTCGTGACCGTTTTTCGTGCGCGCATAAATGGTTGCCAATAATTGTTCGTCGCCGGCGTTGAAGACTTCGAGACTGAACTCAACGCGAAAGCGATATCGCCGCACAAAACGCAGCGTCGCCTGCAACGCTCCATCGGCACTTTCGACGACGAGTGACGTGCTCGATGCCGCACGGCCCTGCACACTATCGCGCGGAACGATGGCGCCTTCGTCGCTTCCACGAGGAACAAGGGGCGAATCGCTCAACGGCGATCCAACACTCGCGGAAGACGACACCAAACGTCGAAGGTCACACTCATGCCGCTTGTGTTCGTGCCAACGCCGCTTGGCAACCTTCGCGATATCACCATACGCGCGCTCGATACGCTGCGCGACTGCGATTTACTCGTTGCCGAAGATACCCGCGTTGCCGCTCGACTGCTCGCGGGTCTGGCGTTGCCGCGTAAACCGATGCGTTCCTATCGCGAACAAAATGCGACGCTTGTCACCGCGGCGATTCTGGACGCGGCGCGAACCGGGCTTGTTGCCGTCACGACGGATGCGGGAACACCGGCAATCAGCGATCCGGGCAGTCAGCTTGTCGCTGCCGCGCGGGCGGCCGGCATTGCGATTGACGTCTTGCCGGGGCCGTGCGCTGCGATCGGCGCAATCGCACTCTCGGGTTTTGACTCTGCGCGTTTTTCCTTCGAAGGTTTTGCGCCCCGTTCGACATCGGCGCGACGCCTCGCATTTCGACGAGCATTAGACTCGGGCGTTCCGTCGATTTGGTATGAGGCGCCGCACCGTTTTACGGCCGCGTTGCGCGATCTGGCCCTGGAATCGCCCGGCGCTCGTATCTTTTTTCTCCGCGAATACACGAAAATGCACGAAGAGCAACGGCTGCAAACGGCCGAAGAACTTCTCGCAAGCCTGCCCGACACACTCAAGGGCGAGATCGCCTTCGTGATCGAGCCGCCTCCCAAAGCGCCAAAAGCCGCAGCAACGACCGACGAGCTCGACTCCGCCATCCTCTATCATTTTTCCCAAGGATTGAGCGCGGCGCAAACGGCAAAACGGCTCAGCGTCCAGGGCATGGGCGAACGTCGTGCGATTTATGCGCGCGCACATATCTTGCGGGAGAGAGAGTCACCCTAGCGCGAACTCAGGGTACTATCCCTATGAGCGAACGCACCTATTACGTCACGACGCCGATTTACTATATTAGCGGCCAGCCGCATATCGGCCATGCCTATACGACCATTGTGGCCGATGTGCTCGCGCGCACCGCGCGGACATCCAGGTCATCCTTTTTCCTCACCGGAACGGATGAACACGGGCAAAAAGTCGCAGAGGCCGCTGAACACGCCGGCATGAGCCCGCAAGCCTGGTGCGATGCGCTCGTTCCACGCTGGCAGCAACTGTTTGCCAGCTACGATTGCGCCTACGACGATTTTATCCGCACAACGCAACCCAGGCACGAACGCGTCGTTTCGGCAGTTTTCGAACAACTTCGGGCCAATGGCGATGTCTATCGCGGAACCTACGAGGGATGGTACTGCGTTTCGGACGAGACGTTCTGGTTGGAATCCAAACTCATCGACGGCAACTGCCCAACCTGCGGTCGCCCGGTGACGCGACTCACCGAAGAGTCGTGGTTCTTCCGCCTCAGTGCCTATCGCCAACGTCTCCTCGAGCATTTCCGGGCCAATCCGGAATGGGTTCGCCCGCGCTCGGCTTACAACGAGATGCTCGCCATTCTCGAAGGCGGCCTCGAAGATCTTTCCATTTCCCGCACGGCATTTGATTGGGGCATTCCCATTGCCGATGGCAGCGGCGTCATCTATGTCTGGTTCGATGCGCTGCTTAATTATATTTCGGCCATCGGTTGGTCAAGCGACAACGCTGCATTCCACGCCCGCTGGCCCGCAGATGTGCAACTCGTCGGAAAAGAAATCGCTCGTTTTCATACGATCGTTTGGCCGGCGGTGCTCATGGCGTTAGGACTTGAGCTACCGCGACTCGTCTACGCGCATGGATGGATCACTGTTGACGGACAAAAAATCGGAAAAAGCCTCGGTAACGCAGTCGACGCCTTCGTCCTTGCCGAACGTTATGGGGCCGATACGATTCGCTATTTTCTCCTACGCGAAGCGCCCTTCGGAAGCGATTTCTCGTATTCCGAAGAAAAAATTATCGCGCGTCGTAATGCCGATCTCGGCAACGATCTCGGGAATTTGCTCAATCGCTCCATCTCGATGATCACAAAATATTTCTCGGGAGTTGTTCCGCTCAGCACAGCGACGACGTTCTCGGACGCGTTTACTACTCTTCCCCCGCGCTACACCGAGGCCGTTCTGGATCTTCGCTTCCGTGACGCACTCGAAGATGCATGGACGCTCGTGAGCGGCTTAAACCGCTCCATTGACGAGCACAAACCATGGGCGCTGGCCAAGGCAACCGACGATTCGGAAGCACAGGCGCGACTCGCTACCGTGATGTACGATCTCATCGCCGGGTTGCGTTGGCTTGCGATCATGCTTGCGCCGATTATGCCCGATCGCGCGCGCGAAATGTGGCATCAGCTTGGCTTTACTGACGATATCGCACTGCAATCGATCCGCGAACTGCAGTGGCACGATCTTCTCCCTGGGCACCATGTCGGAACCGGCGCTCCGCTCTTTCCAAGGTTGGAATTGACGTCATGATGATGCGCGGCCAGGTGCGCCGGCCGATCGCGACGTTCGTCTTTGGTGGAATCGCCCTTGTTGGACTGACGGTTGCCTTGGACGCGACGTGGACGTCGTTCACGTTTTCTACCTGGTTGCTCACCATCGGCGCGGCGTTTGCCCTCTGCTTAGTTGCCGTGAATGCCATCTCGATTCGCGGATTGCGTATGCGCCGAACGGGCATCTCGGCTGAAGCGCTCTTCTTGGACATTCCGGTTGGAGCACCGCTCTTTGTTGTCGCGGGTGCGCCGTTAGCAACGGGAGTAACGCTGGCACTCGTCACCGGTTTTGCGCTCGCGGCGCTGATTCGTCGCGGACCGGCGGGTGCTGAACTCATGCGACATGGTATCGCCAGAACGCTCGTCGGCCTTATCCTCATTCCGCTTTCGGAGGTCTATCGGCCGTTTTCGGGGCCCTCCCCCCTCGTGAACGGTGCGTTTTTCGCGCTTTGCCTCACCGTTGCGTCGATCTGTTTTGTCTTTTTCGTCTCGGCGCCGCTGGCGTCGATGGTCAACGGTGTCCGACTGACCCGCGTGTGGAGCCGCATCGTTCGCGACGTGCGTTTCTGGGTGACGGCAGCGGGGAGTATCGTTTGGGCCCTCATCATTTGGACGGTGCTGCGCGAAGGGCATATCGTAACTGCCGTTGCGATGTGGTTGCCTGTCGTAATCTGCGCCATTCTCCTTCGACGTTTGGAAGAGTTACGTGTCGAAAATCATCGTTTGATGCTCGTGCGCGATGCCGTCGCTGCGATGCTCGGATCGCATGATCCGCTGCCGCAAATCAATGCCGTCGTCGGAACGCTGCATGGCCCGGTTGCGGACGAAACACTCTCCATTATTGCCGCAACGCATCCTCGCGTCGAAGATTGGCTCATTGCCTCGACGATCGGACCGCCGATTAGTCCCGCAGGAATCGATTTACGCCGCCGAGCGTTAGCCCGCCTCAAGTATGCCTCCAATGACGAAGTAACGCTTAAAGATGATTTTTATGTCGTTCACGCCTACGCGTGTCGTTCGCCGCAGGATGGCGAGCTCGTCGGCGCACTCGTCGTGCATCGCCGCAACGAATCACTCTCATCCGATGAACATCGCCAGTTCGTGCTTGGTGCTCAGGAGCTCACGCCGCTAATCGTCGATCTTCGCATGATCGCGACAACGCGCAATGCGGCGACGACCGATGCACTCACCGGGCTTGCCAACCGTGGTGCCATCGTCGATCGACTCAACAAAATGTTAGAAGCAGGTGGGATTGCGGCAGGCTCCGTTTTGCTCCTCGACATCGATCATTTCAAACGCGTCAACGACAATCTCGGGCACGCTGCAGGCGACGAAGTCTTACGCCGAATTGCTAAGATCATCTCGGCTTCCGTGCGCGAGATCGATGTGGCCGGGCGCATCGGCGGCGAAGAATTTCTCGTAGTTATGGCCGGAGCGACGCGTGATATTGCCCTCACCGTCGGTGAACGACTTCGCTTGGCAGTCTCGCTTTCCGGATTACGCCACGCCGATGGCGATCCGATTACGGTGTCCATCGGTGCGGCCTCGGCAAGTGTCGGCGACACGCCCGATACGCTCTTGGCCCGCTCGGATCTTGCACTGTACGAAGCAAAGAACGCCGGGCGCAATCGTCTCGTCGAAAATCTCGCCGTCTCGTGATCGTCGATACGCACGCGCATCTTCACAGCGATGCCTTTAACGATGATCGCGCCGCTGTTTTCACGCGCGCTCAAGAGCACGGTGTGACCTGCATTATCAACGTCGGCTGCGATATGGCCGACAGCACGGCAGCCCTCGCAACGGCGCGAACATACGGCGGTTATGCCTCCGTCGGCATCCACCCGCATGAAGCAAAAGATGCGCCGGACGATCTCGAAGCAGCCTTTGCACCATTTGTTGCCGATGAAAAAATCGTTGCGATCGGTGAAACGGGTTTAGATTATTATTACGACCACAGCCCGCGCGATGCACAGGCTCGCATTCTTCGCGCACAACTCGCGATTGCGCGCAATGAAAGGCTACCGGTGATCTTTCATCAGCGCGATGCCTACGACGATTTTCTCGCGATACTCCGACGAGAATGGACCAACGACATGCGCGGAGTCATCCATTGCTTTACCGGCGATACCGCGCAGGCGAAGATATTCACCGAAGAGTTCGGATTGTATCTGGGCATCGGCGGCGTCTATACGTTTAAAACAGCGCAAGCCACGCGCGATGCCGTTGCCGAGGTCGGCATTTCGCACATCGTCCTCGAAACCGATGCGCCATATCTCGCGCCGATTCCGTTTCGCGGCAAGCGCAACGAATCGTCCTATATGACGCACACGGCAGAACGCATCGCTCAGGAACTGGGCAGAACGCCCTCAAGCGTCATCGCAACGACAACGGCAAACGCGAAAAAACTCTTTTCGCTTCCTTAGGCATTGGCGGCGAGACGGTGCCGCAGTTGCGCTATCAGTGCCGGGGCGCGCACGTCGATGCCCCAATCGCTTTGCGTGGCACAACCCGGCGTTGCATTCGCACTTCCGATCCACGCACGATCTGCGAGCAACGCGTATTTGGCGTGATTCGAATCTTGTTGCACATCGATGCCGACGTTTTGCAGTCGCGTGATTTCGCGGCGGTCGTAGAGATTCGACGCGACCAGCGATCGACAGACGCGCACGTGCACATCCACCCCGCGCATCGCGGCATCTTCTAAAGACTGCGTGACCTCGCAATTTCCAATCGCTTCACTTCCGACGCGCAATATCTGGCCGCGCCGTGAAGCATCGATAAGATCGACTTCCTCATCGAGTGCGGCGGCTTTGCTCAAGGCTATGCGATGCGGCGGCATGGCCGATCCCAGCGTTTGTGCAACCACCGCTCGAGCATCGGCGGCGGACGTATCGGCAACAACGAGCCCGCTGCGGGCAAAATTGCGATCATCGAAAAAACTGGATCGCCCATCGATCACGACGGCCTTGAGATGTAGCGTCTGAGCGGCATTTGTGCCTGTGTCGACCTCCTGTGCATCGGCGCCCGCTGCACGGAGCGTAGCGACGGCGGCATCGTTGAGGGCCGCAAGACGGCCTTGCGGATCGCGATAGGGCGCCCCCTCAAGCCGCACCGTGACGGCGGCCCCGCGCCTGGCTGCGGCGATGACGGCCTGAAGGATCGAGCCTGGAGGCAAGATATACGCGGAGAGCACGATGCTCTTGGCGGCTCGCAACGATGCGCTCAGCGCACCGGTTGACGACAACGAAATCATGGCAATGACAGATCACGACAAAAGTCCATTCCGACAAGACGGCAGAGGAACGAAGCGCGCCCGACCGCAAGCAGAGGCGCACGCATGAGCTCGCCACCAACGCTACCCGCCCCAACCGAAAAAGGTGCCTTTGTTCGCGACATGTTCGCGCGCATTGCGCCGCGATACGATGTTGCCAATCGCGTCCTCACCGCCGGTATGGATGAAGGCTGGCGCAAGCAAGCCATTGCCCTGCTCGCACCGCCTCACGGCGGGCGCATACTCGATCTGTGTTGCGGAACCGGCGACGTCGTCTTTCATCTCTTGCGGACGGATCCGACGCTGAATGTGACGGGCCTTGATTTTTGCGTGCCGATGCTCGATGGAGCGCGCGCTCGCGCACCGAAAGAAGCGCGCGGCACAACGACGTTTTTAGAAGGCGACGCGATGGCGTTGCCGTTTGAGGACGCAACGTTCGATGGGATCACCATGGGATTTTCCTTGCGGAATGTCGTGGAGATCGATCGCGTTCTCGGGGAGGCGTTGCGCGTCCTCAAACCCGGCGCGCGCTTTGTGAACCTCGACGTGAGCAAAGCGCCGAATCGCGTTTGGAAATCGCTCTTCGATCTCTACTTCTACAAGATGGTGCCGCTCGTCGGCGGATTGGTTGGCGGATCGCGCCAGGCCTACACCTATTTGCCGAACTCGCTCACCAATCACCCGGATGCCGATGCCTTACGCAACGCCTTTACCACCGCAGGATTTCTTGATGCACACTATGTTCGTCTCATGGGCGGTGCCATTGCCATTCACGTGGGAACGAAGCCATGATTGAATCCCAGGCCGATTTGCATTCGCTCGTCGAGGCATTTTTCTCGAATTCGTTTTCCACCGATAATCCGCTGATCACCGAAGCCGTACGCCGCATGCTTGCCGCCGGCGGAAAGCGCTTGCGTCCACGCACGACCTTGCTTGCGGCCTCCGCGTGCGGCGCCGACCCGCGGGAACACTTGCATCTCGCTGCGTTCATGGAACTCATTCATGTGGCGACGCTCATTCACGACGACGTGGTGGATCGTGCCGATACGCGGCGCGGCGTCAATGCCACTGCCGTGGATTTCGGCAACAAAATCAGCGTTTTAGCCGGCGATTATTTGTTTGCGTGGATTTTCAAAAACGTCACGGCATCGTATCCGGCACCGATTCCACACATCCTTTCTGCGACGCTTGCCGATATTTGCGATGGTGAAGTATTGCAGCTGCGCGCACTGGGAAATCTCGACGTCGGCGTGCCCGACTATATCGATGTTGCGCGAAAGAAAACCGCTTCGCTCTTTGCCGCATCGGCAGCCTGCGGAGCCCTTGCCGCCGGCGGGGATGCAGCATCCGTAGAAGCGTTGCGCTCCTACGGCGAATATTTCGGTATCGCGTTTCAAATGCTCGACGATCTTCTTGACGTGTGCGCCGATGAGGCCACGATCGGCAAACCGGTCGGCAATGATCTCGCCGAACATAAGATGACCATCCCATTAATTTTGGCGCTACGCGACGGGAATGCGAACTTCTCCGGCCTCGTCGAGCGTATGTATAAGCAGGACGATGCGAGCGTCGCTGGCCAGATTCTGACGACTATTCGTGAAAACGGCGCCCTAGACGCGACTCGGGCCCAGATCGCGGCCCATGTCGATCTCGCGCTGGGTGCCCTGGCTCCCCTGGGTCCAAGCCCGGCACACGCCGAACTCATCGCCCTGGCAACCGGATTGCTCGCCTAGACCGTAAGGATAAGCCACCATGTTTGAACCACTTTTCGCCTTTATCGACGCACCGATCCTCATCGCAATCGTCGCGCTCGGAGCTTTGCTCTTCGGCGCCGACAAGCTTCCAAAACTCGCCCGAAGTGCCGGACAAGCAAAAAAAGAATTTATGATGGGCCAGATCGAGGCCGATCAAGCGGCCGCCAAAGCCCGTACCGATCTTGAAGCCCACATGGCCGCCGAATCGACGGGGCCGACAACGGCCGCGGGTAAGGATGAGCACGGCTCGCCCACTGCCTAACCGGTGACGACCGCAGAGCCGGAAACCCCCTCGCCTTCGGCGTGGGACCAAAAGGAAATGTCGTTTATCGAGCACCTGCGCGAACTGCGCACGCGCTTGCTTTATTGCATTGCCACGGTCGGCATTATCTCGATCTTGCTCTTTTGGCCCGCACAATTTGCCATTCCCTGGCTCGTCAATGCGTATTTTCACGGCATTCAATTGCACGCATTCGGTCCTGCCGATGTGATCTTCACCGAATTCAAGTTTTCGATCATCGGCGGCATCGTTGCCGGCTTACCGATGCTGCTCTATCAAGTGTGGATGTTTGTCGTTCCGGCGGTACATCCACGCACGCGACGCATGGTCTACGCTTTTATCGTTCCGTCGATCCTCTTAGCAATGACGGGTTTGGCGTTTGCCCATTTCGTCGTTATTCCGCGCGTCGTCGCAGCACTTGTGAGCATTACCAACGCCGTTGCCGTACCGACGTTCGGCGTCGCCGACACCTTGAATTTTGTGTTGATTCTCCTCGCGCTTTTTGCGATTATTTTTCAGACGCCGGTCGTACTCGTCGGGCTTGCTCGCTTAGGAATTGTCAGCGCGGACTTTCTCAAACGCTATCGTCGCCACGCGCTCTTTGCGTTTTTTGTCGCAGCAGGCATCGCAGCACCCGATGGCAACCCGATGACGATGGCCCTGCTTGCCGGCCCGCTGTACATTCTCTACGAAATCTCGATTTGGATCATCGTCCTGTTCGAAAAGTCTTGGCGCTCGCAGCCCAACCGGGAGTAGCGTAGAAGACCTATGGCTGCTGCATTTCGCTCGGCGCGAGCCGAATTCGTCCGAATCTTCGCAAATGTTGCGTTCGGCGTTTCCATGCTCGCAATCTGGGGAGTGCTCACCCTCATCGGCGTCGTGGTGCAGCAAAATCAACCGCCCGATGCCTATGCCGCCATGTACCCGCCCGCACTTTCGCGGGCGATTTTGCGCTTACACTTCGACGATATTTACCATAGCATTTGGTATCTCATCAGCGTCGGTTTGGTTCTTCTCTCGATGATTACCGCGACGTTCGCAAAAGTAATCCCGCGACGCTTACCACGATTGAATCCGGTGAAAATCGACGCCATTCCATTGCACGAACATTTCCGCGTCACCGGCACGCCGGAGAGCATTCGAGCCCGCATTGAAGCGTATTTTTCCTCGCACGGATGGAACATACGGAAACGCTCGTTTGACGGCGTTGAATGGTCATTCGCCGATCGCTTTAATTGGGCGCGAATCGGCGTTCTGGTGAATCATACGGCGATACTCGTGATCGCCGCGGGAACGACGCTCTATTGGTGGCTCGGTTTTTCGGGAACGACGGCGATCCTCGTCGGACAAACCGTGCGGATTCCGCAAACCGGCGCGCGCATTCATCTGGATCGTTTCAATTTCACGATCAAACCGATTGCAACGAAAAGCGGCATGGTGTACCAGCCGACGGATTATGTCTCGCATGTGACGGTGACGGGCAAAAGCGGCATCGCACGCCCGATGACCATTCGCGTCAACCATCCGATCGATATCGATGGCACGCTGTATTATCAGGCAAGTTACGGTTTCGGCATCGCCTTCGATGTCACGCACGACGGCAAACCAGTTCCCGGGCTCTCCGGGCATACGTTGCTGCAAGGGCAAACGCTCGCCTTTCCCGGCTCGATTCGCTCCCTGCAATACGCTCAGTTCGTCCCAACGGTGGATAAGGCGACCGGCCTGCCTGCGCCAGATCCTCGGGTCAATAACCCGGCGGTCATCCTCACCGTCTTGGCCGAAGGAAATCCGCTGGGGCAAACCATGGTGCCGATGGGGAGCTGGGTCGATGTCGGCGGCGGCTGGCGCATCGTTCCGCGCAAGGCCACCTTGCTCTCAGGCATCGAGTACCGCTACGACCCTGGCGTTCCGCTCGTGCTCATCGGCGCGCTGCTGCTGCTCCTTGGGCTCGTCATTACGTTCTATTTCTTGCCGGCCCGGCTCTTCGTTCGCGTCGACGATTGCCACGATGGCACGTGCGACGTCGGCTTAGCGGCAACGACCATTAAAGGCTACGATATTTTTGAGGCCCCGTTTAAAGAACTCTGCGCGGCGCTCGCAACCTCACCGGAAATTGGAGATCAACGATGACCACACATTTTATGTCCCTCGATGGCGTGCTCATGATTATTGCGCTGTTCTCCTACATGATCGGCGCGCTCGCGCTCGTCGCCTATTTCTTCACGCGCAGCGAATGGCTCAAACATCTCGGCGCACCGTTAGCCGTCGCCGGCTGTCTGGCGCAATTCGGGCAATTGATCGCACGCTACACGGAAACGGGCATTTGGCCGTTACTCAATCTCTACGGCTCGCTGTCGCTGTTCGCGGCGATGAGTGTGGCGATTTTTATCGTCTTCGCGATCAAATATAAACTCTGGTTTGCCGGCGGTTTCGTCCTTGCGATCGCCGCGATTTTCTTGGCCTACGGCGTGACCTGGAACGAAGGCGTGATGCCGCCCGTCCCATCGTTGCAATCGTATTGGGCGAAAATTCATGTCCCGCTGGTCGTTTCGGCCTACGGCGCATTCCTGGTGTCGTTTGTCTTTTCAGCGCTCTATCTCGTGCGCTATTACGTCGAGCGCAAAAACACGGCCGTCGCCGTCGGTGGCGGATCAACGGAAGTTTCCGTGTGGCTGAGTTCTTTGCCGTCGTTGCCGCAACTCGATGTGCTCGTCTATCGCAGCGTCGCCGTCGGTTTACCGTTGCTGACACTGGGCATTATTACCGGAGCGATGTGGGCGCATGAAGCCTGGGGCGCCTACTGGCAATGGGATCCCAAAGAGACGGCCGCGCTTTTTTCTTGGATCATTTTTGCCGCGTATATGCATCTCCACACGCGGCGCGAGTTCCGCGGGGTGGGGAGCAACTGGGTCGCTGTGGTCGGCTTCATCTCGATCATCTTCTGCTATCTCGGCGTGAACATTTGGATCAGCGGCCTCCACAGCTACAAAATGTGAAGAGGGCCGTCCGAGGTTAGTCGGGGGAGAGAGCGCGAGGCCGCGAGTAGAATCATACCGAAGGAAACCCTTCGCATTTCTCGTTCGCTTCGCAGAGGTATACGTGTCTAAGCATGCTGCAGGGGCCACTTCCGGTGGCCCGATCTACATGGCACAGGATCCCGAAACGCCCGAAGAGATCAGCCGCCGGACATTCATGGTCGGCGCGGTCAACGTTCTCGGCGGTATCATCGGCCTGGGCCTTGCCATTCCTATCGTCGGATCGCTCCTGCCCCTTGGCGGCACCGGCAAAGGCGAATGGGCCCCCTTGAGTGCCGACGAGTGGAAGGCGCTGCAAGACGCCACCAACAAGCCGGTCAAGCTCAATTTTGTCCTCAAGGGCAAAGATGCGTACCTCCCGGAGCAGGCCAACGCCGAATATGTCTGGGGCATTAAAACCGACCCGGCAAAATTCAAAGCCTCGCGACCCGATCTCTTCGGACCGGGCGCAGCCACGGTGCCCTACGAAGCGATCAACATGGGCTTCGTCATCTTCAGCCCGATCTGCCCGCACTTGGGATGCCGTTTTGCCTGGAACGATGTGCAAACGAAGTTTCTGTGCCCCTGCCACGGATCGACGTTTACGTTCGAAGGCGAGCATCTCGCGGGTCCCGCCGATCGCGGTTTAGATCCATTACCGTTGCAAGAAAAATCCGGCATCGCCGAGATCACGTGGATCCGTTACAAGAGCACGGTGCCTGATCGCATCGTCATTTCGTACCAGTCGTAATCGTAAGGAATTTGCGCGATGTTGAATTGGCTTGATAGCCGCACCGGCCTCGTCACGATGGCCAAAGATTTCCTGACCGAAGATATTCCCGGCGGCGCAAGCTACTGGTATGTCTTCGGCTCCGCAACGATGTTCGCGATGATCATGCAGATCGCAACGGGCATCTTCCTCACGTTCTTCTATGCCCCATCGGCTGCAACCGCGTGGGAATCGACCGTCGCCATTTACAATAATCCGTTCCAGCACATGGTGCTTTCGCTGCACTATTGGGGCTCGTCGGCAATGATTGCGCTGGTCTTCTTGCACCTCTTGCAAGTCTTGATTTGGGGAGCATATAAATCTCCGCGCGAGTTGCAATGGGTCGTCGGCGTCGTGCTGCTCGTCGTCACCTTGGTGCTCGGCCTAACGGGCTATCTCTTGCCATGGGATATGAACGCGTACTTTGCCTCGCAAGTCGCACTCAATATCACCGGCACGGCGCCCATTGCCGGATCACTGATGCAAAATATCGCCCAAGGCGGCGGCACGATGGGCACGGAGACGATCAATCGTTTCTTCGGTTTGCACGTGTGGTTGATGCCGGCCGTCCTTATTGCGCTCGTCGGTATGCATCTCGCGATTTTCCGCCACAACGGCGGAGCCGGCCCGATCAGCGATGATCCGCGTAAACTCAAAGTCGGACGATTCTTCCCGGATCAAATTTTCATGGACACCGTCGGCGCGATCGCCGTCTTTGCGGTGATCTACGCATTGGCATATTTTGCGCCGCCATTCCTCGATGAAAAAGCCGATCCAACCGTTACAACGTTTATTCCGTATCCGGCCTGGTACTTTCTTTCACTCTTCGGTATGCTCACGCTGGTGCCGGCACAGTTTGAATTGCTGGCGACCATCGTCGTACCGACGCTATTCATTCTTGTCGTTTTTGCACTGCCGTGGATCGATCGCAGCACGACACGCAACATCGGCGCTCGCCTGCCGATTATCTGGGGCACCGTCATCACCGTCGCGGTGATTGTCGGCCTCTCGATCTACAGTCAAATTTCGATAACCGCAAAAGAAGCAGCCGCGCCTCCATCCAAACCGCAAGCGCAAATTCTCGCCGAAGCAAACGCGGCGACCATGGCTCCCGCCGTCGCCGGCGCGACCGGGGCTGCAGGCGCACCGGCAGGACCGATGCCCGGCGCATCCGTCTATAAACAGAATTGCTCATCGTGCCACGGTGCAAACGGCGAAGGCATGCCGGGCGCGTTTCCGCCGCTTGCAGGCAACGCGACGGTGACCGGAGATCCGGGCAAAGTCATCGGTATTCTGCTCAACGGGCTCCAAGGAAAAATCCATGTCGGCTCATCCGATTACAACGGCATGATGCCTGCGTGGAAAGGCAATCTTACCAATCAGCAGATCGCCGATGTCATCACCTATATTCGCGGCGGTCTCGGGCCGAACAAAGCCGCAGCCGTGGACGTCAAAGCGGTCAACGGATTCAAATAAGCTCGCGTAACGCGAACCAATAAAAAAAGAACCGTGCGGATGCACGGTTCTTTTTTTACTCGTGTCGCTACGAGCGACAGGCTGGGCCGTCGTAGAGAAACAACACAGCGCGACCGCTGCGCGCCACAACCGTTCGCGTGCGCCCATACGTGGGATCGGGGTTCGGACGCTTCGCCGACGTAATCACCCAGGAGCGCGAGGCATGGCAGATTGTCGCTCGCGGATCGACGTTCTCACCCTTAGGAATTTCATCCGGCCCGGCGAGCATGGCCACCGGCGGACGCGCATAAAACATCAAGGCATTTCCGCCGGAGATACCTTGAATCGCAACGACATCGCCTGGCCGAAGGTGAGCATCGATCACGCCGGCCAGGACTGGAACCGGTTTGAAACGCTCGGCATGTCCGAGCGCAAATATCGCCAGCACATCCATCGCCAACATCGTCGCCAAACCCAGGCCGTACGGAGCAATGCCTTGCCACGAACGACGGGCAAAACACACGGCGGTCACGACAGCACCGACAAAAATCGAACCGCCGAAGGCAATGAGATCGCGCGACACGAGGACGGCCTCATCGGTGATGCGATTGGATTGCGCAAAAATCATCACCCCGATCGCCGCACACGCAATCGCGATCGGAACAGCTGCCGCGGAAAGCCACGCGGCACGACGCGAGCCGCGTTCAACGACCTCATCAAAATAGAGCGCGACGAGGAGCGCAAATGCCGGAAATTCGAGGGCGATATAATTCGGCAATTTCGTGCGAGCAAAACTAAAGAACACGAGCGGCAGAATTGCCCAGACAATACCTAAGCGCAGTATGCGCCCCCGCGCACCGTCGAAGCGATGCAACGAACGCCAGGCAAAGACTGCGGCACTCGGGAGAAACGCCACCCACGGGAAAAATCCGAGCACGATGACGGGGAGGTAATACCACACCGGCCCAGCCTGATTTTCAATGACGCCGGTATAGCGACCGATCGTGTAATGTCCGATCAGCGTCATTAACGCACCCGGCCCTACGCGCACTCCCAACGCGATCATCCACGGTGCTATAACGACGAGAAAACCCAGCAGGCCCAAGACCACCGCCCGAATCGAGGGAAGGCGAATTTCTTCGACGCGATGATTCCAGAACGCATACGGCACGATCACCAAAAGATCCACCACCGGAGCAACCGGGCCTTTGGCGAGAAATCCGAATCCGGCTGAAATCGCTCCAAGGACGAAAAGCCTCGTGCTCCCCGATTCCAACGCCTCGAACAAGAGCACGATGCTGACCATGACAAACAGATCGAGCAAGGCATCCATAATAGCCATGCGCCCCATCACCGCCTGCATCAAGCACGTCGAGAGCACGACGCTGGCGTAGATGCCGACGCGCGAGCCAATCTGGCGGGCAATCGAAGAGCCGATGAAAGCGCCCATCGCAATCGTGGCTAGAGCTGCCGGAAGTCGCATCGCAAGGGTCGAGACTCCGAACATCTTCGCGCAAAGGGCTGCGAGCCAAAAATACAGCGGCGGCTGCACGAACCACGGTACGGCATTGAGATGCATGACGACCCAGTCATGCGTGAGGAGAATCTCGCGAGCGACCTCGCCGTATGCGGTCTCGCTATTATCCCAGAGCGTTCCAACACCAAGACCGGGAAGCGTCGCGAACGCGGCGACGAGAGCTCCGACAAACGGCGCACGCAGATATCTTTGCATGTAACGCGGGAGGTTTGGCGTCGCAATGCGGAACTCTTGCGCTATCATGTCGCTTCCGGTCTCACTTCGCCTGACGGATCGTCTGGCCGCTATCGTCGGAGGCGGCGCAGTCGCTCTTCGCAAGGCACAATCTCTCATCGATGCGGGCGCTCGGTTGCGCATCATTGCCCCGCAGATCGATCCGCAACTTCGAACACTCATCGAACGCTCCGGGGGCGAACGCATTGAACGTGCGTTTGAATCCGGGGATCTCGATGGCTGTACGTTCGTCGTCGTTGCCACGAACAACGATGCAACGAACGCCGCGGTCGTCACGCTCGCGCAACTCAACGGCATCTTGTGCTGCGATGCCGTTCATCCCGAACGCGGCGATGTCACGATGCTGGCCACCGTGCGCAACGACGAACTTACCTTTACGGTCGATTCCGGCGGCAGCACTCCGGCATACGCTCTTCGTTTGGCCGAGGAAATTCGCGCGCACTTTGGCCCGGAGTACGCGGCAGCCGGCCGCACCTTAGCGCTCATGCGTGATTTGGTGAAGATCACGATTCCAGCAGAACAACGCGCGGAGGTCATGCGCGATTTGGCCCATCGCGATATCTCCCTCCTTGCAAACATGTCGCTGCATGAAGCCGAGAATGCCGTCGAAGAAGCGCATAATGCCTTGCATACGCCGGTGAGCCGCGTACATTCGTCGGTCGTCTGTGCAACGCGCGGTTCCGCCTTAGCGCTAACGCAGACAAAAATGGTCGCCGCACGATTAGCCCAACGCGGCATTGCAACGACGCTCTTGCAAATCACAACGCGTGGCGATACCACCGTGGATCGTCCCATCGCCGCCGTCGGCGAAAATGTCTTTGTGAAAGAGCTCGAACATGCGCTGGCCGAGCGACGCGCCGATTACGCAGTCCATTCGGCAAAAGATCTCCCGAGTTCGCTCGCAGCCGGCTTTTCACTTGCGGCAATTTCGCAGCGCGAGGATCCGCGTGATGCATTGTGTTCGGAACGGTATGCGAGTGTGGATGCCCTTCCAATCGGCGCACGAATCGGAACATCCTCACCGCGACGCGTCGCGCAATTGCGACAGCGACGACCGGATCTGGTATTTGCCGATATTCGCGGGAACATCGATACACGCTTGCGCAAACTGCGCGATGGTGACTACGACGCGATCATTCTCGCCATGGCCGGTTTACGTCGTTTAGGTATTTCGGCGACGCATACACACGCCTTTGCAATCGACGATCTTGTTCCGGCAGTCGGCCAAGGCGCACTCGCAATCGAAATTCGTTCCGATGACGCGGAGTTACGGCACGAACTTTTTGCGGCGATCAACCATCGCGACACGGCGTTCGCCGTCACCTGCGAACGTGCCGCACTTGCAGAACTGCAGGCCGGTTGTAACGCACCGATCGGCATTCACGCCGTCGTGACCGACACCACGATGCACGTCTGGGCTGCGGCCCTCAATGCCAACGGCGCGATCGTGCGACTCCAAAGCGTTCATGCGGTCGAGACGCTCGAGGATGCCCACGCCGTCGGCGTGCGTATCGGGCAAGATCTCAGCCTTGCGCGCAATGCCTGAAGCACCGGTCATCCTGCTCCCGCGCACGCGAGAAAAACCGTCGCGGTTGGCGATCCTTCTGCGTGATATGGGTGCCAACGTGGTGGAAGTCTCGGCATCCGCCGCTATCGCATGCCGACCGCAGATCGTCCTCATCCCGGCTGCCGCGGCGATGGAGATCGCCCTTCCAACCTTGCATGCACTTTCCAGCCGTCCGATCATCCTCGCGATGGGGCCTCGATCTGCCGCCGCCGCCGAAGCGGCAGGCTACAAACCCGATGCCGTCGCCTCCGAACCAACCCTCGAAGCGTTCGCAGCACTCGTCGGCGAATACCTCGCGCAATGATTCACCGTCCACGGCGCCTGCGCCGCACCGCATCGCTACGTTCGTTCATTCGCGAGAACCATCTTCGTCGCGATATGCTGGTGCAACCGCTTTTTGTTTGCGAGCGCGCGCACGATGCGGGGCCGATTTCATCGATGCCCGGCATCGAACGCATGACACTCGCACAATGCGTTGCAAAAGCCAAAGAACTTCACGCAGTAGGAATTGGCGGCGTACTGCTTTTCGGAATTCCCGCGCACAAAGATGCCGTTGCATCATCGAACGAAGCTGAATCCGGCATCGTGCAATTGACGATTCGTGCGATCAAGGATGCCGTGCCGGAACTCACGGTCATCGCCGATCTCTGTAATTGCGAATACACCGATCACGGGCATTGCGGCTTGCTCACCGAGCATGGCGAGGTCGATAACGATTCCACGGTTGCCCTACTCGCCCGCGTCGCACTCACCTATGCTCGCAGTGGCGTCGATATCATCGCGCCGAGCGACATGATGGATGGCCGCGTCGGGGCCCTCCGTTCGGCACTCGATGAGAGCGGCCATCACGATACGGTGATTATGTCGTACAGCGCAAAATATGCGTCGGCATTCTACGGGCCATTTCGCGAGGCCGCGGGCTCGACACCCGCATTTGGGGATCGTCGCAGCTATCAAATGGATCCGCCCAATGCGCGTGAAGCGTTACATGAGATTGCCCTCGATATCGAGGAAGGCGCAGATATCGTCATGGTCAAGCCGGCGATGCCGTATCTCGATATCGTTCGCGCGGCACGCGATGCCTTCGATACGCCCCTTGCCGTCTATAATGTGAGCGGCGAATACGCGATGATCAAAGCGGCTGCGCTCAACGGTTGGCTCGATGAAGATCGCGCAATCGACGAAATGCTCATTGGTTTTGTTCGCGCCGGTGCCGACATTATCATCACGTATTTCGCCGAAGATTTCGCACGGCGTCATGCCTAGTTTTGCAACCCTTGTGCTTGCCGGCGGGCAAGCCAAACGTTTTCCCGGAAAACTCGACGTTCGTCTCGATGGCGTCCCATTGCTTTTGCGCGTATTGCACAACCTCACCGGCTTTGCGCCGCTTACGATTGCCGGGAGAAGCGATCTCTCGCTCACCTTCGATGCCGCGATGGATTGCCGGATTCTCATTGACGAATATCCGGGAAGCGGGCCGCTTGGCGCGATGCTTTCGTCGTTCGATCAACTCGAGTCATCGCATGTTGCCGTCGTGGCGGGAGATATGCCGTTGGTCACCGCAGCGACTCTTGCGACGTTGGCTGCGGCGATTACCGACGATGACGACGGGGTTATCGCGACCTACAACGGTCGGCGCGAACCACTCCTTGCCGTGTACAATCGCAGTGCAGTCCTTCGCCTCGGACGCCCGCTCTTTGATCGCGGCGAACGATCCGTTGCCGCACTAGTCGCAGCGATGGACCTGCGCGATGTCTCCATCGGCGGCGACATCGTCGCGAACATCAATTATTTTCAAGATGCACAACGCTATTTTTCGCGCGTGGAAGGCCCCTCATGAGAGAACGTTCGATCGCCGCATTCGCACGTGCGCGCAATGTCATCGCCGGTGGCGTGAATTCATCCGTACGCGCCTTTAAGGCGGTCGGCGGCAATCCGATTTTTATGGAGTCGGGCCTCGGCGCGACCTTGCGCGATGTCGATGGGCACGAGTATATCGATTACGTCCTTTCCTGGGGCCCGTTGCTTCTCGGGCACGCGCACCCAAGCGTCGTGCGTGCGATCACGCAGGCTGCGGCAAAGGGCAGTTCCTTCGGCACGCCGACGAACGCGGAATCCGAACTGGCCGAATTGATCATCGCAATGGTGCCGTCGATCGAACGACTGCGCTTCACGTCAAGTGGAACGGAAGCGGCGCAATCCGCCGTGCGTTTGGCGCGCGGTGCAACCGGTCGCGATAAAATCATCAAATTTGCCGGCTGTTATCACGGTGCCGCCGATACCTTTCTGATCTCCGCCGGTTCGAGTGCGCTGACGCTCGGCGTTCCCAATTCGCCCGGTGTCACCGAAGGGACCGCGCGCGATACGCTCGTGCTCCCGTTTAACGACGTTGCCGCCGTCGAGCGTGCGTTCGCTGAAAATCCGAACACCATCGCCGCAATTTTTGTCGAGCCGTACGCCGGCAACATGGGTTTCGTTCCGGCACTTCCCGGCTATCTCGCCGCGTTGCGCGATCTTTGCACGCGCAACGGTGCGCTCTTAGTTTTTGATGAAGTCATGACCGGCTTTCGCATCGCCCGGGGCGGCGTGCAAGAGCGCGAACACATTCGCCCGGATCTGACGATTCTCGGGAAAGTCATCGGTGGCGGCCTGCCGGTGGGCGCCTTCGGCGGCCAAGCCGAGATTATGGAGCAACTCACCCCGGACGGCTCGATCTTCCATGCCGGCACGCTCTCCGGCAATCCCCTGGCGATGGCCGCCGGCATCGCGACGCTCAAACTTATCCGCGATGATGCCACCCTGTACGAGCGCCTCGAAGTGCTTGCTCGTGTCCTGGTCGAGGGTTTCGATCTTCTCCTCGAAAAGCACGGCGTGCCGCATTGTGGAGCCTACGCAGGCTCCATGTGGGGCGTCTTTTTCACGAAGGGCCCGGTTACGGATCTGGATTCGGCCAAGAGTACCGACACGGCGCTCTATGCCCGATTCTTTCATGCCATGCTGGATCGCGGCATCTATCTCGCCCCGGCGGCGTTTGAGACGGCCTTTCTTTCCACGGCCCATACGACACGAGATATTGAAGCGACCCTGGCCGCCGCCGACGAGGCGCTCACCGAAATACTGTAGCCTGCCGCAAAATCCGTAGGGTGCTCGTGCCGATTCGCCGTACCCTAGAGACCTCGTGTCCCTAGTTTGTCTCGGACTCTCCCATCAAACCGCGCCGGTCGACGTGCGCGAGCGCCATGCGTTTCCGCCATCGCGACTTGGCGAGGCGCTCGTTGCGCTCCGCGATTATCCGGCAGTCCGGGAAGCGGCGATGCTGCAAACCTGCGGTCGCCTGGAAATTTATGCCGAAGTCGACGACTTCGAAGAAGGCGCCGCGCAGCTCAAAAAATTTCTTTCGAACTTCGGGCACCGTGCTATTGGGTACGATCTCGAATCGTTTCTTTATACGCATCTTGGAGCGGCCGCAAGCGAGCATTTGTTTCGGGTAACGACGGGACTCGATTCGATGCTCATCGGTGAAGCGGAGATTCTCGGGCAAGTCAAAGATGCGTTCGTTCAAGCGCAGAGCGCACGCAGTCTCGGGGTGAGTTTACACCGCTTGTTTCGCGACGCGATGACGGCCGGAAAGGAAGCAAGAACGCGCACGGCAATCGGTGCAGCTTCCGCGTCCGTCGCCACTGCCGCAATCGAACTTGCACGCGAACGCCTCGGGACGCTTGTCGGCAAAACCATCGCCATTCTCGGCGCCGGGAAAATGGGGCGCACGGCAGTGCGTCGTCTCAAAGATGAAGGCGTCGCAAATATTATTATCGTTAATCGCACGCACGCTCGCGCGGCGGCGCTGCTCGCCGAGATCGGTTATGGCTCGGCGCTGGATTTCTCCGATCTTTCCGAGGCACTCGTCGCCGCCGATGCGATAATGACGTCAACCGGCGCCTCGCACTTTGTCCTCACGCGAGAAAGCGTTGCGCACGCGATGGCCCAGCGCCCCCATCGTCCACTCTTCCTCGTCGATATTGCCGTGCCGCGCGATGTCGCTCCCGATGTCGTCGAGATTCCCAATGTCACGCTTGTCGACATCGATGGCCTCAAATCCGTCGTCGATGCGAAATTGGAGCAACGTCGAGAAGCAATCCCGGAAGTCGAGCGATTGATTGCCCGGCATGTCGACCGTTTTGCGCTTTGGTATCGCGCGCGTGCAGCCGTTCCGACGATTTCGTCGCTCACCCAGCGCGCAGAAGCGATCCGTGCAGCGGAAGTCGAGCGCATCTTTGCTCGCCTGCCAACGCTCAACGATCACGAACGCGAAGTGATCATCGGTGCAACGATGACGATTGTCTCGCGATTACTGCATCCGGCGATCGAGCGTGTCCGCGCCAAGGCCATTGCCGATCCGGTGCAAGCACTCAACGATGCCAAGGTGATCGACGAACTGTTCGAATTCGATTTAGTCGCGCAACTCGATAGCATTGTCGGGTAAAGTTTGGCTCGTTGGAGCAGGGCCCGGTGATCCCGGACTGCTGACAATGCGCGCGGCCGAAGCCCTGGCCGACGCCGAAGTTCTTCTCTATGACGCCCTCGCGAGCGATGTGATCGTGGCCTTGGCGCCAAGTGACTGCGAATCGATCTACGTTGGCAAACGCGGCGGCAAGCACGAGATGCCGCAAGAAGAGATCGAAGCGTTGATGATCGCAAAAGCACGCGACGGCTATCGCGTCGTGCGCCTTAAGGGTGGCGACCCATTTGTGTTTGGTCGCGGCGGCGAAGAAGCGCAGCGGTTACATGCCGCCAACATTCCGTTTGAGATCGTTCCCGGTATTTCATCGTCGATCGCAGCGCCTGCCTATGCGGGCATTCCCGTCACTCATCGTGATTACAATACCGCTTTTACGGTAATGACGGGGCATGAAGATCCGACGAAACCGGAATCGACGATCGATTGGAGCAAGCTCGCAGATCCGCATCGCACCCTTGTTCTGCTCATGGCAATGGGCAATCTTGCATCGATATCGGCGCAGCTTATTGAAGCCGGGCTATCGGCTCAGACGAGTTGTGCCGTCATCGCTAACGGAACGCGTCCCTCGCAGCGAACCGTGACGGGGACACTTGCCGATATCGCGATGATCTGTGTGCGCGAAGCAATGAAAGCACCGGCGATTGTGATTATCGGCGATGTCGTGCGCGTTCGCGAAGAACTCCGCTGGTTCGATCGCGATCCGCTCTTCGGCAAACGTATCCTGATTACGCGCCCGGCAAAAGCAGCGCACGAGTTTGCTCGCGCCCTGTATCGGCGAGGGATCGAGCCGATTCTCGGTTCGACGATTCGCATCGGTCCTCCGGATGATCCGCAAGCATCCGAAGCGGCGGTTGCGGCACTTGCACCATACACCTGGATTGTCTTTACCTCGCGCAATGGTGTCGAACGGTTTTTTGATCTGCTGCACGCATCGCAGCGTGATGCACGAGCGCTCGGCAGCCAGAAGATTGCAGCAATCGGCGCAAAGACTGCCGCAGCACTGAGAGACTACGGCATCGACGCCGATCTCGTTCCCAAGGTTGCCGTCGGCGAAGAGCTTGCAGCAGCACTGATTGCGGCGACAACACCTGGCGATCACATGCTGCTGTTTCGCGCTCAGGATGCACGCGATGTCCTCCCGGAACGGTTGCGCGCAGCACAACGTACTGTGAGCGATGTTGCCGCGTATGCGACCCATGCGGTCGACGATGCGGCGTACGCCGACAAGGTTGCCAAGGCCGATATTCTGACGTTTACCAGCGCATCGACGGTGACTGCTTTCGTGCAACTCTTGGGCGGACGTGATGCGTCGCTACGAGCAGCCGCGGGCAAATGCATCGCCTGCATCGGCCCAATTACGGCTGCGGCGGCGAAAGAGAACGGACTTCCTGTCGATGTTCTCTCGGATACCGCCGATACCGATGCGCTCCTCGACGCCATTTCAGCCACGTTCACCACCACAACATGACGAGTTTTGCCATCGCCGTTCCGCTCGCAGCACTTATCGCGCTTGCGGCGTGGCGATTGCGAACTCTCACACGCAGCGGCGCGATTGCAGCGCTGCTCATCGGTTCGATCACGATGGGTCTTGCCGGATGGCCTGGCGCGCTCGTCCTGTTTGCGTTCTTCCTTCCGGCGATCGTACTCTCGCGCATCGGTCGAGCGCGCAAGCGCAGGCTCACCGATATCGGCAAACACGGCGCCCGCGATGCCGCCCAAGTGCTCGCAAATGGCGGCATCTCCGCATGCGCACTCATTTTCGGCGCGCTTTTTCACCGCGCCGATCTTGCCGACGTTGCCTTCGCCGGAGCCTTTGCAGCGGCGGCAGCCGATACTTGGGGAACCGAAATCGGGACGCTGATGCGCGGTGTACCGCGTCACATCCTTACGAGCAAACCTGTGCCGACCGGCCTTTCCGGCGGCGTTAGCTTTGCGGGAACGATCGCCGAATTCGCTGGCGCAGCAGTTGTCGCCGCCGCGACGGCGAGCGTCGGACTCGGTGCGTTTTTTACCATTGCGTTAGCCGGAATCTTCGGTGCGTTGCTCGATTCCATCCTCGGTGCAACGCTGCAAGAACGTCGCTATTGCGACGCATGCGGACGTCTGTGCGAAACAAATCCGCACGACTGCGGCATGACGACGCGTGTTATCGGTGGTCTTTCCGGATTCGGCAACGATGCAGTGAACGCGATTGCGACATCAAGCGGCGCGCTCGCGGCGCTACTTCTTACCGTATTTTTCGCGTAGATAGGCGATAATCGCATCGTCGTCATCGGCGATACTGGTATCGCCATCGATCATCGACGGAATCCCGGTCACCCCGAAGAGTTCCTTACAAATGGTTCGTTGACCATGATCTCGCGGGACGTTCACGCAGTGATAATCGAGCAGAAGATCGGTGAGCACGGCGCGGACTCGCGCACAATACGGGCACCATTCTGCTTGGTATAAAACAATATCGGTTGGCGTCATAGCACGAGCACGCTTAGGCGAAGGAACCGCTCCCGCCTCTTGCCAAGAACGTCAAACGCCCATGCGCTGGAGAGTTGATCGCCGACGACTTGCGGGGGCAATCGTGGCCTCCCTAGTAGTGCATGGCCTTTTCGCGGCACTGGTGCCCCGGATGCACCCCGCCGCCGATACGCGACCCACGTTCGTCACGATTTCTTTTCTGCGTATCGAACATCCGCATCCGGCTGCGCATCCGCACTTCCAACCAACCCCGCCGCCAACGCCGCGGCCGACGCCAGGCCAACGCCGCGCCGAGCTCGCTCTTGTTGTCCACACGCCCAAGCACGCGCCGGTCGTCGGACGTCGCGTGACGCAACCGCCCGCCAGCCCGCAGCCGAAGACGCCCGTGCGACCCGACGTCACGGCAACGCCCGCGCCGATTGCTTCGCCCGCTGCGGCCGCAGCCGTCGCGGCTGCGACACCGCGCCCCGGGGTCGTCGGCATGTTGCCCTTTGGTGCCGATGAAAAAACGCCGGTGCTCGATCCCGGTGTCAAACGCAAACTTCTCGCCCTCGGCGTTCACGTCACGCTCACGGTTGAGGTAGGCGACGACGGAAAGACCAAACGCGTTCGCTTCGCACCGCCAATCGATGCCGCAACCGAGAGCGAAATTACGCATATGCTCAGCGATGCAACCTGGGATCCATCGTACTGCGGCGGCGGCTTCCCCTGCGCCGGCACGGCAACAATCACGTTATAGCGCCGTTTGCGCGTTAACGATCGACCATTTAGTGCATTTGGGACATTGGACCGGGCATGCGATCCATCGAATCGATGTGTGTAATCAAGACGTTCCACGCTTCCGTCGTAATGCCAAGTTGACTGCGAAACGGATACTGCAGTTCGAAGAGCAACACGAACATCGTGGCGATTAATATCGTCACCGAAGCAGTCATCAAAAGATGCGATCCCAGGTTTGAGACGCTGAAAACGTAGCAAAACGCAAGCACGACGATAGCGCCGATAAAAAGTACCGTCCATTGGAAGCCGGAAATTGCCTCGGCGTTCGTCGCCAAACGGGTCGCCCGCGCATCATGAAGCTCATTGAGTCGTGCAAGGACTGCACTTTGCGCGTTACTGACACCCGCATTTGCCGGCACCAACTGGCCGACGACCGTCGTCGCATCCATGATCAGTTCGTCACCGCGAACCGCGAACCGGCCGGATTTCATGGCCGGCCATTCATCGTCGATCATCGTGCGCGCATAGCTGAGCATATCGGTACGAACACGCGAACGGTCGGCTGCAGGCAAACCAACGGCATCGTGCCACACATCTGCGGCACTTGAGGTCTCAGCCCAAACATGTAAGCGTGCCGTCTCATAATGTTGCCACACTTGCACCGTCATGAAGCCAAGGAGCACGGCGTATAATGTTCCGACGACGGCGATGATGAATCCGGCGACGTCGTTATCTGCTAAGAACGCTCGCAGCTGCAGACGGCCATGGACGTACCATTGGCCGCTGCAGACAACGATCGGTGCGACGACAATTGCCACCGCGAGCAAGACATACGGTGGAATCGCGTAGAGATTCACTACGTGTGAACGAGCGTCAGCAACTGGAGGTTCGGATCAATGTGAATATGATACGTCTGCCCATTACTCACGGGATAAATTTTCGTCGTCGAACTCGCGTTGGTGCCTGTTTGCAGCGTTAATAACGCGCCCTGGCTACACGGGAGAATGTTCGACGTGCGGCTTCCGACGGCGACAGTGAGCATCGTCGGGTTACCATTCGGACATGCCACCGAGAAGGCAACCGATTGCTGCGTATCATTGATAACCACGAGTGCAGCCTGGGCTAATCCAGCGCCGATATCGTAGGAATCGCCGTTAAAGACGATGGCATACGGGCCACCTGCCGGCTCAGTCCGCTGATTTTGGGTCTGACTGCCGTCGCTGTTCGACGTGATCAACTGCACGTTATAGGTCGTGCACGACACTCCCCAATTTGCCGAATCATATGTCTGCGTCGTATTCGGGGCAATCGAGAATGGGTGATACGTTGTTTCGGTATCGCACTTGAGGTTGAACGAAATCGACAAGTTTGCCGTGTTCGTAAACGAAATCGTCGAAACCGATCCTACCGGGTTGACGGGTGTGTTGGAATTTTGCCGATTGCCACCCAAGGCAGTCGCGAGATTGCCGAGCGCATGGACGAACCGATCGAATCCGCTGACCGAAGCATCGTCATTGCACACGACAAATGCTTGGGGCCAAGACGAGAGGTTGTTCCTCACTCCATTTGCATCGCGCATGCGCACGCCACGGGAGAAACGACCATCAAGTGTATAGCCAAATCCGGCGCATTGGTGATTCGCACTCGAATCGAATTTAATGACTTTTCTACAATCATTGAGGACGACATTGAGATCCGGCCCGGCGCCCGTTGCGGAGACACCACCTTGCTTATTGCTAAACGCGTTGAGCGACCGGGCATCGATCTGGCCGCCTTGACACATCGCAAACGCGACATGGTTTGCATCATTATCATTGGACAGACTCCGCGCCCAACCGATGCGGTGTCCAGATTGCGAGTAGTATATCGAACCATGTCCGCGATTTTGCGCGAACGCGGGAATGCTCATTGCAACGAAAATTGCGAGCGCGAGAGCAATACGGCTAAGAGATCGCATAACCTAACTCCTCGTAAAACACTGCTATAAAGAGCCGCCTGAGGATTACGATCATTGAGTTAGGAAGAACGGCGCGCTCAAAGGCGCATCGATACGACGTGAAGGATGGGCTTCCTCTCGCTCCTTATAAAATGGATTTCCCCAAGCCTGAGCAGATCAAGCCGACGGCGAGGGCGGCCGTTTTGTTCCGCTCATCGAGAATGGGATTGATTTCCACAGTTTCGATACTGCCAAGCAACCCCGATTCGGCGAGCATCTCCATGGCCAAATGCGCTTCACGATAGGAAAGGCCGCCTTTGACTTGCGTGCCGGTCCCCGGTGCTTCGCTCGGATCGATGCCATCCATATCGAATGACACATGAATCGGGCGTGAACCCGCGCCGGCAATAGCAATGGCTTCTTCCATCACGCGCATCATCCCGAGTTTATCGACATCCGTCATCGAGAATGCTTTCACACCCGATTCGCGCAATATTTTTTTCTCATGGACATCGACATCGCGCAATCCGATCTGCACCGTATGATCGCGAAGTGCAAAGCCATTTTCTAATGCAAACCACAACGGCATTCCATGGACGTTCCCCGATGGTGAACTCTGCGGGCTGTTGATATCGCTGTGCGCATCAATCCACACGATGCCGGGTGCCGCGCCGCGCGTTCGCGTTAAACCTTCGAGCGTTCCCATCGCAATTGAATGATCGCCGCCGACGACAACGGGAAAACCACCTTCGCGCACGCTCGTATCCACCAAACCTGCGAGTTCATCGCAGACGGCGCGAATCACATCGAGATATTTTGCCTGGGCATTATCGACGGTGAGCGCTTCGCGAATCGGAACGTGGAGGTTGCCGTGATCGATAATCTGCTCGATCCCGATACTACGAAGTTTATCGTGTAGCCTCGCATAGCGAACTGCCGAAGGCCCCATATCGACACCCCGCCGACTTGCGCCGAGATCCATCGGAACGCCGAAAATATCAACTCGATGATTCACGGTGAAAACTCCGCAGCGCGAGATGGCTTCGCACGTTTCACAACGGCAGTAAAAGGATTCGAAAGCAGATTCATCAGACGTTTTGCCAACGGTCCGCCGGTGTAGCCATCATCGATATCGATGATCATTAAAAAGAGACGATGCGAACGGGGAAGCCGAGCACTCCACGCACGCGCGCGCTCGAGGCCATCCGGGACCGCCGCCTGTAGTGCGCTCAACACCGCCGTATCATCGGAAGCATCGCGAACCATCGAAGCGAACGCTCGATGAGAAAGGCCAAGCGCTTTGAGCAACGCGGTGTCGACCGGGGATTGCCCAAAAAGATAGGCGCCCAGCTGACCCTCAATCGCCGACCGGGCCTTATCGATGAGCCGAGGCAACCAGCGTATTCCGCCGAGTTGCTCGCTCCAGCGACGCGGGACCGAATCCCGAAGGTTCACAGATTCCATAGCAGCGGCACATTCGCGACGAAGGCATCGGCTTCCGGTTGTGCGTACTTGTGGCGAAATGCGCAGGCTGGTACTTCTTGCCCTCGTCGCGACCGCCGTGCTGCTAGGCCCGGTGGCTTGCACGCGTCGCGTCGGCCCTCATCCGGGTCAACTCGAACTCGGGATGGTGACCGATATCGGTGGACTCGGCGATAAATCGTTTAACGATTCGGCCTATCGCGGGCTACTTGCCGCACGCAAATCCTTAGGCGCGTATATTCAAGTCTTGCAATCGCGCTCGGCTGCCGATTACCAACCGAATCTCATCGCACTTTCGAGCGGCCACTTCAATATGGTCTACGCCATCGGATTCTTGATGAGCCGCGATCTCGATGATGTTGCGAAGGGAAATCCGCAGCAACACTATGCCATTGTCGACGCCGTCGTCGATGAGCCAAATGTTTTATCGGTGACGTTTAAGGAACAAGACGGATCGTTTCTTGCCGGCGCGTTAGCTGCGATGGTCAGCAAGACGCATCGCATCGCCTTTATGGGCGGACAAGATATTCCGCTCTTGCGCAAATTTGAAGCCGGCTACATCGCCGGGGCTCGCGAGATCGACCCGTCGATTCATGTCGACGTGAAATATATCGGGTCATTTGAAGACGTTGCAGCCGGCAAAGAAATCGCCGGTGTCCTGTATAACAGCGGAGACGATATCATCTATGCGGCGGCTGGAAAAGCCGGCCTCGGGGTGATGGATGAAGTCAAAAATCATCGCCACGATTTCGTCATCGGCGTCGATTCCAACCAGGATAGCCTCGTTCCCGGAAAAGTATTGACATCGATGGTCAAACGCGTCGATGTCGCCGTCTTTGATGTCGCTCGAGCGATCCAGCTCCACCAACCGCTTCAGGGCCACTTAGAGCTCGGCCTCAAAGACGGTGCCATCAGTTTGACGAACTTCGCTTATACGAAGCACGAGATCGGCAAAGCGAATTTGGCTCGGCTCGCCGCAATCAAACGCGCGATCATCGATGGACGTATCGTGCCCCCCGATACGCGCGAAGCCCTCAGTACATTTAAGACGGTGCCCCTTTGACCGATCCGAACATCGCACTTCGCCTGCGCAATATTCATAAACATTTTGGCCCCGTGCAATCGCTTCGCGGCGTTGATCTCGATGTTCGCGTCGGTGAGATTCATGCACTCGTCGGTGAAAATGGCGCCGGAAAATCTACGCTTGCGGCAATTGCCTATGGCGAGCTTGCCGCCGACGAAGGCACGGTCGAAGCCATCGGCGCGGTCGGTCTCGTGCATCAACATTTTGAACTCATCGGACGATTGCGTGTATGGGAGAATATAATTCTCGGCCGCGAACCGCGCAAAGGATTGCGCTTGGACACACAGACCGCACGACGTTCCGTTGCCGAACGCGCCAGTGAATACGGGCTCGATCTCGATGTCGATGCCTACGTCGATACACTTCCCGTCGGCGTCCAACAGCGCGTCGAACTCCTGCGCGAACTCGAACGTCGCCCCTCCGTTCTCCTACTCGATGAACCGACGGCGGCACTTGCTCCGGATGAAATCGCCTCGTTTTTTCGCATCGTCGTTGCGCTCAGTACTCATGGTACCGCCGTTCTCGTCGTCACGCATAAATTACAAGAAGTGCTCGACTACGCCAGCCGCGTAACGGTGCTGCGCCACGGGAGCATGATCGCAACGAAGGAGACGGCAGAAACCTCGATAGGCGAAATCGCAACGATGATGATCGGTGGTGAAATTCCGGCATTAGCGAGCCGAAAGGCGCACGATGTTCTCCCGTGCTTGCACGTCACCGATCTCACGGCCCAAGTCGATGATTCGACCGTCTCACACCTTGCCATGGATGTCGGTTCGGGTGAAATCGTCGGGATTGCCGGCGTCGAAGGCAACGGACAAACAGCCATCGCCGATGCCATCCTTGGCCTGTGCGATTTCGATGGCTCGGTGACGTTTGCGGTCAAAGATCCGCGGATCGCTGCAATTCCCCAGGACCGATTACGCGAAGCCGTCGTTCCCGGATGGTCCGTCTGTGAAAACATGTTGCTTTCACGCCAACATGCGGCCGCAAATGCCCCTCGCGGTTGGCTCAACCGAACGACGATGCGGCAAGCCGCAGAGACCGTCGTCCGCGATTTCGATGTTCGCCCGACGAATATCGATCTTCCGCTTCGCTCGCTCTCCGGTGGCAACCAGCAAAAAATTGTCGTCGGACGATCGCTACTCGATTCCCCTCATTTTTTACTCGCCTATAATCCAACACGCGGTATCGATGTGGGAGCGGCCGCTCTCGTTCAGTCGCGACTGATTCAAGCGCGCAACGACGGTATTGCCATTCTGCTGATCTCCTTTGATTTGGATGAAATATTAGCAGTCGCCGATCGCGTCCTCGTGCTTTTCCGCGGAGAAATTCGCGGGACGTTCACACGAGCAACGCTGGATCGAGCTCGTATCGGCCGTTTAATGGCGGGAGGAACATGAAGCATCGTTTACAACTCGAGCCGATCATTGCCATTGGCATCGTCCTGATCATCGGTTCGCTAACAATGCTGCTCGCCGGTGTCAGTCCGATCGACGGCTTTTCGGCATTACTGTTCGGCGCGTTTGGCGGCCGATCGGAAATCGGCGAGACGCTCGTGCAAACGACGGCACTGCTCTTTCCGGCGCTCGGAATCTGCCTTGCCTTTCGCTCCGGCCTCTTTAACATCGGAGCGGAAGGGCAACTCATTATGGGCGGTCTTTTTGCCGGTGCGCTCGGTGCGAATTTCAATGCTCCGCCGATCATTGCGATCTCGGCGATGCTCGTTGCGGGGATGCTCGGTGGCGGAATCTGGGGCGCTATTGCCGGTTGGATGAAAGCGCGCTTCGGTGCCAGCGAAGTGATCGCAACGCTGATGCTCAATTTTGTTGCCGGCTTTGTTGCCCTTGCGCTCGTCAACGGTCCATGGAAAAGCCCGCTGGCATCCGGTGCTGAAACGGCACCGCTGCTTCCGGTGGCATTCTTGCCATCGTTACTCCCCGGCACGCGGCTTTCCATCGCTCCACTCCTGGCCATTGGATTAGCGGTTGTCATTTTTATCGTGTTGCAAAAGACGGTGTTCGGCTTCGATCTGCGCGCAATGGGCGACGCACCGGAAGCGGCACGGCGGAGCGGCGTCAACATTGCGCGCTTATCGATCATCGCACTTGGCCTCTCCGGTGCATGCGCCGGACTTGGCGGAGCCACGATTGTCGGCGGGATGCTGCATCGCTTTAATACGGCGCTTTCACCGGGCTATGGGTTCACGGCAATTGCCGTGGCGTTAGTGGGAGAGCTGAATCCGTTTTGGATTTGCGTTGCTGCACTTGGCTTCGGGGCACTTGAATCCGGCGGCCTGGCCATGCAAGCGTCGGCGCAAGTTCCCAAAGATGCTATTCATGTCATCGAAGGCGCGATTATTTTAGTGCTTGCTGCGCGCCGGTATATCGTCACCAAAAGGACGGCTGCAGTATGACGCTCGCATTGCTTATCGGCGTGGTTTGGCTCACTTTCGTGAAAGCGACGCCGATGATTTATGCCGCACTCGGCGGCACATTATCCGAACGTTCCGGCGTGATCAATATCGGCCTTGAAGGCATGATGACGGCCGGAGCGTTTTCCGCTGCGGTGGCAACGTATTACACCGGACAACCGCTGTTCGGCTTGCTCATCGGCATCATCGGCGGCGCTATCGTCGGCTGGCTCCTCGGCTTTCTTGCGACGCGCTTCAAAGTTGATCAGATCGTCGCCGGCACGGGGCTCAACATCCTCTGCCTTGGTGGCGCGGCCTACGGATTAATGCTGCTCTTCAATCAGCCGGGTGCATCGCCGCAAGTTCATTCAATGGGCGAAAATTATCGCTACCTCGTTTGGCTTGCACCCGTCGCCGCCGTTGGGATGCAATGGTTTCTTTCGGCGACGCCATGGGGTTTACGCATTCGTGCCTGCGGCGAGAATCCCAAAGCCGTTGCAGCGGCAGGGCTCAACCCGCTTGCCCTTCGTGTCATGGCGGTCACCATGAGCGGGGCGTTCGCAGGTTTTGCCGGCGCTTTTCTCTCGGTGGGAGAATTGAATCTCTACAGCGATGGTATGACGGCTGGCCGCGGCTTTATTGCGCTAGCCGCAATTATCTTCGGCCGCTGGAATCCGCTGGGCGCCTTTGCAGCCTGCTTACTGTTCGGCCTACTCCAAGCATTGCAGATCCAATTGCAGGGACATATCTCTTGGCTGCCAACGGATGTCTTTGAAGCCTTACCGTATGTCGCCGCCCTCATCGCCCTTGTCGGTGCTGCCGGGCGCAAGGCGGCACCCGTGGCCGATGGAGTACCGTATTGAGCCGAATTGTCACCGCCGTTCTCACCCTTCTCCTCCTCGCTCCGCTGCCCGCCCTCGCCGTGCCGGAGCCAATCGCCCTCCTTCACGCGCGCATTGATGCGCTTGCAGCGCACGCTCCGGGGCAAGTCGCGGTCGATATCGAGGATCTCACGACGGGATATCGCGTAGGCGTCCGTGCGGCGACACCGATGCCGGCAGCATCGACGATCAAAGTTCCGATCATGGTCGAAGTTTTTCGTCAGCTTGAAGCCGGGCGTTTTGATTTTCACACCATCGTTCATGTACGGAACACCGATCGTGACGACGGCTACGGCGAGCTCGCGCACGCCCCGTCGGGTGCGCCCTATACGGTGAGCCAACTGTTGCGCGACATGATCGATGTCAGCGATAACACAGCCGCAAATATGCTTCTTCGCTTGGTCGGGCGGACGAATGTCAATGCAACGATGCTCTCCCTCGGCCTTGAACACACGGTGCTCACCGGGCCGATTCGCACCAATCATTGGTCCGTTCGCACCGCGCTTCGCTCCACGCCGGCGGATATGGTGCGTCTCTTAGCGATGATGGCACGCGGAAAGCTCGTCGATCCTTGGGCCTCGCATGAAATGATCGCGATTTTAGAACACGATGAATTCGATTCGCTGCTCCCGGAACCGCTTCCATCCGGTACGCTTATTGCGCATAAAACCGGGTCGTTTCACGACACACTCAATGACGTCGGCATCGTCTACGAACCCAATGCACCCTATGCCATAGCGGTGATGACGACGGGATTAGATGACCGTCAACTTGGTCGCGTGTGGATTCGCGATCTCTCGGCAACGACGTATCACTCCGAAGAATTACTCGCACAGTGGAGACTCCAATCCGGGATCACCGAGTTTCCAGGTGAAGTACCGCTTGATTCCCCCGATATCTCAAGCTGGACGAGCGGGGCCGGCAGATAGCGCAGCCCCTTATCGGCTACAATTCATTTTCGCACTTGCATGGCAGTTGTAACCAGAAGCGTTAATGGAAGTCGAACCAGGTTTCGACTTCCATTATTGTCATCCGATCGTCTACTTATTTGGCGATTCTATCTTCGAGGTGTGCATGGCATGACGATAAGCCCATGCGAAGCGAACACACCTCTCGTTGGATGAATTCGATACATTATTTTCGCGTTCGAGTTGAGACCAACCTTAAACGATGAAATCGCATTTTCCGAAAGAAACCCTTGCGTGGACGCAGTAGAAATCAGCGCACGACGCGCGCCTTCCGACAATTGCGACGAAGGCTCCGGCTGAAGATATTGATTGCCATTTTTGAGAGCGACAACGTAAGCCAATATTTTCATCGCGCCACGTAATTTGATCGTTTTTACCGAAACGACCTCATTTAAATCATGTTTCACGGCGAAGGGGTCTGCAAGCGGATACCCACTTCCAAATGGGGTTTGTTCATCATGACAAAGCTGTATCGCTATCCTTGTGTTAGTAGATGGAAGTTGCAAAACTTGAGCTATAACAAATGCAGGTAACATAATCAACCTGCATTTGAAGCGACACAGGGCAGTTGTCTCACCTGAAATTTCCCCAGTTGATTAAACGGTGCAGGGAGATCGTTCGTCGTTTTGTGGACTGTCCCCAAGAGCTTTTGAAGTGTCGTAAGCCAGGAACCATTCATGTAGTAAAGAGGGCCGACTGAGTTTCCGATGGCAATCGGGCCAATTGCCACCGAAACGTTATAGTTAAACTGAATGTATTCCGACCCTCCATACGTTTGATATTCATAGGCAAATTCAAAGTTTCCCGACGGCGCATTTTCCCAGAGGGATAAGACCTCACTAATTTGACTGTTATGCACATTGGTCCCGTCGCTAGTCGTATTTATCGATAGTGCGTTCGGGCACGATGCGTTTAACGCGACACACGATGAGATCGGGTGACACGGTGTTCCGCCGCAATTCGGATCGCCAGCGAGGCAGCCGCCGCCTGGTGGAGTCATGCATCCGTCTGGAAGACCCATTCCGGCGCATCCGGTCGGAGGCTGCGGATTAATGGCACAAACGGTGTCACCCGGAGAACATCCTGAAGGGCAGGGGTTCGTCGTGGTGCAATCGGTACAGTTTATGTCCATCGCAGTCCGGCCTGCCGTCATTTTGGTTTGGTGACACGTCCCTGCGGCAACAATATGGGCCGTTACTGGATTCATGGTACTCGGAACACTGGGCGTCAATCCGGCACCGCCGCTGCACGCTGCAAGGCTCGCGGCAAACAGAAAAACGAGCGTCGCTCGTAAGGGATGAAAATTCACAATAGACTCCTAGTAGAAAAATAAAAAACGGCGGCTCGTCCGCCGTGCGCTTGGTTTCCACGGGGGGGGGCTTGGTCCTGCAAGCATCGCCGGAATTGTAGCTGTTTAGACGTAGCCCGAATGCTTAGCAAAGGCAGATGCGAAAAAACCAAACGTAAGCACGCTCCGATGTGCAGGATCGGCTACGCGTACACTTTTGTGATCCAGTGGTGGTAGTTGGCATCTCGGTTACGAACGCATTGCTCGTAAATGGTGCGAAGTTGCGTCGTTATTGGGCCGACGGTGCCTGTTCCGACAGTGCGACGATCGACTGATGCAACCGGAACGATCCCGAGTGCAGTGCCCGTAAGAAAGATTTCGTCAGCCGCATAGAGCTCGCCGCGATCGACGGAACGTTCGATGATTTCCATGCCGAGATTTTTTTTCGCAATCGTCAGGATGGCTTTACGGGTGCATCCTTCGAGAACGTTCTGCGATGGATCGGGCGTGAGCAATGCCCCGTCGCGAACCATAAAAATATTTGCGGCGGACGCTTCGGAAACGTGGCCGTCGCTTGAGAGAAAAATCGCTTCATCGTATCCATCGGCAACGGCCTGGCTCTTTGCCAGAGCGGAATTGATATACAAACCGGTGATCTTCGCGCGCGGCGGAGCCATCGTATCATCTGCACGACGCCACGCGCTCACCGCCACATCCAAACCGTTCGGCTTTTTCACATACGGAGCATACGGGACGGGCACGATTGCAAAGAGCTCGGGCGCATCGTGTAATCGCACGCCGACGTCTTCTGCCGATTTACAGATAAAGGGCCGAATATAGACGTCGCCCTTGATTGTGTTCCGCCGACAGAGTTCCACCGTCAATTCGATTAGTTTTGCCGTATCGTACGGCAGTTTCATCGTGAGAATTTTCGCCGACGTTGTTAATCGATCATAATGTTCTTTTAATTGAAAGAGATAGAGTTCGTTATCTTCGGGAACCCAGAAGCCACGGATACCCTCAAAACATCCGGTTCCGTACTGTAAGCCGTGCGTCATTAGGCCGACTTTTGCATCCGCATAGCGGACAAAATCACCGTTGGAAAATACAATCGTCTCTTGATCCATGGTTTCTCACCCTTCTCGGTCTATGCTCGCCTTACCCTCGAAAAACAGGTGCCCCACCACACTTCGCGTAGCCTCATCTCATTATGAAGGTACGTGCATTTCTTGCTCTGGCGATGCTCTTGATTGCCGCTGTTCCGGCATCGAATATCACGCTCCCGAACGGCTGGCAGCTAGCGCCCATCAGCGGGCGTGTTGCAACCGTGGGAAATTTTCCGCAGGGTCTTGCGCTTTCACCGGACGGAAAACATCTCGCCGTCGTCGAGGGTGGCTACCTCCCTCCGGCGGTTCGCATTCTTTCGACGGCGACACTGGCGACAGAACGCGTCGTTGCGCTCAAAGGGGCGTTTGGTCGTCCGGTTTGGCTCGATGATACGAGCGTTCTTGTTCCGGGCGCAAATCAAAACGCAGTCGTTCGCATCGATACCGTGACCGGAAATACATCGCTCTTGGCAACCGGGGCACGCACATGGCCTGTTGCCATCGCAATCACTCCAGCTGCCACAATGCTGGCCAGTGCAAACGATCAAAGTGGAACCGTTTCGCTGCGAACGCTCACCAACCCGACGTCGCTTCCAACGGTGATTCCCGTCGGTTCGCATCCGGCCGATCTCGCTTTTTCCGGTCAACGTCTCTTCGTAGCACTTCGTGGTGGAAACGCAATTGCAATCGTCAATGTGCGCACCTATGCACAGCACCGAATCGCAGTCGCCGGCCACCCGTGCGCTATAACGACGACGACAACGCAATTGCTCGTTCTTCCCTGCGATGGAACGCAACTCGTCAGATTTTCACTTTCTACGCTCGCTCCGGAGGCGAGCATTCCCTTAGATGTCACGCATCGCGGGATTCTGGGAGCCGAACCAATTCCGAATGCGCTCGCCGTCTCGCCGGCGGGAATCATCTACGTAAGTTTGGCTGGGCGCAATGCCGTCGCGCGCGTGGCAAGGGACGGCCATGTCTCCCTCATTCCCGCGGGTTGGTATCCAACCGGTGTCGCGCTTTCCGCATCACAACTTTTCGTGAGCATCGGAAACGGAAACCACGCACCACCAAGCAATCCGCAGTTCGATCCGATTCACCGGAAGTACGCTGGGTATACGGCGTCGTCATTAAACGGGGCGGTTGCCGCGATCGATCTTCGTACGGTCGAACAGCATCAATCGGCGAATACCGATGCTGCGATCAATGGCTATGCGCATCTCACCTCGGCGTATCGGCACTCCATCGACAGCCCCATTCGCGCACATGGCCCGCTACATCACGTTATCTACATCATCAAAGAAAATCGCTCCTACGATCAAGTGCTCGGTGATCTCGCGGGCGCAGATGGCGATGCCGCGCTTGCCTATTTCGGCGCCGCTGTCACGCCGAATCAACACGCACTGGAAACACAATACGGCATCTTCGATCGCTTTTCGGTTGATTCACGAGTGAGTGCCGACGGCCACAACTGGACGGATGCGGCCATTGCAAACGATTATGTCGAACGCTTTTGGCCGGCGAACTACGCAGGCCGCCGCAATGCGTATGACTTTCAAGATGCCCATGCACCGGATGTTCCGGCAAACGGCTACCTTTGGGATGCAGCTGCGCGCGCGCATATTACCTACCGTGATTATGGCGAGGATGTCGATCCACGCACTCCGCAAGGTCTCGTAACGGTAAAATTCCCGGCGTTACTCGGCCACGTCGATCCGCATTACGTCGGCTGGGATCTCAACTATAGCGATCTTAATCGAGAAGCGGAGTGGCAACGAGAATTCAACGGGTTCGTCACGCACCACACGCTGCCGCAACTCGAGATCGTCTATCTTCCCAACGATCACACGATGGCAACAAAAGCCGGAGCACTCTCACCGAGATCGTATGTCGCGACAAATGACCTTGCGCTCGGCCATCTCGTTGCTGCCGTGTCGCACTCGCCCTATTGGAAATCGACGGCGATTTTCGTTGTTGAGGACGATGCACAAAACGGACCCGATCACGTTTCCGATCAACGCTCCACGCTGTATGTTGCCTCGCCCTATGCGCGCGGCGGCCTCGATCACCACGCCTATGATCAAGCGTCGGTCTTACACACCATCGAGATTATTCTCGGATTGTCGCCGCTCACGCTCAACGATCGCGTGGCGCCACCGTTGTATGCGGCGTTCACCGCGCAACCGCTGGCAAAGCCGTACAACGCTCTGGCCAATCGCTTTTCGTTGCACGAGCGAAATACCGCACAGACTCCCGGCGCACGGCGAAGCGCTCGCATCGACTGGTCCCGCCCCGATGCGGCCGATCCAAGCATCCTCAACGCCATACTCGCAAGGCTCTCTCGCTTGCAAAAGTAAGCGCTTGCGTAGTCGTGCATGGCAAGCGAATCTCGACTCGACGCGAAGCGGTTACGATGGGTATGCGGGGCATCTGCCGCCGTAGCCGTCCGCGCTTGCACTAGCGATAGTGCATGGAAGGAGAGACGTTCATGGCATCGACTCCCAATCGTTGGGTGATTGCCATCGCAGGCGTCATTGTGATGCTCTGCCTTGGCACGGTCTATTCATGGGGAATCTTCACCCAGTCGCTCGTCGCCGGATTTAATTGGTCCGTTCAAGATGCGACGCTTCCATTCGAATTGGCACTCTTATTCCTAGGTTTCGGCGCCGTCTTCGGTGGACGCTGGCAAGATCGCGTCGGCCCCCGCACCGTGACGGTCGTCGGGGCAATCATTTGGGGCGTTGGCGTCTTACTCGCCGGTCTCGGCACGCCGACGTTCGGAAAGCTCTGGCTCGACATTTTCTTTGGCGTCATTGGCGGCTTCGGAAATGGCATGGCCTACATCACCCCGGTCGCGATGGTCACGAAATGGTTTCCGGATCGACGCGGCTTAGGCAGCGGTCTGGTCGTCATGGGATTTGGTCTCGGAGCGTTCGTGTATAACCAGATCATTCCGCGAATCGCCTCGTTCAAAGGTGCGGCCGGTGCCGCAGCGGCGTTTTTGAAAGCGAAGGATGCAGCGATCAAAGCCGGCACCACATTCGATCCCACGAACTTATCACTGACACCGGAACAAATTCACGCCGTGATGATGGTCTTTGTCGTCTCCGGTATTGTCTTTGCCATTATCGGCGGGCTCTGTGCATTAGTGATGGATAATCCACCGGCAAACTATAGTGTCGGCGGCTTCACGGCAGCGGCAGGAGCAGCGTCGGGGTATACGCCTAGCCAAGCACTACGAACGCCACAGTTTTATGGCTTGTGGATTCTGCTTTTTCTCAACGTCCTCGGAGGCGTGGCGATCATCTCTAATGCCGTCGCCGTCTATAGCGAACTCACCAAACTTGGGCCGGCGATTATCGCTCCCGTTTTCGGACTCGTCGCGCTCTTTAACGGCCTAGGCCGTATCTTCTGGGGTGCCGTTTCGGATCGACTCGGTCGCACGATGACCTATACCGTGATGTATGCGATTCAGGCCGTCACCTTCTTCGTCATGCTTAACCTTCACGATCTCGTCTCCGTCGGAATCGCCTTTGCCATCGTCTTGCTCTGCTACGGCGGCGGATTCGGCGTTATGCCGTCCTTGAACGCCGATTTCTTCGGAACGAAATCACTCGGTCAAAATTACGGGATGATTCTCACCGCATGGGGTGTCGCCGGTTTCGTTGGGCCATTCATTGCGGCGCGCATTAAAGATGCCACCGGATCGTTTTCCGGTGCAATTCTCCCCATCGCCATCATTCTCGTAGTTGCCGCAATCATTCCGTTCTTCGTTAAAAAACCACCAAGCGATGCACCCGTGCTTTCTCACTAAGAGTAGGGGTGAGCAATGGCTAAGACGACAATCGATGTGACCCAAGGGATTCTTCGCGACGTACAAAGCGAAATCGGCAAGCGGGTTGGGATGCTACCCAACCTCGCTTCCGAGCGGACGAAAACACTGCGTGGTCGCATCAATGGCGCCAAAGCAACCGTCTCTGTTTGCCCGTATTGCGCGGTCGGTTGTTCAACCGTCGCCTATACGGATAGCACCGGGATGCTTCTCGATGTCGAAGGCAATCCGGAGAGTCCGATCAATGCCGGTCATCTTTGCCCGAAGGGATCGGCAATTTTCGGCATGACGGTCAACGATGCGCGATGGACAACGGTGAAATACCGTGCGCCGTTTTCGCATCGTTGGGAAGAACGACCGCTCTCGTGGGCGATGGAGCGCATTGCTTCGCTGATCAAAACGACTCGCGACGAAACGTTCGTTCGCGAGTGGAATGGCAAGCGCGTCAACCATACGCGCGCCATCGCCTCGCTCGGCGGTGCCACTTTTGGGATTGAAGAAAATTATCTCTTGGGCAAGCTCATGCACAGCATCGGTGTTGTCTCAATTGAAAATCAAGCACGAATATGACACTCCTCGACGGTGCCTGGTCTAGGCACCTCGATGGGGCGCGGCGGCGCGACGGCCTGGGTGCCCGATCTCGCCAACGCAGATTGTATTCTGATTCAAGGTTCGAATTTTGCCGAAGCACATCCGGTGGCGTTTCGCTTTGTCATGCAGGCCAAGGAACGCGGCGCCACGATCATCCATATCGATCCGCGCTTTACCCGCACGTCGGCTCTCGCCGATATCTTTGCACCGATTCGCAGCGGTACCGACATCGTTTTTCTCGGTGCGCTCGTCTCTTGGCTGATCGAAAACAAGCGCTATTTTCATGAGTACGTAAGCGCGTATACCAACGCATCATTCGTCGTTCGGCAAGATTTTCAGGATACGGATGATCTCGACGGGCTCTTCTCGGGCTGGGACGCAGCGTCGGGAAGCTACGATACGACATCTTGGGATTTCGAGCGCGACGCACAGGGGCAGATCGTCACCGACGAAACCTTCGAACATCCGCGCTGCGTGCTCAATGTCTTACGACGTCATTACGCGCGTTACACGCCTGAGATGGTCGAAAATACGTGCGGCATTCCCGTCGCAACGTTTACGCACATTGCCGAAATTCTTGCAGCGAATAGCGGCAGAGAACGCACCACGGCATTCGCGTATGCCGTCGGCTGGACGCAGCACTCATCCGGCGTACAATTCGTCCGATGCTCAGCGTTAGTCCAATTGCTGCTCGGAAATATCGGCCGTCCCGGGGGCGGAATTATGGCACTTCGGGGACACGCCGATATTCAGGGCGCAACGGACATTGCGACGCTCTACGATTTACTACCGGGCTATCTGCCGATGCCGTCGGCGCTACGCACGGAGAGCACGCTTGCCGAGTATCTCGCCAGCAATCAGAAAAAGACCGGTTGGTGGGCCAATATGCCGAAATACGTCGTTTCGCAACTCAAGGCGTTTTACGGAAAAGCTGCGACACCGGAGAACGATTTTTGTTTTTCGTATCTCCCGCAGTTGATCGGGGATCACTCGATGTTACCGACGACATTTGCGATGAAAGACGGCAACGTGCGCGGCTATTTCGTCATTGGTCAAAACCCCGGAGCTTCAGGGCAAAATGCCGAGCTCGTGCGCAGTGCTATGGAACGCCTAGAATGGTTTGTCAATATCGATTCGTTTGAAAATGAAACGTCGTCGTTTTGGAATCGAGAAGGTGCCGATCCATCCACCATTGCCACCGAGTGCTTCTTCCTTCCGGCCGCAACGGTGCTGGAAAAAGAAGGCACGATGACGCAAACGAGCCGTATGCTGCAATGGCATGATAAGGCCCTTGAGCCGGCCGGAACATCAAAAACCGATCTGTGGTATTTCTATGAGTTAGGCAAGCGTCTGAAAGCACTCTACGCCGATTCAAGCGATGAAAAAGATCGTCCGATTCTCGATATGACGTGGGAGTACGATGACCCCGATGAACCCGGTGAACCCGGTGAACCCTCGGCGCGCAAGGTGTTGCAAGAGATTAACGGATACGTTACTGCAACCGGCGAGCAAGTGGCATCGTTTGCCGATCTTAAAGATGACGGTAGCACGGCATCGGGGGTCTGGATCTACACCGGCGTTTTCCCCGATGCAACGACGAATCGCGCGCGCTCACGCGTAGGAGACGATAGTACTTCCCTTGGTTGGGGCTGGGCGTGGCCGGCAAATCGTCGGACGCTCTATAATCGCGCATCAGCCGATCCGCTCGGTCGCCCGTGGAGCGAACGAAAAAAATACGTCTGGTGGGATGAGACCAAAGGCGAATGGACGGGTGTTGACGTCCCGGATTTCCCCAAGACAAAAGCCCCCGATACTCCCGCGATTGCCGGAGCATCGGGCATGGATGCACATTCCGGTGCCGATCCATTCATCATGCTCGCGCAAGGCCGCGCACAGCTTTTTGTTCCGGCAGGCGAACTCAAAGACGCGCCGATTCCGGCGCATTATGAGCCGCTACAATCGCCGATTCACAATGCGCTCTATGCTCAAGAAGTGAATCCGATGATGCGGCAATGGCGTCGTCCGGATAACCGCTACAATGATAGCCCGCACGATTATCCGTATGTGCTCACGACCTATCGCATCACCGAGATGTCCGGCATTATGACGCGCTACATTCCGTGGCTCGCCGAGCTTCAACCGGAAGCCTTCTGCGAACTCGATCCCGAACTCGCCGTTGAAAAGGGCATACGCAACGGAGAGTATATGGTGATTTCGACGGCGCTCGGCGAGATGGAAGCAAAAGCACTTGTCAGCGGCCGCATGCGCCCGCTTCGCATCAATGGCAAGCGCGTGCATCAAATCGGTATCCCGTATAACTATGGCCGGATGGGTTTTGCGCGTGGAGATTCACCGGGCGAACTCATCGCACTCTCCATGGATCCCAACGTCTCGATCCATGAATCAAAATCGCTCACGTGCAACATTCGTGCCGGACGACGGGCACCGCTTGCAACGCCGGATATCGAGATGGCCGTCCCGGCACAAATGCGAACAACGATCGGCGAATCCGTCGCCCATGGAGCGCAGTAGATGGCAACGGGATTTTTCACCGATACGACGCTATGCATCGGCTGCAAGGCCTGCGAAGTTGCTTGTAAGCAATGGAATGAACTCCCATCCGACGGCTTTTCCTTTACCGGAGATTCCTACGACAACACCGTTGAACTCTCGGGCACGACATGGCGACACGTTGCGTTCGTGGAACAAATTGCAGCAACCCCAGACGGCGTTGAGGATCGCTGGCTCATGTCGAGCGATGTCTGCAAACACTGTGAGAACGCCGGATGCTTAGAAGCCTGCCCAACGGGTGCTATTATTCGCAACGAATTTGGTTCGGTGTATATTCAACCCGACGTGTGCAACGGCTGCGGATATTGCGTTGTGTCCTGCCCGTTCGGGGTGGTCGATCTCATCGATTCACTCGGAGGAACGGCGAAATATTCGACGGCAAACCTTCAGGAGAGTCGGCTCGATGCAAGCAAGACGGCGCTCGCGCATACCGGTGGCGTCGCCGGAAAATGTACGCTTTGCTATGATCGACAAACCCTTGGCATGGTGCCGGCATGTGCGAAAGCCTGTCCGACGGACTCGATCCAATTCGGTGACGTCGCTACTTTGCGCGAACGAGCCAAAGAGCGCGTGACAACGTTGCATGCACGCGGAGAAACATCGGCACAGCTCTACGGCGCCGACGATATCGGCGGTGGCATCGGCACACTCAACGCGTTCTTTTTACTTAAAGATCGACCATCGGTATATAATCTTCCGGAACGCCCCGTACTCCCCTCAACGCGACAGCCCGATGGATACGCCGCCGCGGCAGTCATTGCCGTGGGTCTTGCAATCGCCGGCTGGGCGATTTTTCGGAGCGCATAGAGCATGAACGACGAAAAGCCGCTGCTCAAGGCACCGCACTGGGGCGCGAACGTAACGACCTATCTTTTCCTCGGTGGGATTATGGGCGGCTTAGGACTCATACAGTTGCTGTGCGATCCACGTGATGAATCGATGCGCAAATTGCGTCGCACCACGCGGATTGCCTCATTTCTCTTAGCTGCGGTGAATCCGCCCATTCTCATCTCGCATCTTGGCCGCCCCGAACGCTTCCTGCATATGATGCGCATCGTGAAACTCAAATCACCGATGTCCGTCGGTGTGTGGGGCTTGGTTCTCTACAGCGGCGCCGCGGGTGCAAATATGGTTCGCGAACTCGCCCAAAGCGGCGTTTTGCCGTCATGGATGCGCCATTTCGCGCCGCATGCGCTCACCTTCGCCCAGGCCGTTCTCGGCGCGTTTACCGCCGGGTACACGGGAGTCTTACTTAGCGCCACCGCCGTGCCATTGTGGGCCGCCGGCAAACGCCATATTCCGGCCGCATCGATCTCTTCGGGAGCAGCGAGCGCGTGCGCGCTAGCAAGCCTCCTGAGTGTCATCGAAGGAAACCACGAAGCCTGCGTCAAGACGGAGCGTTTAGAGATGGTTGCCTCTGCCGTTGAATTCGCAATTCTGATGGATTTCCGCCGCGTTTCAGGTGACTACGGAAAGCCCATGTTTGAAGGCCCGCGTGCGGAAAAATTTCGCACGGTAACCCTCATCGGCGGCATCGCCGTTCCGATCGCCCTTAACCTCCTCGGCCAAATTCTTCCATTACCCAAACCCGTCGATGCGGCCCGCACGGTGGTTGCATCCGTGCTCACGCTCCTTGGCGGATACGTCTTGCGCGAAACATTCATCGAATCAGGAAAGGCATCGGCCGCCGTGCGTCAGACGGCAATTTCTCAGCCTACATGAGCGCAGCGTCGGCAGATGAACGACCGGGTCGCACACGTTTGCGTTCGATTCTTACCTACGATCGGACCGGCGAACATCGGCGAACCGACGAACTCGTTACGGAAGAACCTCTTGAATTGCGCCTACGGGCCGGATCGCAACGTAGCACGCTCGCGGTGACGATGCGCACTCCCGGAAACGATTTTGAACTTGCCGCCGGGTTTGCGTACAGCGAATCGCTCATCACTTCACGCGATGAGATGATCGGGATCAGTTATTGCCTCGATGCCGAGCTCTCGGACGAACAACGCTATAACGTCGTCAACATCGATATTCGCGCTAGTGCGCTTCCCGATATCGAGCGGTTTGAGCGCCACTTTACGATGACGAGTTCCTGCGGCATTTGCGGTCGAGCCGTGATCGATCGACTCGAAACCCTTGGAGTACAACGACTTTCCGACGATCAACTTCGCGTGGATATCGCAACCATTCTCAGCCTGCCATCCGTCGCGCGTGCATCGCAATCCATTTTTGAACGTACCGGCGGCTTGCATGCCGCAGCGCTCTTTACCAGCGATGGAACGTTGCTCGCAACCCGAGAAGATGTCGGTCGGCACAACGCCCTCGATAAGCTCATCGGCTGGGCGTTCATTGAGAATCGCCTTCCTCTTACGAACACGATTCTGCTGGTTAGCGGACGCGCAAGTTACGAACTTGTTGCAAAAGCAGCCGTCGCCCGAATACCTATCCTAGCTTCCGTCTCCGCGCCGTCTTCGTTAGCCGTCGATCTGGCAAAAACGTTCGGCATCACGCTCTTGGGCTTTGTTCGCGATGGCCGCGCGAATTGCTATGCTGGGGAACAGCGCATTATACCGACGCCAAAAACTCTTTAAGCAATGCGTTAAATGCGCGAGGATTATCGGCATTCGCGACATGGCCGGCATCGGGAATTTCGATGAGTCGGGCGCCGGGGATTCCCTTCGCGATTTCTTGCGACAGCGCAGCCGGAGCAACGGCATCATTCTTGCCATAGGCAACGAGTGTGGGCACATGAATCGACGATAAAGTATCACGATAATCGTTTGTCCATGTCGCAATCGTTGCAGCTTCATAACAGGAAACGTTTTTGCATGCCATCTGCTCAATCGTTTCTTCGAGGCGATCGGGAGGCAAGCCGAGTTGCGCCGCCCGCATTTCGGCAAATGCTCGCATCGATCCGGCCGTAGCGACGGCTTGGGTGATGCGCTCGGCGTAGGCGTCGGCATCCGGATAACGGGCGAAGCTGCCAAGAATACACATCGAGCGTAAGCGGTGCCCGGCCATTCGAGCAAGTTCGAAGCCGACGACGCCGCCGAGGCTACAGCCGACGAAATCAAATGCTTCCACGCCGATCACATCGGCAACGGCGAGAACGTCGCGCGCAAAACCTTTCGGCGAGATATGCCCCGCGGGCGGTTCCGGCCGTGGAACGCCATTCCCACGCAATTCAACGGCGACACAACGATAGTCAGCGGAAAGTGCTTCGAGTTGTCGATCCCAAATGGCGGCCGTCGAACCGACGCCGTGAACAAATACAACCGTCCGTTCGACGGACCCGGCAATGCGATAGCCGCAGGCAATACCATCATCGGTAAAAATGGTTCGTTGTGAAATCACCGCGTCAACCTCCGCTTTTGCGCAACAAACGATCGCACCTCATCGAGCGACCTGGTATTTAACACATCTTCACGACGCAAACCGGCGCGTCGCGCTTGAGAAACGGCAAGCTCTATTGCCGAGAGATCGCTCGTACGGTGTGCATCGCTATCGGTCGTTAGTATACAGCCTAATTCCTGAGCGCGCCGCGCAAGGTTCGACGGTAAATCCAGCCTCTGTACCTGCCCATCGATCTCCAATGCCGTCCCCGTTCGCGCTGCCGCTGAAAAGACCGCATCGTAATCGAAAACGTACCCGGGGAATCCATCGAGCATTCGACCCGTCGGATGTCCGATCACATTGACGTAAGGATTCTCGCACGCTCTGATAAGACGAGCCGTCATCTCTTCGGACGATTGCGAAAACGCGTTGTGTACCGAGGCGATGACGAAATCCAGTTCGGCGAGCGTAGCATCGTCGTAATCGAGGGTCCCATCGGCGAGAATATCAACTTCACTTGCGCAAAGCGTCGTTATTCCGTAGCGCTGGCCGAGGGCGCGAATATGCGCGTTGCGCTCGCGCAATTGCGTCGCCGTCACTCCGTACGAAGAACCCCGCCCCGGACTGTGATCGCTGATCGCATGATACTTGTAACCGCGTGCGGCGCAAGCGCGAATCATCGACTCAAGCGAATCATCACCGTCGCTCCATGTCGAATGCATGTGAAAATCCCCGAGAAGATCGTTGATCTCGAGCAGCGCGGGTATCGTCCCAGCAAGTGCTCGCTCGATTTCATCTCCACCCACACGCAATTCCGGCGGAATATACGACAATCCAAGAAACGCGTAGAGTTCTTCTTCGCTACGAAAACGATGTGATACGCCCGTAGCGAGTTCGGTACAACCATTCTCACTGATAGAGACGCCGCGACGTAAGGCATACTCACGCAACAGTATGTTATGTTCCCGGCTTCCGGTGAAATGCTGCAATAAATTGCCAAAGCGATCATCGGGGAGTACGCGAAGGTCGATTTGCAGACCATCTTCGAGCCACACGCTGGCTTTGGTCGGCCCATCGGCGACGATATCGCTGGCGCGTTTCCACGCGGTAAAGTGCGCCATAACGGCCTCGGCGTGCTCGGTGGTGCAAATCAAATCGATATCGCCAACAAGCGGCTCGGCTCGACGCAGGCTCCCCGCGTAGACCAAATGCTCTAGTAGGATGCCACTCGATTGCAGATACTTCATCGCATCCGTAGCGACATCGAGGGCGAGACCAAGCATCGTTTTTTTGCGCCGCGCACGGAGGAGCCCACGTCGCCAGATTTGCAACGTTTTCTCGCCGATGCGTGGGACGCCGACAAGCCGACCATCGCGCAAAGCCGTATCAAGTTGAGCCAGAGAAGAGATGCCGTATTCGTGATACAGGCGTTTGACCGTCTTTGCCCCCATGCCGTCGAGCTCCAGTAAGCCCAAAATCGACTCGGGGAAAACGCTCACGAGCTCGTCGAGTACCGGAGCCGTTCCGGTTCGCGCAAGCGCTTCAATCGTCACGGCAAGCGAGTCTCCGATGCCCGGGAGCGACCGCAGGGACTGCTTTTCGATCACATCCGCGAGCGGCGGCCCATGTTCTATCGTTGCGGCCGCGCGCTCATACGCTCCATAGCGATAACTCGCGTCGCCGCGGAGTTCGAGGAGATGGCGAATAGCCAAGAGCTTTGCGGCGACGTCGGAATTGCTGAGCACGAAGGATTTCTTCGACCTTATGCACGATTTTCCGGGCAGAGTGCAACGCACACGGCTTAACCCAGATATCTTCGGTCTACCCGTCGAGAAAATGCGCGACGGGTACTATTCGGATATGTATTTTAATCGCTCGCGTGCGATCTTAGAACTCGACCATCATCATCCACGGGTTCGCATGCAAGTATTTCAGCGCACGAACGCGGTGCTGTGCGGCATCGATGAGTCGATCGCGGTGCTCAAGCTTTGCAGCGGTCGTCGTCTTCCCGACGGATCATGGAGCGATGGGTGGCCGGAGATGCGCGTTTCGGCGTTACACGATGGCGATCGCGTTGAGCCCTACGAAACGGTCATGATGATCGAAGGCGACTACGCGTTGTTCGCCCATCTTGAAACGTGCTATCTGGGCATTTTTTCGCGTCGCACACGTATTGCATCGAACGCGCGGGCAATTATCGACGCAGCACGCGGTAAAACCGTTCTCTTTTTTCCGGCACGTTTCGATCACCATCTCGTTCAAACCGGCGATGGCTATGCCGCATATATTTCAGGCGCATTGGGTGTTTCAACGGACGCGAATGCAGAGTGGTGGGGCGCACACGGAATGGGGACCGTCCCTCATTCGCTGATCGCCGCGTATGGCGGCGACACCATTCTCGCTACGCAAAAATTTGCGGAGTACATGCCGGACGACGTTCATCTTATCGCTCTCGTCGATTTCGATAACGATTGCGTTCGCACATCGGTCGACGTTGCACGAGCGCTAGGCGATCGACTTTGGGGCGTTCGCCTCGACACGTCGGGAACGATGGTCGATCGCTCATTATGGGAAGAGATGGGCACCTTTACACCGACGGGCGTCACGCCGCAACTCGTTCGCAACGTACGAGCGGCACTTGATTCCGAGGGATTTCACGATGTCCGCATTGTGGTCAGTGGCGGATTTGATCCGATGCGCATTGGGAATTTCGAGCGGCTACAGGTCCCGGTCGATGCCTATGCCGTGGGAAGCGCCTTCTTTTCCGGGTCGGGCGCCTACGATTTCACCGCCGACATTGTGGCGATTGAAAAGAATGGCGAGTGGCACGAATGTCACAAGGTGGGGCGCCCGGAGCGCCCCAACCCTCGTTTAGAAAACGTCGAATAACGACGCAATCGCTACGCGATTGCCGCACCCGTTGCAGCAAGCTTTTCAAGCATCGTGCGATTGAACAGCGGTAGATCCTCACCGCCGCGCGTCGTAATCCAATTACTGTCGGTCGCCGTCGGCTGATCGCGAAACAATCCACCGGCATTGCGAATGTCATCGGCAATCGATGGCGCGCCGGTAAGTTGACGACTACGAACGAGCTTCGCCGAAATCAACACCTGCGCACCATGACCGATGGCGAACAGCGGCTTCTTGGCCTCATCGATTTCATGGACGAAGCGCTGTACTTCAGGATCGGTACGCAGGCGATCCGGCGATAATCCACCGGGAATCAACAGCGCATCGAAATCATCGGCGGTACAATCCGCAACAAGCTCTTCTGCTTTCACGGCCGTGCCTTCGTCGAGTCCGCGCTTCGCACGAATCTTCTGACGAGCGCGCTCGGAGATTCCAACGATCGTCACGATGGCTCCGGCGTCTTCGAGCGCACGCTGCGGCTCGACCAAATCGATCTCTTCAAAACCGTCGGCGACGAGCACCGCGATACGTTTATCCAGTCCTTGCATAGCCGCGCTCGGTTCCCCCTGCGCTTAGAGCGTCCCTCCGGTCCCTTGGACTGCCACCCGTAAAAGGTAGGTAATTTCGAGTTCCAGGCGCCCCAGCGGATCGAGGAGCGAGTCCTCGGCCAGGGTGACAATCGTCGGGTTTCGACGGGTCATATCGGCTTCGGGGACCTGATGGCGGGGATTAATCTCCCGCATATAGATGCGAGCTTGATGCCGGACCGGGCCCTCAGGGACGAAATAGAGTGGGTCGAGGCCGAAGGCATAGACCTCCAAAGAGAGCAGATTCGTCTGCTGCAAAAAATCGATGGGACGGGCGCGCAACGCGCGAGCAAGACGGGCCAAGAAGCTGACCCCCACGCGGAGTTCTCCGGCGCAGAGGGCTCGTATGACCTCCGGGTCCACCTCAGCGGCCTGGGCCAAAGCATCGAGCGGGACGTCGCGCTTTTGTGCAAGCGACGTGAGCCCGGCGGCAAATGAGGGGCCGCCGGCGGTCCCCAAAAGGCCGTCCCAGGCATACTCGGATCGCTCAATCACACTTTTTCTCCCGGCTCATCACAAACCAACACCATCGCGTTTTCGATACGGACATCAAAGCGAGGGATGACGCAAAGGTCTCCGAGGATCATTCGTCCGCTGCGGATATCAAAACACCAAGCGTGCCAAGAGCATGTGACTTCACCATGATCCAGGTAGCCGTCGCTAATCGGTGCCCCCTGATGCGGGCACGCATCTTCGAGCGCATAATATCCGTCTTCCAAGCGAAACAGCGCCACGCTATGGGTTCCGACGGTGACCGCCCGAGCCGAACCGACGGCCAGGGCGTCGACGGAGCAGACCGGGTGGTACGAAGCCAATGCCTACCCGAAGATTCCGCGAGTGAGGCCGCCGTCGACGGCAATGGTCTGCCCGGTGATGTACGCCGCTCTCGGTGAAGCGAGAAACGTTACGATCGGAGCAAACTCTTCGGGCTCCGCAACGCGACCGATCGGTATTTCCGTCGCAGCTGCCGCATCCATCGTTGCGTCGTCGGTGTAGAGCTCGCGAAGTCGTTCCGTACGGACGCGTCCGGTAGCAATGGTATTCACGGTAATACCATTGGGCGCTTCATCGCCGGCAATCGTTTTCATCGCGGCAACAAGCCCGCTACGAAAAACATTCGAAAGCGGAAGATGCGCAATCGGCTGCTTTACCGATGTAGATGTCAACGCCACTATACGTCCCCACTGCGCCTCGCGCATCGCCGGCAACGCCGCATACGTGATCTCGATGAGAGATCGTAGCGTACCGATGTACGCACGATCCCAATCGTCCATCGATAACGAGGCAAACGCACCGGGAGTCGGCCCGCCACCGTTGAGAATAAGAATGTCCGGTTTGCAGGCGGCAACATCGGAACAAAATGCCGTCACCGATTGCGCATCGGTGAGATCGACGCTCATTGCCTGCGCTGACGTCGCCCCGAGGGATGTTGCGCGAGCGACGACATCATTGAGACGACTTCTCCGTCGCGCAGCCAGAACAAGCGATGCTCCTTCGCCCGCAAGCGAAAGCGCAATCGCCTCACCGATACCGCTGGATGCTCCAAGAACAAGTGCGCGATGTCCGCGTAGCGACAACTCCATGAATGAGTCCCGGATTCACCAGATAACTTTGCAACTCCGCTGCTGATTCGGCTCCCCGCCCATCAACCGCGCGCCTGGCGACTACCGCCCTTGCCGACGGCACGATGAAATCCCCGGCAAACGCGCGCGGAGCAGGGCCGAAAAACAGGCCAGCGAAGCATTTCTGCGAGCCGACGCACGGGTATCTCTGCCACTGAATTCCTCACTGCTTTCAGTACATTGAAATTGCTACGTTCATTTAAGGAGAAAATAGGTTTATGAAAGGCTATTCGACCTTTGCGCTTCCAGCTCTCGCGGTAGCATTGCTGCTGACTCCATCGGCGGCCCGCCCTGCAACGCCCCAGCGATTCACCGCAGCCGTTATCGCAACGAATCCGATCGCCTACTACACGTTGCAGGCAACGCACGGAAAAAGCGAGGTTGGAACGACCTCCTACACGAGCCAGGGCGGAGTGTTCATCGCTGCGCCCGGCGCACCAGTCCGGCAAAACAACCATTGCCTAAAACTCAATGGCACCGACGGCATGATCACGACGACACAGGTCGGCGGTATCGGAAGCAGCGGTAGCATCATGGCTTGGGTAAACCTCCAGGAGCTACCGTCCAAAGCCGATCACTATTTCTACGTCGCCGGGGAGTCGAATACAGGGAACGATTTTGACGTACAGTTCGAGACCGACGATGCACTACGTTTCTACACGGCAAGCGGTGCGCACACCGAGTTCAAACCTGCGTCGAATACGCTGCTGAACCATTGGCACATGATCGTCGTCACGTTCGATGCAGCCGGTCGCCGCGCGATCTTCTGGGACGGGAAACTTGCGGCCATGGACGCCGAAGGTGGCACGCCGAACAAAACGACGGCATTCACCATCGGTGCAAGCACCGTATTTAGCGGCAGATGGTTCCGCGGCTGCATCGACGACGTCGCACTTTGGAACAAGGTGCTTAACTCCGGTGAGGTTTCCGCGCTCTACCGCGCACGGTAGCGGCGCACACTCTCGAATTCGTTACGGGCGCATTCGCTATTAGTACGGTGTTCCGTGCGCGCGCTGCGCTTTGCATGCCTGAACGAACCACATGAATTCATCGAAAAATTTGGTTGTTTGCTCGTCGATATAGGCCGCGGTCGGCTCATCGTTTTCGTCAAATGCGGTTCCGATAGAAGCGATTGGCAGTAACGACGGTATTGTAATCATCCCAACTTCGGGGAGCATCGCGCGGAGTTGCATTGCAGCGCGCACTCCGCCGAAACGACCACCCGAATAGCACGCAATGCCGGCAGGACGCCAAAAATATTCTTCCATAAAATGATCGATGAGGTTCGAAAGTGCTGGAGGAATACTGTGATTATATTCACCCGAAACGATAATAAATCCATCGGCTCGTCGATACATCTCGGCGAGCTCTTCCATAACGGCGGGCGCCGTGCCGGGTGCAAATTCCTTATACATCTTATCGAGCAAGGGCAACGAATACTCCATCGGATCGATGATGGGCGCTTGGCAACCGCGCTGCGCGAGTCGCTTTGCCAAATAGCGCGCTGCGCGAATGCCCTGGCGGTCGGTACGCACCGAACCATACAACAATGGAATAAACATCGCACCTGCGTTCGACGCAGATGACAACGCATCTTCGTCTATGTTAGCCTGACCGCAATGTCGAGTCCACACATCGGCGTCGTCGAACGCCGCACCGAAATCGTCTTTCCGAACGATGCCAACGCCTTAGGAACGCTTTTTGGCGGCAAGGCGCTCTCGATGATGGATATTACCGCCGGGATCGCGGCGATGCGCGCCTGCCGAACCCAAGTCGTCACCGCCTCCATGGATCGCACGGATTTTAAGCAACCGATTTTTGTCGGGGAGTTTGCTGAAACGATTGCCCGGGTTGTTGCCGTCGGCCGCACCTCGCTCACGATCGACGTCGAGCTCTGGGCGGAGCATCCGCGCAGCGGGGAGCGTCGCCTCTCCACGGTCTCTCGGTTCGTCATGGTCGCCGTCGACGAGCATGGAAAGCCAACGGCCATTTCCACCACCTAGCCCCGGTCTCGCAAGCGCTTGGTTAAGAACCTAGCGAATTGCTAGGTAAGAATAGCGTTCAACCGAAGCAAGGGAGTCTATGGCAAATGGACCTCTTTCCGGCCGCGTCGCTGTCGTCACCGGCGGCTCTCGTGGCATCGGCGGCGCTATCAGCCGCATCCTCGCAAATGACGGCGCGACGGTCGCCGTTTTCGGCCTTGAGGCCGACCGGGACCGAACCGAGACGCTACGCGCCTCGCTCAACGGCTCGGCATCTCGCGTGCATTTCTACGAAGGCAACGTCAGCGATTTTACCAGCTGTGCCGGACTCGTTGAAAAAATCATCGCGGATCATGGCCAACTCGATATCCTCGTCAATAACGCCGGTATCACGCTTGATAAAACCATTCGCAAAATGACGGTAAGTGATTGGCAGACGGTCCTGAACGTGAATCTTTCAGGACCATTTTTTATGATCAAAGCGGCGCTCGATCACATGATAGAACGCAATTTCGGGCGCATCGTCAATATCAGTTCGGTCGTCGGACACACCGGAAATTTCGGCCAGGCAAACTACGCCTCGGCCAAAGCCGGTATTCTCGGCCTCACAAAAACCGCTGCGCTGGAAACGGCTCGCTACAACATTACCGCCAACGCCGTAGCTCCCGGCTTTACCAACACTGAAATGGTCGCACTTATGCCGCAAGCGGCCATCGATATTGCGAAGAGCCGCACGCCGCAAGGCCGTCTCGGGCAACCTGATGAGATCGCTCGCGTCGTACGCTTCCTTGTCGATGAAGGCTCCGCGTTCATTACCGGAGCTGTGTACGATGTTAACGGAGGCATGTACATGTAATGGTAAACGCAATGCCATTTGAAGATTTTAACTACGGCATGGATATGGCCGCAGTCGATCCAGCATCAATGAACGACGCCCTCAAAGACGTCATGCAAGAACTGATGACTGATCCGATGCGTATGACGACGTGGATGTCATCGTTGATGATGAGCGAGCAGGCCGTTGCGATGAACACCATGCGTCGCATGCAGGGCGAAGAGATTGCTCCGGTGAGCGCGATGCAAGGCGATAAACGCTTCGCCGATCCTGCGTGGAAAACGAATCCCTTTCTCCTTGGGACCGTCGAGCAATATTTAGTCCGCCGACAATCCGCATTACAAGTCATCGACAGTTCACGTCTCCCCGAAGCTACGCGTCGCAAAGCGCGCTTTGCACTGACCATGATGCTTGACGCCATTGCACCGTCAAACACTCCGTGGATGAATCCAGCCGTGGTGAAAACCGCGATGGAATCGGGCGGAAAATCGCTCGTCGATGGCCTACAACAATTTCTCGACGATGTCAAAAACAACGGTGGCTATCCAAAGCAAGTCGACAGTTCGCCGTTTACGCTCGGCGAAAACATGGCTGCTACGCCGGGGACCGTCGTCTTCCGTAACGAGTTGATCGAGCTTATCGCCTACACGCCGCAAACAGAAACCGTCCACGAACGACCGCTGCTCTGTAGCCCGCCGTGGATCAATAAATATTACATCATGGATCTGGCTCCGGGACGTTCGTTCGTTGAGTGGGCAGTCAAACACGGGCATCAAACGTTCATGATCTCGTATCGCAATCCCGATGAGACGATGCGCAATTTCAAGATGGACGATTATTTGCGTCTCGGCTTGCTCACGGCCATCGACGAAGTCTTGCGCATTACCGGCGCACCGGATCTCAATATCGCGGCCCTATGTCTTGGCGGCACAATGAGTGCCATTGCGCTCTCATATCTGCACACGCACGGTCAAGCGCACAAGATTGCCTCGGCGACGTTTACAAATACGCTCGTCGATTTCTCGGAACCCGGTGATCTCGGCGTCTTCACCGACGAGAAATCTGTTTCTCAACTCGAAAAGACGATGAACGAACGCGGTTTCTTGGAATCCTCGGAAATGGCGCGAACCTTCGATTGGATGCGTGCAAACGATTTAATCTGGAGCTACGTCGTTTCGAATTGGTATATGGGCAAGAAGCCCCCGTCGTTCGATATTCTCACCTGGAACGGCGATTCAACACGCATGCCGGCTGCGATGCACTCGCAGTATTTACGCTCGTGCTATCTCAATAATGAAATCAGCAAAGGGACGTTCACGATCTGCGATACGCCGATCGATATGTCCAAGGTGCAAACTCCGCTCTACGTCCTTGGCGCCGAGGCCGATCATATCGCTCCCTGGCACACGACGTATCAAACCACGCAACTGACCGGTGGCCCCGCAAAGTATGTGCTCACCAACGCCGGTCATATCGCCGGCATAGTCAATCCACCGGGTGGCGGTAAGGCCGCTCACTGGACGAAATCGATGGTCACCAAGGGCGAATCCCCCGAACTCTGGCGTGCGTCGGCCGAAAAGAAGCCGGGGAGCTGGTGGGAAGATTGGGCGGTCTGGGCCGCCGACTACGGCGGCGACCAACGCGCGCCCTACGCAATTCCAGAAGGCGAAGCCGCCCCCGGGCGCTACGTCCGCAACGAAACTGGGGAGCCGATCGGCCACCCCGCACAGGAGGTCCATGTATGAACGAGGATCAGATTTTCCACGGCATCGGGGCGTTTATTCGTACCCAGCGCGAACTTGCCAATCTTTCGCTTCGCCAACTTTCGGCCTTAGCCAACGTCTCGAATCCCTATCTGAGCCAGATCGAACGCGGCATTCACAAGCCTTCGGCCGAAGTGCTCAAGAATATCGCAAACGCCCTCCAGCTCCAGGCGGAGACCTTCTTTGCCCAGGCTGGCCTCTTAGATAAGGATATCGCCGCGGATTCGGCGGGCAAGGTAGAATCCTCGATCAAGCTGGATCCCAATCTCTCCTCCGACCAGAAAGAGACGATGATCAGGATCTATCGAGGCTTCGTCGCACCCCGTTGACAAACCCCGCGATTGCTTGGTATACTTAGCACATACCAGCCACCTTTTAGTGGGAGAGAGCAAAACAATGTCAACGTACACCGAATTCCTTGAGAAAACCCAAAGCGAACTTCTCGCCGGCCTCAAGCAAATGCAAGAGCTCAATGTGAATGCCCTGACGTCGTTCAGCCAGCTCGCGGCCACCATGCCGCTGCCGACCACGACCGATCTTTCGAAAGTTGAAATCCCGAGCGCAACCGAGCTCGTCGAGAAGACCTTCGCGTTCACGAATCAAATCGTCGAACTTCGCAAAGAGTACATGCTCAAGCTTGCCGATTTCGCAGTCAACGGCCAGAAGCAGTTCACCGAAGCGGCCACGCGCATGGCGCAGGCAGCCAAGAACTAGACTCCACCTCCACGGAGTTTCGTACAAACAAGACCGAGCCTACTGGCTCGGTCTTGTTTTGTACCAGGCGTTGGCATTCCACGTTGGGAGAAACGCGTTAGGCGCGAATCCGTGCAAATCCGACCGATGCGCATAGAGATACTGCGCGTTAAAGAGCCACAGTACGGGAACATCGTGCGCGACGATCGTGGCGATTTTTGCATAGTCCGCGCGGCGGCTGCTCTGCTCCGTATCGTTCAACGCGCGATCTTCCAACGTACCGATCTTCGGATTGCACCAATGCATAAAATTTTCGCTCGCTCCGCAACGATAGATCGCTGAATCGTCGGGATCCGCACCCATCGTCCAGACGACATACGCAAGATCGTAATGCCCGCTAGCCAGCACGCCATCAACGGGCAAAAAAAGTTGCGCGTTGCTCACCGATTTTACCGTAACCGAAACGCCGCGAGCCGCAAGCGCTGCTTGCACAAACGTCGCGATGCGTACACCCGTGCTTGATTCCGGAAACGATACGTACGCTAGATGCAAGATCTTGCCGCTCGCGTCACGACGCATGCCATCACGACCTCGCCGATAACCCGCAGCATCAAAGGCCTGATCCGCCTTGTGCGGATGAAAGCCAGGCTGCATTATGTTCGCATCATAGGCCCATGAAAACTGCGGTTGCACTTGGTTCGTCACACGATAGGCGCCAAGCGTAATCTTCTGCGAGATCGCGTTGCGATCGATCGACATGGCAATAGCGCGTCGAATGCGCGCGTCGCGCAAAATGGGGCTGCGTACATTCATGCTGAGTCCGGCGACAACGGATGTCGGTACGGTGTCGATACTGAGCCATCGATGCTGCTCAACGGAAACACGTTGCGACGGCGCGATCAAATTCCAATCCAGTTGCCCGGCCGTCAATAAGGTGAAATTCGTATTGGGATCGGGGATAATTGTGACATCAAGTTGCGCGCTACGCACCCGTCCGGAGGCAAAAAGCGGATTGGCTTCATAGCGCAACGCATCGCCTCGATGCCAAAACACAAGGCGATACGGCCCATCGACGACATTAGGATCGGCGTTAAAGGCCGCACGTTCAAGTGGCGCTTGCGACTGCAAAATGTGAGCCGGGAGTACGACTTGCGGCGACGTCCCATAGCTAAAAAACGACGTGATCGCCGGTGCCCATGCGGATTTCAAATGCAGAATCACCGTCGTTGCATTCGGAGCTGTCGCAGAAACAATACGATCATAACCAACATGCGAACGCACGGGATTACGCGGATCCAAAATTGCGTGTAACGTCCAGAGCACATCGGCACTCGTTAGCGGAACGCCATCACTCCACCGTAGATGCCGCAAATGATAGGTGATCGTCCGGCCATCATGTGAAATTCCGCCGTTTGCTCGCGTCGGAATCTCGGCGAGGAGCACCGGGATGAGGCGACCGGACGCATCCATATCGACAAACGGTTCAAACGAAAGCCGCGCAAGTTGGGCTTCGACCGATGCTGAATCCGGATGCATAAGAGTGGATTCAGA
>JAJYCL010000017.1 GCA_021778415.1 bacterium | reverse complement strand
CGTCGTATTCTTGTCGTCGATGACGAACCTCAAATCGGGAGCGTCCTAAAAGCCTACCTGGAACGGGATGGTTTCATTGCGGACGTTCGCACGACCGTCGCCGACGTGCTCGCCGCAATTGAAGCCTCTCCTCCGGATCTCATGTTGCTGGATCTCAATCTGCCCGATGGCAATGGGTTGGATATCTTGCGTAGCATGGGAGATCGCCGCATTCCAACGATCATCGTTTCGGCGCGAACGGAAGAAGTAGATCGTATCGTCGGCCTCGAGATGGGGGCCGACGATTACGTGATTAAGCCGTTTTCTCCGCGCGAGGTTGTAGCGCGAGTCCGAGCGGTGTTCCGCAGGCTTGAATCGCGTGAAAGCCCGTCAACACGCGCTATGCATATCGGCGAAATGCACATCGATTTTTCGGCGCACGAGGTCCGTATTGCCGATCAGCCGATCTCGCTCACGCCGTCCGAATTCCGCATTTTGGGAATTCTTGCCGAGCATCCGGGGCATGTGTTCTCGCGGGCTCATCTCCTCGACGTGCTGCAAGACGACGGTTCGATTTTCGAGCGCACACTCGATCGGCATATCAATAATTTACGACGGAAAATCGAACCGAATCCAAGCCAGCCGGAATACGTGATCACGGTGTACGGCGTTGGATATAAGATGCGCCGCCAATGACGATGAATCCGGAGCAGAAGGATCGCCTGCTCCATGCTCTCGACCTCATGATTCTCGCCGATTACGATTCGGCAAAACGGTTGTTGGAATCGGAATCAAGCGACGTCGCGCAACGCGTGTTTTTGCTCGTCTGTGAGCTGGAGCAACGCGTCGCCTTACGGACGCAGGCAAATGCGGTGTCGCGCCACGAGATCGGAAACGCGCTAACGGTTGCGCGAGCGAATATCGAGGGAATTGCCGATGGCGTCTTAGAGGCTTCCCAGCAGCGTTACGACGGGATCCGCGAAGCGCTTGCCGGTGCCTCGATGATGGTTGCCGATATCGGTCGGCCGCCGGCCGAGCCGATGACGTCGATTATTCGTGTCGAGTCGTTTAATATCTGTGCGCTGATTCACGCGCAAATCGAAGCCATTGACGCAATGGCAAAAGCCAAACGCGTCGATATTAGTTTTCAAAAGTGTGGTGACGACCACGATGGGAAACCCATTCGGGCGACCTGCATGCATTACCGCGGCGATCCCGTTCGAGTGGGGCAAATACTGCGTAATCTGTTACTCAACGCCGTTCGCTATACGCCACCCGGCGGCGCCGTAATGCTCTCGTGCGAGCTCGAAGACGAGACGGCGCTTCGCGTCCATATTGCGGATACCGGTCCGGGCATTTCGGATGCCGATCGTGAGCGCATTTTCGATTACGGATTTCGCGCCGCTCCGCGCATGTCGCCAGGAGAAGGGCTGGGACTCGGCGTTGTGCAGTCGATTCTCACTGCAATCGGTGGCCACGCTCTAGTAGAAGAGACGAGTCAACATGGAACGATTTTCGACGTGCGACTCCCGATGGTTCCGCTTGAGGGCTACCCCTAGCCGTTATGCATCGCGCGAATTGCGCGTTCGTGTTCATGTTGGGTTTTCTGCACCTGCGCTTCGATGTGCGTCGCTAAGCGAGCGACGAAATCGTTAAGCGAACCTTCGGCGACATCGCGAAAGAGCGTGCGATCGACAATATCTCCGACGACACCAAGTGGTGGGACGTAATCGCCGATGAGCCACAATTCAGAGTGGTCCGTGCCGGTTGGCGTGATACTCAGTGTGCCGCTAAAGTGCGGATAAAGTCTCGGATGGCGATGAGCTGCGATTTCGATATTGGCTTCCCAACGGATCGGAACGAGTTGCGCATCCAAGGAGATCGGCACCTGAAGTATCGGATCGCCGAGAACGTGGAAGCCTTGAATGCCGAGGGCCGCTGCATGCGCAACCGCCGATTCTGCAGAGTTTTTGCCGAGTTCGAGCATCGTCCGAAGGGCGGCGTAGGCAAGGCTACCGGGTGCGCCGAGGCTTTTGTAGAGCTCAATTCGATGTGACATGTTTGCTCCGTTCGATCTCACCGTATCGCGCCTCGATTTTCCGCGCAATACCTTCGAGGAGATTGCGCGCCGTAGCGGAGGCAATTCGGGATCCGACGGCATAGTCGAAGACTTCGCCGGCCAAGCCGAGTGGCGGCGTATATTCACCCCGCAGCTCGATGATCGACGATGCATAGGTTTCATCCGCGCAGACGCAGAGCGTTCCATCGAAGGTGGGAAATGCGCCTTCGCTGGTCTCCCAATGGACGCTCCACGGGGCGTCAAAATGCATTGGGTCGACCCCACGCCCAAAGAAGACATCGACGTCTTTTGAAAGCGGCATGGCTTGCCCGAGGAGCGGTGCCTTCAGACGCAACGTCGGGTGGGTAGATGAGAGCACCTCGCCGATGATCTCATCTACCCGCATGTTCGCCAGATGATAGGGGCAAGCAACCCTTGTCCGTTGCAAAAGCGTCGTCATGCGACAATACTAGCAACGAGGCAAGAAGGTGGCGAGAAGAACTTCCTACGAACCGCTCACGTTCACGGGGACCGTCGCGATGTTTCCGGCGGCATCGGTGATCGTGATGGTGCAGCCTCCGGGGCCGATTGGCGTCACTCGCAAGCTTAAATCCCGATCGCTTTGCGAGCTAATGACGATTTTCGCAATCTGACCGCAATTCGCGCTCATCGAGAGCTGTGCGCCAGGGCCTTCGACGGCAAGAACATCGCGTGCGGCGTTGGGGTTAATGTTTTCGAAATTGAGTACTCGTGGCAACACTTGAATCGGTGAAGCACTTCCGGCGTCGGTCGAATTCATCGCTTGTGCTGCACCGCGCGTCCAGATTTTGCCGCCGACAAAGCGGGCCGAATCGACATCGCAGGTAATCGATGGTCTTCCAAAGAGCTGCGAAAGCACCGATGGCAAAACGAACTGACCTTGCGCCGTGCGATAGTCGTGAACGATGGCAACGCCGGGCGAAAATGTGCCGACATCGCGAATGAGCGATTCGGCTCCGTTGATTTTTACGCGAAAGACAACGAGATCGGCAACTAAGGCACTTTCATTGGTGAAACTGATTTGTACGCCTTTGATTTGGCTCGCCAGATTCGTGGCGCCGAACATGAGCGAGCAAGTGCTCACCGTTATCGGCGAGTAGCGTCCGCTCGTCGAGAGATTGAGCGTCGGATCTGCGGCGCGAGCTGCCATCGGCAGCAAGAGCGCGGCGATCATGGCAATGGCAAGAAAAGTGCACTTTTTCATAGCCACCCTCTTGCGCCAAAAAACGATGTGAGGCCTTTAGCCGTACGCCAGAAAGGACGATACTTGGGTATGAGAGTCTACGCGGTGCTGTTCTCCGCTCTCGTCCTCGTGCTCGCGATTCACCCGGCTCGGCTTCAAGCCGATTCGGTAAGCGATTCGGCACCCGTCGATGAGTATTTCGGTCGCCTCAAACTCAGCCCGATTGGCATGCGCAATGAGTTGCATCTTCTTGAGCAGCGGGCCGATGCCGACCCGGCCCACGCCGAGCAGATTTTTCGCATGACCGATCTCATTGAAGACTCGATTCGCGATTGGCAGAAGCACTATCCGCGCGATTCCTGGATTCCGGATCGGCTTCGGCTGCTCGTCGAGGTCTATACGCATGTGCACACGCCGGCAGGCCTGTTGCGAGCCCATCACGCGTTGGCCTGGCTCTTGGGGATCACCATCAACGGCGCCGATGCAGACAGCGCTATCCTGCTTGTCGCACATAGCCTCCGGGCCGGCTTGCCAAGCGCTGCGCCGTCCGGCTCGAGCATCACGGTGAAGTCCGTCGAATTTCCCGATGCAACCACCACGCCGTCGGCTTCCCCGAGCGATCCGCCCGAATCAGCCCCCACACGGGCTCCCGCTTTCTAGCCCAAGCGCAACAACGTATAAATAATAGGACTGACCCCTTGCGTTTGATAGATTTATCATTATCATATCTATCATGGCAAGCCGTAAAGCGCAGGCCGACGAGGTCGTCAACGGACCGGTAAAGAGCAAAACGCTCTTTCCCGTTCTTATTCTGCATTTGCTGGCCGAACGTCCGGATCACGGATCCGGCATCATGAGCCGCATCGATGATCTCACGCGGAATCTGCTTGCGGTCAACACAAACACCATCTATCCCTTGCTCCGCCGCTTGGAGGAGCGTGGGTTTATCGCGGGCGAGTGGGAGCATCCCACGAAACGTTCGCGGAGGTTCTACACGATTACCGAGGCCGGTAAATCACGCCTCCAACGCATCAAAACAGGGATGCTGCCCTATCTGGACCTCATCTCAGCGTCGATCGATCGGCTCCGTCGCGAACTTTACGACGGCGATCGCGCGGCGTAAATCACCTCGCTTCATTCCAACGCAAAGAAAGCGGAAAGAGCACACACGATGAGCACGTATAAAGCCCCATTGCGCGATATGCAGTTTGTACTGCGCGATATCGCCGGCATTGAAGAAATTGCCAAACTCCCGGGTTGTGAAGAGACGCTTGATGTCGTCGAATCCATCCTCGAAGAAGCTGCCTCGTTTGCGACCGGCGTTCTCGATCCGATCAATCGCATCGGAGATAAAGAAGGCTGCACGTGGAAAGACGGTGAGGTCACCACACCGACCGGCTTCAAGGAAGCATATAAGCAGTTTGCCGATGCCGGTTGGATCGGTTTGCCTGTTCCCGAAGAGTTCGGTGGCCAAGGGTTGCCGCAAATTATGCTCGGGCCGACGCTGGAAATGTGGAATGGGGCGAACATTGGTTTTGCCAATGGTCCGCTGCTCAATCAGGGTGCAATCGAAGCGATTGAGCTGTGCGGCTCCGAAGAGCAGAAGAAGAAATGGATTCCGAATCTCGTCTCTGGGAAGTGGACGGGAACGATGTGCTTGACCGAGCCGCAGGCCGGTTCCGATCTCGCCCAAGTGCGTAGCAAAGCCGTTCCGGAAGGCGATCACTATCGCATCAGCGGTCAAAAAATATTTATCACGTTCGGCGAACACGATATGGCCGAAAACATCGTCCACCTCGTGCTTGCACGGCTTCCCGACGCGCCGGAAGGCACAAAAGGTATCTCGTTGTTTATCGTTCCGAAATTCATGGTCGACGATCATGGAAAACTCGGTGAACGCAACGATGTCACGTGCGTCGGTATCGAGCACAAACTTGGGATCAACGGTAATCCAACGTGTACCCTCGCGTATGGCGAAAAAGGCCAGGGCGCTATCGGCTATCTCGTCGGTGAAGCGAATCGCGGGCTCGAGTATATGTTCATCATGATGAACGCAGCGCGCTTTAGCGTCGGCGTGCAAGCCCTCGGCTGCGCGGACCGTGCGTACCAGCACGCGCTGGAGTATGCCAAAGAGCGTGTCCAGGGTCGCGATATCAAGCCTGGTTCAAAGGCCCCGGAAGCGATTATCAAACATCCCGATGTGCGTCGCATGCTGATGACGATGAAAGCAAATATCGAAGCAATGCGCGCGCTTGCGTATTATTCGGCAGCCTCGCTTGATTTTCAAGGGAAGCATCCGGACGAGAAAATTCGCAAGCAGCATCGTGCGTTCATTGAATTGATGATTCCGGTCGTTAAAGGCTGGCTGACAGAAAATTCGATCGATGTCTGTTCGACCGCTCTGCAAGTCTTCGGCGGTATGGGATATGTGGAAGAGACCGGCATCGCGCAACAATATCGCGATGTGCGCATCACGACGATTTATGAAGGCACGACCGGTATTCAGGGGATGGATTTGGTTGGCCGGAAATTAATTCGCGATATGGGATCGACGGCAACCGCCGTGATCACCACGATGCAGAAAACGCACAAAGAACTCGAAGCGTATCCGGAACTCAAAACCATTGCCGATTCCTTTGGCAAAGCGGTTGCAACACTCGCCGAGGTTTCGCAGTGGATCGGCATGAACGCGATGAGCGATCTGCATAAAGCATTCGCCTGCTCCGTTCCGTATCTCAAGCTTTGGGGCGTGACGGCTGGCGGTTGGATGATGGCAAAGGCCGCCATCGTTTCGGCGCAACGTATCGCGGCAAAGGATGTCGAGACGCCGTTCTACGAAGCAAAGATTGCTACGACGAAGTTCTATTGTTCGCACGTGCTCTCGCAGGGTGCGTGGTACAAGCGCCAGATCGTCGACGGCTCTTCGGATGTGCTTTCGCTCACCGAAGATGCCTACGAGCTGGATCGTAAACTCGCGGTGCTCGCATAATGGCGCAAGTCCATGTGAATGATCGCGATGGCGTGCGCGTTCTTACGCTCGATAACGCGCCGGTCAATGCGCTCTCGTTCGCGTTTTCCGCACTCCTCCTCTCGGCCGTGCAAGCGGCCGAGAGCGATGCGTCGGTGAAAGCCGTTGTCATTACGGGAGCCAATGGAATTTTTTCCGGCGGTGCCGATGTCAATGATTTTTCGACAGAACCGACACCGGAAACCAAGACGGTTCGCGATGTCCTTCTTGCAATCGAAGCAAGCAATAAACCATACGCCGTGGCAATCGACGGAAATGCACTCGGTGGCGGACTCGAACTCTCGCTCACCTGCGATTATCGCTTAGCAACGCCGAAATCCAAAGTCGGACTTCCGGAAATTAAACTGGGCTTGCTGCCCGGTGCCGGCGGTACGCAACGTTTACCGCGTCTTATCGGCGCGCAGGCAGCGCTCGAATTCATGCTCAAAGGATCGACGCATGCGGCTGAAAAGGCAAAAACACTTGGCGTGATCGATGAAGTCGTCGATGGTGACGTCGTTGCTGCCGCCGTCGCGTTTATCAACGAACACCCCGTAAAACGACGCATTTCCGCCATGAAGCCATGGATTGCCAAAGGGATTCCCAATAATGCTGCGCCGTTCATTGTTTCTCAGGCGCATAAGATGGTTCCCAAGGAGCAAAGCGGCGGATTCGCGGCGCACAAACTCATCGATGCCGTTGAGGCCGCCGTCACGCTTCCGTTTGCCTTTGGCATTGCGCGCGAAGCTCGACTTTTTGAAGAACTGGTTCGCTCTGCGCCGTCGGCTGCGTTGCGACATATCTTCTTTGCCGAGCGTGAACTCTCGAAAGTTCCGGGCCTTGCCGCCGCCGAACCGCTTGAAATTAAAAAGGCCGGTGTCATTGGTGCCGGCACCATGGGCTCCGGCATCGCCATTACGTTTGCGCAAGCCGGCATCCCATCCGTCGTCATCGATTCCAATTATGACGCGGTGGAAAAAGCAAAACAGACCGTGTTCGGCATGTTTATGTATCAAGTGCAAAAGGGCAAGTTAACCCAGGAACAAGCCTGGAAACTCGGTCAGTCCATCACCTTCACCGACGATTATTCCGCGCTCGATGATGTCGACGTCGTTATCGAAGCGGTCTTTGAGTCGATGGACGTTAAAAAGCAAGTCTTTGCGAAACTCGATGAGCTCTGCAAACCGAGTTGTCTGCTTGCTTCGAATACATCGACCCTCGACATCGACGAAATGGCCTCGGTCACGAAGCGCCCCGATAAATTTCTCGGACTGCACTTCTTCGTTCCGGCCAACATCATGCCGTTGCTCGAAATCGTGCGCGGCAAAGACACGTCGGCGCAAACCTTGGCGACGGCATTTAAGCTTGGCAAAGCGTTGCGCAAAACGTCGGTTCTTTCGGCGAATGCGTTTGGATTTATCGGTAACCGGATGGTATTCGATTATGCCGGTGCTGCCGGAGCGATGGCCGAAGAAGGCGTCTCGTTGGCACGCATCGATGGCGTGGCGAAAGCCTTCGGATTCCCGATGGGACCGTTTGCAATGGGTGATCTTTCGGGGATCGATGTCGCTTGGCATATCGGCAAGGCGCGTCCGGATGTTGTCAGTGCACGCACGGATGTGATCAATCGCCTCGTCGAGATGAAGCGATTGGGTCAAAAGACGATGGCTGGGTATTTCAAATACGATAAGGCTGTCGGCAAAGGCCGCGAACCGATTCCGGATCCTGAAGTGGAAGCGCTCTTTGCCGAAGCTGCGGCAAAGGCTGGTGTTGCAAAGCACGAAATCGACGATGCGGAAATTCTCGATCGCTTGATTCTCGCGCTCGTCAACCGCGGTGCCTATCTCCTCGAAGAAGGCGTCGCCTTGCGTGCGGGCGATATCGATATCGTCTATGTGTACGGCTATGGATTCCCGCCGCATGTTGGCGGACCGATGTGGTATGCGGATGCTCGTGGTCTTAAAGAGGTCCACGCTCGTCTGTCCGAGTTTGCCAAGAAATACGGAAAACAGTGGGAGCCGGCCCCGCTCTTAACGGAGCTTGCTCGCACCGGAAAAACTTTTGCCTTATATACAAAGGAGCTCGCGCATGCGTGAAGCGGTCATAGTTTCGGTCGCGCGCACGCCGATCGGTCGCGCCTATCGTGGTGCATTCAATCAAACGTCGGGGCCGACGCTCGTCGGCCACGCGATCCGAGCCGCACTTGAACGTGCGAGTATCGATCCTAAGGAAGTAGACGATGTCGTCGTTGGCTCCGGTTTGCCGGAGGGCTCGACGGGAAATAACATCGGTCGTACCGCAGCGTTGCGCGCGGGTCTTCCCGTCAGCGTACCTGGCCACACCGTTAGTCGCTTCTGCGCATCGGGCCTCGATGCCATCGCATCAGCCGCAAAACGGGTGATCGTCGATCACTCCGATGTGGTTGTTGCCGGAGGTGTCGAATCCATCAGCCTCGTGCAAAACGACATGAACATGTCGCATTTCACCGATGAATGGCTCCTGCGCCACACGCCGGATGTCTATATGCCGATGCTCTACACAGCCGATCTCGTTGCAAAAAAATACAACGTCTCGCGTGAAGCGCAGGATGAATATGCGTTCCAAAGTCAACAACGTACGGCTGCGGCGCAAGCGGCCGGTCGTTTCGATGCGGAGATCGTCCCGCTGCCGGCGTGGAAATACAATCAGGAGAAAGAAACGGGTGTCGTGACCGAGGAGTTCTTCACGCTCACGCGCGACGAAGGCAATCGGGCCGATACGACACTTGAGGGCCTTGCATCGCTCAAAGGTGCCGTCCCCGGCATCAAAGAGACGACCATCACCGCTGGCAATGCGTCGCAACTTTCCGATGGCGGAGCGGCACTTGTCATCATGGAGCGTGCCGTTGCAGAAAAACGCGGCCTCACTATCCTCGGTGCGTATCGCGGGTTTGTCGTCGCGGGATGCGAGCCGAGCGAAATGGGTATCGGCCCAGCCTATGCGGTTCCGGAATTGCTCCGTCGTCATAACCTGAAAATCGATGACATCGGAGTATGGGAACTTAATGAGGCATTCGCGGTGCAGACCGTGTATTGCCGCAATATCTTAGGAATTCCGAATGAGAAGTTCAACGTCGATGGTGGCGCGATCTCAATCGGACATCCCTACGGCATGTCCGGAGCTCGCATGACTATGCATGGACTCATCGAGGCAAAACGCCGCGGTGAAAAATACGTCGTCGTGACCATGTGCGTCGGCGGCGGCATGGGAGCCGCAGGACTCTTCGAAGTCTAGCACCGGGGCCGTGCTTCTCGTGCTTCGAGACGCTCGCTTCGCTCGCTCCTCAGCATGACGGATGTCACCCTGAGGAGCGCACGTAGTGCGCGTCTCGAAGGGCGACCCAAAAGGTTGCACGCTCCGCGTGCTCCGTTTCGATGATGCTTCGAGACGCTCGCTTTGCTCGCTCCTCAGCATGACGGATGTCACCCTGAGGAGCGCACGTAGTGCGCGTCTCGAAGGGCGACCCAAAAGGTTGCACGCTTCGCGTGCTCCGTTTCGATGATGCTTCGAGACGCTCGCTTTGCTCGCTCCTCAGCATGACAGAGACGCTTGTCGGCATGACAGGGCATTGTCACCCTGAGGAGCGCACGCAGTGCGCGTCTCGAAGGGGGGACCAAAAGGTTGCACGCTCCGCGTGCTCCGTTTCGATGATGCTTCGAGACGCTCGCTTTGCTCGCTCCTCAGCATGACAGATAGGTTCCTCGGCATGACAGAGACGCTTGTCGGCATGACAGGGCATTGTCACCCTGAGGAGCGCACGTAGTGCGCGTCTCGAAGGGGCGTGCTTCGGGGTGCTCGCTCGTTCGGTTGCGGTGTTATTGGCCGTCGGACCAATAGCCTCGGGGACCGGTGAATACTTGGGCTAGGCGATCCGGTTGCAAGATGCGTTTGGCAACGCGTTGCAGATCGGCCGGTGTGATGTGCGCCAGTCGCGCGCCTAGGGTCTGATAATAGTTCGCTGATAGTCCGTTATTTGCAAGATGCATGAGTTGTTCAGCTTGGCCGTCGGCCGATGCTTCGTCAAGTAGCGCGGTGACAACGAGGCGTTGGCGCGCGTCGTCAAGTTCGCGTTGCGAGACGGGATGCGCTTGAAGGTTTCTCAGTTGTTCGCGAACGAGGGCGATGGCGCGGGCAACGCGCTCAGGGCCGGTCGCAAACGTAATCGAGAGGTCGCCGCGACGTTGATTCGAGGAGAGATCGGCCGAGACGCTATAGACAAGTCCCGTTCGTTGGCGCAAGTTTTGAAAAAGACGAGATTCAAAGACACCGGGGCCTCCGAGGATTTGTACCAACAGGCGGGCGGCATCGTAATCGCGATCTGCACTGGAGATGCCAGGCATCCCAAGCTCGACAGTGACTTGATTGGCGTCCGTTTGGATCCAAGCGGAAGCCGAATGCGCGGCAGCCAGCGGTAATTCGGCGAGATTCGGTTTTGGCCCATCGTTGCGCCAGTCGCCGAATGCCGTTGTGAGATCTTTCTTCACGGTTGCGATATCCAGATCGCCGACGATGACGATGGTTGTGAGATCCGGGCGCCAGTAGCGGTGGGTATAGTCCAGAAGGTCGGAGCGAGTGAGGGCCATTGCATGGTCGTGGGTGACCTCGCGAAGTGTCGGATCGCCGGGCTGCAAGAGAATACGCAAATATGCCCTTTGCGCCAAAACGCCGGCAAGATGATTTTCGCTGTCGACGGTATTGGCCAGTTGACCGCGTTCAAGTGAAAACCAAGGCTCGGCAAACGTCGGATGTAATTCACCGTCCGCAAGAATGGTGAGCAACTGTGCAAAATGATCGGGCGTTCCCGTGATGGAGAATGACGAGCCCGTCGAGAGATATGCGCCCATGCCATCAACGAGCGAGCGGCGCCGGGCAAACGAATACGCCTTGCTCCCGTAATTTGCAACGGAACTGGCAAGTTGCGCAATCCCCTTTTGCCCCGGTGGTTCGAAGCTTGGTAACGTTGTAATTTTTCCTTGGAGCGTGAAGGTTGGGCGATCCGCTTTCCGTTGAAAAAGCACGTGAAGGCCATTCGGAAGCGTAAAGCGGATGGGTGCGAGGACGCTGCGCGCCGTCGTCGGTTGCATGGCCGCTGTTTTCATCCATGCCGGAATCATAATCGGGCCTTTGGGTTCGCGGCCTCCGAATGAATCGGTCGCGTTCGCCGTGCTTTTGTTGGATGTCGATTTCGGAGGCGTTTCGTTGGGCCTCAAATGGCCCACGACCGTCGGACGCGAGAGCCAGCGTTTTGCGGCAGCTTGTAAATCGGCTTCCGTCAACGCAGCAAGTCGATGATCTTCATCGGAGACTTTTTCACCGATAATTCCGTAGGTGTATCCGGCAAGGTATTCGAGCCCATCGATAGAGTCGGCGGAATAAAGCCGCTGGGCAATCGTCATGCGTTTTGCGTCGTGGGCGAGTTCTGGCGGAATACCGTTCGCTATGATGGAGTTCATTTGAGATTGGAAGATCGTCTGAGCGACATCGGCAGAATGCCCTGGATTGAGCACGATGAAAACGTGCAACAGGCCGCCCTGAACTTGCGTATCGGCATTCGCTTGAACGGCGAGAGCGACATTACTTGCGACGAGCGATTGATAGAACGGCGCGTTTTGATTGTTGATGAATGTTGCCAGCGTACTGATCGCAGGTTCCCCAGCCTGGCTGTCTCCGGGCACGGCGTAGGCGAGATCGAGAATCTCGAACGGCGACGGGAACTCCGCTTCCACCGTGGCTCCGATGTGCGCAGTGGTATCGATGGCCGGGTGTGCCGGCGTTACGCCCGCCGGAATCGCGGCAAAATATTTCCGCGCTAACGCAAAGACCGCGTCGTGACGGACATCGCCGCTGATAACAAGCGTTGCATTTCCCGGGCGATACCAGGTGGTGTAGAGGGAGCGAAGTTGCGTCGTTGTCGCGCGCGCGACATCGCTGCGTAGACCAATGGGCGTGCGGCCGAGCGGCAAATTGGGATAGGCTGCGGCGCGAACGCGAGAAAGCAAGTTGAGAATCGGAGAAGAGGCATCGCCATCAAGTTCGTTGAGCACCGCTCGTTGCTCGATCTTCCATTGCGATGGTGCCAATGCAAGACGCGACATTCGGTCGGCTTCGATGCCGAGTGCAACGTTGACCTTATCCGCCGGAACGACAAAATAAAAATGCGTGTAATCGTAGCTCGTCGTGGCGTTCATTTGCGCGCCGAGACGAGCGACGAGATCATCCAAGCCGCCCGAAGAAAGATCCGTCGTACCGCGGAACATCATGTGCTCGAGGGCATGAGCAAGCCCGTAATCGCCGACCGGTTCGTTGATCGATCCAAAGCGATACCAAACACCGGTTTGCACGACGGGCACCGACGCATCCTCGACGACTAAAACGCGAAGACCGTTTGCTAGGCGCGTCTCGTAGATGCCGGCATCGCCGGGGCTAGGGGGTGCAACGGGAGCGACACCAAGCAACAGAACTGCCGCAACGGCGGCGAGAATATAATGTTTCACGATACTCCAAGAGTGGTTCGTGCGACGTCGCTGACGGCGTCGCGCGGAAGTAGGCCGATGAGTTCGCAATGATCGATTGCGATGGTGTCTTTGGCTGCGAGGGTACGAATGGTTTCGACGATTAGCGCGATGGGTGTCGCGTATACATCGGTGATATTGAGCGAGACTTGGACATGCGTTGCATCGATTTGGAATCCCAAGGCACGTAACGTGCGAAAGCCCCCGTTGCGTTCCCGAATCTGTGCTGCAATCCGTTTGGCAATCTGGAGATTCCCCGATGCGAGCACGACGTTAAAGGCCACGAGAATCTTTCGAGCACCGATAGCTATCGCTCCGGCGCTTGGATGGAGGCGGATGTCACCCGTATCGGGGGCATCCGCGCGTGTTGCGAGGGCCTCGAATTCGCCGCGACGAGCCTGGGAGAGCAGTCGAAATTTGGGGTTGCGAGCGGCCTGCCCGTAATAGAAGGCGGGAATGCGAAGCCGTTCCCATATGCGAGCTCCGGCTTCGTGCGCGAGCGCAACGGCCTGCGCCATGGTTGCATCGCGAAGCGGGACGAACGGGAGGACATCGAGCGCACCGATCCGGGGATGCACGCCCCGATGGGTTCGCAGATCGATATGCTTTGCGGCGATTTCGGCCAAGGCCACGGATGCAGCGACGCATTGATCGCCTGTCCCGGCAATCGTGAGGACGCTTCGATGATGCGTAGGATCGGAGGTGCGGTGCAGAAGTTTTGCTCCCGTCGCTTCGACGCCGGCGACGGCTTCATCGATCACCGAGCGATCGCGGCCTTCGCTGATATTGGGAACGATTTCAAAGAGTGCCGCCATGCGCTACTCCAGTGCGGCGCCGATGGCGAGGGCAATATCCGCATAGGCATCGGGCGAATACACCGTACCGTACCCCAGCTTTTTTGCTTCGGCAATGCGGCGAGCTCCGGCGTTGACGGCGCGGAGTTCTCCCGAGAGCCCAAGCTCACCGAACGCGACGGCATCGGAGACGAGCGCTCGGTTGCGAAACGAGGACGCGATCGCCAGGGCAATCCCGAGATCTGCGGCAGGCTCGTTGACGCGTAAGCCGCCGGCGACGGAGGCATAGACATCGTGCGTTCCAAGATGCAACCCGACTCGTCGTTCTAATACCGCGAGAATCATCGCAAGCCGAGCCTGATCGATGTTATTTGCGAGGCGTCGCGGCGTTCCGTAGCTCGTTTCGCCAACCAGCGCCTGCACTTCGACGAGCACCGGTCGCGTGCCGACGATCGATGCAACAACGCAACTCCCGCTCGGTCGCGCACCGCGGCCGGCGAGAAAGAGTTCGGAAGGATTTTCGACTTCGTGTAAGCCCGTATCGCGCATCGCAAAGACGCAGATTTCGTCGATCGATCCGAAGCGATTTTTGTACGCACGAACAATCCGATGTTCGCCTCCGGTTTCGCCTTCGAAGTAGAGAACGGTATCGACGAGATGTTCGAGCAAACGCGGGCCGGCGATTGCGCCGTCTTTGGTGACATGACCGACGAGAAAGGTGGCGCAGTCGGTTCGCTTTGCGTATTCCATGAGTGCTTGCGTGCAATCGCGGATTTGCGTGACGCTTCCGGCGTAAGATTCGGCTTCCGGGAGCCACACGGTTTGAATCGAATCGACGATCAGGACGCGTGGGCGAATATCGTTGACGTGCGAGAGGACATCGCGAAGATTCGTTTCCGGATAGACGAGCAGATCGCCGCCGATTCCCAACCGTTGCGCTCGTAATTTCACTTGGGCGGCCGACTCCTCGCCGCAGACGTAGACAACCGGCATGCTCCCGGCGAGTCGCGCCGCGATTTGGAGCAGGAGCGTGGATTTGCCTGCACCCGGTGGCCCGCCGACAAGGGCGAGTGAGCCTGGGACGATGCCGCCGCCTAGGACCGCATCGAACTCCTTGAAGCCCGTCGTCGTCCGGGCAACACGAGCTTCATCGATATCGGCAAGCGGCACCGGGCCCAAACCAAGCGGGCGAGCGGCGCGCAGCGAATTTTTCGTCGAAGCGACGGAAAAGGGGCGCTCATCGAAGGAGTTCCACGCCTCGCACTGAGGGCAACGGCCCAACCAGCGTGCCGACTCAAAGCCGCAGGCATGACAAAAAAAGACCGATTTCGCTTTCGCCATCGTCTACGGTGCTTTCCCTGAAGCGCCCGGTTTACCGCTTCCGTCGGGAGGATCGCTGCTCATGTGGGTATCATAGCGTGCCGGTGTGCCAACTGGGTGGCGTTTTGCCGATAGGAGGTAGGTGGAAAAGTCGCGTTACGCCGTCGTCGATGTTGAGACGACGGGTTTGGATCCCAAGGTTGAACGAGTCGTCGAGATTGCCGTTGTCTTAGTGGACGAGCAATGGGTGGTCGATTCATGGTCGTCGCTGGTGAATCCGGAGATGCCGATTCCGGCGCGGGCCTCGCAGATTCATGGCATCTATGATGAGGATGTCGCGCAAGCACCGACGATGGAAGCGTTGGAGGCCGAGATCCTTGCTCGCTGCGATGGGCGCATTGTGGCTGCCCATAACGCCCGTTTTGATTTGAGTTTTTTGCCTTTTTTGGCCTCACACGATTCACTGTGCACGATGCAACTGGCTCGGCGCGCTTTTCCACGAGCACCGAATCATCAGAACCAGACGCTGCGCAAATATTTGCGCCTCGACCGTGATCCGCACATTGCCAAGCTGGATGCCCATCGTGCGCTTGCCGATGCCATGGTTTCGGCGCATATTCTGATTCAAGCGCTGCAAAAAACCGTCGCATGAAACAGCATCATTGGGCGTGGTTTTTTAGCCTTGGCATCGCGCTGATCATCATGGGCCTTCTTGCGATGATCTTTGAAACGAGTGCAACGCTTGGATCGGTCGTTGCTCTTGGCGCGCTCATTACGACGCTACTCCTCGCAGCGCTGCTCGTCTTTGGCGGGATCTATCGAAGTATTGCCGCTCTCTGGTTACGATTTCCACACTACGGATGGGCCGTCTTTAGTGCCCTCGCTTCGTTCTTGCTGGGGGTTCTGCTCTGGGCGCAGTGGCCGTTTTCTGCGACGTGGTTTTTGGGTTTTGCTGTTGGGTTGAATTTCTTCTTGGCCGGGATTGCCTGGTCTGCCAGCGCGTGGAAGCTGCGAACCATTTCACCCTAATGGGCAGCGAGCGCGCTCGCTTCGCTTGGCTCAAGCATCCGACCATGGGACCATTCGCGCTCGAATGCATCGGGGCCGAGTTCTTTGCGGAGTTGATCGATGAGCTCGTCGAACATCGCTTGGCCGAGGGAATCGCGACGAGGACCGGCTTCAAAACAGCGCGCCGCAAAGCCGGCGAGTTTCGCCGCGCGAACGGCGTCATGGCGTTTGTGCGCAAGAAGTGCGAAGTAGTCGTACGCTAGGGCGACGCCAAAGGAATGTCCGGCTTTTTCGAGATCTGCAAATCCTTCACGCAAGAAGATGCGTGCACCCTCGGTGTTTCCGAGCATCAGCTCTCCGAGGCCCGAATTGAGCCGACAGAGCGAGGCATACGCGGACTGGCTCTCTTCAACGAGCGCCGATGCACGTTGCCAGAGCGTCACCGCTTCTCGAAAATTCCCGGAACGAAATTCTTCGCGTGCGCTACTGCCAAGCAGTGCCGCGAGGACGCCTACATCGGTGCGATCGATGATTTCGGCCGCCTCCCGAAGCGCGGCGCGTGCCTCCGAGAAGCGACCGGCTTCGGAGCGAATGTAGGCGATGTGTCGGAGAAGTCCGACGCTGAGATGGCGGTCACCATATTGCCGGATGGTCAAGAGGCACGATTGAAGCGGACCATGCAGGGCATTGTCGATTGCGCCGTCGACGCGCAATTGCGCACTTGCAAGTGTCCACAGCGCATAGGCCGCACTCTTGTCATCATGACATTGCGTAAAAAGATCATAGGCGCGACGCGAGGCTTCAAGCGCATCGCCGGGGTTTTTTGCTTGCGCGAGTTCTGCAAGTCCAAGGAGAAGCCAGCCTTGCGTTGCGTTCGGTAACGTCGTTTCTTTTAACGCTTTGCGCAGCGGAGACGAGATGTCTTCAAACATCTGCGATGAGAGCATGAGCCCGCCCAGCGATTGTAGGATATCGACGGCGAGATGATAGCGTCCGGCGGACAGTGCGTGACGCAAGGCAGCATGATAATTTTCGAGGTCGTCGCGTTGTAAGCGTAACCAATCGACGTACGGCAGCGAACGTTTTTGACCGGTTCGCTCACGAGCCATTGCTGCAAAACATTCGGCGTGGCGCAATGCGACTTCGTCAAAGTCGTCGCTTTCTTTGAGTAATGCGCGTGCATAATCGGCAGTCGTACTGAGAAAGAAGAATCGTCTGGTTGCGCTCTGTTCGTCGACGACTACGAGCGACTTACGGACCAGGCCCGAGAGGGCTCCTTCGATCGCCTCAAGAGAAAAATCGTGATCGCCGCATACGAGTGTTGCCGTCGCCAATGTCCACCCGCCAACGAAAATGGCAAGCCGAGTAAAAATCGCGCGCTCGTTTTCGGGGAGTAGATTGTAGCTCCAATCAAGCAACGCCCCAAGCGTTTGCTGGCGTAATGGAATTTCACGACTTGTCGTGCGGAGGGCTTCGAGTCGGTCGGTTAGTCTGAGCAGAAGCTCGTCGGGCGAGAGCATCACGAGGCGGGCTGCGGCAAGTTCGATGGCCATCGGCAAGCCGTCGAGCGCGCCGACAATACGTTCGGCAACGCCACGGCTTTGCGGTGGAATCTCCGCGATGCCTGCGCTACGCGCGCGTTCAAGCAACAGCGAGATGCCGTCTTGCTCGGAGAGTGCCGGCAAGCGGTAGACTCGCTCTCCACTAATCGCGAGATTTTCGCGACTCGTCGCCAGCACGGCGACACCGGGCGCGCGCACGAGAATGGCTGCGATAATATTCGCGCATGCAGCGATCACGTGCTCGCAGTTATCGAGGACGATCAAGAGTCGGTTTTCGCGGAGAAGTTCGGCAAGTCGCTCGCTGCTGACAACGCGTTCCGAGCGCGGGAGTACGGCATTGGCAATCGCTTGTGCGACGGAGTCTCCGCTTGAAACAGCGCAGAGATCGACAAACCAGACCCCGTCCGGAAATCGTCCGACGGAACGGCGCGCGACTTCCAGAGCGGTTCGCGTTTTTCCGGCACCGCCGGCGCCAACAATCGTGACGATTTGATGGGCGTTCATCGCCGATTCGATCTCTTCGATATCGGCTTGTCGGCCGATAAAACTGGTTTGCGGCACCGGCAAATTGTTGCGTTCGATAAAGCGTGGTAATGCCGGTGGAGATTGAGCGCGATAGCCGCGGGCTCCGACGCGATTACGCCCGGCATCCTTCGCCTCATACAAGCATGCGTCGGCATTAAGAATAAGGACGCGCGGATCGCAACCAGGATCGGCGGTCACCGAACCGACACCGATACTGATCGTAACGTAGCCGAGCGATGAGCCCTGATGCGGAATGGCAAGAGAACGGACCGCTGCGCACAACGACTCGGCAATGTCAATGGCGTGTTGACGATCCCCGGTTTTCAGGATGACGGCAAACTCTTCGCCGCCAAATCGGGCAACGAGGCCTTCATCGTGACTAAGACTCGACTGCAATGCACGGGCGATCTGCCGCAAGCATGCATCTCCGGCAACGTGGCCATACGCATCATTAAACGGCTTAAAATAATCGATATCGATCATGAGGAGGTTGAACGTTTCTCCGGCCGCCCGTTTGCGAAGGCACTCAGTGGCTATCGCATCATCGAACGCTCGACGGTTTCCTAATCCGGTGAGTGCGTCGTGTGTTGCAAGCGCTCGAAGTTCTGCACGTTGGGCATGTTGTTCTTCGTCGTGGATTCGAGCACCGAGGTACACGGCCGATGTTTCAATGAGTTCGAGATCTTCTTCGTTGTATGCATTGATTGCCGTCGATTGGACGCTGAGAGCGCCGACGATGGACCCGCCGAAGACAATCGGCACGAAAATTGCCGATTGCGTTGGACGCGAGGTCCGCCCGCCGAGGGTCAGAAAGCGTTGTGAGGGCCATTCTTGTGCGTTGCGGTAGAGCACCGACTTTCCTTCGCGCAGCACACGTCCCGTGTTTCCATCCGGACTGACCGTCGTGTCATCGGGTTTTCCGCTCACACCATCTTCGAAAATGAATGCGAAGTGCGAACCTTTTGCCGATTTGACGGCAAGCAGCACGGTCGAGGCGTCGACAAACGATGCGAGAAGGAGAGCAAATTGGGAATAAAGCGTTTGTAGCGGAAGATCGGCGCTAAGGAGCAACGCCGTGCGTCGAACGATCTGCCGTCGTGCGGCGATCGGCTCCATGGCACCCTTCGATTGCGAAACCGCTTCGGCAAATGTGGTATTGAGGGTAAACCCGATGTCGATAACGCGATGTCGAAGGATGGCGTACATCACTGAAAATGGAGCAATCGAGGAGAGCATGCCGAGCAGAATTGGTGTCGATGTGCCCAAGAAGGGGAGCGACGACCAAGACATATCGCCAACAAAGAGGATCATGCTAACGAGCGGTCCGCCTAAGGCCCAGAGCAGGGGAATGCGCGCATCGCCTTTGGCATTCGTCAGTTTCTGTGCAAGAATTGCCACTGCAACGATGGCCGGAACGTTGTAGATGATGACCGTTGCGAAATCGGGGAGGTTCCATATGGACCACGCCGGGACTCCGAAAAATGCATTCACGAAGCCGCCGATGAGCGCAAAAATGAGCAGCCCGTTGAAGGCGAGCATGATGCGTTCGACGATGCGATGACTTTTGGGAGGAGCATTATCGGGAAACGCGATCGCAAACGCAAGCAGACCCTGGAGACCGACGTAGTAGACCGCATCGGTAAGAAACCAAGCCGCTAAAAATCCCGGCGGCCATTGTAGCGATCCAATAAATTCGGTGATTTCAAGTGTCGGTTGCGTCGCAAAAATGACGAAAAGTGCGAAGCCCCATGTGATGGTACTCGGCCGTAGAAACACCAATGCGCCGACGATGCAAATTCCGAGGATATACAGAGCTAAGCGAAGCTCGACTAAGAACATGGAACGCGTTAATGGGCGACCGACGGCTTGGAGGGTTATCGGGGTAACGCTATTCCCATGCCGTAGTGTGAAGGTGACGCGCTGCCCGGGCGCCATGAAATAGAGTGTCCCTTCGCCGACGACGATTATGCGATCCGAAAATGTCGGAAATCCGACGATCGTATCGCCAACGCGAACGCCGGCACGGTCTGCGGGGAGGCCGCGCCGCACGGCCGTTACCACCAGGGCTTGATCCGTTCCGCCAGCCGTTTGCCAAGCCACCGATAGTCCGATTTGCCCATGCGGCATAGGCAAATAGGCCATTGCACCAACCATTGTTGGCAGTACGACGATAAGCAAGAGCAACATAGCCGCATGAGAGAGCCATCGCTTCGCTGCTTTGGACACGCGCATCATTCGGGAGTTAGAACGAAAGAGTGGGAGCTCCTGGAGACGCACCCATTTTCGCGGACGGCGGGTTAGAGGCGTGAGAATGAAGCGGCGCGTCGTGGTAATCGGAGCGGGAATTGCGGGGCTTACGGCTGCGGCGCAGCTTGCCCATCGCGGATACGACGTTCACGTCGTTGAAAAGCAGGCGATACCTGGCGGGCGAGCGGCCCAGGCGCAGTGGGAGGGGTTCCGTTTTGATCTCGGACCGACGCTGTTATTTATGCTGGATGTTTATCGTACGGCTTTTGCCAGTTGGGGTGGAGACTTCGATCGTGAAGTGCCGACGATCCGATTGCGTCCGAATTATACGTTGCATTACCCTGATGGGAAATCGCTGGTCATCACCTCGTTGCTCTCGGAAACGATGGCCTCGCTGGATGCACTCGCTCCGGGCTCCTCGCGCGGTTTTCTGCGCTATTTCGCCGAAGCGGCGGAATCGTACGAAATTTCGCGGCGAGAGTTTGTCGGCCGACGTATTCCATCGTTTGCGTCGTTTTTTACGCCGAACAAATTGCATGCGCTTTGGAAGACCGGAGCGCTGGCAAGGCTCGCAACACGCGCAAAGCAGGCGTTCGGGGATGATCGCGTGGCCGGCGTTTTTTCTTTTCAATCGATGTACTTAGGAATGTCGCCATTCGATGCGCCGTTGTTGTATCGGTTACTGCTTTTCACCGAGCTCGGCGAAGGCATACACTATCCGATCGGCGGTATCGGTGCTCTTGCTCGTGCCTTGCATCGCGCCGTGATTGAAAACGGCGGAGCGATTCACTATGCCACCGAAGTGACGGGAATCGAACGCGAAGGGCAACGTGTCGTCGCAGTGCAGACGAGCAGCGGTCGCGTCGAAGCCGATCTCATCGTCGCCAACGCCGATCTTCCGTATGTCTATGGAACGTTGCTGGGCGAAACGCAGGACCGCTCGTTGCGCATGCGTCATACTCCGTCGGCGCTACTCTTGTATCTTGCCCTTGATCGTCGCTACGACGATCTTCTCCATCATGAATTTTTAATGCCCTCGGATTTACAGCGCACCTGCGACGATATCTTCCGACGCGGACGCATCCCCGACGATCCGGCAATCTATCTTTGTGCGCCCGGTGCGAGCGACGCTTCCATGGCGCCACCGGGATGTGAAGCGCTGTACGTTCTCGTCCCGTCGCCGTCGCTTGATTCGCCGATGGATTGGCCCGCGCAAACTCCCGCAGTGATCGATCGCATTCTCAGAACGATCGAAGAGCGTCGCTTGCCGGGATTGCGTCAGCGCATTCGGTTTATGAACCATCGCACGCCGGTGCATTTTCACGACGAACTCAATCTCAATCTGGGTGCTGCCTTCGGCCTCTCTCACGATCTGTTGCAGATCGGACCGATGCGTCCCGATAATCGTCATGCCCGCTATCGGAATCTGTATTTTGCCGGTGCCTCGACACGCCCGGCAACGGGGGTGCCGCTGGTTTCGATGAGTGCGATGCAGACCGTTGAGCGCATTCTTGAGGAGATGCCGGTCGCATGATCGAGCAGAGCCAACATTGGTGCGCAGGGATTATGCGTGCCCATGCCACGTCGTTTTATTTTTCGACCCGCATTTTGCCGCGTGAGAAACGCGAAGCGGTGGAAGCACTCTACGGACTCTTCCGCACCGCCGATGATCTTGCCGACGAACCCGGGTTGCCGTTTGCGCAACGCAGCGCCGGAATTGCCGAGATCAAGCGGACGCTCTTGCACATTCACGATGAGAACGTGGAGAGCGATGCTCCGTGGTTTCTTGCCGTACGCCGAGCATTCGCTCGTTTTCCGATTGATGTTCGCGACGCGTTGCGTCTCGTTGAAGGCTGTGAAGGCGATTTGGTGCCGATCAGCTTCGCAACCATGGCCGACGTTGAACGATATTCTGCTGCCGTTGCGGGGACGGTTGGCCGAACGACTATGCCGATTTTAGGTGTCGCCGATGGCGATTCGTTAGATCGCGGAGAACGTTTGGGAATCGCGATGCAACTGACCAATATTTTGCGCGATGTGGAAGAGGATGCTCGGCTCGGTCGCGACTATTTGCCGCGAGCCGCCTTCCCCGGTATGCGAACGGAAGATCTCATGCGGATGCTTGCGATGCGCGCTCGCGAACTGTATTGCGAGGCCGCCGTGTTAGCATCGCGCGTTCCAAACGACGGTTCCCGTGTTGCCCTGCTCATGACTGCCGATATTTACGGCGGAATTCTCGATCATCTCGAACGCCGCGGATTCGATCCGACGCGCGGGCGCGTATTCGTCCCGATGCCCGAGAAACTTTTGCGTGCGGCCCGTTGTGTCGGCCGAGCCTACATCGGGCGCGCGACCATCAAATAAATGACGGAAAAAAGCGCGATGGTAATGAGCCAGCCGATGATGTTCCACCAGATGAAGGTCTGCGTTGCCGCGAGCACATGCTCGCTCTTTGTCAGACGTGTGAGTCGGATCTCCAAAGGAAGTAAGAGCAGCATCCATGCAACGCCGCTTCCAATCGTGGTGAGTAGGGCCATTCGCGTCCAAAGGACCGCCCACGGATTGAACCCTTCCAGCGCTGCCAAGCCGATCCCGGACATGATCACGGCTGCGCCAACGCCGAAGGTGAAGAGGAGATCGGTAAACAGAATTTCGCGAGCAGCGAAGCGTCGCAGTTCGGCGCTTCCGCTCGTAAATGCACGAATGCTCCAGATTCCGGTTATGACAAAATTTCCGAGCCAGAGCACTGCCGTTGCAATGTGGAGCATTTTGAGCCACGCCATGCGATGCGGTTCGCAGCAATGAAGCCGAAGTCCGCCATCGTCGTTGGAGCCGGATTTGCCGGGCTTTCGGCGGCGCTCGAACTCGGCCGCGCCGGCGTACAGGTTACGGTGCTCGAAGCATTGAGCTCTGCGGGTGGTCGAGCGCAACGAAGAACGGAAAACGGCTACACCTTCGATCTTGGGCCGACGCTGATCGTGATGACCGATGTCCTCAAACGGACGTTAGGCGATGAGAGCTTTGCTCGGCTTGCCCTTTCGCGGATCGAGCCGGGATACGAAATTCGTTGGCCCGATGGGCAACGGTTTGCCCTTCATTCCGACATCGCGTTGCTCGTAGCAGAGTTTGCCCGCTTTGAAGGGCCGATGCGTGCATCGCATGCATTACGCTATCTCGCCGATGTTCACGAAGCGTTCACCGATGCGCAATCGCGTATTCTCGAACGAGATCATACGGTTGCGTCCTTCCTTCGTACGATCATCACGCCGGGGCGCATGCGACCGTGGATCTTCGGGAATCTCCGAGCATTTACCCAGCGGTATTTTACGCATCCACGCACAGTGGAAGCCCTGACGTTTCAATCGCTCTACCTTGGGACGTCTCCATTACGCGCACCGGCGCTCTACGCACTATTGCCGGTGAGTGAAGCGGTCGGCGGGGTGTGGTATGCGCCAGGCGGGACCGGGGCAATCGTTGCTGCCTGCGTCGATGCCTGCAAACAGTTGGGCGTTCGCTTCGTCTTCAATGCTCGCGTGGATCGCATCGACGCGACGAACAAGGGCGTTAGCATTTTTGCAGATGACGAACGCTATGATGCCGACGCCGTTGTCGTGACCGCCGATCGAGAACCTGCGATGCGTCAGCTTTTCGGTGCGCAAGCGCCTCCGCGAGAACGTCGGATGCGGTACGGACATTCGGCAGCGGTATGGTATGTCGGCGTTCGTCGCGCGATCGATTTACCGCATCATACGGTGTTTCTGCCGCAAAATCCGTGGCAAGCTTATGCTGCTCTCGATGCCGGGCGGCAACTCGACGATCCGATGGTGTATGTCTGCAACCCACGTGTGAGCGATGCAACCGTTGCGCCGGCCGGGCATAGTGCGCTTCTTGTGCTTACTCCGGTCCCGAATCGCTCGAATGGCCCGGAACTCGATACGCACGCGTTGCGGGAGCGCGTCCTCCAACGTTTGGAGCGCGAGGTTGGCCCGCTCCGCGATGCGATTGCAGTCGAGCGATTCCGCGGACCTAAGGAGTTCGCCGAAGAACTCGGTTTGCTTCATGGCGCGGCATTCGGCCCGGATCACACACTCGATCAAATGACGGCCTTTCGACCGAGCATTGCCCATCCACACTATCGGAATGTCGTCTTCGCCGGAAGCGGTACGCGTCCGGGCTCCGGCGTTCCGATGGTGCTCATCTCGGGGCGTCTCGCCGCGCAGCGTCTTTTGCAATGAGTACGTGGCAACGAGCTCGTCGTAACGCCGGATTTTCTGCCGGATTTTCTCGCGTGATCGATTGGCTGATCATGCGCAATTTTGCCGCACTACGCGTGCGCACCGGGATCACGCTCCCAATGTCCGGGGGCTACATCGGCGTTGCCAATCATCATGCGTGGTGGGATGGGTTTGCGGCCCTTGTTGCGCATCGTCGTTCGGATCCCACGCGACGCTTTGCCATCATGATGAGCGATCGTGAATTACGTCGATTTCCGTATTTTCGCATGGCCGGTGCATTCTCCGTGGATGCAACCTCCGTGCGCACGGCCCGGGATGCGATCCTGTATGCGGCCGAAGAGGCGGCCTCCGGTACCGGTGTCTGGATATTGCCGGACGGTATCTTGCGCCCACCGCAGAGTCCGTTGGCCTTTACGTCCGGATTTGTGCATGCGGCGCGGCGCGCCGACGTTCCGATTATCCCCCTTGCCGTGCGCTATCTCTTTCTCGGACGACGACAGCCGGAAATGCTCCTGGCTATCGGCGACCCGATCGATCCTCGCGATAAGGTCGCGCAAGAGCGCACACAACGAGCTGTTGAGCAATTACTGAAAACGATTGATGATGATTGCGTCGCCGATCGGCTGGATGCAGCCTACGCAATCGTGCTAGGTCATCGCTCGAAAAAGTCGTTGCGATGATCACTGTCCTCATAGGAATTGTTGCGCTCCCATGGGTTTTTAGCCTCGTGCATGCGATGTTCATCCTGCATCCGCGTGCCGATGGCGATGGCAAGCCGTCTGTCGACGTGTATCTCGCCGTTCGCAATGAAGCGTCCAATATTCTCCTTTGTCTTGAGTCGATTCGGGTTCAAACGAGTGTGGCGCGGATCATTGTCATCGATGATGGGTCCGAGGATGCGACGCAAAAGCGACTGGAGGAAATTGGATCCCGGGAACCGCGCTTACATCGGTTGCTCATGCGGCCCGGTGATCGCGTAGGAAAATCGGGAGCACTTGCCTCGGCGATTGCTCAGTGCCCGCCCACATCCGAGTGGTTGCTCTTCACCGATGCCGATGTCGCTTTTGATCCGGGCGGTATCATGGCCTTGCAGCGCGTCGCCGAAAAATGCAATGTCGGTTTTGTCACGGCCTGGTTGCGTTGTCGTGACATGTCGTTATGGTCGCTCTTGTTTGCGCCGCAGGTCACGCTTTTTTTGTTGCGATTTCTCCCGATGTTCGCACTCGATGCAGCCGACCCGCGGATTGCTGCGGCAAACGGCCAGTGTTTGTTGGTTCGAGCCGATCTCTATCGTCGGTGCGGCGGGCACGCGGAAATCACCGATCTCGTTGAGGACGTTGCCCTAGCGCGATTAATCAAACGTGTTGGCGGGCGCATCCGCTTGGCATCCGGTCGGCGTATCGGGAGTTATCGCGCCTACGGCTCGTTCATGGAAAATGTGCGCGGTTATGGCCGTTCACTGGCCTTTGGCTTGGGGCCGATAGGGGCACTTGGCTTTGCCGTCTGGCAACTGTGTAGCGTCGCGCTGTTCGTCGCTCTGACGTTTGCCGCAATTCTCCCGTTTCCGCTGGCACTGGTTCTCCTGGTGTTTCTTAGTCGCGGCGGAAATAGTATCGCCTTTTCTGAAAATCCCATCTCGCTTTTGCTCACGCCGGTTGCCGACGCCGTTTTTGCCGTCGCCGCGGTCGTTGGGGCGTATGAGCGTCGCACCGGGCGGATCACATGGCGGGGGCGGGTGGTGAGCGACGCGAAGCCTCCGCTGTCGTGATTGCACCGCATCTTCAAATTGCCATCGATGGTCCGGCAGGCTCCGGGAAAACGACCGTCGCGCATGCGTTGGCGCAACGCTTAGGTATTTTGTATTTGGATACCGGTGCGATGTATCGCGCCGTTGCCTCCGAAGTCTTAGCCGCCGGCCTCGATGCCGATAATGAAGCCGCCGTTCTGCGAATCTGTGCCATGCATCCCATCGATGTTCGTCTCGATGCGAACGCGCCGATGGGATTTCGCGTCTTTGCCGGTGCGCGCGAACTCCAATCCGCGATGTTGCAGTCCAACACGGTGTCCGCCGTCGTGTCGACCATCGCGGCCCATCCTCACGTGCGCGAGGCGTTGGTGCTCGAGCAGCGTCGGATCGCGCTCTGCGGCCCCGTCGTCATGGCCGGTCGCGATATCGGTTCGGTCGTGTTACCCGATGCACCGGTGAAGATCTATTTGACGGCGACGGTTGAAGCGCGAGTAAGCCGGCGCCGAGCGCAGTTATTGAGTGCCGGTGTCGATGTCGCGCTGCATCAGCTTGCGCGCGAAATAGAAGAGCGCGATTCGCTCGATGAAAATCGCGCCGTTTCGCCGCTGCAGATCGCACCCGATGCGCATGTGATCGATTCGTCGCTCCTCTCCGTCGATGAAGTCGTTGCACGGATCACCGCACTCGCGCATCATCTCGCCGCGTAAATGGCCACGAGACTCGCGCGTCCCGCTCCCGGGATGTTCAAATTCGGCCGTGCCGTCTGCGCTGGGCTTTCTCATGTTTGGCGGTTACAGGCGTATGGAACGGAACACGTGCCGCTCGATGGGCCGCTTATCGTTGCGGCAAATCATCTATCGTATCTCGATCCACCGATGCTCGGCGTTGCGCTCCCCCGGCAAATTTCGTACATGGCGAAAAAAGAGCTCTTCGATATCCCGGTGTTGGGTGCGTTGATTGCCGGGGTCGGATCCTATCCGGTGGATCGTCACGGTAGCGCAAAAGCTGCCATTAAACGTTCCCTCGACGTCCTGCACGGGGGTGGTGCTATCGGCATCTTTCCCGAGGGTACGCGCAATACGGACGGCACACGCGAGCCGCAGCAGGGAGTTGCGTTGCTCGCGTCGCTTTCGGGCGCGCCCGTTCTCCCCGCTGCGCTTTCCGGCACCGACCGTGCCGGACGATTGCATCAGATAAAGGTCGCATTCGGCGAACCGTTGCGATTACCGACGGATCGGAAAGCAACTCGTGAAGAGTTGTCGAACTTTACGCTCGAGGTAATGGGCGCAATTCGCGCTCTTAAGATGAGGCTCGAAGATGGAAATTCGTAAGGCGCGCGTTCAAGGATTTTGTTTTGGCGTGGCAATCACCGTGAAGAAGGCAGAAGAAGCCATCGCTTCGCGTAATGATGTCACGACGCTGGGCCATGTCGTCCACAACCCGCAAATGGTGACGTCGCTGCAAGAGCGCGGGCTAAAAAATGCGCAGAGCGTCGATGACGTCGATGCCGGCGCACTCTTCGTTCGAGCGCACGGACTCCCAGTCGAAGTCTTCGAAACGGCAAAAAGCAAAGGCTTGGAAATCATCGATGCGACGTGCCCGATGGTGACAAAAATTCATGTGCAAGCCGAAAAGCTCAAAGCCGACGGATACAAAATTGCCGTCGTTGGCGATCCGAATCATCCGGAAGTCAAAGGCACGCTTTCGCACGTACCGGGTGCATGGTGCATTGAAACGGTCGATGATGTCGCCAAGTTGCCACGCGCTTCGCGCGTCGGTGTTGTCGTGCAATCGACGTATTCACGCGAGCGCTTTATGGACATCGTTCGGGCGATGAGCGCTCGCTATTACGAAGTGCGGGCCGTGAATACGATTTGTACGGATACGAATAATCGTCAAACCGAAGCGATCACGTTGGCCAAGCAAGTTGACGTGATGGTCGTCGTCGGTGGTAAAACGTCTGCGAATACGAAGCACTTGGCAGAACTGGCTGAAATGCAAGGGGCCAAGGCCTATCACATCGAGGGGCCGGATGAACTTCAAGCGGAGTGGTTTGATGGCGTGAAGATTGCAGGCTTGATGTCGGGTGCATCGACACCGGGCTGGCTCGTTGATGCCGTTGAAAAGAAGATGGAGTCGTTTGCACCCGTCTTGGTCTAACGCGTTCGAGGCCGCCTTGGAAGCGGCCGTCATTGATGCGAAATCACAGGATTCGACGGTCGTCGATTCTCTCGCGTATCACTTTGGCTTTGATCCGTATGGTCCGGCGCGGACCGGAAAGCGGTTGCGCCCGCGCATGGTGGCGCTGAGCGCCGAGGCCTTTGGCGCGGAACCATCGCTGTGGCTTCCGGCGGCAACGGGTATCGAACTGCTGCATAATTATTCGTTGATTCACGATGATATCGAAGACCAAGATGAATTTCGTCACGGGCGGCCGACGCTTTGGAAGCGCATTGGGATTGCCCAGGCGCTCAATGCGGGCGATGCACTCTGCGCGCTGTCGTTTTTAGCGTTGATGCGCGTCGACGCACGGATTCACTCGGAGGTCGCGCTTGCGATGGTCCGTCGCTTGCATCAAGCGCACCGTATCATGTGCGACGGGCAAGCGCTCGATATCGCCTTTGAACGTGAACGCCATGTCGAGATTGCGCGCTATCGTGCGATGATCGGCTATAAAACGGCGGCACTTTTTGCGACGTCGGCGGAACTCGGGGTCATGTCCGCACGCAATCGCGACGAGAACGACCGCGATGTACGGGCCTATTACGATGCCGGATTTGCCTACGGCATGGCTTTTCAGTTACGCGACGATCTGCTGGGCATTTGGGCCGATGCCGATATGACCGGGAAGGCCGTGGCTCACGATGTAGCCCGGCGGAAATGGTCGTACCCGGTCGTGTGGGCCTTGGCTCAAGAGCCGAGCGCGGCGCGCGCCGCGATTGAGGAGGCCTACGGCAAGATGTGCCCCTTGGATGCAGAGGACGTGGAGCGCGTTGTGGCGGCCCTTGATAGCATGGGCGCGCGCGATGCACTCGAGGCTGAAATCCTCACCCGGACGCAGGCGGTCGCAGGCTTTGCGGCCGATGCGATGGCCGCCTTCGCCAGCCAAACCCTCGCCTCGCCCCCGTAATTCGCGCCGCCGGACAGGCGATTATGTCGCGGGGTGCAAACCTCGCCCCTATGCTTGATTCCCACGGTATAAAGAACCGCGTTACTGCCCGTGCCTTGCTCTGGGCACTCCTCATTGGGGGCTTGCTGCTGCGCATTGCGCTCATCGGTGTTCCCGGCTTCACCAACGACATCGATGCGTTTTCGAGTTGGGCCGTCACACTGGCCGAGCATCCGCTGTGGGCGTTCTATCAGACATCAGGCTTTGCCGATTATCCTCCGGGGTATTTTTATGTGCTCGCCGTGATCGGGCATCTGTGGGAATATCTGCGCGGAATCATCCCTTCACCCGGGCTCTTGCATGTTCTCGTCAAACTTCCGGCGATCTTCGCCGATCTTGGCGTCGGCGCGTTGCTGTATGCGTTGGCTCGGCGCTTTACCGATGAGAAGAGATCGTTATTCGTCGCCGCGCTCTATGTGCTGAACCCGGCAGTTATCTATATCTCTGCCGCGTGGGGTCAAGTCGATGCGATCGCCGGTGGATTGGCCTTACTTGCCGCATACCTGCTGCTTCGTAGCGACGACGAAGCGCAACCCACCGCGTCGATCATTTTTGCCTGGCTGGCGTTAGCTGCATCGCTGCTGATTAAGCCGCAAGCAGCCGTCGTCATCCCATTCTTTATCGCATTTGCCTGTACCGACGCAGTGAAAATACGAGTGCGAATGTTGGCAACGGGAGCCGGCATCATCGCATCCTTTGCTCTTGCCTGGCTGGCTTCGCTGCCGTTCCATCCGAGCCTCAATCCGTTTGCCGTCCTGCAGTGGCTGTATGAGCGCTATGTCTTCGGTTCGAACGTGTATCCGGATAATTCAGTCAATGCATTCAATTTGTGGTCGATTACATCGCAATTCTGGCAGAAAGATAAAGCGCTCCTCCACTTCGGTCCCATTCCGTTATTCCCGCAATATGCATTTGGCATCTGCCTTGTGGTTGCGGCGGTTGCGTTGCTTATCTGGCGATACATGCAAGTGCGCACTGCGCGTGCCTTCATCGAAGGATGTGCGCTTGCACTGCTCGCCTTCTTTTTGTTCTCCACGCGTATGCATGAGCGCTATAGTTTCGATGGCGTGCTGTTTGTCATTGCCGCTTTCGCCATCAATCGGCGCTATCTATGGTCGGCCATCGCACTGAGCGTGCTTCTCGGTGTCAATCTCGCGTATTCACTCGCCTATCTTTCGGTCATGCAAAATCACGTCGCTGGCGTCAATGCGGCAGATCTTTGGCCGGCAGCTCGTATTATTTTCTCTTCGCTTGGCGTGTTGGTCTTCTTTTATCTCGGGAATGCCTATCTCGTCGACGACGAGCCGGAAGCATTGCCGGCTGAGCAAGCCGCGAAACCGGCGAAAGCGACACCTAAAAACGAGGCTCCTCGACGGTGGTATGAACCGGGTGAAGGACTCGGCGGCCTCGTTTGGCCGTTGGATTATCTTGTCGCAACCGGCCTTGGGATCGGTGCATTTCTGCTCTCATTTGTGAACTATTGGTTCCCGCCGGAAAAGATTTTCGATGAGGTCTACTTCGCTCGAGCGGCCGAAGAGTATCTCAAAAATCTGCGAATTTATGAAAATACGCATCCCCCGTTTACGAAATTATTAATCACGCTCTCAACGATGATGTTCGGCGGTCTCGCCCACGGAGATAATTCGACGGGCTGGCGTTTTTTAAGCGTTGTTTTCGCGGGAATCGGCGTCGTCGTGCTTTTCGCCTTTGCCAAGCGCGTCACGAAATCGACCCTTTTTGCAGCCGTTGCCGCCGCGTTTCTAACGTTCGACGGCATGCATTTCGTGCAATCGCGCATTGCTACGCCGGAAGGCTTCGTCTACGTATTCTCGCTCCTCGCGGTCTACTTTTTCTATCGATTCTGGATCGTTGCGCAAACCAATGTGCGCGAACATGCGCGTGATTCATGGGGCCAGGCACTGCTTTCGTTGCTCGGTGCCGTCGTGGGTGGCATAGCCATCGCAGCGCTTACGGCTGCGTTAACGTCGGCGGCGGCAGCGTCGCACCCGGGCTGGCAGCCGCAGACCCTAGCAGCGACGATTGTTATCGGTTGCTACTCGGCACTCGGGCTGTATCTGCTTTTCCGTGTTGTCGTGCTTCCGCGGTTCGCCGGGAGTGACACGACGGCGATCTCCTATCCCGACGGCAGCATCATCATGCGCGATGCGTCCGGACAAACGCTCTATGCTCCCGATGGCGGGCGCATCGATGCAGCGGGAAAGATAACCCGCGGCCTGTATTCGCAGAGTCGCGGTGGCCAACTCGTCTACACGGATGATGAACTTTCCATCACCTATAGCAAAGATGCTACCGTCACGTATGCCACTCCGGCGGGTACGGCGACGTATGTTCCGGGAGAGGTGCGCAGTGATGAAGGTGTCGCCAAAGGATCGCACGCCCGTCGCTGGCTCATCGCCTTTGCCGTCGCCTTAGGGCTGCTCGTTGGGAGCAAATGGTACGGCGTGATGGGCTTCGGCGTCTCATTTGCTGTGATTATCGGGATTTGGCTGCAGCGCTTCTTTTCGACCGGACGACCGACATTGTGGGGCAATCCTCGCGGATTCCGCTTAGACGTGGCGCTCGTCTCGATCATGTTTATTGCGATGACGGTCTACGCACTTGTCTGGGTTCCGGATTTGATTCGCCAATCGCCCGATCCCAACGAGATTCATAACATCTCCGACGTGGTGCAACGGCAATACAGCATGTTCGAATACCACGATCACCTCGTCGCCACACACCCGTACGCATCGTTATGGTGGACGTGGCCGTTGGATCTTCGCCCGGTGCTCTATTACGCGCATTATACCAAGACGACGTCGGCGGTGATCTATACGCTCCCGAATCCGATTTCAATGTGGTTCGGGTTATTCTGCGTCCCGTTCGTCGGTTGGTTGGCGTGGAAGGAGCGCCGCAAGGCCTACGCTTTGATCGTGCTCGACTACCTCTTGCAGTGGCTTCCCTGGAGCCTTTCGCCACGCATCGCGTGGATCTATCACTTTTACGTGAACGTTCCACTGATCGCTCTATGCAATACCATTGCACTACAACGACTCTACGAATGGATGCGCGTCCAGAATGGCCCGCGGATTAAGAAGGCTGCCCCCTACGTCGTGGCCGCAGCCGTTCTTCTTGTCGCCGGAACGTTCATCTACTTTTATCCGATCTTAGCCGGGCTGCCGATCTCCTCGGAACAGTGGGCAAATCGCCGCTGGCTTGGCTCTTGGCTGTAACCTCTCGGAGAAGGCTGGACTCGTAAGGCACGACGGCGAAGAGAGCACGTCTATGTCCGGACATTCAAAATGGCACAATATCCGACTTCGCAAGGGCAAAGTCGATGCGCAGCGCGGTGCGCTCTTTACGAAGCTCAGCAAGGAGATCATTCTTGCCGCGCGCTCCGGCTCGCCCGACCCTGAGGCCAACTATCGCCTAAAGATGTCGATTGAAAAAGCGCGCGAGAGCAATATGCCGCAAGAAAATATCAAGCGCGCGATTGCTCGTGGTTCCGGCCTGGAAAATGAAAAGCTGATCGAAGAGTTGCGCTACGAAGGCTATGGGCCGCATGGCGTCGCCGTCGTCGTCGATGCCGCGACGGATAATCGCAATCGCACCGCCGGTGAACTGCGCTTTCTCTTTCAAAAGAATGGCGGAACGATGGGTGAGACGGGGACGGTAGGGTGGATGTTTACTCCCGTCGGCGTTCTCGAACTCGATACGGCCGGGCGAAGTGAAGAGCAGTTGCTTGAATCTGCGATGATCGACGGTGTGCTCGATCTCGAATTCGATCCCGCACGGTCGATTGTGTTTACCACCCCGACATCGCTTGCGACGGTTCGCGAAGCGTTCGTTGCGCTAGGACTGCGTGTGACCGAGATGTATCTTGGAATGCGTCCGAAAATTAAGGTTGCGCCAAGCGACGCGCAGGCCGGCAATGTGTTTGATTTTTTGGCGGCGCTCGACGACCACGAAGATATTGTTCGCATTTTTAGCAATGTCGATTTTGATGCGGCTTCGATGGGTGCCCCGGTCTAAGACGTGGACCCGTCGTTCGAGCAGATTCACCGACGCGATCGTGTCTTTGCCTTTGCCCTAGCCGCGCTCGTCGGTCTACTCGCCTGGTTTTCCCATGCGATCATCGATCTGTTCGCGCCATCGTCGGGTATTGTGAGCGTCCCCACATTCATCGGTCAAACCTTGGCCGATGCAAAGCGTACCGCTGCTCGATTGCATCTCGCAACGACGGTGATTACGACGGCGACAAGCGATACGTACCCGGCCGGTATTGTCAGTAAGCAGCGACCGCTGCCTGGGAGTTCGGTTCGCGAGGGTCGACGGATCGGCTTCGTCGTCTCCTCCGGCGTTCTTGAACATCGCATGCCCGATCTGCGTTTTGAATCGATGCGGGAAGTCGCCTTGGATTTGGCGCGTGCGGGCCTTGTTCTCGGAACGACGACCGACGCAAAATCCGCAACGGTCCCGGCAGGGCACGTCATTACCCAATCGCCTTCGCCGCTGGCCCCCGTACAGTCGCACCAACCCGTGAATCTCGTGATGAGTTCGGGTGGAGCGCGAGGCGGCATCGTGCCGGATTTTACGGGGATGTCGATTGATGCCGTTCGCGCGCGAGCTGCCAAAGATGGTCTAACGCTGGGTCAAATTGTCTGGACGCCGCTTGGTTTCGGTGCCCCTGCCCACGGCATCGTCGTTCGAGAAAATCCCAAGCCCGGATCGAAACTCTTCCCCTATCAAACGCTATCGCTGCAGGTGAGTGCCGGGCCGCATCAATCCGGGTATCTGATTCGTCAGGCGCATGTCTTGTTGACGGTTCCGGTCCCCATCGGATCGACACCGGATACGAGATTGCACATTCGACTGGTTGTCGACGATGCCACCGGGTCGTACCCGTTGCTCGATTCCTATGCGCTCCCCGGGCAAAAACTCACCCTCACGGTTAGTGCGATAGGGACGTCATCGTTGGAATTTTATGTCAACGATCATCTTATTTCGCGAACCCAGCTTGGTTTTGAACCGCCTGCCGTCTACGATGAAAAGCCACCGAAAGGGACTGCACCATGACGCTCATTGCTCCGTCGTTACTCTCGGCAGATTTTGCCCGTGTTGCCGAGCAGATGAAGAGTGTGGCCGATGGCGGCGCCGATTGGCTGCATATCGACGTGATGGATGGACGTTTCGTTCCGAACCTCACCTGGGGACCGAAGATTGTCGGCGATCTGCGACGCGTGAGTACATTGCCCTTTGACTGCCATCTCATGATCGTCGAACCCGAGCGCTACGTGGATGAATTCATCGAGGCCGGTGCAGACACGGTGACGTTCCATTTGGAGGCAACGCCGCACGCGCAACGCCTGCTCGCGCATATTCGATCGCGCAAGGTTCGCGCCGGCATTTCGATCACGCCTCAAACGCCGGTTGCGATGCTTGTCGATATTATCGACGATTGCGATCTCGTGCTCATCATGTCCGTCAATCCGGGTTTTGGTGGGCAATCGTTTCTTCCGCGATCGATGGTGAAGCTGCGCGAGGCGCGCGCTCTCATCGACGCACGCAATCCCGCGTGCCTGTTGGAAGTCGACGGTGGCGTGAATGCCAACAATCTTCGCGACATTGTGGCCACGGGCGTCGATGCCGTCGTCATGGGATCGGCCATCTTCGGTACGCCGGATCCGGCGGCAACGGTGCGCGATATGCGCTCCCTGCTTTCGTGACGGTCGCGATTCGCGAAGATCAGTTCATTGCGGCCCTGCGCTCCGTCGTGCGGGAACCGCGAGGCCGCGTATTCCTTGGCATAGGCGACGATGCGGCGATCTGGCAGCCGTCCCGCTCGCATCGCAGTGTCATTTCTTCGGATGCATTTGTCGATGGCGTACATTTTCGACGCGGATTGATGCCCGCCGAAGATATCGGAGCGCGAGCCATGGCCGCAAGTATCAGCGATCTCGCGGCAATGGGCGCATGTGGCGTTCTGGCAACGGTGTCTCTCGCCGTTCCCCACGATGTCACCGAGGCCGAGGCATGCGCGTGGTATCGCGGCATGCAAGAAGTCGCAACTGCAGCGAAACTCTCCATTGTTGGGGGAGATCTCGTACGGGCTGATCGATTGATGCTGGCGATCACTGTTGTCGGGGAAGTGCGCTCAACTCGCGTCAAGCGTCGCGATGGCGCACGCGTTGGCGATGTGCTTGCCGTGACCGGACCGTTAGGTGCGGCGCGCGCGGGATGGTTGCTCGATACACATCCCGATGCTCTCACAGGCGCCTTGCGCGATGCCGCGCTATCCGCCTATCGACGTCCGCAACCGCGACTCGCAGATGCACGATTCTTATCGGCGAGCGAGCGCATTCACGCCATGATGGATATCTCCGACGGGCTTTCGACGGATCTGCTACGACTGTGTACGGCAAGCTGCGTCGGCGCAGTGCTGGAAGCCGTTCCCGTTGCGCCGGCGGCAACTGCGATGGCACGCGCGCTCAACGAAGATGCGGAACATTTTGCGCTTGCCGGTGGTGAGGATTTTGAACTGCTCGTTGCAATCGACCCGCGTTCATTTACATATCTTGCCGCTCGCTTTGCGGCGCATTCCGGTCGGTCGCTTCTGCGCATCGGGACGGTTTGCGCGGAACTGGGCGTGGTACGTCGAACGGACGAGGGCGACGTCACCCTTACTTCGACGGGATGGGATCAGCTCCATGAATCTTCTTGACGATGAATCCGTACGGTATCCGCTCATCGGTTCGATTCAAAATAGCGTTGGTATGGGATTTCTCGGTAATCAAGCCTTATGGTCGATTGCCAATGCCTTAGGGGTTCGCGTCATTCATGCAACGACGGCATTCGGCACGGCGCATCCCGGCTTTCACGGGAGAACGAGTTGGGTGACCGATCCCATTGAACTGCGCAAAGAGGTGCAGTTTTTAGTCCAACAGCGTCCGGGCCTCATTATCATCGGTTTTCTTCCGCGGCCGGGGCATGTCGATGCCGTAGCCGATGCCCTCCGTCCATTCAATGGGGTCGTTCTCCTCGATCCGGTGATCGGGGATTACAATAAAGGGCTCTATGTGAGCGAAGAGACGGCGACGGCTATTCGTAATAAGCTTTTGCCGATCGCGCAAATTATCACGCCGAATCGTTTCGAAGCCGAAGTATTTATCGGCGGAGCAGATCGCGTGAAAACACCCTGGGCGTATCTCAATGCCATGTTTGATTTAGGCCCGCATTCGGTGATCATCAAATCGTTTGAAAAGGACGCAGAGAAACATCGTGTCCGCACGTTGGTGACCAACGGCTACTCGTATCATCGCATCTCTGCGCCCTACTATCCGCGCTATCCGGCGCACGGCGCCGGCGATACGTTTGCTGCGGCCGTCGGAACGTTTATTGCTCTCGGCGCATCGCCGTTTGCCGCAACCTTATTGGGATCCGCGCTCACCGCGCGCGCCGTTGCAAACAGTTCCAATTATGGTGGCGCCTGTGTCGATCCCGTCGCCGCGCTGGCAAAATGGAATCCGCTGGGATACCACGTCGAAGACGATAAGGCGATGCGATTTGCCGAAAAATCGAGCGTTGAGAATGAAACCTTGCGATCGACGGCCGACGATATTCCGCGATTAAAATTTTCTCCGCCGAAGCACAAAATTATCTATACGTGATCGCCTTCGATCTCGTTTTTGGACATCGGGAGCGGGCGCGCTTGCGTCTGTCGATTCTCGGCTATGCGCATCCCGAGATTGCCGAGCCCGAAGGCTTCGATCTCCTCGATGTGCGCCTGGATGTGCGTGCCGGGAGTGTGACTGCCGAGTTCGCCGTGCAAATACACGATTTCGAACTGAGCGAACTCGCCGAGTATCTCGCCGAAATCGTCTCCGGGAATGGGCCCGCCCGCGCGTTGACCTTTGCCGGTGGGATTCTGGAGCTGTCCTTCGCCCCGTCGCGTCGCGGCCCGGTGCTTCTGGGGGTGATTCTTAAGGAAGTGGATGATGCGCATCTACGGCTCGAGTATCTCGTCACCCTCGAGCCGCACGAGATCGGGCAAGCTGCCGCTGCCCTGGAGCGTTTAAAAGACCTGTAAGAAAAACGAGGCGACGCCAATGGCGCCGCCTCGTAACAATGGGTGTGCCGCGCGGCTAAACGACGCGCGTGACTTTCTTTGAGCGTAGGCAGCCCGTGCAGACTTTGGCAGTCTTATGGGTGCCGCGGTCATCGATGCGGACCGATTGGAGATTAGGAAGCCAGCGCCGACGCGTCTTATTCATCGCGTGGCTGACGTTATTCCCCGCCATTGGGCCCTTGCCGCAAACGTCGCAGCGCTTCGCCATGTTCGTTCCATCCTAAAGAAATACAATGAGCTACCGGGCTCGCCCGGACAACCTGCGCAGTTTAGCATGCCGCCTCGGCAATTTCAAGCGACTTATGAGTTGTCGGGCCCGCTTTGAGGGCGAAGGGATTCCGCAGGCGCAGGCCGCAAGGCCGACTCCGATGACCCTTACCTCCTTGGACGGGCGCGGGTTCGCGCGCTTCGTCGCCGCTGGAACCTACTTCTTGAAGAAGTATCGCGGCGTGCTTAACGACCTCAATGTCTTTCCGGTGCCGGATGGCGACACGGGAACAAACATGTTCCTGACCATGCGCTCGGCGATGCTCAGTGCGACGAGTACGCACCAGCGACCGCTCTCGCTCGTTGCGGCGGCGGCGGCGGAAGGCAGTCTCATGGGGGCTCGCGGCAACTCGGGCGTGATCATTTCGCAGATGCTTCGCGGTTTTGCCCACCATGTTCGTCATCGGGAGACGGCCGACGCGTTCCTCATTGCGACGGCCCTCCGCGAGGGCGTTGCCGCTGCCAAGGCTGCCCTCTTGCGCCCGGTTGAAGGGACGATTATTTCGGTCGCTGAGGCGGCCGCCGAAGCGGCCTATAAAGTGGCGCTCCATGAAGCCGATTTGTACCGCTTTGGAAGTGCCGTCGTACGCGCTGCCAATGAGGCGCTGGATCGCACACCGGATCAGCTGCCGGTTCTCAAAGAGGCCGGCGTGGTCGATTCGGGCGGCGCCGGTTTTGTCTATTTTATCGAGGGCATTTTACGCTTTTTGCCCGAGGCTCAGGCGCGCGCGACGTCGTTCCCGCGGCGACCGGTTCGCAATCACGTTTTTACGCATGCGCAAGTTGTTGGCGACAATAAGTTTTGTACGGAATTCGTCGTCGAAGGTGCGACGTGCACGATGCACGAGCTGCGCGATCACTTAGCATCGCGCGGCGAAAGTCTGTTGGTTATCGGTGAGCCGCCGACGCTAAAAGTTCATATCCACACCGACGATCCCGAACGTGTCAAAGAACTCGCCGGACGGTTCGGGACACTTGCTCGCGTCAAAGTTGATAACATGGAGCAACAACATCATGTGCTTGTCGTCGATGCTCCCGTTCCCGCCTATTCGTTAGTTGTTGTCGTTCCCGGCGCGGGATTCGAGCGGATTGTTCGTGAGTTAGGGGCGGAAGTGACCGTCGATGGAACACGGAATCCATCGGTACGAGACTTGGTCTTAGCGATCAATAAAACGCTATCGGAAACGGTGGTTCTTCTCGTGAACGATCCCAACGTGGCACTCGCGGCCAAAGAAGCGGTACGGCTGACGGAAAAGACCGTTCATCTGGTGCCGACTCGCGATGTTATCGCGGGAATTGCCGCACTCTTTGCGTGTCGTAATACCGGCGACGAGCTTCCCGACGTTGCAACTCTGATGCAGGTGGCCGGGCGTGTCGCCAGTGCGCAACTCTTTTTTGCCGGCAAGGATGCCTCCGTTGCCGGCGTGAGCGTTGCACGCGGGACTCCGGCAGCGCTCATTGGCGGCACGTTGAGCACCGCGGCAACCCTCTCCGATCTGGCGCGCGAGTGCCTGCAAACGATGGGTGCCGCATCGGGGGGACTCGTTACCCTGTATTACGGCGGCGTACAGAAGGAGAAGGATGCGCAGCATCTTGTCGCGGACCTAGCCTCGGCATTTGCGAATGCGGATGTTGAGTATTACTACGGTGGCATGAAAAATGCGGAGTATTGGATCTCACTCGATGACTGAACCACGAATTGCCGTTGACGCAATGGGCGGCGACCACGGGCCGAGCGAAATTGTCGCCGGGGCGCTCATGGCGGCGAGAGCTGGCTATGGGCACATTATTTTAGTCGGCGACGAAGCGCGAGTTCGACCGCATGTCAAAGGCCCCGGGAGCGAACATATCGAGATCGTGCATGCCGACGATGAAGTGTCCATGGATGTCAACGCTGCGCAGGCGCTCAAAGGCGCCGATCGTACTTCGCTTGGCGTGGCTGTAAACTTAGTAAAAAAACGCGAAGCCGATGCGGTTGTTTCGGCAGGAAACAGCGGCGCGTTTTTAGCCATCGCTCTCATTAAATTGCGTACGATCGAGGGCATTGCCAGGCCCGCAATTGCGACCGTGTGGCCCGCACTCAAAGGGCCGACGGTGGTGCTTGATTCCGGTGCGAATATGGATTGTAAGCCGGAGTGGCTGATGCAGTTCGGCATCATGGGAAGTGCCTACGCAAAAGCCGTTCTCGGAATCGATAATCCGCGGGTTGCCGTTCTCTCGGTTGGTGAAGAGCGGAGCAAGGGGAATACGCAAGTTCTCGAAGCCGCCGCTCTGCTCGATGCGGCTCCCGTGAATTTTATCGGAAATGTTGAAGGCAAGGATCTCTTTGCGAATCTTGCCGACGTCATTGTCACCGATGGTTTTGTCGGGAATGTCGCGCTCAAGACGAGCGAAGGGATACTGTCGAAACTCCCGGATGCCATTCGCGATGAAATCACATCGAGTGGACTATTCGCGATGCTCGGGGCGGCGTTACTTCGCCCAACCTTGCGTCGTTTTCGTACGCGTTTCAATTATGAAACGCACGCCGGAGGGCCGTTACTCGGCCTGCGCGGAAATTGCATCGTGACCCACGGTCGAGTCAGTCGCAACGGCATGCATCATGCCATTCGAATTGCCGCGGAAGAAGCGCGGCGCGATGTTGTCGGCACCATCGCCGCACTTGTCGCACCGACACTCGCAAAAGAGGCCTAATTGGGAATCTCCATCGTTACCGATAGCACCAGCGATCTCTCCCCGGAGCGCGCCAAAGAACTCGGTATTTCCATCGTTCCCTTGTTCGTGTTGTTTGGCGACGCGTCGTATCGTGATGTTGTCGAGCTTTCCCGACGGGATTTTTACTATAAGCTGGTTCACGAATCGGCGCTGCCGGGGACTTCGCAGCCGACCTCGGCAATGTTTGAGGAAGCCTTCGCGCCAATCGTCGAGCGTGGAGATGATGTGCTGTGCATCTGTGTCTCGGCCGGTCTGTCCGGAACGAGCAGTGCTGCGACGGCCGCCGCGCAGCAGTTCCCACCGGGCCGAGTGCACGTCTACGATTCAAAATCTGCGTCCGGCGGTTTATTGTTGCAGGTCTTACGCGCGCAGGGATTAGCATCGCGAGGAGCCGCGATGAATGAAATTCTCGCTGCCTTGGATCATGAGCGCGAAGCTCAACAGCTTTACGCGTGTTTTTCCGATTTGTCGCATCTGCAGCGTATGGGCCGGATTGGCAAGGCGAAAGCCGTGATCGGCGGCTTGATGAAAATTGTGCCTGTCCTTTGCCTCAACGATGGGAAAGTCGAGGCCAAGGCGTCCGTTCGAACGCTCGCTCGAGCGCAGGAGACCATGATCGATCTTTCGTTTGCGAGCGCGGGTGCGGGAAGCGATGCCCGATATGTCATCATCCATACCAATGCGCTCGCTAACGCACAAAGCGTGCGCGAGAAGCTCCAAGCGCGATTGGGTGCAGGGTATGATATTCCTATCGAGATAATTGAGGCAGGTCCGGCAATTGCGTCGCATGCAGGCGAGGGAGCGGTCGGGATCTTTAGCACCAAGGAGTAGCGTCACTATGCCCACCGTCGTCGTCACCGATACCAGTTCCGATATTTCGCCCACGGAGGCGCGACGACTTGGTATCGAACTCATACCGCTCTATGTTCATATGGGTGGACAGAAACTTCGCGACGGCTACGAGATTGATGCGGCGACGTTTTTTTCGCGCATGGCTGCGGATAAAGAGTTGCCGAAATCGGAGCCCGCATCGGTTGACGATTTCGTTGCCCTTTTTACGCGCCTGACGGGTGCCGGCAATGATGTCGTTTGCAGCCTCGTCAGCAAGGCACTCTCGGAGACCTATAACAACGCCTCGAAAGCAGCTGAGAAGTTTCCCGGAAAAATCTTCGTTCTCGACACGAAAGCGGGATCGGGTTTGCTCATGCTGATGACGATGTATGCCGCCGAGCTTGCCGCAGCCGGTGCAACGCCTGCCGAAATCGTCGCCAAAGTCGATCGGGCAAAACTCAAAGGACAAGCGTATTTCGTGATGTCCGATGTCACGTTTCTCGGCCGGACCGGTCGACTGCCCAAAGCCGTCGTCGCGCTGGGTTCGATGCTGAATGTGAGCTTAATACTGCGGCTCGACGAGAATGGCGGAGTTGCTCCGGCCGGTCAGACTCGCAATTTTGAAAAAAGTCAGGAGATGATGGTGGATGTCGTCATTCGTCATCTGGGCGATGGAGCGCGCCCGCGTTGCACCGTTCAACATGCGAATTCGCCCGCAGCCGCCCAAACATTGCATGATCTCTTGGTTCGGAAATTACCACCGGGATCGCCCGATCCGATCATGGCGAATATCGGCGCAACGACGTCGGCGAATCTCGGCCCCGGAACGCTCGGGGTCACGGCCATCGTCGTATGAGTACCGTCATCGTCACCGATACGTCCAGCGACCTGGGCGGAGCGAAATCAAAAGCGCTCGGTGTCGAGCTTGTTCCGACGCGTGTCATTTTTGACGGCCACTCATATCGCGATGGGGTCGATATGGATCGGGTGACGTTTTATACGCAATTGCATGGCGCCGGGAAAAATGTTCCCACGACCGAACCGGCATCGATCGACGATTTTTCCGACGTGTTTTCGCGTCACGTCCGCGCTGGGAATACCGTCATCTGCCCGACGATTTCAGCTGAAATTTCCAACACATACGAACATGCAAAAATCGCGGCGTCGCATTTTCCCGACAATGTGTTCGTTGTCGATTCGCGTACTGTTTCGGGAGGCCTATTTTTGCAAGTTCGCTTCGCTGCCGAAGCGGCCCGGGACGGAAAAAGCGTCGATGACATTCTCGCCCTTCTCGATCGGATCCGCGAGGATCAGCACGCAACATTTACGCCGCCCGATCTTTCGTATATCGGGCGAAGCGCTCGACTCAACCGATTTTCTCTGGCAATAGGTTCGTTGCTCAACGTCAATCCCGTCTTGCGCGTCCGCGACGGTCGCATGGAGCCGGTGTCGCGAGCCTTCGGCATTGAGAAAGCGTATGACGCGCTCGTCGAGATCGTCGTCAAAAACGTGAACCAGCCGGCGAATACGCATATGCTCGTGGGTCACGCGCATGCCGCGCATATCGGCGATGCGATTCTCAAACGGGTGGTCGAAAAACTCCCCGAGCCGCCTGCGTCGATGACGCTGTTTGAATTGGGCCCCTCCGTTGCGGTCCATGCCGGTCCGCGCACGATCGCGGTGTTTTCGGCTCGAACGTGATCGACGCACTCGGCGTCTATGTTCACTTACCATTCTGCCCGTATATTTGTCCCTATTGCGATTTCGCGAAATTTCCTCATCGCGCATCGCGGGCAAAACGCTATTTGACTGCGCTCGACCGCGAGATCGAACGCATGGGAAATGTTCCGGCGGCGACGATATTTTTTGGTGGTGGAACACCAAACGCTTATGATGCGCCATCGCTGTCGGCCCTGACACGGCGCGTGTCTCAGGCCTTTCCGGCCATCGGTTCGGACGAGCGAGAGATCAGCGTTGAAGTAAATCCCGAACTCGTTCGCGATGGGGATTTTTCTGCGTATCGGGCCGCCGGGGTGACGCGGATTTCCATCGGCGTTCAATCGTTCGTCCCAGCGGAAATTACAACGATGGGAAGACGACACACGCCCGAAGATCCCAGCCGCGTCGTTCACTCGGCGCGAGCGGCGGGAATGCAGAATGTTTCCATGGATCTCATTTTTGCCATTCCGGGCCAGACGCTGGAAAGTTGGTTGCACAGTGTCGACGCGGCGATTGCCTTAGGCGTCGATCACATCTCGTGTTATGGCCTGACGGTTGAGGAGGGGACGCCCTTTGAGCGTTGGGAACGACGCGAACCGGCCGCTTTTCCCGACGATGACGCGCAAGCCGAACTCTATGGGGCAACGATGGATCGACTCGAGGCCGCGGGCTTCGAGCACTATGAGATCAGCAACTTTGCCCGCCCCGGCAAACGTTGTGCGCATAATGAGAACTATTGGCGTAATGGCGACTACATCGGTCTTGGAGTCGGAGCCGCGAGTTATCGTGATGGTGTTCGGTACGTGAATACGCGCGATTTCGACGCGTATTGCGCGGCTCTGGAAGAGGACGCCCGTATTCCCGTACAGAGCGAACGTCTCGAAGGGGCGAAGCGCGTTGGCGAGGCGATTATGCTTGCATTAAGGACGGAGCAAGGGGTTGAAACCGATGACTTCCAGAATCGATATGGCATACAGTTTGAGGAAGAATACGGACCAGTGATAACGCGCCTTCTCGATAATGGCTTGCTCCAGCGGACTGCGACGCAGTTCCGCCTGACGCGTCGCGGTCGCATGCTGGCGAACAGCGTGTGCGCGGAGTTTCTTGGATGATGAATCCTTCCACATCGATCTTGCGAACGGTTTTCGGACTCGTGTTTTTCGTATCCGGGTTTCTGCTCGGGCGCGAAGCCTACGATCGTCTGATCTCGCTCCACGTGTCCAGCGAATACTGGCAATTTATTCTGCTCTTAGGGGTTCCCATCGTTGGAGCGATTATCGGTATCGCGTTAGCACCGCTGGGACAGAGTTTCTTTGAATCGCAATTTGCGCTCATCGAAGGAGCCGTTGAAAATCTGGAGCCCGCTCAAGTCGCCGGCGGCGCAGTTGGCTTGGCCGGTGGTTTGGTCATCGCGTTTCTTGTCAAATCGATACTTTTCGAATTTGTGACGCTCGCCGGAACGGCGGGCTCGACGGTTGCTATTGTGGTCTACGTGATCGTTTCAATCTATGCAGCGGCATTGGGGGCACGCATTGGGGCGAAGTTGCGTATCGTTCCAATACGATCCGCGTTGAATACCGGTATTCCTAAAGTCCTCGATACCTCGGTGATTATCGATGGGCGCATCGTTGATCTCATCGAGAAATCGTTCATCGAAGGTGCGGTGATTGTTCCGCGCTTTGTCTTGCGGGAATTGCAAGCGCTTTCCGATTCCAGCGATTCCCTCAAACGAACGCGGGGCCGCCGGGGGTTGGATGCCTTGGCGCGTTTGCAACTCCGCGGCTCGATTACCGTTGAGGAGCGTGATTACGAAGAACTTCCGCCGGGATCCGTCGATGCGAAATTGGTGCGACTCTGTCGCGATCTCGGCGGGAAATTATTGACGAACGATTATGGATTGGATCGCATCGCTCATGTCGATGGTATCCGTGTGCTTAATCTGAACGAACTCACCGATGCGCTCAAGCCCATCGTCGTTCCCGGTGAGGAATTCGGCTTGCATGTTATTCGCGAAGGACGCGAACAGCATCAGGGCGTTGGATACCTCGATGATGGCACGATGGTCGTGGTCGAACAGGGCCGCATTCACATGGGCGAGCATATCGATGTTGTTGTCACCTCAATCTTGCAAACAGGTACGGGGCGCATGATTTTTGTCAAGCCAAAGCGCGAGGTTGCATAACGTGCAATGTAAATTCGCCGCCATCGTCGTCGCGGCGGGTCGCGGCACGCGCTTCGGTCAACCCAAGCAGTTTATTCTCCTTGCCGGAAAGCCGATGATTGCGTGGTCGCTCCAAACGTTTGCGTCGTTCGATGATCTCGGTGCAATCGTGGTGGCTACGGAGCGCGATTGGATTGAGCGCGTGCGATCCTTACTCGATCATCTCGCGCCCCGATGCCCCTGGACGGTGGTCGCCGGCGGCGCAACGCGACAGGAATCGGTGCGAAAAGCCCTTGCCGCCGTGCCCGAGCAATGTAATGCCGTCTTCGTCCATGATGGCGCGCGCCCGCTCGTGCGCGGAGATGATGTGCGCGCCGGCATGGATGCGGTCTCGCCGGGTCGAGCGGCGGTCCTCGCCGCGCAAATGGTCGATACGGTGAAGGAATCCGATGCGCGAGGAGCGTTTGTGAAACGTACGCTGCGACGCGAGCGATTGTGGGCGGCGCAGACGCCACAATTTGCGATGAAGGCGGATATGCTTGCCGCGCATGATCTCGCGCTGCATGATGGATTGGATGCAACCGATGACGCGGCGCTCCTTGAACACGCCGGGATAAAAATTGCGCTGGTGACTTCAAGTACCGATAATTTCAAAGTGACGACGCCCGATGATGCCGAGCGTGCCGAGGCAATATTGCAACGCCGCGTAGGCCGGCGATGAGCCTTCGCGTCGGACACGGGTTTGATGCGCATCGACTCGTCGCCGGGCGACGCTTTATTCTCGCCGGAGTCTCCATTGCGCACGATGTCGGCCCGCTCGGTCACTCGGATGCCGATGTCGTTGCCCATGCGATCTGCGATGCGCTGCTGGGAGCAGCCGCCCTAGGCGATCTCGGAGCACATTTTCCGGATTCCGATGCACGCTGGAAAGACGTGAGTTCGATGCTGCTTATGGCGGAATGTCGGGGACTGTTAGCGGAGGCCGGTTGGCTCCCGAGCAACATCGATGCGACCATCGTGGTGCAAGAACCGAAGTTGGCACCGTATATTGCTGCTATGCGTCAGCAGGTTGCCACGGTCTTATCGCTCGATATCGGTGCGGTGAGCATAAAAGCGAAAACGAGCGAAGGGTTGGGATATACCGGTGACGGCAGCGGCATTGCCGCCTATGCCGTCGCCTTGATCGAGCGATCACGATGATCGAGGATTCGGTCGATGACCTTGCCGCGCGCATGCAGGCGTGGGGCTATTTGGAAACTCCGGCTCCGCAGGCAGCGTTGCGTTGGATCGGCACCTTTTTAGAGGCGTATCGCGGTCGCCTGACTTCGCTCGATGAGGCCGAAGCGGCCATTGCCGCCTTACGGGCCGAGGCGTGCATCATTCCGGCTCTTGATTTGGAACGGTTGAGAACACGCGATGTGCTGTTCTTTTTGGATACCGTCGCACAATACGTCGATCATGCACCGGAGCTACGAGATCTTCCGGTGATGAAGGATGTGGTCACCATCGGAGCCGAGTTTGCCATTGCACCGGAAGATGCACTCCTCGCGGTGAGGCTGGCGATTACGGGCCGCCGCGACGGACCCTCGCTTGAGCACCTTTTCGTCCTCCTCGGTCACGATCGGCTCCTTATGCGTATCGGGGCAGTCAATTCCAAGCTGCTCCACGGCAGGGGACTTGAGCCGATCAGGTATGGGCCGGATGGCAGTGCCTTTGAGCCAATTCGGGCCAAGCGGCAACCGCCACTTGACCCTCCGGTTTAGACTAGACGAACATGGCTCGACCCTTTTCTACGCTGCTCGCAGATTTGCGGGCACCCCTGTTACGCGACCCGGCCTCTCGCGGTCCGCTCGATGTCATATTGTCCTACCCCGGCTTTCATGCGCTGTTGTTTTATCGCGTGACCCACGCGCTCAACGGTCTCGGCATTCCGTTGCTTCCACGTTGGCTTGCCCACGTCGCGCGATTTTTCACCGGTATCGAAATCCATCCGGCAGCCAAAATCGGCCGTGGCGTTCTCATCGATCATGGCATGGGTGTTGTGATCGGCGAAACCGTGGAAATCGGGGACGACTGTACGATTTACCAGGGCGTGACCCTTGGCGGAACGTCGCTCTCGCACGGAAAGCGACATCCAACCCTCGGGCGCGGCGTGATCGTCGGCGTGAATGCCGCTGTTCTGGGAGCGATCACCATCGGTGATAATGCGCGAATCGGCGGCGGCTCGGTGGTCGTTAAAGACGTTCCGCCGGGAGCCTCGGTTGTCGGCGTGCCGGCACGAGTCGTTGCAGTCGACGGTAAACCGGTGGCCGCGATCGTCGATCGTCCGCAAGTTGATCTTCCCGATCCGAATGCTGCCGTCATTGCAGAATTACAAGACCGCATTGCGCGTCTTGAACGCCTGGTGGGGCAACAAACATTCCCTGGCAAGAAAACCGATGGGGCCGGCGGTGCCGCTTAAACTCTACAATACGCGAACACGCAAAACGGAACTCTTCACGCCGATTCGCGATAATGATGTTCGTATCTACGTTTGCGGATTAACGCCGTCGGCGCAAGCGCATCTCGGGCATGCGCGATCGTTTCTGTTTTTTGATTTGCTGCGACGCTATTTGGCACATTGCGGTTATCAAGTGACCTACGTTCAAAACGTGACGGATATCGACGATCGATCGATTCAGCGAGCGCGGGAAACCGGCGGCGATTGGCGTGAGATCGTTCACGGGTACTATCGCGATTTTAAAGCGGCGATGGCGCAGCTTGGCGTACAAGAACCCGATTTCGAACCGTACGCGACGAACTATATTCCGCAGATCGTCGAGATGATCGCGCGTTTAATCGAGAGCGGGCACGCCTACGTCTCTAAGGATGGCGTCTATTATCGCGTCGCGACCTTCCCAACCTACGGAGCGCTTTCGAATCGTAATATTGCGGAATTGCAATCCGGTGCACGGATCGAAGTGGATGAATTCAAAGATGATCCTTTAGATTTTGCGCTGTGGAAGTTTGCAAAACCAGGCGAACCGCAATGGGAGGCTCCATGGGGTGCCGGTCGACCGGGTTGGCACATCGAGTGTTCGGCGATGTCGCGGGAACTTCTCGACGCACAAGGTCTTGGCTTTGATATTCACGGCGGCGGCGCGGATTTAATTTTTCCGCACCATGAGAATGAAATCGCGCAGAGCGAGCCGCTGATGCAACATCCTCCGATGGCCAACGTCTGGATGCACGGCGGGCTTTTGCTGTTCGATAATCGCAAGATGAGCAAATCCTTAGGGAATTTTGAACCGCTTCCCGATTTGCTCGCTCGCCACGATGCCCAAGCGATTCGCCTGTTATTCTTGCAGACCGGGTATCGCAAGGTGATGAATTTTACCGAAGAATCGATGATGGCGGCGACCGGAACGCTGCAGACGATTCGTAAGGGCTATCGTGCATTACACCAACGTGCCGAGGGACGCAGTGCGCCGACGTTGCACGCAACCGAGCAGTTGACGACGGCCATTCGGAACGCACTCGACGACGATATGAATACCGCCGTCAGTCTCAGTAAGTTGCTCGCTACGGCGTCCAATACCGATGCGTTAGTTGCCGCTCACGGTGGCGATGCGCAGGCCGCGCTGGGTGAGTTTCATGCGATGCTCGATCTCCTGGGACTTACCCCGCACGATAGCTGGCTTATCGTGCCTCCAGCAATGCTCCCCGATGATTTCGTGCAACGCTTAACTGCCGTGCTTGGTCACGAGCATGTTCCGGCGGGTGGCGCGCCGGAAGAGGCCTTAGCGGCGATTATCGAGGCGCGGTTAGCAGCGCGTGCACGCAAAGATTTTTCCGAATCGGATCGTCTGCGCAATGCGCTGACAGCGGTCGGCATTGAACTCAAAGATTCAAAGGAGGGCACCACATGGAGCGTCGTCGTGTAGAAGGAGCGCGTCCGCCGTTGCGGCGCACCGGTGGCGATCGTCCGCGCCCGCTACGTTTGGATTTTGATGATGTCGTTTACGGCATCCACGTTGTTGAAGAAGCCCTAGCTTCCGGTGAAGAACTGCGCATGATTCACGCGCATGAAGATCGCCGCCGCGATCCGGCGATGCGGTCGATCCTCGACCAGGCAAAAGTTCGTAGCGTGCCGGTGAAATTCGAAAACAACGGTTTCTTCAAGCAATTGCCATTCAAGACGCATCAAGGTGTCATTGCGATTGCCCCGCCGTTTGCGTATGCCGATTTGCACGATATCATTGCGACGCCGCGAACGGGGCATCTTCTCGTTGTGTTGCTCGATCATTTGACCGATCCGCATAACGTCGGAGCGATTATTCGCAGTGCCGAGTGCGCGGGTGCTCACGGCGTCGTATTGCCGGAGCGTCGAAGCGCCGGAGTGAATGCGACCGTTCGTAAAGCGGCGGCCGGAGCTGCCGAGCATTTGCCGGTCGCTCGTGTCGGCAATGTCAGCGAGGCGATTCGCGCTCTCAAGAAGGCCGGCGTCTGGGTGGCCGGGGCGCACGGTGGCGAGGGCTCGGTGACCATGGGGAAGGCCGATCTTAATCGGGATCTTGCCCTCGTGATCGGAGCTGAGGGCCAAGGGCTCGCTCCACTCGTGGCCCGTGAATGTGATTATCTGGTGAGTATTCCTCTGCGAGGGCAGACGGAATCTCTCAACGCCTCCGTGGCCGCCGGCGTTCTGCTCTATGAAGCCCTGCGCCAGCGAGAGGCAAATTAAGGCCTTCTGTCAACCGACTTGGTCCTTGACGGGGCAGGGGTTCCCTCCTATACTTTTCCGGATGTGGCGCGCCGAACGGGCCGCGGCCCGCGTTTGCGTCATGTCGTACCCACAAGAGGCAGAGTTGACGAAGACCATGGCGATGACACAACCCGCGCCCGAGATTTCGGGCGGCTATAGCGAACGGGGCGATGAAGATTTAGTCGCGATCGCTAAGGGCGGCGACCCGATGGCGATGGAGTTCTTGCTCAATAAGTACAAGAATTTCGTTCGCATTAAAGCCAAAAGCTACTTTCTTATCGGCGCGGATCGCGAAGATATCATTCAAGAGGGTATGATCGGCCTGTATAAAGCAGTTCGTGATTTTAAGGCCGATAAGCTTTCGAGTTTTCGCGCCTTCGCTGAATTGTGTATCACGCGCCAAATCATTACGGCGATCAAAACCGCAACGCGTCAAAAGCATATCCCGCTGAATCAATACGTCTCGCTCAACAAGCCGATTTACGACGAAGATAGCGAACGCACGCTTCTCGATGTGATGGCCTCGCCCAAAACGAGCGACCCGGAAGATCTCGTCATCACGCAAGAAGTGAGCGACGATATTCGTCAGCGGATTCGCCAGAATCTTTCGGATCTCGAGAGCCAGGTGCTCGAATCCTATTTAGAGGGCAAGAGCTATCAAGAGATGGCGCGGGATCTCGGACGTCACGTGAAATCGATCGATAACGCGTTGCAACGCGTCAAACGCAAAATCGAAAAGAACCTCGCAGAGTTCGAATTTAAATAGCCGCCGCCACGCACCGGAAGCGATGCGCAGCATCGCATCTCGAAGGGCGCGTGCTGTCACCCTACAGGAGCGATGCGCAGCATCGCGTCTCGAAGGGCGCATGCTTCGAGACGCACGCTTTGCGTGCTCCTCAGCATGACGGGGTTTTTGCGCGTCTTGAAGGATGAGTGCTGTCACCCTGAGGAGCGATGCGCAGCATCGCGTCTCGAAGGGCGTGTGCTGTCACCCTGAGGAGCGATGCGCAGCATCGCGTCTCGAAGGGCGCATGCTTCGAGACGCACGCTTCGCGTGCTCCTCAGCATGACGGGGTTTTTTGCGCGTCTTGAAGGATGAGTGCTGTCACCCTGAGGAGCGATGCGCAGCATCGCGTCTCATGCTTCGAGACGCACGCTTTGCGTGCTCCTCATGCTTCGAGACGCACGCTTTGCGTGCTCCTCATGCTTCGAGACGCACGCTTTGCGTGCTCCTCATGCTTCGAGACGCACGCTTTGCGTGCTCCTCAGCATGACGGGGGTTGTTGCGCGTTGCGAAGGATGAGTGTTGTCACCCTGAGGAGCGATGCGCAGCATCGCGTCTCGAAGGGCGTGTGCTGTCACCCTGAGGAGCGATGCGCAGCATCGCGTCTCGAAGGGTGCGTGCTCCTCAGCATGACGGGGTTTTGTGCGCGTTGCGAAGGGCGCGTGCTTCGAGACGCACGCTTCGCGTGCTCCTCAGCATGACGGGGGTTTTTGCGCGTCTCGAAGGGTGCGTGCTCCTCAGCATGACGGGGAGTTTTGCGCGTCTCGACGTGTGGATTATGCGAGTTTTTCGATGATGCGGGTGTAGAGGGTATCTCGGTCGGTGAGAGGATCGACGATGAGGATTTCGCTGGCTGTGTGTGCATTTTGCGGGTCGATGCAGACGGTGACGCAGCCTTTGGCACAGACATCCAAACACGATGTCGAGATGGCGCGAATCGGCCCCCAGGCGCCGCGCGCTTTTAATTCGCTCTTGAGCCAATCGCGCAGATGAAAATCGCCGATACGCGCAGCAATTTCCGGACTCTCTTCGGGAATGCGTTCTGTGCTGCAACGTTCGCAGACGAGGACGAGGCCTCCACGTTGCCATTTTGGGAAAACCGGTTTCATGGTGCCTCGTCCCGCGTGAAAGTATGGAGCCGACGGTGGGACTCGAACCCACGATTGGCAGTTTACAAAACTGCTACTGTAGCCGCTGAGCCACGTCGGCGCGACGACTGCGATTCTTCGGCCGTTGTATTCGTCCTGGTTTTTTTGCGTATTGAGACTTTATGGGCTTCGCCAGGAGCTCGTGTCCCTGGTATCGTACTGTGCCGGGCCGTCGAAAGTATGGGTAGGTGGTCGAGTGGTTAATGGCACCGGACTGTAAATTCGGCACGCGAAAGCGTTACGCAGGTTCAAATCCTGCCCTGCCCACCATCTCGACGGCATCGCGGGCGTTGCATAGTGGTAGTGCTTCTGCCTTCCAAGCAGACAGCGCGGGTTCGATTCCCGCCGCCCGCTCCACCGGACGCACGCCGTTGTAGCTCAGTGGTAGAGCACCTCATTGGTAATGAGGAGGTCACGGGTTCAATCCCCGTCAACGGCTCCAGCGTTTCGTGTGTGCGAAATTCCATCGCCGTATAATCGTGCATCGTCGGCTTCAAGAAGGTCGATGATGCTGTCATATTTTTCATGTGCTTTCTACGCCATTTGGGCAGATGACGGCGCGTCCTTCAAGGGTGCCTTCGCGCATGGCCTCATAGGCTTTCGGCGCGTCGGCGAGTGCGAAGCGAGTAACGTGCGCGTGAATCCGACCGCGAGCGGCAAGCGCGATGACTTCGCGCAATTCGTTGATGGTTCCATAGAAGGGCGTACTCACGCGCGCTCCCCAGGGAACTTTGCCTTGCGCAAAGAGCAATCCGCCGCCGCCCAGTCCGACGATCGAGAGGTCGCCATTTGGACGGACGACGCGCCGTCCAAAATCGATGGTGCTTTGCGCTCCGACAAAATCGAGGACAACATCGGCGCGTTGCTTGTTGGTAAGTGCGAAAAAGCGCTCGCGCACTTCGTCTCCCGCGAGCAGTGTTTCATCGGCCCCGAGCTTGGCCGCAAGAAGTAGCTTATCGGCGGCGACATCCACGGCAATAATACGAGCGGCGCAAAGCGTGTGCAGCATTTGAATCGCCATGTGACCGAGTCCGCCGATGCCGATGACAACGACGGTTGCATCCGGTGTTAGTAGTTGCAGCGAACGTTTGATTGCGTGATACGGCGTCAGCCCCGCATCGGATAGTGGGGCTGCGTCGCGCGGCTCGAGATCTCCAAGCGGAATACAGTAGCGTGCAGCGGGAACGCGCATGTAGGCGGCCATTCCACCGTCAAATCCGAGTCCGCCGCCGCGCATCGTCGCCTGATGATGGCAGTAACTTTCCGCACCGATCACGCAGGCCGAACACGTTCCGCATCCCCAGGCACCGTAAATGGCGACCGGCTCACCAATGCGCAGCGTCGTTACGCCGGCGCCCATGGCGTGGACCCAGCCGGTGTTTTCATGGCCCAGCGTAAACGGCGGCGTGAAAAATGATTTTGGATTGGCGATATAGTCGATTGCGTGCAGATCCGAGTGACACGCACCGGCACCGGCAATTTTGATGATCACTTCACCGGATTGCGGCGTTGGTTCCTCGACGTCGTCAAAGCGAGGGCCATCGGCAAATAATCGGTAGGCTTGCATGCTCATCGCGATGTGATTCCGCATGCTACTCGGCGTGCCTTCGGATTCTCAGGAAAGAAAGGAACCATCGTATTGAGCCCGCATGTGCAGCACGTATGGCGATCTTTGAATGGCATGGGGAGCTTGCTCCGGGACTCCAGCGCGACGCTCGCGGGGGCTTAATCATCGCCGGCGTTTCTACCGAGCAACTTGTCCGCGAATTCGGCTCACCGCTCGTGACGATCAATATGGCGCTCTTGCGTGCGCGGACCGAAGCGTTGCAAACGTCGGCCAACGCATCGGGAGTGAGCGTTTCCTATTCGGCAAAAGCGATGATAACGCCGTCGCTCGCCCGTTTTTTTGTTGAACACGGGATGGGAATCGATGTGTGTTCGCTTGGGGAATTGGCCGTTGCCGAGCGTGCGGGGATTCCGGCGTCTCATCTCACGCTCCATGGAAGTGGAAAGAGCGATCTCGAGCTAATGGCTGCAGTCGACGGTCGTGTGGGCCGCATCGTTGTTGATGATGTGCTCGAACTCGTCGCACTCCATGATTGTGCATCGAGTGCCGGGCGGATCGTCGATGTCGTCGTTCGTTGCACGCTTTCCGACGCTCCGCACACACACAAAGCCATTACGACCAGTGGAGATGAAACGAAATTTGGGATATCGGCCCGCGATCGGCCGACAGCCTGGCAGTTTCTTCGCGAAAGTTCATCGCTTCGTTTTTCGGGCGTTCATGCGCATGCCGGATCTCAAATCTATGATCTTCCCAGCTACACGTCCGTGGTCGATGCATTAGTCGAATGTCTCACGGAAGCTGCGGAAGTTGGACTCGTTGCCGACTATGCCATTGCCGGTGGAGGCTTCGGCGTTCGTATGCATCCTTTTGCCGGGCCGGATTCGCTTGATGTTCCGACAACGCTTCGCGCGATGGCCTTGCGCTTTGGCACGGCCTGCCGGGAGCGCGGTTTGCCGACGCCAATACTGGGAATTGAACCCGGGCGAAGCGTCATCGCCGATGCCGGGACGACCCTCTATCGCATACAAGCCGTAAAACAGCAAGAGCGTCATCGTTTCATCATCGTCGATGGCGGGCTCTGCGATAATCCGCGTCCGGCGCTCTACGATGCCTATCATCATGTCGTCGCCGCAACGGCTCGTTCCGGGGAACGTGCGCCGGCTATCGTCTGCGGTCGGTCGTGCGAGAACGACGAACTCGCGCGCGTGGAATTGCCGAGTGATCTCTTGCCGGGTGATCTGCTGGCGGTGTGTACGACGGGCGCCTACACCTATAGCATGGCGTCAAACTATAATCGGTTCGGGCGTCCTGCGATTGTGAGCGTCGATGACGATGGAGTGACGGTGATGACGCGCCGAGAGACGCTCGACGATCTGCTGCGTTTAGATCGCTAACCGCGCGACGGCGTTGCCGCCAACAGCGTGGCAGTTCGAATGAGCGCATTTGCCTGTTTGCCGAACGATGCAAAGCGCTCATCGTGGGTTTGACCATTGGCGTAGCGCTTGTAAATCTGTTGCAAAATGCCGGCAAAACGGAAAATGTTAAAGACGTAATACCAGGAGATCGCTGAAACATCGAAGCCGGTGGCCTGCGCGTAGCGCTGGGTGGCTTCACGGCGCGTGAGAAACCCAGGATGCCACGTCGGCATTGCGCCCACTCGTGCGTTCGGCGGATCGTCGGCTTGCACCCAAAGCGCAAGGAGGTACCCGAGATCCATCAACGGATCGCCAAGAGTGCACATATCCCAGTCGAGGAGCGCACTGGCTGCAGCCGGATCATCGGCGCGGACGAGCATATTGTCGAGTTTAAAATCGTTATGGATGATGGTGCTCGTTTGCGACGATGGAAGCGACCGTTCTAAGCGCGCGATCACATCGGAAGCGTCGGCACTTTCGTCGGTTGCGGAATCTTTCCAGCGTTGCGACCAACTGGTGAGTTGTCGTAAAACGTATCCATCGGGTTTGCCGAGATCGGATAGCGTGAGATCGGCGTAGCGAACGCGATGCAAGGCTGCCAGCGTGTCGATCATCATCTCACCCAAACGACGCGTCATGGTGGGATCCTTGGCGACCGATGGGGGAAGCTCACGTCGAATGGCGATGCCGTGCTTGCGCTCTTCGACGACGAAATCGCTGCCGATGATCGAAGCGTCGGTGCAAAGAGCGAAGGCGCGCGGGGCAAGATCAAACGCCGCATAGAGCCGCGAAAGCACACGGTATTCGCGTTGCATATCGTGGGAGCGAGCGGCAATCGGCCCTAATGGCGGTCGGCGAAGAACGAATTCGCGCGTTCCGAAGGTCAGAAGATAGGTGAGATTTGCGTGGCCGCCCGCGAACTGCGCTAAAGAAAATGGACCATCGGCGCCATCGAGATTGGCCCGGAGATACGGTTCGAGGCGAGCGCAATCGAGTTGCTCTTCACGTCGAACGGGAATGACTTCGGGATCATGCGCCACGAGGCATCGCCATTTGCAGATGTGCGGTGTCATTGAGGGTGACGATCATACGTAAACCGTCGTGCGCGCGAATGGTGGATACCGATGTGTTCCCGGCGGGGAAGAAAAAATCTCGCTTGAGGCCGAGAAAATCCGCAATGCACGCGTTAATGGTTCCCGCGTGAGACACGACGGCAATGCGCGAGCCGGCGTAGGTTTCGGCAAATTCCGTCATGGCGCTCCCCATGCGTTCGCGGATCGACACCGAGGGCTCTGCGCCAGGAAGATGCGACCATCCGCCATATTCGATGGCGATCTTTGCCAGCGATGCAAGATCATAGGCGACGCTACCGTCGCCGATGTGGACTTCACGAAGCCGATCATCGTACACGATGTCAAGGCTATGCCCCTTCGCTAATGCTTCTGCGGTTTGCTTCGTTCGCTGTAGCGGACTGGAAATGATTGCATCGATGCGTTGCGTTGCGTACCGGGCACCGAGCAACGCTGCTTGCTCTCGCCCTTTTTCTGAAAGCGGAAGATCCGCGTGCGTCGTCGGCGATGCATGCTCATGTGGGTGTGCATCGGCGTGCCGAATGAGGAGTATTTCCGTTGCGCCGGATTCGAGGGAAAAATTAGGCATGCAATCCTTTTTTAAGCTCGGCTTTGGCGATGGCGATAAGATGGACTTCGTCGGGACCGTCGGCAATGCGTAGCGATCGCGCGGCGAGCCATGCCTGGGTCAGTCCCGTATCATCGAGTAATCCTTCGCCGCCGAAGGCTTGGATGGCGCGATCGACCACGCGCTGCGCGACGTTGGGCGCTTCAACTTTTGCCATCGCAATAGCCGTTGCTGCGGCCTTGTTTCCATCGCGGTCGAGCCGTTCGGCTGCATCGAACACAAGCAAGCGCAGTTGGTCGATTTCGATGCGCGAGCGCGCGATCCACTCGCGGACCACGCCTTGATCGGCTAACGGACGCCCAAAAGCGACGCGATGGCGAACGCGGTCGCATAGCATTTCCAAGACGCGTTCGCTCATGCCGATCAAGCGCAAGCAATGATGCAAGCGACCGGGCCCAAGTCGCCCCTGAGCAATTTCAAAACCGCGACCTTCTCCAAGAAGAATGTTCGACACGGGGACGCGTGCGTTTGAAAAATCGATTTCGGCATGGCCGAACGGCGCGTCATCGTAGCCAAAGACGGGCAGATGGCGCACAACGCGCACGCCGGGCGTATCCATGGGAACGAGAATCATCGATTGTTGCAGATGTTTGGCAGCACGTGGATCGGTCTTGCCCATGAAGATGAGAATTTTGCATTGTGGATGCAATGCGCCCGTCGTCCACCATTTCCGGCCATTAAGGATGTATTCATCACCGTCACGCACGATCGACGCTTCGATATTGGTTGCATCGGATGAAGCCACGGCAGGTTCGGTCATGGCAAACCCTGAGCGAATCTCACCGTTGAGCAGCGGTGTGAGCCAGCGATCTTGCTGCTCCGGCGATCCGTAGCGTGCCAGTACTTCCATGTTACCGGTATCCGGCGCGTTACAATTAAACACTTCTGGTGCAATCGGCGAGCGCCCCATCATCTCGCAGAGCGGCGCGTACTCGCGGTTGGTCAGCCCTGCCCCAAATTCCGGCTCAGGGAGAAAGAGATTCCATAATCCCGCGGCTTTCGCGCGCGACTTGAGTTGCTCCATAATCGGGGGTTGGACCCAGCGCGACGGGCTCGCGAGCAGTTGCTCCGAATAGAGGCGTTCATTGGGGCGAATGAAGTCGGCGTAAAACGAGGAGAGCCGATCGATGAAAGCAGTCATGGCGCTCCCTTCGACACCTAATGGGCGTCGGCCGTTTCTATAATCTCGGAATCTCCTCGAATGCCGCCGTGAGCGATGGCCAGCGAGCAGCGATCTCGGTAGAACGCGGCGACGGTATCGCGGGGATCTTGCACGGCAACGCGCGAGAAGATGCGGCCGGCGGTGAGGAAGAGGCCTTTGCGGTATTCCATCACCCCTTCGATAAAGAGGGCTGCATTATTGGATTTATGCTGGCGAAGTTCGGGAGAATCGGTATTAAAGCATTCGTAGATATCGACGCTGCGGCTTTTCCCTTTTGCTTTCACGGACCCGAGATGGCGCAGAAGATACGGATGCCCGTTAGGCAATGCGGTCACGACAGCGTGACTCACAAGAATGCCAACACCGAAATTTTTCGTGAGATCTTCGATGCGCGCAGCGACGTTCACCGCATCGGAGATAACGGTCGTCTGCATACGCTCTTCCTCGCCAATCGTGCCGAGAATAAGGTCGCCGGCATGCACGCCGATGCCGATGCGAATGGGAACGTACCCCGCGCGACGGCGCCCCTCGTTATAGGAGACGAGAAATTCTTGCATGGCAACGGCCGTGCGCAGCGCATCTTCGGGTGAGCGGGCGAAAAGCGCTAAAATAGCGTCACCGATATACTTGTCGACGAAGCCGCCGTTGTTCCGAACGAGCGGCGTAACGCCGCGGAGATATGAGTTGAGGAAATCGAAATTCTGCTTTGGGGTGAGCCGTTCCGAAAGAGCCGTAAATTGGCGAATGTCGGAAAACAGAATCGACATTTCCCGTTGGACGTTATCGCCAAGAGCAACATCAGCTAAGGAATTGCGCCGCAAAAGTTCGAGAAATTCACGCGGAACGAATTTATCGGTTGCATGCGCGTAGCGCTCGACGATGCTACTCTGATCCATTCCGCCGGGAAGCGATTGCAGGCGGATCGTCGTATCGCGAAGGTGTCGGCGATACAAGCAGAGTTCGATGCGCCGTGAAATCAGCGACGGTTTCGTCCCGTCAAACGGCGTGGTGAGGTAGTCCTCCGCCCCTGATTGGAGTAAGCGGGCTATGCGATCGTCGTAGCGATGCGGGCCGCTGACAATAACGGGAACGCGATTGCGGGCGGTATCGCTGGGTGAGGCGGCTTTCATGACGGTTGCAACGGCGGCATCGTCGGTGACATCGAGAATCACGAGATCCGCGCTACGGCTGCCGATGATTCCCGTCGCCAATTCTGCGGAGACGGACTCAACGGAGCACGGTAGCGCGCCCTTGAGGACCGTACTTAATATTTTTCCGTCGGCTTCTGTGCCGCCGACACGGAGAATTCGCGATGCACGCATGGAGTTTTAGGTTCCCGTCTCTCGGCACCAAGCGTCGGGGATCGGATTACGAAGCTGCGGTCCGTCGTTGCGCGCTGAGTTGACGGCTAATCCGACCGGGAAGGCGCGTAGAGGCAATCCTGGCTCCTCCATGAGCACGGTGAGAGAATCCTCGACCGAAACGGCATGGAGCCACCGCTCAGCGCGCGCCGCTTCGATCACAATCGGCATACGATCATGAATCGTCGCAAGTGTGCCATTTGCCTGCCGGGTGATGATAGCAGAAGTCATCAATTCTTTTCCGTCGGGCGCAGTCCATATCTCCCATATCCCCGCTAAACCAACGACGCGTCCGTCGGCGGGTTCGATTCGAATCGGCTGGCGTCGCCCATGCTCGCCGGCAATCCATTCGTACCAGCCGTCGCTAAGAATTAGGCAATGGCGCGAACGGAAGGCGGAACGAAAGCTGGGCTTTTCGGCAATGGTTTCAATGCGCGCATTGATAAGCGGCGCGCCGATCGTCTTCGCCCAGGAGGGGATGAGCCCCCAACGCATGGCCGTGAGGTGCGTGGGGTCGGCGGCACTGATCGTGAGAATCGCTTGCGTCGGTGCAATGTTGTAGCGCGGTGGTGTGTGGGCATCGTAGTCATCGGGAAGTTGCAGACGAGCAAAAGACCGAACAATGTCGTTTCGTCGTGCAAAAAACGAATAGCGCCCGCACATGTGCGACGACTTCAAGAGAAAGAGCCGCGAAGCATGCTCCACGGCTCTTTTTTGCGTTCGTTCGTTCCCTTTACTTGACGACGTGCCAATCGTTCATGACATATTGCGTTCCGGATGATGTCACCGTGAGCGTGCCGTCGCCAAAGGCGTTGACGGCGAAGGTGGCAATCTGTGTGCCGGAATTAGCGATCGTGCCGCTAATGAAAGTCGATGAGAGCGGCGGTTGCCCGGCGTTGGTCACGACATTGAGGGAGTTGCCGTTTGCCAATTGCGCATTACTGACCGTCAGATTGGTCAGCTCGCCGCCGGCATAGGTTGCCGTGATCGGAATCGAGTAGCTCCCACCCTGGGTTCCGCCCGAGAGCGTAAACATCGGCGTCGTTATTGGGCACGCGGTATTTTGCGTGCCGGTGTTCACCGAGAGCGATCCAATGGCACCCTTAAAACCGTTGCCCGTGTGCGTTGATTGCCAGGTGACCGATCCGTCGCTATTGATTGTGCGTG
>JAJYCL010000016.1 GCA_021778415.1 bacterium | reverse complement strand
GTGGCGTTACGTATCTCGCCGATATTGGCGGCGCCTATGCCGCCCCCGATCTCGTCGTAGCGCGATCGGGTGCCTCGACGCTTGCAGAATTAGCGATGGCCGCGTTGCCTGCGATTCTTGTTCCCTATCCCCATGCCGCAGACGATCATCAAACGGCGAACGCCGTCGCGTTTGCGGCATCCGGAGCGGCCGTCGTCCTTTCCGATGCGGACTGTACGCCTCAAGGCTTGGGAGCCGTTCTCGAGCGACTCCTCTTCGAAGGTGAATTTGCCAAGATGCAAACGGCTGCTCGCCGGAGCGCCCCCGCCGATCCGTTGGGGGCGATACTCGCACGGATAGATGCCCTCTGTGGGCGAACAGGCGCGTCGAGATGAGCAGTGCGGATTTCCATTTTGTCGGTATGGGTGGCATCGGTATGAGTGCGCTTGCGCGCCTCGCGTTGGCAAACGGATCGACCGTTAGCGGTTGCGATGTGAAAGATTCACCGCTGTTACGTGCTCTTCGCAACGAAGGTGCGCGGGTGTTCATCGGCCATTCCGGCGAGCACGTTGCGTTTGCCCGCGAAATCGTGGTCACATCGGCGGTCGACGTGAAATCCGAAGAAGTCGTCAGCGCCCGAGATGCCGGTATTCCCGTGACGTCGCGAGGTGCGTTGCTTGCCCGTTTTGTCGATGCTCGTCAAGGTATTGCGATTTGCGGAACTCACGGGAAAACGACGACAACGGCGATGACACACGCCGCGCTTCGCGGCGGAAATATCGATGCAGGCTTGGCTCTTGGCGGAATCGATGTCGCGCTTAAGACGAATGCCGTGGTCGGTTCCTCTGCGTTGTTTGTAACGGAAGCCGATGAATCAGACGGATCGTTTGCCCTGTTACATCCAAAGATTGCCGTCCTGACCAATCTTGAAGAAGATCATGTAAGCGATGCCGGCGAAATGGAGCGACTGGTCGCGTCATTCAGGACGTTCTTTTCCTTGCTTCCGGACGATGGGCACGCGGTCATCGGCGTTGATAATGCGCGAAGCGCCGAGATCGCTCGTCTTTCCCGTCGAGCTTCGACGATAACGTTCGGCTTTTCCGAATCAGCTGATTTGCGCGCTACACAGATCGAATGTGCCGGATTAGGATCATCGTTCGATATGGAACTCCGGGGCAAGAGCCAGGGGCGCGTACATTTGCGCGTGCCGGGTCGCATCAATATTGAAAACGCTCTTGCGGCCATTGCTGTCGCGCATTCCGTCGGCGTTCCATTTGATCACATCGCTGCCGGATTAGCGACGTTCACGGGAGTTCGTCGACGATTCGATGTGCTCGTTGCTTCTGCGCGTGCAATTGTCGTCGATGATTACGCCCATCATCCTACAGCGATTCGCGAAACGATCGCCGCCGCACGGACCTATCATCAGGGCCCAATCGTCGTCGCCTTCCAACCGCATCGATATTCGAGAACATCCTATTTGGCAAAAGAGTTCACCGAATCATTGCGCGATGCAGATACGCTCTATCTCGCGCCGATTTATGCCGCATCGGAAGAGCCGATCGAGGGCATTAGCGTGCGGACAATCGGCGATCCCCTTCTGCACGAAGGACGTGACGTGCGCTATGTTGATGACGTTCGTGCGTTGCCGGATCTTCTTGCTCACGAAGCACCGCACGGCTCCCTCATCCTTATGCTTGGTGCTGGGAATATTACCGACGCTGCAGCGCATCTCGCAACCAGTCTAGCTGCCCAGGATACGTTTGCATGAGTGCATCGTCGGCACAGCTTAAGAGTGTTCTCGAGCCCCAGGACTGCGATGAGCTCACGCGAGTGCTCGGTGAAAGGGTGTGTTTTGATCATCCGCTTGCCGACTATACGTCGTGGAAAATCGGAGGTCCGGCCGACGCATTTGCGACGATTCATACCGAACACGAATTAGCCCAAACGTTGCGGTATTGCGACCGCCGGAGCATTCCCTGGTTTGTTCTTGGTAGTGGAAGTAATCTTCTTGTCGGTGACGGTGGAATGCGCGGTATCGTCTTTCGCTTAGCCGGCGAGTTTTCCACTATCGATGTGCTCACCGAGGATAATCGCGTCATTGTGCGTGCAGGGGCCTCCGCCGGCATGGCTGCAATGACGGCTCGTGCCGCGACGGCCGGAGCATATTCCATATCGTCGTTAGCCGGAATTCCCGGAAGCGTCGGGGGATCGTTGCGAATGAACGCGGGAACGGATCGAGAAGTCGGAGATTTTGTCCGAAGCGTGCGTATTCAGTCGCCGAGGCGGGCCGAGCCGCATGCAGTCGATGTGCGCTATTTTTATCGCCATACTTCGTTGGCTCGCGATGCCGTCGTTGTCTCCGTCGAGTTTTCGTTTGAACAAGCGAATGCAAATGACGTTCGCCAAGAGATGCAAGCGCGGCTCATTCGGCGCAAAAATACGCAGCCGATTGCGATGCCGAACGCGGGTTCGTGCTTTCGTAATCCGGAGGGAGAGAAAGCCGCTCGCCTTATCGAAGCGGTGGGGGCGAAAGGTTGGCGCGAGGGTGATGCTCAGATTTCGGAGTTGCATGCAAATTTTATCAATAATTGTGGCCAAGCGTCTGCCCGCGATGTCGCGACGCTCTTGGCTCGTGCTCGTCGCGCCGTCTATGAACGTTTCGGCGTGAAACTGCAACCGGAAGTACACCTCGTCGGGGTCTTTATCGACGCATGAAAACGCAACACATCGCTGTCGTTATGGGTGGCCCGAGTTCGGAGCGCGAAGTTTCCATTTCATCGGGTTCGCAGGTCATGGCGGCGTTAACGCGACTCGGCTATCGAGCCACCTCGCTTGATTACGATGCGAATTTTATCGATGCGATACGAACGCTCGCACCCGATGCCGTCTTTATCGCTTTGCATGGAACCGGCGGCGAAGACGGACAAATTCAAGCACTCTTGGATTATCTGGGCATCCCCTATACGGGGAGCGGCGCCGCAGCAAGCGCGCTTGCGATGGACAAGCATCTCACGAAAAAATTACTTGCAGCCGAAGGGCTCCCGACGGCGTCCTGGGAGTGCTTCGATCTTTCAAAAGGTGTGTTGCCGCTCCTACCGGGAGCATTAGATCTTCCACTTGTTTTGAAACCGCGTAACGAAGGATCGTCGACTGGTGTCCATATCGTGCATACGCACGACGAATGGGCCAAGGCGATGCTCGAGGCCTCGCATCATTACGGTGAATGTATGGCTGAAGAGTTCATTGCAGGCCGCGAGTTTACGGTAGCCGTGCTTGATGATCAAATGTTGCCGGTGATCGAAATTATCGCCAATGTCGATAGTTTCTATAGCTACGAAGCAAAATATTCGCAGGGCGGTTCAACCCACGTTGTCCCGGCAAAAATCGATGATGCGCTTGCGGCGCGCTTGAAAGTCTTGGCTCTTTCCACCCATCGCCTACTCGGCTTGCGCGATTATTCGCGCACGGATTTTATTGTAAGCAAAGAAGGACGACCACATATTCTCGAAGTGAATAGCTTGCCGGGATTAACGCCCACAAGCTTACTTCCCGATGCGGCACTGGCAATGGGAATGTCCTACGACGCGTTGATCGATCGCTTGACGATGTTTGCGTTAACGCGGGCTACGGCGCCTGTAACGACGCATACGTGATATCGTCATCGCGGTCCAACATGTCGAATAGCGTATCGTCATCCGCCATATCGCGAACGCACGGATAACGCTCTTCAAGGCCAGCACGGTCGCGTTGACCGATCGTGACACTTGCTAATAACACATTGATCGCCGGATATGCATCGGGATCCGTATGGGCGGCAAACCACGCGATAAATTCTTCTTCATCCTGCGCTTCGGCGATGACTTGCTGCACGATGTTCTCGTCAATACTGAGTTCGGCAAATAAGCGAGCCGAAAAGCCTTTGATCTGATACCCGGCGATGTTCCCTCCGGGAAGGAGCGCGCGCATTTTATCAACGGTGCGCGCAAGCATCACGAGATCTATACCTGGAAAGCGCGCGTGTGGGCTTCGCAGCCGAGTGACCAGTAAATCGAGCGGCTCCATCTCTCTCCCCGTTTCGAACTTTCGCTGTTCGCTCGTTACCTGTTAGCAGACCGATGGCCTGCCAAGCGGGATATTGCCGAAGGCGCTAATAAAGCGGAGACGATGGAGACCTCAACTGTAACACGGTTCGTTTCGCATTTTATCGGCGGGGAATTTCTTGAGGCCCGAAATGGCCGAACTGCCGACATTTACGATCCCGCTCACGGCACGGTGCAAGCCCGGCTTCCACTTGCAGATGAAGCGACGGTCGACCAGGCCGTTCAGGCGGCGCTTCGCGCATATCCGGCGTGGCAGCAAACGCCGCTCGGAGCTCGGGCCGAGGTTCTTTTTTCCTTTCGCGAACTCGTGCGTGCGAACGCGACACGGCTTGCCGAACTCGTCTCGTCTGAACACGGTAAGGTCGTTAGCGATGCGGGTGGAGAAGTAACACGTGCCCTTGAGGTCATCGATTTTGCCTGTTCGCTTCCGCATTTTATGAAGGGCGAATATAGCGAAGGCGTTTCTCGCAGTATCGATACGTTTTCAGTCCGTCAACCGCTTGGGGTCTGCGCCGGCATTACCCCCTTTAATTTTCCGCTGATGGTTCCGGTATGGATGTACGCAATCGCGATTGCCACCGGCAACACATTCGTTCTCAAACCGTCCGAGCGCGATCCGTCGGTGTCGATGCTGATGGCTGAGTTGTGGAGTAAGGCCGGCTTACCAGATGGCGTTTTTAATATCGTCCATGGAGATAAAATTGCCGTCGATGCTTTGTTGCATCACCCCGATGTTGCAGCGATAAGTTTCGTCGGAAGTACCCCGATTGCACGGTATGTGTATGAAACGGCAGCCAAAACAGGAAAGCGCGTACAGGCGTTGGGCGGAGCAAAAAATCATCTCGTCGTCATGCCCGATGCCGATCTCGATGCTGCCGCAGATGCGCTCGTCTCGGCGGCCTTTGGCTCTGCCGGTCAACGGTGTATGGCAATCTCGGCAAGTGTCTCGGTGGGCGACGTTGCCGAACCGCTCATGGATGCAATTGCACAACGAGTCAAAGCCCTACGGGTCGGTCCCGGCTCCGATGCAAAAACCGATATGGGGCCGGTGGTGTGTGCTACCGCCCGCGATCGGGTCGTTTCGTATATCGATGCCGGAGTTACCTCCGGTGCAGCGCTGGTCATCGATGGTCGAACATGCCGCGTCCCGGGCTACGAAGGCGGTTTTTTCGTCGGTCCGACGCTGTTCGATCAGGTAACGCCGAAGATGTCGATCTATACCGACGAAATTTTTGGCCCGGTGCTCGTAAATCTTCGCGCCCAGTCGCTTGATGAGGCGTTGGCGTTGATCAATGCCAACCCATACGGGAACGGAACCGCAATTTTCACTCGGAGCGGTGCCGCTGCGCGTAGATTTCAGCGTGACGTGCAAGTCGGCATGGTCGGCGTGAATGTGCCGATTCCGGTTCCTGTTGGATTTTACAGTTTTGGTGGTTGGAAGGCGTCGCTTTTTGGCGATTTACACATCTATGGCGAAGACGGATTCCGCTTTTATACGCGCGGCAAAGTTATTACGTCGCGATGGGATGAGCAAAATGCGGGCATCAATCTTGGCTTCCCCGTTCACAAGTGAGAGCATCATGACGTTGGGAGATTCGATTCATAAGCCGTTGAGCGATATGGAAGTCAGCATCGAAGCAAACCGCTGTCTGTACTGTTATGATGCGCCCTGCATGGCGGCGTGCCCGACGCACATCGATGTTGCGTCCTTTATCAATAACATTGCAACGGGGAACATGAAAGGGAGCGCGCACGACATTCTCCTCGCAAATCCGATGGGCGCGAGTTGCGCGCGCGTGTGTCCGACGGATGAGCTTTGTGAGGGCGCATGCGTCTATCATGCGGACGACACGCCCATTCGCATCGGCGATCTGCAGCGCTATTCCATCGATTGGGTCATGCGCACGGGGACGAAACTTTTTACGGCAGGTAAGCCAACCGGTAAATCCGTTGCCATCGTTGGCGGTGGGCCGGCCGGATTGTCTGCGGCTCGCGATTTGCGATTGCTTGGTCACGCTGTGACTATTTTTGAAGCGCATACGCAACTCGGCGGCCTGAACACCTATGGGATCGTTCCATTCCGTTTATCAACGGAGGTCGCGCTTTGGGAGGCACAGCAAGTGGTCGATCTTGGCGTCGACGTGCGTACGGGCGTGCGCATTGGTGAAGACTTGAGTGTCGCGTCGCTCCTGAGCGAGTATGATGCCCTCGTGTTGGCGTGCGGCATGGGAGGCGTTCCGCCATTAGGTCTACCCGGCGAAGAATTAGCTGGGGTCTGGGATGCCTTAGATTTCATCGAACGTGCGAAGACCGGCGGTGAAATTCCCGATCTCGGCAATCACGTGGCCGTCATTGGGGCTGGCAATACGGCAATCGATGCGCTTACGTGTGCAAAGCGAATGGGATCAGATCACGTGACCATGTATTATCGGCGCGGGGAATCCGAGATGACGGCCTATGAGTTTGAATACACATTCGCTAAGCAAGAAGGCATTGAGTTTCGCTTTTTTTGCCTCCCAGTAGGCTTTCATGGGACCAACAATCACGTTCGGGAAGCGGAATTTGTGCGGACGGAGGTCCGTGACGGCAGCGTCATGCGCATTGCCGGGAGCGAATTTCGCGAACCCGTTTCGGCGGTCATTCGAGCAATCGGGCAATCGCGCTTGGTGCAAACACTGCAAGCCTTTGGCATTGACTCCGACGGTGGCGTAGTGCGTGTCGATGACGCATTACAAACAACGCGTCCTGGAGTTTTTGCAGCTGGCGATTGCATCTATGAGAAAGGTTCTCGCGAAGCGATGGTTGTCGAGGCGGCACAGCAAGGAAAAACCGTTGCACAGAGCGTTCATACGCATCTCTTAACGGGAGCTGCGCATGGCTAATCTCGCAAGTTCACTTGCCGGAATCACCAGCCCCAATCCCTTTTGGCTGGCATCTGCTCCTCCGACGAATAGCGGATATCAAGTGCTTCGCGCCTTTGAGGCCGGCTGGGGCGGTGTCGTATGGAAAACGTTGGGGACGCCAATCACGAATGTCAGTTCGCGATTCGCCGGCTTCGACTATAAGCAACATCGTATGGTCGGTATGAATAATATCGAATTGATCACCGATCGCCCTCTGCAAGACAATCTTCTCGAAATTCGCGCGTGTAAGAAAGCGTTTCCGGATCGAGCCATCGTCGCGTCGCTTATGGAAGTGTGCGAACAAAAAGCCTGGCACGAATTAGTCAAACGTGTGCAAGAAGAAGCCATCGACGGTTTTGAGCTGAATTTCGGTTGTCCGCACGGCATGAGCGAACGTGGAATGGGTGCGGCCGTCGGTCAACACCCCGATCTCATTGCGCAAGTGACTGAATGGGTCAAGGAAGTCGCGCGCGTTCCCGTGATCGTGAAACTTACACCCAATATCACCGATATCCGCGAACCGGCGCGGGCTGCACGACTCGGGGGAGCCGATGCCGTCAGCATGATCAATACGATCAATAGTTTGATGGGCGTGGATCTGGGAACGTGGAATCCGATTCCAAATGTCGATGGCATGAGCTCGCACGGCGGATACTGCGGCCCGGCAGTCAAGCCCATCGCACTCAATATGGTCAATTGTTGCGCCCGCGATTCCGGCGTTAACCTACCGATTTCAGGCATCGGCGGCGTCGAAACGTGGCAAGATGCCGTCGAATTTCTCGTCCTGGGGGCAACGAATGTCCAAGTCTGTACGGCCGTCATGCATCATGGATTTCGAATTATCGATCAGCTTATCAGTGGTCTAAATGGCTACCTCGATGAGCGTGGCATCGCATCGGTTACCGGAATCATCGGTGCGGCGTCATCGAAAGTAACGACTTGGGAAAACCTCAATCTGAATTACGCCATCGTCGCGCAGATCGATCAAGAGACGTGCATTCATTGTAGTAAGTGCTACATCGCCTGTGAAGACGCTGCGCATCAGTGTATCGACCGCACGATCGTCGATGGCGTAGCGATGTTGCGCATCGATCAAGATCATTGTGTCGGATGCAACCTCTGCATGATGGTCTGTCCCGTCGACAACTGCATTGAGATGCTGGCCGTCGATAATGGATTGCCCGCAGAATCCTGGAAGCAACGCGTAGAAAGGAATACATAGTTGGGAACCCTCATTCGCGGCGGATTGGTTGTCACGGCGACCGATCAGAGCCGAGCAGATATCCTTATCGAAGGTCAGACCATTTCGATGCTTGCCGAGAAAATCGACGAGCGCGGCCATGACGTCGTCGACGCGACGGGTCACTATGTTTTTCCCGGCGGCATCGATCCGCATACGCATCTCGATATGCCGTTCGGTGGGACGGTGACTGCGGATGATTTTGAAACCGGTACGCGTGCGGCCGCGCTGGGCGGCACGACAACAATTATTGATTTTGCGCTGCATACCAAGGGTGATTCCTTGCATAACGCATTACGCACATGGCACGCGAAAGCCGAGGGAAAGGCCTGTATCGATTATGCCTTTCATTTGACAATCGCCGATGGTCGCGATGAAACTATGGCCGAGATTCCTCGCATTATCCGTGAGGAAGGAGTGAATTCATTTAAGGTTTTTATGGCCTATAAACATGTGCTGTATGTCGATGATGAAACAATCTTTAAATCGTTACTCGCCTGCCGCGATGCCGGCGGCATCGTCCAAGTGCATGCAGAAAACGGCGATGTTATCGAAGTCACCACGAAGCAAGCTCTTGATGATGGGAAGACCGATCCAATCTGGCATGCATTGACGCGCCCAGTCGAATGTGAAGGCGAAGCGACGCACCGTGCAATTCGCTTAGCGGAAATCGCAAAGGCGCCGCTCTATGTGGTTCACGTGAGTAGTGCGATGGCCGCCGATATGATTAGCGATGGACGTAAACGCGGATTGCCTATTTATGGTGAGACCTGCCCTCAATATCTGGTGTGCGATACGGAAGATTATTCTCGTCCCGATTTTGAGGGCGCAAAATATGTGCTTTCTCCACCAATTCGCGATAAGTGGAATCAAGCAGTCTTGCTCGCAAAATTGAAAAATCTCGAACTTCATACGTTTGGTTCAGATCACTGCAGCTTTAACCTGTGCGGGCAAAAGGAACTGGGTCGGCACGATTTTTCAAAAATTCCGAACGGTGCTCCGACGATTGAAGATCGATTGGCTATTCTCTATCATGTCGGCGTCAATAGCGGGGCTCTCGGCTTAAATCAGTTTGTCGCGCTTTCCTCGACGAATGCCGCGAAAATTTTCGGTCTTTTCCCGCGCAAGGGAACGATAGCTGTTGGAAGCGATGCCGATCTGCTCATATGGGATCCGAATTCGGAACGGACGATTTCGGCAACGACGCATCATATGAATGTCGATAATAGCGTGTTCGAGGGAATGCGCGTGAAGGGCCGGCCTCGCTATGTCTTTTCACGCGGCGTAAAAGTTGTCGATGGAGATGTTTTTACGGGGACGAAAGGCCATGGGCGATTCCAAAAGAGTGAGAAATTTTTTCCGGTAGCGCTGTAAGGAGCACTTCTCGTGGATTCAAAAGTGACAATCGGTCTTATCCAGGCTCATCACGATACCAATGGCGATCGGCCGGTCGAAGAGCATAAGGCGGCCGCAATCGCTAAGCACATCTCCATGATCCGCGAAGCGAAGAAACGCGGAGCGCAGATCGTTTGCCTACAAGAAATTTTTTACGGTCCGTATTTTTGTACGGAACAGACCGCCAAATGGTATGACGCAGTTGAAGAGATTCCAAGCGGCCCGACAACGAGAATCATGCAAGATCTTGCCAAGGAGTTGGGCATAGTCCTCGTCGTTCCGATGTATGAGCAAGAATTTGCCGGAATCTATTACAACACGGCAGCGGTCATCGACGCCGATGGCCGTTACCTTGGAAAATATCGCAAACACCATATTCCGCAGGTGCAAGCGGGCCCGGCAGGCTGCGGCTTTTGGGAGAAGTATTATTTTCGACCGGGGAATCTCGGGTATCCCGTTTTCGATACGGCCTTTGCCAAAGTCGGCGTCTATATCTGCTATGACCGTCATTTCCCCGAAGGCGCGCGAGCACTCGGCTTGCATGGTGCCGAGATTGTGTTGAATCCATCGGCAACGGTTGCCGGTCTTTCCGAACATCTTTGGAAGCTCGAGCAGCCGGCGCATGCGGTGGCCAATGGGTATTATGTTGGCGCGATCAATCGCGTTGGGCGAGAGGCACCATGGAATATGGGTGAATTTTACGGGCAATCGTATCTCGTCAATCCGCGCGGTGAATTTGTTGCGATGGGGAGCCGAGACCAAGATGAAATCGTCATCGGCGTGATGGATCGCGATGTCATTCGCGAAGTTCGCAACACGTGGCAGTTCTTCCGTGATCGACGACCTGATAGCTATGGTGATTTGGTGGCGCAATAGTGATCGCGGCAACGCAAAAGCGCGTTGGAGATGTCGTCGTGCTGACGGATGCATCGCAGGCCAAGCTTGCAACAAATACATCGATGTGGAACGAGGATCTTCGTCCGTGTACGCTTACGGAACATTCGTGGTCCGGGATGCGCTTTGCATCGTTGTGGATTGGGATGTGCTTGTGTCTGCCGACGTATTCGTTGGCCAGCGGCATGATCGCGCTGGGGATGAATTGGTGGGAGTCGGTACTCACCGTATTCGTCGGTTCTTTGGTGGTGATGGGCGCAATTTTGCTCGTTTCGCACGCGGGAACAAAATTCGGCATTCCATATCCTGTGTTTGCGCGGCTGTGGTTCGGAACCAAAGGTGCGCATATCCCGGCATTAGCGCGCGCCTTTATTGCGGCAGGCTGGTTCGGCATTAACTCATGGTTTGGCGGACAGGCACTCGATGCAATACTTTCGCGCGTCCTTTCATTTTGGAGCGGAACACCTTTGCATCTGACGCTGGCGTTTGCGATCTTTTGGGCCATAAATGTTGTCATTGCGATGCGAGGCCCGCAAGCGATCGGTCGCCTCGCGCAAATATCCGCGCCAACGCTCGCAATCGGCGCAATCGCACTCCTGCTATGGGCGGCCAAAAGCGCGGGCGGATTTGGAGCGATGTTGGCGGCGCCCGCGTCCATTCACGGAAACGTTTTCTGGACCGCGTTCTTTCCCTCGGTCATTGGGGTCATATCGTTCTGGGCGACGATGGCGCTAAACATTCCGGATTACACGCGCTACGCGAGCTCGCAACGTGCGCAAACGCTCGGCCAAGTTGCTGCAATGCCACTGACGATGGCGGCATTTGCTTTTGTCGGAATTGCGGTCACTTCGGCGACGGTTGTTCTGTTTGGAAAAGCTTTGTGGGACCCCGTCGATTTGATCGTGAAATTTCCGGCACCCGTTGTGATCCTTGCTGGAAGTATTGTCGTGCTTTCATCGGTCACGATCAATGTTGGCGCAAATGTTATGGCGCCGGCCCGTGCGTTCGAAAATCTTTGGCCGAGTCGCATTACCTTTGCAATCGGCGCGATCATGACGGGCCTTCTTTCGCTTGCGATGCAACCGTGGTATGTTCTTGCGACTTTTTCGGCCTACATCTTTACCTGGCTCGGGACGTATGGCGCGATGCTCGGATCGTTCGACGGCATTGCCATTGCCGATTATTGGTTGGTTCGCAAACGACGCCTCGATCTCGCTCAGTTATATACGTCGGACGGTGTGTATAGCTATTTGAAGGGCTTTAACGGGCGTGCGATTGTGGCGCTCGTCATCGGTTGGGGAGTTGCATTGCTGGGTCTGGCCGTGCCGGCGTTGCATATTCTGTGGAGCGGTGGGTGGCTTTTTAGTTTGCTCGGAGGCTTCGTCTCGTATTGGTTGCTCATGCGCAAGAGTCGTTCCGTTATTACCGAAGAACAGTTCGAAGCGATCACGGAAAACGCATAGCCGTCTCATTGGAGAGTTCATATGGATACCGTCTCACGATCCACGAAAAACGCAGCTCGGGCGAAGAAACATCTCTTTGCCGCGCAAGCGACGTATTACGAAGATGCGATAACGCTGGTGAGCGGCGAAGGCACTCACGTGCGAGATGCCGATGGCAACGACTACCTCGATGCCTTTGGTGGAATTGCAACGAATACGCTTGGGTACGGCAACACGGAAGTCGCCCAAGCTATTGCCGAGCAGGCTAGCAAACTCATGCACGTCTCCACGCTCTATCTCACCGACGAGCAACTGGATTTTGCAGAAACCGTCGCTCGAATTGCGCCGGACGGCATGAGTAAGTCGTTTGTGAGCAACTCCGGATCCGAAGCGAACGAAACGGCCGCTCTCATTGCGCGCACCGCAAAAAATTCCGCGGATTTCATGGCTTTGGAACATGCCTATCATGGTCGAACGGTCTACACAGTGGCCATGGCAGGGCTGAGCAATTGGCGCAATTTCGGGCCGGATATGCCGCACGTTGCCTTCGTTCCGAATCCGTATTGCTATCGTTGCCCCCTCCAGCTTTCATATCCGTCGTGCGAGATGGCCTGCGCGAAATCAGCGAAACGCGTGATTGAAACGCAAACAAATGGGGCGCCCGCAGCGATGATTGCAGAAACGATCTCCGGTGTTGCCGGTATGATCGCCCCGCCGCCGGAATATTTTTCAGTCTTACGCGAAACGCTCAAACCGTTTGGAACACTTCTCATTGCCGACGAAGTGCAAACGGGTTGGGGACGCCTCGGCGACGGGATGTTCGGCATGGTGTCTACCTACGGTGTGGTTCCCGATATCATCACCTCGGCAAAAGGTTTGGGAAGCGGTATGCCGATCGGCATCACGATTACCCGGCCGGAGCTTGCCGATGCCTTTAAGGGCCCGCATATCAATACGTTTGGGGGCAATCCGCTCTCCACCCGGGCGGCCCGCGTCACCATTGAAATGATCGAAAAGAAGCATCTTATCGCCAATGCCAAGCGGCAGGGCGAGGCTTTGTTGGCCGGCTTGCGCGATTTGCAGAAGCAATACGCGATCATGGGAGATGTTCGCGGCCGAGGTTTGATGATCGGTGTCGAGCTCGTCAAGGATCCCATCACCAAAGCTCATGCTCCCGAGGCGGCCAACCGGATTCTTGAGGAGATGCGCAAACGCGGCGTTTTGCTTGGCAAGGGTGGGCGGTTTGGCAACGTCCTGCGCATTCAGCCCCCGCTGATTTTCAGCGAGGATGACGTGAGGGTCTTCTTGGCCGCCTTTAGCGAATCGCTCCGGGTGCTCTAGCCCCCCTCGAGCGCTCCTCGGCAGGAAGCGGGCACACGCTGGCGCACCAATCTGGCTGCGCACGGGGGGTTGTCCGCGAGACTGACGAAGCATGCGCATGGTTTATTACGGGTCGGCAGCTGTCGACCCACTAAAAGCAGGAGGCGTTCGTGGCTACCACCGGACTTGTCGTTGATCGCGGCCTAGAGGGCGTCGTCGTAGGCTCGACCTTACTCAGTAACGTCGAGGGCCAGATCGGGCGATTGACCTATCGCGGATACGATATCGATGATCTTGCGCCGAACGCGACCTTTGAAGAGGTCACGCACCTTCTGCTTTACGGACATCTCCCGACGGCCGAAGAACTCGAGTCGCTCAAGCGGGAGATCGGCGCCCGTCGCATGATTCCCGAGCCGCTGATCAACTCGATGCAGCGCGTACCCAAGACCGCATGGCCGATGGATGTTCTGCGTACGGTAACGAGCGGACTTGCACTCTTTTCGCCGGTGAATCAGCGCGGCGAACACGTGAGTGATGTTCACAGCGCAATTGAACTTATTGCAAAAATGCCGACCATTCTTGCTGCGTGGGATCGCATTCGTCGTGGGCTGGAACCGATTGAACCACGGACCGATCTTTCGCATGCGGCGAATTTTCTGTACATGCGGACCGGAAAAGTACCATCGGATATCGAGGAAGACGCACTCGATACGTATTTCGTCTTGCTCGCCGATCATTCGTATAACGCATCGACGTTTAGTGCCCGCGTCACTGCGTCGACGCGCTCAGATATTTATGCGGCGATCACCGCGGCCTTGGCTACGCTCGAAGGCGATCTGCACGGCGGCGCCGCGAGTGCGGCGTTTAATACACTGCTCGAAGTCGGAACCAAAGATCGCGCAGAAACGTACGTGCGAGAAGTCCTCGCTCGCGGCGAACGCATCATGGGCATGGGACACCGCGAATATAAAGTTCGCGATCCGCGGGCTCGGCATCTCGAAGCGATGGCAAAGCAACTCAGCGCCTATCGCGGCGATTCCCGTTGGTACGATATCGCTCGTTCTCTTGAAGACGCATCGAACAAAGTGCTGCAAGAAGAGAAGCCCGGGAAAAAAATCTACGCAAACGTCGATTTTTATACCGCCCCGGTCCTTGCCGATCTTGCCATTGCGGGTGATGAGTTTACGTGCCTATTTGCTTGTGCGCGTACGGCTGGCTGGACGGCCCACGTTCTCGAACAACTCAGTGACAATCGCCTAATTCGACCGCAGGCCACCTATGTCGGGCCGGCACCAGGTCCGTTCGTTCCGATCTCCGATCGTCGCGCCCAAGCTATCGGAGCTTGACGTGAGCGGCGCGAAACGAACAAGTAGCGTTTCCCGCGTCACGAATGAAACGCGTATCGAACTCCACGTGAATCTCGATGGTGGAACTATCGAGATTGCTACAGGCGTGGATTTTTTCGATCATATGCTTACCGCATTTGCAAAGCATAGTGGCATCGGCCTGACGATCTCGGCAAAGGGCGATGGTATGGATAACCACCATGTCATCGAGGATGTGGGGATCGCTCTTGGTAAGGCCATTCACGATGCCCTAGGTGACAAGCGTGGAGTTGCACGATTCGGCGATGCCATCGTCCCTCTCGATGACGCACTTATTCTGGCGTCCATCGATCTTGCAGGTCGTGCATACACGAACGTTCAGATCACGTTGTTGCGTGAAAACCTCGGTGCGATGCCAACCGAGATGGTGCCCGAATTTTTCCGTGCGTTGGCCGATAATGCCAAGCTGACCGTTCATCTGCAGCAGTTGCACGGACACGTCGCGCATCACGTTTGCGAGGCGACGTTTAAGGCATGTGCTCGGGCGTTTGGCAAAGCCATAGCAATCGTTGGTGGTGATGTGCCTTCAACGAAGGGCGTTCTCGAATAGTGCTATGATCGCCGTCATCGATTATGGATCGGGAAATTTGGGATCGCTGATCGGCGCGCTCACCCGCCACGATGCCGCTTTCGAAGTGACGGGCGATCCACAACTGATTGCTCAAGCCGATGCAGCAATTTTCCCGGGTGATGGGGCGTTTCCGGCAACCATGAATGCGTTGCGCGAACGCCATCTCGATAGCGCCATTCGGACACTCATTGCGCGTGGGGGTGCGTATCTCGGTATTTGTGTCGGCATGCAAATTTTGTTTGAGTCAAGCGATGAATTTGCAGGCACTCGCGGATTAGAGATTTTCCCCGGGGCGATTATGAAAATTGCCGATGCTCCGCGGATACCGCATATGGGCTGGAATACGTTGCAAAAAACTGCGGATCATCCGCTAGTGAACGTCCTCGGCAGGGACGACTATGCGTACTTTTTGCATTCCTATTGCGCTCCGGTAGGCAAGGTTACGGTTGCGACAACAACGCACGGTCAAACATTTTCTTCCGTCGTTGCTCAAGACCGCATAATGGGAATGCAATTTCATCCCGAAAAGAGTCAGGCGACCGGCGCCGCTCTCTTGGGGCAGTTTCTTCACATCGCTCGTGCAGCCTAGGGGGTTCCCAATGCAACTCATTCCAGCAATCGATCTGCGTAATGGAAAATGCGTTCGCTTAAAGCAAGGCGAGGTGGCTCGCGAAACGGTTTATGACGATGATCCGGTCGCTCGCGCAAAAGCGTTCGTTGCTGCGGGAGCAAAGCGCTTGCACGTCGTTGATCTCGACTCTGCGTTTGGGTCGGGCGAAAATCACGCAGCGATCGCTCGCATCTGTAAGGCTGTCGATGTGCCCGTGCAAACGGGTGGTGGAATCCGCACGCTGGATCAAGCACAGGCACGATTGGCTGCCGGCGCGGCCCACGTCATCATCGGCACCATTTTAGTAGAAGACGAACGGATGACTCGTAATATACTTCGCATTCTCGGGGATAAGGTCATCGCCGGGATTGATGCACGCGCAAGGTTTGTCGCCGTTCGCGGATGGGCGGAATCAACGCCGGTGGATCGTGATGCGTTGGTGAAGCGCGTTGCAGGTTGGGGCGCAACGCGGTTAATTTTCACGGAAATTCTGCGCGATGGGATGGGTGAAGGGTACGATCACGACGCACTCGCAACGGTTGCCGGAATTTTTGGCGGAAGCGTCATCGCGAGCGGAGGCGCGCATACGATCGATGATTTGCGTGCGCTTCGGGATCACGCGCCAAAAAATGTTGATGCGTGTATTGTTGGCAGCGCACTGTATGAAGGGACGATCAATCTTCCCGAGGCGCTTGCTGCGCTGGGCTAATGCGGCGTCGCCTTGGGTTTCGGCTTGCCTTTCGGTTTCGGCTTTGACTTCGGCGCGACGGTTGATTTCGGCGCGACATGCGGCGGCGGCGTCACTTTGACAGCAGGCTTCGGCTGAACGGTCGCCTTCGGCTGAACGGTCGCCTTCGGCTGAACGGTCGCCTTCGGCTGAACGGTCGCCTTCGGCCGAACGGTCGCCTTCGGCCGAACCGGATGCGGGTAGAGCGTCGGCCCGCGGTGGATGGGCAGTATGATGCGCTTCGGTACGGGAGTCGTTATTGGGTGCTTCGTGGGAAGGCTGGTCGGTTGCGCCGTCGGCTGCCCGATGGGGAGAATGTGGCGCGTTGCCGGTGTTGGCGAAGGAGTCGGCTGCGGCGTCGGTGTTTGCGGCGGTAACGTTACGTACGGCCGAGGCGTCGGTTGCGGATTATAATTGCGATTGACGTTAAAGTATGCCGGGTATGGAAGATACGTTGCGTTCCCGAATTGATCGTAGAAGATGGCCGTCACCGGGCAGCGGTAGTACGAATCAACGTACGGTGCTTGTAAATTTGCGTAGTAATAGCCGTTCGACGAGCTGGTAAACGGTATGAGCTGATTCCCATAACATGGTTGTAGGTAGGCTGATCCATAGGCTGGGCCGGTGAGGAGAAATTGCAAATATTGTCCGGCGGCAACGAAGGGCGAACCGAGCAGGCGAAAACCGAATTGATTATACATCGATGGCCAGTTTGCCGTGTTCTGGTACGACAGCGAGTTGGTAAAACTCCACGTACGAATGAATGGGTAGCTTCCATCATAGTCGCCGGAAAATGTAACGGTGTGACGCCCACTGGAGAGGCTCGAACGCGGAACATAGGTGATGATGCGGCCGTCGAACGATGCAAGACTCGTTACATCGTTGTTGTCGACGTAGAGCGCAATTTCGGGGCGTCGATTGGCCGGCGCGTTGAGAATTTCCGCGCGAATCGTGGGGTAGCCGTTCGCCAAATTCGATCCGTCGCTTGGCTGCATCGATACGATTGAAATCGCCTGCGTTGTTGCTGCACGTTGCCGCTGCAAAGAGACGGTCACGATGCGTAAGGTGTTATCGTAGGAGACGTTCGCCCCAAGTGTTTGCGCAACGAAGCGAAGTGGAACGAACGTTCGCGCACCAATGATGGTTGGAGCTGCGTCAAGCAGAATGGAAGCGCCATCGACATCTGCTCGTGGCGAGTTGATGAGCAACTCGATACGGCGATCATGCCCTTTGGCGACGATCGTCCGTGTTGCCGGCGAATAGACGACACCCGCGCCCAGCGCTTCAAATAACGCTCGCATGGGCACTAAAACGCGACTGTGTTGCTCCATCGCGGGCACCGGAAGCGTTGATGAATTGACGACAATCTGCAACGCCGGGCTAGCTGCAAAGAAGAGTACGGCAAGTGGTATGAGGAGGAGGCGCTTCATAATCGTAGCAACGTTCTTGAACTGGCCGCTTGTTCCTTACGCTTGCAGAAATCTGCGGGAAAGTCGTTCGGGCAATCGTGCGACGACCTCATAGTTGATGCTTTGCGACCAGGTTGCCCAATCGTCGGCGGTCACTTCGTTATCTCCATCCTGGCCAATGAGCGTTACGGGAGAACCCGGATGCGCCTGTGGAGCGTTGCTCAGATCCAGAAGCGTCGCATTCATGGCAACGCGGCCGACAACGGGGCATGGTCTGCCATCGACGAGAAACGCCCCGATGTTGGAGAGTAAGCGCGGAATGCCGTCTGCATACCCGAGCGGGACGACGCCGATACGCATCGAGCGCGGCGCATGATAGGTTCCGCCATAGCCGATCGCCGATCCGGCGACAACGTCGCGAACGGCGGCTAGCGATGAGGTATATGCCAGTGCCGGTTGGAGGCGCAGGCCGGCATCGGTCATCGCCGCTCGCACGGCCGACGACGGCCATAATCCGTAGAGCGCAATGCCGAAGCGAACCATATCAAAGCGCGTTTGCGGATAGAGCATGGCTGCGGCTGATGCGGCAAGGTGTCGAGTTGGTTGTATGCCCGACGCATCCAGGAGCGCATGCGACGCATCGAGCGCACGCACAAATTGCGCGCGCTGAAACTCGGTGTAGGGTGAATCGATCTCTTCGGCCGATGCAAGGTGCGAAAAAATCCCGGCGATATGCAATTCCGGTTTTTTACAGAAAGTTTCAAGCGCGTCAGGAAGATCGCTCGGTTCTAAGCCGTAGCGATTGACACCGGTGTTGAGTTTGATATGGACGTTTGCCGTTGCATGAAGCTTGTGCGCCGCTGATGTAATGGCTTGTAGATAGGCATGCGTATCCCAAAGTGTGAGATGGAATTTTGCCGCGAGCGCATCGGAGATGGCATCTTGCGGCACGGGGCCGAGAATGAGAATCGGTTTGGTAATGCCGTCGTCACGTAGGGTGAGCGCTTCTTCAATGGCGTAGACGCAGATCATCGCGGCTATTGGTTCAATGGCAAGCGCGACATCGCTTAATCCGTGCCCGTAGGCGTTTGATTTTACGACGAATGCCGCGCGCGACGGTGCGACAAGAGCGCGAAGCGCCTCGGCGTTTCCGCGCAAGGCTCCGATGGAAACGGTGATTTCGCCGAGTTCGCTCACGCTCGACGTAACGCTAATGTGCGTACGGTATAGGCGAGCGGAATCCCAAAGAATACGGCATGTCCAAAGGCGTTGATGCCATAGTTCGCCCATCCGTTCCAGAGAAAGTTTCCATCGGCGAGCAAAATGAGTTGCATGCCGACCATGACGCAAATGCCATACACGATTCCACTGGTTACAAAGCGATCGCGCATGACGGCGTTTCCTTGCGCCAGATACGCATAGCCGCCGGCCCACCCCAACGACACCAACAAATGGATCGCAAGACCAAGCATCGGTGCGCTCGAATTCGCGAGCATCGCCTTGCCCAAGACGGTGGAAGCTACCCACGCCCAACTCGCCCCAAGGCTCATATGTGCCGGGAGCAAGACGGCGACGTAGAGATACGCTTCAAGCAGTATTCCTGCGATGACCCCGGCGATAATCGTATCGACAGCGAGAACGCGAAGGTTCATTGGTGGCTTCGTTTGATCCATATCGCGAATCGTTCGCACCAAAGCACAGAGCCCCCCTTCGCGTCTCGAAGCATGAGGAGCGAGCGCAATCCTGTCATGCCGATGAGCGAGCGTAGCGAGCGTCTCGAAGCACGGGGCCCTTCGAGACGCGCCCTTTGGGCGCTCCTCAGGGTGACAGAATGCTGTCATGCCGATGAGCGAACGCAATCCTGTCATGCTGAGGAGCGAGCGTAGCGAGCGTCTCGAAGCATGAGGAGCGAGCGCATTCCTGTCATGCTGAGGAGCGAGCGTAGCGAGCGTCTCGAAGCACGGGGCCCTTCGAGACGCGCCCTTCGGGCGCTCCTCAGGGTGACGGGCTCAGGGTGACACGTTGGAATCTCACGGTATTTTCAGGTACGCACCAGGCGAGTTTTGTACGCTTGGCGGCATGATGATGCGAGAGGACATGGTCGAGCGGCGGCTCGGGGATGTGATAATCGCCCTGGCGGGCGGCTTGCTGAGCGCGACGCTCGGTATTGGTTCGGCCTACCTCGTTTGGAGCCGATTGGCCCAGCCCGATCACCTGCAACCGCTTGTTACTGCTGGGGCGCCGATTGCGTTAACCGTCATGATCTTAGCGCTGATTCCCTGGCGCAAGGCACCCATGATGCTCATGGGGTTCGCCTACATCGGCTTTCTCGCGTTCGCGCTCGCGTTCGGGAGCGGCATTTTTCACTAGCTTCCTTCCCGCATTCGAAAGCGGAGGGCGCTTGATGATTGCATCGAATCGCCATCCGAACCGCGGCGTCGTTCCGCGGCGTATTTTGTTTGGGACGCGAGGATCGAACCATGTTTTCTTTTCATGGCATTGACGAGCATCTGCGTATTGCCGTAGCCTCAGGCGTTTACGCCGTCGCCTACGCGCTCGCTGCGTGGGTGTTTTGGTGTGCTGCGAAGCGCCGAGGGCTTGCCACCGATGGCATCGGGATGATCATGGTTGCCGGTTTGGTCGGTGGTCTTATCGGCGCCAATCTACTGCAGGATATTCTTGGCGGCGCACCCGGCAAAACGATCGAAGGTGGCATTCTCGGCGGTTGGCTGGCGGTGATCCTCGTGAAACGGCACCTGAGAATCATTCGCCCGACGGGTGATCTCTTTGCGCTTGCCATCGCTGCCGGTGAGGCCGTCGGAAGAATCGCCTGTTTCATCGGTGGGTGTTGCTACGGAAAAATGACAAGCGTTGCGTGGTCGGTCTACGATCATGGTGCTTGGCGCCATCCGACCCAACTGTATCTTGCATTGTGGGCGGGGCTAACGTTCGGCGCGCTCTCGTATCTCGATCGTCGACGTGTGTTGCCGGAAAACGGCATTTTCATTGTGCAAGGAATGCTGTTCTGCATTGGTCGTTTTGTTATCGAGAATTTCCGCGACGTTCCAGCCTTTGCATTCGGTTTAACAAGTGCTCAATATGGCGCAATGCTCGGACTCATCATATTCGGAGCGATGGCCATACGAATGGGACTGCGTCAAAACGCACACTTGGTGACCGCGTAATTCCTTGATGACCTGCAAAAATTGCGATGCGGCGAACAGCTCCGATGCCGAGTATTGCGAGCACTGCGGCGAATCGTTCACGCAAGCACTTCCAGGGGAAAGCGGTTTTCTAGCACGTCTGGCAACCAAAGGTCTCGCACCGGTATTCGGTCTACTTGCCGGAATTCTAGGATTTGCGTGCACGGGATTTTTGTCTTTGGCGTTTTTTGGCAAGCAGCAACTGTTTTTTGGCACCTATTTCTCCATAACGATGGCAATGGTGGCATTTCTTTTTTGGAAATTTCGTCGCGGGCCGATGTCGAGATTTGAACGTGAGTTCATTATTGCGTTCTCCGTGGTGTTCTTAGGGGGCCTAACCTTGTGCGACCTGATGACGTTTTCAATGCTGATGAATCACTGACCGAGATATTTTGATGACCTTACAGCTTCGTGATTATACGCTGCTCAAGAGCGTGCGAGCAGTTTGTCCAACATGCTTTTCCGAGGATGAGCATTTCGATCCCGAATACCCCACCGATATTTGCGATGCCCACTTAGTCGAACGCGAAGGCCAGGTGTTTTTGCGGCGCTACTGTCGCCGAGGGCATGGCGAGGTGTGGTCGCTCTATGAAGAACATGCCGAATTGTGGCGGTACTTGCAGCAATGGCGGGTTCCAACGAAGACGATTCACCCCGATACGCAAGATATTTACCCATTGCCGATGGGTTACGAATACGGTCTTGGGCCCACGCATCTCCAACATTCATGCATTTTTTTGCTCGACATTACCACGCAATGTAATCTTGAGTGCCCGGCGTGCTACGCCAGCTCAAGCCCATCGCTTTCGCACTATCTTCCTTTTGACGAAATCATTCGGTCGGTAGAAACCGCCATTTCACGCGAAGGTGGACGACTCGACGTCGTCATGCTCTCCGGCGGCGAACCGACCGTCCATCCGCAATTCGTCGAAATTCTCCAAGCTCTCAAAGACCTTCCCGTATCGCGCGTGCTTGTCAATACCAACGGAATTCGCCTCGCCAACGAAGATGCGCTTCTTGCAACGCTTGCGTCCTTAAAAGACCGCGTTGAAATCTATTTGCAATATGATGGGCAGCAAGCGGAAACGCAACTGCGGATGCGTGCCGCGGATCTCGTTGCCACCAAGGCTCGCGCCGTCGAGAGACTTAGCAAGGCGCACGTGTTCACGACGCTCGTGATGACCGTCGACGTGAATAATGCCCATCTCATTGGAGACGTTCTTGGAACCGCGTTTGAGACGCCGTACATCGGTGGTGTGATGTTTCAGCCGCTCTTTGCCTCTGGTCGTGCGCCGCAATTGGATCCCATGAAGCGCATTACCACCACCGGAGTCTTGCAACGCATCGAGGATCAGGCGAAACATCGACTACGCGCGCGCGATCTTATCGCGCTTCCATGCAGCCATCCGGATTGTTGTTCCATCGGCTATTTCCTCAAAGCAAAGGATGGCGATTTCACCGGCTTGGCAACGATTCTTGGCGAGGATGCTCTGCGCGGAAATTTAAGTATCTTCGGCAATCAGATCGCCTTTAGCGACGGCCTCGGTGAAGTGCGCAACGCACTTATGGGAGTGATGTCGGAGACGATGACGCTCTCTCGGCCGGAATTGGCAACGCACTTGCGCACGCTGTGCAGTGCCTGCGACATCGGCGGTATTCCGGATCTTTTGCGCTTGGCATTCGGCAAGGGTGCAACGGCGAAGTTTGTCGCCGATCGCGTGAAGCGGGTGACGATCAAGCATTTTATGGATGCCAATACGCTGATCACGGAACGCTTAGAGCAGTGTTGCGTCCATGTTGGCGGAGCGGGGAACGACCCGGTCCGGATGCCGTTCTGTGCAGCTCGGCTGTTTCCAAAAGTCCGTGCGAGAGCACGAGAAGGGATGGTGCCTCGTGGAGCCATCGGATGAGCGAGGCGCAACCGTCGAAGGGTGGGCCTTCACGTTTTGCAAGGCGGCCTTTCTATCGCTTCTGTTTGGCAAGTACGCCGTTTTGGTGCTTTCCCTAGCGGCTATGGTTCTCTATATCTCGGCCTATGGGCTCGGGGTACGGACCTGGCGATGCTGGGCGAAGCCCCCGTGGGTGGTCATTTTCTTCGCGATCGTGGTCCTCGTGCAAGCCTATTTTCTCTTTTGGCATTCCCCGGCGTGGGTGCTCTAGCGAGAGAAAACTCCATATGTCACAAGGAGATCACCCTTTAGGATGACAATCGAGCGGCGCCGGGCCGAACGGTAACGTTATTTTGGAGTCGAGAATGTTCGTTCTTTTACGCGTGCTATGTAGCGCAGCCGTATTTTTTTTTCTGTTAAGTAGCCAAGGCTATGCAGCAACGTCGCAAACCGATGCAGCGCTAAATAAAGCGCCCGCCGGTATGTCGGAAACCACGGAGACGTTCCCCGCGCTCATGGCAAGCCATGCGAAAGCAATCGGTAAACGCGTTCCTCGTTCGGTAACTGCTCAGTGGACAATTCTTCGAGAGGGAGTTGCTTCTGCCGAGAAGCTGGTTCGTAATGGGGCTGATTACGTTTCGACAATAACCAAAGGGAGCATCAGCAACACCTACGGGCAGTTCTTAGGGCATGCTTGGCATAGGGATGCTAACGGTATCGTTTTCCCGACGTCGACTGTTGATGATGGAAGTTTTGCAATGTATCGGGTTTTAGCCGATGCCGAAGATCCTAAGAACGACGTTAAAGTCGCAGGAAAAATTGGGAATGCCTACGTCGTCGAAGTGAAAAACAGTTCATGGAAGCATCCGGAATGGGTGTACTACGATGCGAAGAGTTTTCTTGTCTCGCGAACGGAAAGAATCGAAGATGGAGAACGCATTATATCGACGTACGACGATTATCGCCTGACGGACGGTGTGGAGCAGCCGTGGCACGTTCATGATTCGAGCGGCGATGTCGCCTACGATGTTGATTATCGTCAGACTGCGCTGAGCTATACTCCGGTCGACCCGGGTCAATTTGGTGTCCCGCCGTCGAGCGTAGCCTTTGCGACGGTCGATAAACATTATGAGCTTCCAGCTCATTTTATCGACGGAGATATCATCGTGCGCTTGGTCGTTAATGGGCGGGGTTTGGATTTTAAAATTTCAAGTGGAATGAGCCAATCCATTATCGATAGCGAGGTCGCTCGAGAACTTGGCCTTCCTACGTTTGGACACGTCCGCAGAATAGCCGGTCATGATGTCAGTTATGATACGGTGCTTCAATCGGCATCGATTGGCGATCTCCAATTACATAACTTCGCCGTGCGAGCATTGCCATTCCATTATCATGCGCGGGAAGACGTTAAAGTCGTTGGCTTGCTCGGAGCCGACTTTCTGTCATCAGGTGAGGTCCACATCGATTATGTGAACGGCCTTATAGCCTTGGATCCTGAAAGTGCATTTCATCCGGCGATTGCCGTAGCCGGTTATCCTTCAATTCCGATTACGTTCGACGATGGGCAACCGTATATCGAGGGAAGCATTGCCGATCATATTGCCAACCACATGCTTCTCGACAACGGCTATTACTTTTCAATTGTCACCGGGGCAATTACGCGAAATTTCCCTTCGGCCGTGCCCGATCTTCACGGACACAAGCATGCAAATGTAAGCGTCCCTTTCGCAAACAAGAAAGCGTATGGTCGCGACGTGGATATTTGGATGGCGAATATTTCCGATATCCTCATCGGTCCGGTGCACTTTAAGAACTATCGAATGATTGCAACCGATTCAAATTTTCACACATCGGGATATACTCCCGATGTGGTCGTAGGATCCGATTTTTTGCATCTATTCGACGTGTATCTCGATTATCAAAAATCGCGGCTATTCCTCAAGCCCAATAAATGGTTTGCGCGCATCTTCCGGTCCGGCCCATGAAAAAATCGATTTTTGCGATCGGCATTCTTTTTGCGCTGGCCGCGGTGCCGGCGGGCGCTACCCCGGTAAACCTGCAGCCTTCGACGTTGTCGCTTGCGCAGATTCTTCAAAAACATGTTCGCGCTGTAGGAGTGCCACTACGTACAATCCGGACATCGCTAACCGTAACTTCGACGGTCGAGGAAGGTCTAACGGGCTCGATTCGCACCGTTGAATCCGGAACTGATTATCGTTCGGATCATACGCGAGGCGATTTGCATACCGCTCGCGGCACGATTGGCGGAGTCGCTTGGCGACAAAATACCAATGGTTTCGTCATTCTGGCAAGTAAAATCCACAATGAGGATGCGATCAACGCTCAAGCCAGAGCGAGGCTCGATCGAGGAGATCTCGCTGGTGCAACGTTACTCGGTACGGTTTCGGATCCGGTGTCCGCGTATGTCGTTCGGATCGATCCACCCGGCGGGAGAAAAGAATACTTATTTTACGATACGACATCGTTCTATCTCGTTCGAACTGAGCGCATGGTTGAAGGCCAGGAGATCGATACAAGCTTCAGCGATTTTCGCCTAACCAACGGACAGGAGCGCGCTTGGCATATTCGCTTGCACGATTCCAAGCAAAGAAATATTTCGGATTTCCACGTTGTTTCGGTAACGAATGGAATCGCAGTAACTCCAGCGATGCTGGCGATTCCCGCGCCGGCGTCGAATCATCTCGTGTTAGGTTCTTCGTCGGCTGAGATTCCTACCTCATTTGATTCGGATCGCATTATCGTGCACGCGACGCTGGCTCATCACCCGGTGAATTTTCTTCTCGATTCGGGATCGTCCACCGTTCTGCTGAATTCGGATGTCGCTCGTGCAGTAGGCCTCAAAATAGTTGGCAGTATGAGTGAAACCGCCGGCGGTCGGTTTTCCGCCGGTTATGCGACGCTTCCGAAGCTTACGCTCGGGTCGGTGGTTCTCCGTAATCTCGTTGTTCAAACTGCGCCATTTGAAGAAGTTCGGGCGGATGGTTCGCCGATAGCCGGTCTGCTTGGCTTTGACGCGCTCGCGAACGGCGTCATCCACATCGACTACGTCAAGCATCGAGTCGATCTTTTGGATGCCGGAGTCTTTTCGCCGCCGGCAAATGCGCGAGTCCTCTCGATCGCCGACGGCGATGAGGTGCCGATGATGCAGGCCGATGTCGCAGGAGCTCTAGGCACCACATTCATCATGGATACGGGCGCGGATCGAAGCATGCTTTTCAGAGCCTTTGTCCGGGCGCACAGCGCCGTCCTCAAAGATCATGGTCTTGGACGCATTATTCAGATGGCTTGGCCGGCTTCGGAATCGATCGGCGGGGTCGGGGGACTCGTTAGCGTCGGGGAGCGCCAGGTTTCGTCTCTTGGAATAGCCGGCTTCAGCCTACCGCCCTGGCTTTTCCTCGTCCCGGTGCACGCGCCCGGCTTCGAGCATGAGGATTTTGACGGGCTGATCGGCCAAGATATCCTGCGTTTCTTCGATGTGTACCTCGATTATCCGCACCTAAAGGTCTATCTCGTGCCGAATTCCCGGTACCTCGCTCGCTTCGGCACCCCAAGCGGAGCCTAAGAGCCGCTTGCAGTCTCTGAGTTAGTCTGCTAAGATTCGCTGGCACTCGTTCGCTAAGAGTGCTAAATTACCACCCTACGCAACACAATGTTCGGAGGATTCCAGTGAATCTCAAGCCTTTGGCCGACCGCGTGGTCATCGAGCACGTCGAGCAGTCGGATAAGACTGTCGGCGGCATATTTCTTCCTGATACCGCAAAAGAGAAGCCCCAAGAGGGCCGCGTTGCGGCTGTCGGTACGGGCCGCGTGCTCGACAATGGTACGACCCTTGCGATGAGCGTGAAGGCCGGCGACCATGTGATCTATTCGAAATATTCGGGTAGCGAAGTCAAAATCGACGGTAAAGATTATCTCATTGTTTCTGAAAAAGACGTGTTGGCGATTGTCGACAAAGTCGCCGCTAGCGTTTAAGGAGTAGTTCATCGTGGCTGCAAAGCAACTCGTATTTGATGAAAACGCACGTCGCGCCCTCGAGCGCGGTGCGAACATTCTCGCCGACGCCGTCAAAGTGACGCTCGGCCCCAAAGGGCGCAACGTCGTCCTCGATAAGAAATTCGGTTCGCCGACGATCACCAACGACGGTGTCACCATCGCCAAAGAGATCGAACTTCCTGACGCATTCGAAAACATGGGCGCACAGCTCGTCAAAGAAGTCGCGTCCAAGACCAACGACATCGCCGGAGACGGCACGACGACTGCAACCGTGCTCGCGCAAGCGATCATCCGCGAAGGTCTGCGTAACGTTACCGCCGGCTCGAACCCGCTGCTGATCAAGCGCGGCATCGAGAAGGGCGTTGAAGTTGCCGTCAAGGAAATGGAATCGTTCAAGCAAGTCGTTGATACCAAAGAGAAGATTGCGCAAGTCGCATCGATCTCGGCCAACGATAAAGAGATCGGTTCGCTCATCGCTGAAGCGATGGAAAAAGTCGGTAAAGACGGCGTCATCACCGTTGAAGAATCCAAGACCCTGCGCACGGAAGTCGAGACCAAAGACGGTATGCAGTTCGATAAGGGCTACATCTCGCCGTATATGGTCACCGACAACGAGCGTATGGAAGCCGTTCTCGATGACCCGTTCATTCTCGTAACGGAGCGCAAGATCTCGGCCATCGCCGACATTCTTCCGCTGCTCGAGAAAGTCGTTCAGGTTCAGAAGCCGTTGCTCATCATCGCCGAAGATGTTGAAGGCGAAGCTCTTGCAACCATGGTCGTCAACAAACTTCGCGGAACGTTCACCTCGATTGCCGTCAAGGCACCGGGCTTCGGCGATCGCCGCAAAGAGATGCTCAAGGATATCGCCGCCCTCACCGGCGCGACCGTCATCAGCGAAGAACTCGGTCTCAAGCTCGACAAAGTCACCCCGGATCAGCTCGGCCGTGCCAAGCGCGTCAAGGTGACCAAAGATGAGACGACGATCGTCGATGGTTCTGGAAAGCAAGAAGCGATCAAGGGCCGTATTGAGATGATCAAGCGCCAGGTCGCAGAGACCGATAGCGATTTCGATCGCGAGAAGCTGCAAGAACGTCTTGCCAAGCTCTCCGGCGGCGTTGCCGTCATTCAAGTCGGTGCCGCAACCGAAACCGAACTCAAAGAGAAGAAGCATCGCATCGAAGATGCCCTCTCGGCGACTCGTGCAGCCGTGCAAGAAGGCATGATTCCGGGCGGCGGAAGCTCGCTCGTCCACGCCATCAAAGCGGTCGAGAAGTATATCGCGACGGCACCGAAGACCAACGGACACGCAGCAACCTGGGCCGACGAGAAGATTGGTCTCGACATCATCCGCAAGGGTCTTGAAGAGCCGCTTCGTCAGATCGCGTTCAATGCCGGTTTCGAAGGTTCAGTTGAAGTCAACAACGTGAAGGCGAAAGTTGCTCCGCATGGCTTTGATGCCATGACCGGCGAAATCGTCGACATGTTCAAAGCCGGTATCGTCGAGCCGTTCAAAGTGACGCGTTCGGCGCTGCAAAACGCGGCCTCGATCGGCGCGCTCATTCTGACGACTGAGACGCTTATCGCCGATAAACCGGAACCCAAGAAAGACGCTCCCTCCATGCCCGGTGGCATGGGCGGCTACGACATGATGTAGTTGCCCCTAACAAGGGACGAACGGCTCTTGCAGCGATGCAAGGGCCGTTTTCTTTTTCTGCGGCCTGCTTTTTGTAGGGAGGGCTCGTCGATGCGTCCCCTAAGGTAAGCATATGCAACGCATCGTGAACGATTTTACGATCCGGGTTGCGACGGTGAACGGCTCGGGGAGTCAATCCTCGAATTTGGTTCTCACCGGCGCACTCTTTCGAATGGGAATCCCGGTCGCGCCCAAAAATGTTTTCCCCTCTAATATCGAGGGGTTACCAACGTGGTACGACATGCGCGTAACTTCGCGCGGATATGCGTGCCGAACGCGAGATATCGATGTTCTCGTCGCGCTGAATGCCGCGACTTGGCGCGACGATGTTGCCAGCGTAAAACCCGGCGGCGTCATCGTGCACGAAGCGACGTATCCGATTACCGAGCAAACGCAGCGTTCTGATATCACGTATTATGCCGTACCTTTTGCTGCCTTAGCAAAAGAGCATTTCCCCAACGCGAATCTGCGTAAGTATTTGCTGAACATGATCTACGTCGGCATACTCGCCGAACTATTAGGCATCGATGCAGTGGCGGTTCGTGCGTCGCTTGAAGCGCAATTTTCGGCAAAACCTAAGGCCATGGAATCGAATCTTGCCGCGCTCACCATCGGCGTTGATTTTGCTAAAGCGAATCTCCTAAAGAACGATCCCTTCAGCGTCGAAGCGATTCCCGGACGAAATAAAAATTTCTTGATGATGGATGGAAATCGGGCCGCCGCATTAGGCAGCGTGCAGGGCGGCTGTAGCGTCTGCGCATGGTATCCGATTACGCCGTCGTCATCGCTGTGCGAAAATTTCATCGCACTCACAGAACGCTATCGTAGCGACGCGGACACCGGCATGCGCAATGTTGGCATCGTCCAAGCTGAAGACGAACTCGCTGCGGCGGGTATTGTTTTTGGTGCCGGATGGGCCGGGGCGCGGGCGATGACGGCAACATCGGGACCCGGTCTTTCGCTCATGGCGGAATACGCCGGATACGCGTATTTTGCAGAGATTCCGGGCGTGATCTTTGATGTGCAACGTGTCGGCCCGTCAACGGGATTGCCGACGCGAACCTTGCAAGGCGATGTCGGCTTTGCCTATACGCTCTCACATGGCGATACAAAACACATCGTCCTGCTACCCGGCACCGTGCGTGAGGCATACGAAGACGCGATGCGAGCATTTGATCTTGCAGAGCGTTTGCAAACACCCGTCTTTGTGCTGCTCGATCTCGATCTCGGGATGAACACCTGGATGACCGAGCCATTTCCCTATCCAACCGAACCGTTCGATCGCGGAAAGGTGCTCAGCGCAGAGGATCTGACAAAACTTGAATCGTGGGGCCGCTATCTCGATGTCGATGGCGACGGGATTCCCTATCGCACGCTGCCGGGAACCAATCATCCGAATGCCGGATATTTCACGCGGGGAACCGGGCACGACGAATTCGCTCGCTATTCGGAAAAGCCTGAGGTGTGGGAGCGAAATCTCGATCGCTTGACGCGCAAACACGAGACGGCTCGCGGCCTCGTCACCGCTCCCGCCATCGAAGAAACGGGAAATACTGTCGGCATCATCGCCTATGGCACGACGCATCACGCCGTCGTTGAGGCTCGCGACATGCTCGCAGCGGATGGAATCGCTACGGATTACTTGCGCGTTCGAGCGTTACCGTTGGCCAGTGCGATAGCCGATTTTATTCATCGTCACGATCGGGTCTATGTGGTCGAACAAAATCGCGATGGGCAACTCTTTTCCATCTTGCGGACCGAATTGCCGGCGCATCTTGTCTCGCGCATCACCTCGATTCGCCACTATAACGGCGTGCCGATCGATGCACGCGCCATCACCGAACCTCTTGTTGCAGTAGAGCGCGCACCCGTCGTGGTCGCGGATTAAGAGCGAGGAACATACCATGGCAGAAGCAACCGTCAATATTATCGGCCTTAGTCGCGATATCTACAAAGGTTTGCCGACGACGTTATGCGCCGGATGTGGGCATAACTCAATCACGAATCATCTCATTAAAGCGCTGTATGAGCACGGCGTAGAGCCGCATCTTCTAGCGAAAATGAGCGGCATCGGATGTTCTTCTAAAACACCGGCGTATTTTGTCGATCAAGCGCACGGATTCAATAGTTTGCACGGGCGCATGCCATCGGCTGCGACCGGGGCGAAGCTCGCCAATCGTCAATTGCTTGTTCTCGGGATCAGCGGTGACGGTGATACCGCATCAATCGGCTTAGGCCAATTCTCTCATATGATTCGTCGGAATCTCGATTGCACGTATCTCGTGGAAAACAACGGCGTGTATGGCCTGACAAAAGGCCAATTCTCGGCCACCGCAGATCTGGGATCGACGCTCAAAGGCGGAAAAGCCAATGAATTCGAGATGATCGATATCTGCGGTCTTGCCCTCGAGCTTGGCGCAACGTTCGTAGCTCGTTCGTTCTCCGGCGATGGCAAGCAACTCGTACCGTTATTGCAGGCAGCGTTTTCGCACAAGGGCACGGCGATTCTCGATATTATTAGCCCGTGCGTGACGTTTAACGATCACGAAGGCTCGACGAAATCCTATGCGCATGTGAAAGATCACGATGTTCTGCTCAACGTTCCGGATTATATTTTGCCCGGTCGGGAAGTGACGGTCGACTACGAACCCGGTTCGGTTCAAGATGTTGAACTCGATGACGGATCGCACGTGTTGTTGCGCAAGATCGATCGTGATTATGACGCGCGTGATCGCATGGCCGCTGTTTCGCTCGTGCATGAAACGCGGGCCCGCGGTGAGTTTGTCACAGGATTGTTATATATCGAATCGCACACGGCCGATCTTTGTGAAAAAGAGCGGCTTCCGAAGAAGCCGCTCGCATCATTAACCGAGGCCGAAACGCGCATCTCGCGCGAAGATTGGGATCGCCTTATGGCGACTACTTAATGAGACGGATGGTTAACGGGTAGCGATAGCTTTCCCCCGCATTCGCTTTCATTCCGGCGATGATGCAAAGAATCACATTTGCAATCAATGCGGCAAAAATGACGAATATTCCAACGAGGAGGAGCGTGAGCGCGCCACCGATGACATAGGCGATTATCAGCGTGATCTGAAAATTTAAGGCCTCTTTGGCTTCGTCGGCAACCCAGGGTTTCGTGTCTTTTTGCGTGAGCCAAATGATCAAAGGCACGATAAAGCCGAAAAGTATTCCGCTGAGGTGCGTGATCATTGCGAGAGTTCGGTCTTCTTGCGAAGCGCCCATTTGGGGTTGTTGCATTCCGGGAATCCTCCACATAAGCACAGTGACTAGGGTTCGTGGCTTTGTTGGTCGATGCACCAGGGTTACCCTCTTAGGCGACGTACGCTCGTTCCGCGTGCTGCGACGCATCGAGCCCGATGGCCTCATCGCGGGCAGAAACCCGTAGCGGCACAATCCACGTCACGACTTTGAGAACCGCAAACGTCATCACTGCGGAATAGATCCAGACGACGGCGACTGCGAGGCACTGCACGAGGAACTGCCGCGGATTCCCGGCCAGCACGCCGTTTGCCCCTCCGCTGTTCACGGCAACGGTAGCAAAGACGCCGGTAAGCAACGCTCCGACGGCGCCGCCGATTCCATGAACGGGAAAGACATCAAGAGCGTCGTCGACATGCGTCCGCTCACGGAGTTTTACGGCCGCATAGCATGCACACGCAGCGAGCGCACCGATCGCGAGCGATGCCAGCGGGGTGACGTAGCCTGCCGCCGGGGTAATTGCGACGAGCCCGGCAAGCGCGCCGGCTGCAACGCTGCTCGTTGTCGGTGCGCCGTCGCGCCGCCAGGCCAAAGCCATCCAGATCAGCGCTCCGGCGGCCGCGGCCGCGTTCGTATTCATAAACGCAAAGGCCGCAATCCCGTTGGCGGCTAGTGCGCTTCCGGCATTAAAGCCGAACCATCCGAACCAACAAAGGGCACAACCAAGGAGCATCATGGTACGATCATGCGGTTCGCGCGCTTGCCTCACGCGCAAACGCGGCCCGAGCATCCATGCGGCAACAAGCGCGGAAACACCCGATGAAATATGGACGACCGTTCCGCCTGCAAAATCGAGCGCACCGAGTTTTCCCAGCCAGCCGCCGCTGCCCCAGATCCAATGCGCGATCGGATCGTAGACGAACGTTGACCAGAGCAACGCGAAAACAATAAATGCGGAGAAACGTTTACGCTCGGCGAACGCGCCCGTGATCAGCGCCGGTGTAATCGCCGCGAACATCATTTGGAACAGCGCATAGGCGATATGCGGTATCGTCGCGGCATACTCAGCGTTTGGTGCTATGCCGACGCCTTGCAATCCAAACCATTGCAGGCCTCCGATGATTCCATGAAAATCCGGACCGAACGAAAGCGTGTAGCCCCACAGAACCCATTGCACCCCGATGAGGCAAAGCGCGAAGAAACTGTGCATGAGCGTCGAGAGCACATTTTTGCGCTGCACGAGCCCCGCATAAAAGAATCCGAGCCCTGGGGTCATGAGCATGACGAGCGCAGCACTTGCCAGTACCCACGCAGTATTTCCGGCTGAGATCTTCTCCATGGTGGGACGATACTCGAGAGGTACCGGTTCGCGCATCCGCCCGTCGGTGAAACGATCGGGTCTTTGGTTCATCAAATGTCGAGCGCGACGCGCTCAGAGTTACGCGAACACGTCGATATTGCGTCCGATACCGATGGCACGAAAGTAATTGGTCGCTTCGGGCGATTCACGCGGACGCAAGACCTGCGCGACACTTTGGACGCGCGTGGCGAGCGTCGCGACCGTTTGACGATATCGGGCGACAGCCCATGCGGCGGTAACGGAGAGGCCTTGCATGCTCACGCTCTATACCATCGGCTCCAGAAGCCGCAAACGTGAGTGTTTCGAGGGTGTTCTTACGCTTGACAGGCAAAGGTATGATGACTTTGGATTCCTCGTTAGGCGAGGCGTCCGTGCGATGATACGCCGCTGCCCAGAAAGGTCGAGAGACCCCAATGGGTTACCAGGCACCGCCGAATCAAGATCGAGGTTCTTTGACTGTCGCGGGAATGCCGTGACAGTTTTTTGTTTTCGTCACACGAGAGGAGGTGGAAAAGAGCTATGGACGATGGACCAAGTACGAATCAGTCGCCGACGACGAAACATAAAAATGTCTCTATCGGAGTGTTCCGTCGCATTTACTCGCCCAAATTCTGTGAGAAGAACATGAAATTCTATCAGTTGCTCCTAGTCCTCTGCGCGCTCATTTTTGCTACTCCGGCGTTAGCATCGCCGGCACCGAAGTCATCGGCAGCAACGCCGACGCCTGCACCGGACCCGTGCGCAGGCGATGGCAGTTTGCTTGCCACTCTGAACCGCCCAACAATCGGCTATAGTGCCTGCGCGGTTGCTCCGAAAACAGTCGTTGTTGAAGAGGGCTACCAGGTTCAAGAAAACGCAGCGAACACGACGCGATGGTCACGCACGATTTCCTATCCGCAAAGTTTTGTGCGTTACGGAGTGAGCAAGCGGTTTGAGCTCGATCTCATCGGCCCGTATTACAACAAGACGCTTGCCGCCGATGGCCTCGGTGCGCTGTCGTCGAATCAAGGCTATCAAGATGGCGGCCTTGGCATGAAATTCGAATATACGCCGCGAGGTCAGTTTATTTATGCGCTCGATGCCCTCTATACGAGTCCGAACGGAACAAATGGCTTTTCCGCCGGCGGTGCGACGGAGACGATGAACCTCGATGTGGCCTATTCGGTCACACCGACCATCGGGCTTTCCACGACGATCGCTTACAGCTCGACAAGTGGCTATGATGCACACAATATGCGTTCACGATATTCTGTCTTGATGCCATCGTTCGTCGTGACTTCGGCGCTTCGTGGAAATGCGCAACTGTATGCTGAGTACGTCTATACATCGAAACTTGCGCCCGATCAGGGCGGACGTGCGTTTATCGATTACGGCATTCAAAAACAACTTGGAACGCGATTCGAAATTGATGCTGAACTCGGGAATACGCTCATCGGCGATCCGAGCAAGCAGTTTCACTACGTTGGCCTCGGATTCGGCGTCAGGATTCCGTAGAGGCAACATCGTTCGCACGGCGGAAGCGAACGAACAGCCAATACACGGGAAGAGCCGAGAGGAGTATTCCTAACCCGGCAAGGGAATCACCCGGCGATTTTAGCGCAACGTCGGCGACGATTGCCCAAGCAACGGCTCCGAAGAGAATTGTTGAATAGGGATGCAATGGCATTTTTATTCCACCGGGAGAGTTGCCGCTGCGCGCGTCACGAACGCGAAAGACAATTAAGGCGATGGCAGCAAGTCCAAAAAAGACGTAATCAACCGATGTCACATAGTTGAGAATCTGTTCGTAATTGGGTAGCAAGGCGATGAGCAGAGCGGCAATGCCTTGCACGGCGATGGCAACGACCGGCACGCGCGTGGTTGGGTGAATCCAGGCAAGTTGCTTAAAGAAGACGCCGTCGGCCGCCATCTGAAAATAGACGCGTGGCGATGTGAGTATTTGATTGCCGAGAAAACCGAGGGTGGAAAGTGCAACGACGATCGCCATCGCGCGCTGCCCGACGGGGCCGAGAACTGCGCGAGCGATATCCGAAGCCGGTGTGTCGGTAGCTGCAAGTCCGCTCGGTCCCAGCACCCAAAGGCTAACCGCATTGACCGCAAGATACAAGCCGATCACAATACCGACACCGATGATCATTCCACGCGGTAGTGTGCGTTGCGGATCGCGCAATTCCCCAGTCATGAACGACGACGTTTGCCAGCCGCTATAGGCAAAGAGAACCGGAACAAGTGCGAGTCCCATTGCTGCAAGCGCGTTCGGTGGCGGTGCGGCGTGCATGAGCGTTGAGGCACTTGCATGCATCGGTGCAAACAAGCCGATGCCGATGAAACCGACAATAGCGAGAATCTTTGCTACCATGAACGCATTTTGTGTTCGTGATCCGGCCTTGACGCCAAGACAATTCACGGCAACGAACACGGCAACGGTTATCGCCGCAAGGAGATTTTTGTTCACATGCAAGCCGGTAAGAGGCTCAAAATACCCGGCAAACGTTTGTGCGGCGGCCGCTGCTCCACCGGACTGTGAGACAAGTAAAAGCGTCCATCCATAAGCGAATGCAAGCGACGGATGAAAGGCGTCGCGCATATAGGCGTACAGCCCACCGTCTGCGGGCCGGCGTGACGCAAGTTCTGCAAAGAGAAATGCACCGAGTAACGCAATGATGCCACCAAGGATCCAAGCCAGCATCACCAGCGGTCCGGTATGGACGAGTTTGGCGACGACCGACGGATTGCGGAAAATTCCAGAACCGATAATGCCACCCATTACAATGAGGGCGGCATCGCGTGTCCCTAAGCGGCGAAGGAGCGTGGCCATCGACTGCGCGTTAGCGTGGAGAACCCGCGCGCCCTGCTAATTGGCAGCGGCGAAGCGCCCGACTGCCTTAGCGAAGGCGTGCGGTTCACGAAGCGGTGCAACATGATCAAAGCCGGGAATGGGAATGTAGCGTGAGCGTTTGCTACTCCGCAGAAAACGTTCTTCATCCATGCGAAAGACATAATCGAGGGCGGCATTTGCGATGGCAACCGGGCCTTGATAGGAAGCAAGCAGTTCGCTAAAACGCGGGCGTTCGGTGATGTAGCGCCCAAGTTCCACCAGCATGTTTGCGTTAAACGGAATGCCAGCTACCATCTGTGCCGTTGCAAAAGGAAGCGTCGCATAGATAATCGGCAGCGCAAGCGCGTGCAGCGCACTGCTCGGTAACGCATTGGCTACTGTCGCCGCAAATGGGTACGGCCATGCTTTCCAGCCTTCAGGATCGAGCGCACAAGCATCGAGAAAAAGTGCGCTGACGCGCTCAGGTCGGGTATGCGCGTAATCAATGGCAACATAGCCGCCGAGTGAATACCCGACAACGGTTGCTCGGGCGATACCACTTGCGTCCATTGCCGCATCGATGGTTGCGATTAGGTGATCGTGCGTGAACGGAATCTCGGTTGCCGCACCGTGTCCGGGCAGATCGATGGCAAGGATGCAAAACGCGTCTTGGAGAGCACGTGCTTGTTCCGCCCACATCGCGCGACCGAGGCGAATGCCATGGAGAAACACGATCGCCGGCTTGTTTGCATCACCGTAACGTTCGAAATATGCAGGCGTCAATTGGGACGCAACAGCACTTTGATTGCGCGTCGTTCATCCATTGCGGCATAGCCTTTTGGCGTGTCATTGATCGCGAGTTCGAGATCGAAAACGCGTCCCGGCGTAATGCGTTTGGCCGATGTTGCGGCGATAAGATCTTCAAGGTACGCGCGCACCGGGGCTAAGCCGCCGCGCAGCGAGACATTCTTTAAAAAGATGCCACGCAGATCCGGTTTTTCAACATTATGCGGTACACCGACAAAGGTGAGCGTTCCACCGGGCCTGGCAACGGCAACGGCAAGATCCAGGCTTTCCTGATTTCCGACAGCCTCGACAACACTCGGGCTTCCGCCTTTGGTGAGTTCGAGGATCGTCTCGGCAACGCCATCGTCATGCGAGTTCAAAATTGTTGTTGCGCCGAATTCTCGCGCCAATTCAAGGCGATGCGCGTTATGTCCAACGGCGATGATATGTTCTGCATCGAGAAGTTTTGCCGCAGAATGAACCGCGCATAATCCAACGGCGCCGTCTCCAATGACAACGACGGTCCCTCCGCGCTTGGTTCCGGCGGTGACCGCACCGTGATGCCCGGTCCCCATCACGTCCGATAACGTCGCAGCATGGGCAAGCATGGCGTCGTCATGGGCCATGACGTCACTCATTTTTACCAGCGTCCCGTCGGCATACGGAACGCGAACCATCTCCGCTTGTCCGCCATTTTTTTCGCTGCCCCAGAAATCACCATGCAGGCATGATGTTTGCAAGCCGAGATGACAGAACTCGCAGGTGCCGTCGCTGATGGCAAATGGTGCGATGACGGCGTCGCCGATCTTCAGCGATCGCACATCGGATCCGATCGCTTCGATCACGCCGACGAATTCATGGCCGGTCCGCTCTCCCGGTTCCCATGGAGTGATACCGCGATAAAACCATAAATCGGAGCCGCAAATTGCCGCGCGCGTGACGCGTACGATGGCATCGGTTGGAGCGAGAATGCTCGGGTCGGGGACGGTCTCGACGCGAACGTCGCGCGTGCCGTGGTAGACGGTTGCTTTCATCGCTTCATGGCAACCGCTTCGGATTGCTCGGAGGTTGCATGAATGGCTTCCTTCGTGCGCGAAGCGGTCTGCCCATGAGAAAACTCGTGGCATTTTTCGTTCTCACGATGCTTGCGTCGGTTTCGTCCGTGAGCGCAGCTCAGCAGGTGACTCCGCTGCCGACGCTGCCGCCAGCTCCGATCACGACCCCCATTCCGCTGGATTCCACCTCGCAAAGTTTGCCTTCGGCAAGCGTGGATGCAGCGCCGTTAAATGGCGGTCCGTGCTTGGATTCATCGCGCGGAGTCCCGCAGGTGCTGCAACCCCCGGCAAAATCGGCCATGCAGATCGTGCGCATCGATAAAGTCGTCGCCGAAACCACGATGATCCAGGGCAATGTCATCGGATTTCTCTATACGCTGCACGATGGCACGACATGGCTGGCCCAGCGCCACCAAGATTATATGTCCGCCGCCGATGCCCGCCTGAGTAATCTGGTGCTTGGGGTCGCCCATATGCCGGCCGATACGGTCACCCAGTTCCCGCCGGTGAAGCGCTTTGGCGTGAAGACCAACTATCAGGAGTTCTTCCGGGTCTCGATCCCGGCCGGCGCGCTTGATCCCCTTCGGGTTCGGCTTGTGCCGTGCGTGGTTTGGCCCGCCGGACGCGATCTTCCCGACCCTTCCGGCCAGTAGGCGAAGCATTAGCACTCGGCGAAACCGAGTGCTAACTTTGCGGGTTGGGAAGGGGAACTATGGATTTCGTGCTGCGCTCGCGCCTCGGTCAGTTTGAGCCGAACGCCGATGTCCTCGTCGATGAGGGCGGGCGACGCGTTTTCGTGTACGTTGAGCTCGCGGCCATCGAACCCGAATCGTTACGCCTCTCACTCGATGGGCATCGTCTGGTCATCTCCGGCCAACGTCAAGATCGTCGCACGCTTCCGCCCACTCGTTTCGCTCAAAAAGAAATCGGCTTTGGAACCTTCATTAAAGAGGTCGCCCTGCCGGCACCCGTCCGTTACGATGATCTCGTTGCCGAATACGGCGATGGCATGCTCGTCATCACGTTGCCGATTGCCGAAATCCATTACCTTCCGACTTCTCGCACTGAACTTCATATCATCGTGACAAGGACTCGCCCGTAATTATGGCTGCGCGTAAATCACAAACCAAAACAACTTCTGCCGGAATCATCGGAATTTTGCCGTTGCAAGATGCCGTACTCTTTCCGCATACGGTCATGCCGCTTGCCGTTGTAAAACGCAATGGCATTGCACTCGTTGAAGAGGCCCTGCGTGAAGGTAAGCCGATCGGCTTGGTCGCGCTCAAGGATCGCGATACGGAAAATCCCGGCACGGGCGACGTTGTCCGAGTCGGAACCATCGGCATCGTGCAAAAAATGCTCAAAGTTCCCGACGGAACCTTACGCTGCATTATTGCCGGTCAAGAAGTATTCCGCATCGACGAGTTCGTGCAGAGCGAACCCTATATGATGGCCTCCTACTCGGAAATGCCGGATATTACGGTTGAATCCGACCAGTTGCTTGCCATGCATCGCAACCTCTCTACCTTGTTCGGAAAACTGATTTCGTATATGCCTTCGGCTCCGCGTGAGATGGAGATGGAAGTGCATAACATTTCCGATCCGAATTTGCTCACCTATTTCATCACGCAGACGATGCGCTTGGAAACGGCCGAGCGGCAAGCCATTCTCGAAGAACGCAATACCGCCAAGCGGATGCGCAAGCTGACGATGTTGCTCACGAAGGAATTGGAAGTCGTCGAGCTCGGGCATAAAATTCAGACCGATATTCAGCGCGAAATGGAAAAGAACCAGCGCGAATTTTATCTGCGTCAACAGCTTCGCGCAATTCAAGAAGAACTCGGCGAAATCGATCCTCAGCAATCCGAAATGAACGAATTGCGCGAGAAAATCGATGCGGCGAACTTGCCCGAAGATGCAAAAAAAGCCGCAGATCGGGAATTGGATCGGCTCTCAAAAGTGCCGCAGGCGTCACCCGAGTATTCGGTCATTCGAACCTACCTTGATTGGATTACGACACTTCCTTGGTCGGTAACGACGGACGATCATCTCGATCTTAACGTGGCCCGCAAGGTCCTCGATGAAGATCATTACGATCTCGAGAAAATCAAGGATCGTATTGTCGAATACCTCGCCGTCGGCAAGCTCAAGAAACAAATCACCGGCCCAATTTTGTGCTTTGTCGGCCCACCCGGTGTTGGCAAAACCTCGCTTGGGCAATCGATAGCCAAGGCGATGGGTCGGAAATTCGTTCGCCTTTCGGTTGGCGGCGTGCGAGACGAGGCAGAAATTCGCGGGCATCGGCGCACCTATATCGGCGCGATGCCGGGAACGATCATTCGCGCTCTGCGCGATGCGGGAACCCGTAATCCTGTCGTGATGATCGATGAGATCGATAAAGTCGGCGCCGATTATCGCGGGGATCCGCAATCGGCTCTACTTGAAGTCCTCGATCCGGAGCAGAATAAGGGGTTCCGCGATCACTATCTCGATCTGCCCTTCGATCTTTCCGGCGTTCTCTTCGTGTGTACCGCAAACTCGCTCGATACGATTTCGCCGCCGTTGCGCGATCGTATGGAAATCATTCAACTTTCCGGATACACCGAGATGGAGAAACTCCAAATCGCCAAACGCTATCTGGTGAAAAAACAGCGCCTTGCCAACGGGCTAAAAGAGCAGCACGTGCAAATTGCCGATCCCGCGCTGCGTGCGATTATCAATGATTACACGCGTGAAGCCGGTGTGCGTAACTTGGAGCGTGAAATTGGGACGGTCTTTCGTAAAGTCGCGCGCCAGGCTGCAGATAATCCGCGTCTCAAGGCGAGAATCAAGGCCGATAACCTCGCGGAATACCTGAAAAAACCGCGCTTTTTCAATGAAGTAAAAAAACGTGTGGCATCCGTCGGCGTAGCGACAGGCATGGCGTGGACGCCGGTTGGTGGCGATATTCTCTTCATCGAAACGCAGGCGATGCCGGGAACCGGAAAACTTGTTCTCACCGGCCAGCTTGGCGATGTCATGAAAGAGTCCGCGCAGGCCGCCGTCTCATTTCTTCGTTCGCGAAGCGCCGAATTAGGGTTAGCCGACGATTATTTCGCAAAACACGATTTGCATATTCATGTCCCGGCTGGGGCAACGCCGAAAGACGGGCCGTCGGCCGGTATTTCGATTGCGACATCGATTACCTCAATGCTCACCGGAATGAAAGTCGATCCGAATCTTGCGATGACGGGCGAGATCACATTAACGGGGCAAGTGCTCCCCATTGGTGGGCTCAAGGAAAAAGTGCTTGGCGCAAAACGAGCGGGCATCAGTAAGATTCTCTTTCCGATTCGCAACGAGATGGATCTCGACGATATTCCTAAAGAGATTCGCGACTCGATGACGTTCGTTCCGGTGGAAGAACTTTCGCAAGTCTTCTATCATGCGCTCGGAAAGCGGATCATTGCGCCGGTTGCTTTGGGCGACACGATGAAGCGTGGTGAGGGGAACGTTGTCTCGATAACCAAACGGCGTCCGGCTGCAAAGCGAACAACCCGACGCGTCAGTCGCGCGTAAACGACACAACTGCAACGATGACCATCAGGAGCGCAACGGCAACAAAAATGCCGTGCGCTCCTACTGCATAGTAGAGACCGCCGGCAAGTGCCGTTCCGAGGAGTTGGCCTGCCGTGCGCGCCGTGGCTAACGTCCCGGCAGCGACGCCGCGTCGGTGTGCGGGTGCCGCGCTCATGATGGCATTGTTGTTCGGCTGGCTAAAAATCGTCGTTCCAATGCCCGCAAAGACCATCGCGAGAATCGTTGCGTGGTGTAGTGGCTGGAAGCCGATCCACGCTAACGTGCCGATGCCGATGGCAAAGATACTCGCTCCAATCGTGGCTAGGATGCGAATGGGAATTTTATCGGAGAGCGCACCGGCCGTCGGCGCGAGCACGATATTGAAAAGAAAAATCGGGAGCAAGGTGAGGGCGGCCTGAAGGCCGCTGTACCCGCTAACGAGTTGCGCGTCGAGCGGAATAGTAAAGACTACGGCAGACAACGCAATAAAGAACATGGTCGCGGCGATCGTCGACATGCCGAAGAGGCGGATTCGAAAGAGCGCAAGATCGAGCGTCGGTGCAACGGCACGAGCTTCGATTGCGATAAAGATGCTCGTCGCAATGATCCCACCGATAAAAACTCCGATGGTGAGCGGTGAAGTCCATCCCCAAAGTGGGGCCTGGCTAAAGGCAAGCGCTATGGAAAAAAGCGCAACTGCAAGCACGCCCGCACCGAGAAAATCGATCTCTTCTTTGCGACCGGGAGTGCGATGCAAGACGAACGCGGCAAATGCAAATGCGATAACCGATATTGGCAGGTTGATGGCAAAAATCCAGCGCCAACTCGCGACATGTAAGATCAAACCGCCAAGGAGCGGCCCCGCAAGGAGCCCAACGGCGACGGCTGCACCATTAAGACCGATGGCGCGCCCACGAATCGAAACCGGGAACGTGTGGACAATAATCGCGGGCGACGACGACATCAACATTGCGGCCCCGATGCCTTGGAGGGCGCGCGCAGCAATGAGCGTCGAGAGTGACGGTGCAATCGTGCAGGCCAGCGATCCAAAAGCGAAGATGGCAAATCCGCCGAGGTAGACGCGCTTCTGCCCGAATATATCGCCGAGCCGACCGAAGATGACGAGTGTCGATGCCATCACGAGCATGTACGCGAGTAACACCCATTCGGTATGGGCGATGCTTTGATGGTAACTCGTTGCAATCGTGGGAAGCGCGATATTCGCAATCGAACCATCGAGCGGGCCCATGATCGTGCCCAGCATGACGGCACCCAGTGTAAACCACGGATGTTGCTCCGACGAACGTAGCCGGTCTGCGTGGCCTCGAATGCTTGCTATCATCGCGTTCACTCGCTAAGAAACCGCACAACAATGTCGAAACGATGCGCCATGACTGCAGAATCGTTGCTTTTCCTCCCCGGTCCCGTCATGGTCGCACCGGAGGTCCTTGCTGCACAACATCGGCCGCTGATCGATCATCGAGGCCCGGCGTTTGCCGAGATATTGCACCGCTGCTCGACGCGACTCGCGCCCATTTTTGGGACGACGAGCGATGTTGTATTGCTCGGTTCTTCGGGGACCGGCGGCTTGGAAGCCGCAGTCGCAAATCTTGTTTCGCCAGGCGAACGGTGGCTGGCCGCTCCCGTCGGCGTTTTTGGAAAGCGTTTGGCCGCGATTGCGCAGCACTATGGCGCAATCGTCGAGGAGCTTCCGACGGAGCCTGGGGCGTGCATGAATCCAACTGCGTTCGCGCAGCGCCTGACCGATGATCGTCAACATAATATTCGTGGCGTGTTGCTCACGCATAACGAGACATCGACGGGCGTGCAAAATGATCTCGCCGCACTTGTACCGGCGCTACGCGAACATGGTGCGTTGTCCATCGTTGATTCGGTCAGTGGATTGGCGGCGAGTCCAATGCACATGGATGCATGGGGTTTCGATGTTGTTGTGAGTGCATCGCAAAAGGCGCTGGCTGCGCCGCCGGGCGTTGCTATGATTGCAGTGAGTCAACGCGCTTGGGAGGCGATGGAACGATCGACTTCGCCACGGTATTATTTCGATCTGCGAATGGCACGGGAGTTTTCGCGCAAGGGCCAGACTCCGTGGACGCCACCAATTTCCATTGTCTACGCTCTCGATGCGTCGCTTGATCGGTATGTCAACGAAGGCCCGGATGCGTTCATGGCACGGCACGTACAGCGAGCCGCGCTGGTGCGCGAGCGCTTAGGAGCCTTAGGGTTCACCATATTCTCGCATGAGGACGCACATTCGGTTACGGTTGTTGCCGCTCGGCCTCCTAGCGGGATTGCCGCATCCGATCTCGTCACTATTCTCAGAGAGGAGCACGGTGTCGTTATTTCCGGCGGACAAGGTGATCTCGTCGGCAAAATCGTGCGCATCGGGACGATCGGGGCCTTTAGCGATGATCAGTTGGATCGTGCGCTTCAGGCAGTTGCCACCGTTGTGAAGCAGCTTAGTTATGGTGATTCAAAAATAAGGGCGTAAGATATGCGCGAACAAACCATGGCGCCGTAGCGAGCATCGTGCGATCGATGCTTTTATCGGGCTGTGTCAGATAGGTTGCTAATTGCGAACGATGGAGATCGCTGCGAATATCGCGCGTGAGGGGAAAGAAGAGCGCAATATACAGCACAAGCCAGCATAAGAGAGCGCCCTTGATGAAACCAACGCAGGCTCCGAGGATGCCGTTGCCGATGTTGAGTCCGGGAAATTTTGCAATGCCGTTGAGGATAGCAGCAAGTGCTAACACCACAAGATAGGTCAGCAAGCCGGTAAGGAACATGCCGACGACATGTGCCGATCCCGAACCCAGGTGAAGCAACGATTGTAGTGTGTGATCGGCAGCGCCATTGTAAAACCACGGCGTGACGAGGGCCGCAAAAAATGCCACGGCCCCGCTCAATTCGGCAATGAAGCCGCGTCGGAATCCTTTGTAGACGGCCAATGCGATGACCGCCAATATCAGCAGATCAGGCCAAACCATTAGATACGCAACGTTGCTCCGAGATCACGAGTGAGGGTTTCGGTCGCAATGCCCACCGCGGCATCGGCTTCCTCATCGGTTATCGTTGCGTCGGTTTTTTGCAAGACGATGCGTATGGCGAGCGATTTACGTCCTTCGCCAACTTGCGCTCCGCGATACTCGTCGAAGATGCGGGCCGACGTGCAGAGTGCACCGATACTTTGCGAAACGATATCTTCAATTTGGGCTGCGGATGCATCGAGTGAAACCACAAGCGCCAAATCGCGATAGGTCGATGGAAACTTCGACGGTGGAACATAATGCGGTATGCGACGATCCGGTAATCGATCGAGGTACACATGCGCAAGATACGTTGGACGCGCAAGTTCGTAGGCAAATTGCAAACGCGGATCGACGCGGCCAAACGTTGCAACTTCGGCACCGTCGATGAGAAGCGTTGCCGATTTCCCGGGGTGCAGGCCGTTGCGCTGATCGGCGGTTGTCGTTCCGGTACGCCCGGTTACCTCGAGGATCAAGGCTTCAACATCGCTCTTGAGCATGAGAAAGCCCTGATCTTTCCAGGCCGGTTCCGACGGTGCATCGATGGTCAATCCAAACGTGAGAACATTGTTTTCGGTGACCGACTCGCCGAACGGATAGAAGACATGTCCGATTTCAAAAACTCGCGCGGGCGTCGTACGACGAGCCAGATGTAAAAACATCGCCGGGGCTAGCGTATAGCGCAGGTAGCGTTGCTCTTCGGAGAGTGGATTGCGCACTTCAACGGACGAGTGGCTGGTTTGTATGCCTGCCGTTTCCGCCCGTTTGAGATCGTCGCTTCCGTGCAAACTATAGGTGAGTAACTCGTCGTATCCAAGTGCTACCAACGTTTGTGCAAGCTGTTCTTCCAGACGATATTGGGCGCTGGACACGGAGTGAACCGGAACGTTCGGCAAAACGGCAAGGATGCCGTCGTAGCCTTCGATGCGAGCGACCTCTTCGATCAAATCGACCGGAATTGCGAGATCTCTCCGCCACAATGGTGGAGCGACGGTTAACGATGAAGCGGTTTCTGTGCGGATTTCGCAGCCGAGTGACTGTAGGTGCATTGCAATGCGTGCCAGTGGGACGTGCATCCCAAGGGTGCGTTCAACAGCGTGCTCGGTGATCTCGATAACCGGCGCCGGCGAAGGTGCGGTTCCAAACTGATGGGCTGCATATGCATGAGCGCCAGACGCGATGAGCAGTTGCGCCGCTCGCGCAGCACCCCATTGCGCGAGCAGTGGAGGCAACGATTTCTCATGGCGTGATGATGCATCGGTCCGCAATCCGAGCACGCGCGACATCGTGCGGATGCGCGCACCGTTAAAGGTGGCGCTTTCCAGGATAAGCGAGGTGCTGTCCGGCGAAATTGCGCTGGATTTCCCACCTTTGAGGCCGGCAAGTCCGAGCGCGTGTTGTTCGTCGGCAATGACAAGCGATTGCGGAGTCAGCGTGTATTCCGCATCGTCGAGGGCAGTGAGGGCTTCGCCTTCATGTGCATTGCGGACGATAAAGTGGCCGCCATGGACTTCTCGGGCGTCGTAAAAATGAAGCGGCTGACCGGTTTCCAGCATCACATAGTTTGAAATATCGACAATGCGATCAATCGGTCGTTGCCCGGCAAGAGCGAGGCGTATCCGCATCCATGCCGGAGCGATGCCATTCGTCACGCGATCAAAGCGCTGCGCGATAAATTGCGTGCAGTCACCCGATTCAAACGTCACGGAGGGAGCATCGTTATCGCCTGAGCCCGGGTTTTCGAATGTCGGGGTGGTAAGAGGAGAACCGAACGCTGCGCTGAGTTCGCGAGCAAGGCCAATCATCGACATTGCGTCGACGCGATTGGAGGTGATTTCGACATCGAGCACATCATCGCTCAGGCCGAAGTGGGCGACAACATCCGTGCCTAATGGGAGATCATCATCGAGTTGCATGATGCCATCGTCGAACCATTCGGGATTGAGCGCCAACTCGTCGGCGGAGCACATCATGCCTTCACTCTCAACGCCGCGCATTTTGCGCCGTTCGATGGTGATATGCGGCAAGACGGCACCAATCGTCGCCACGGGGATGGTCTGACCGACCGCGACATTCGTTGCGGCCGTGGCAATGATCAGTGCCTTTTCGGCACCGACATCGACGTGGCAAACCTGTAAGCGATCGGCGTTGGGATGCTTTTCAATGGTCGCGATGCGTCCGACGACAACGCCGGAGATCTGCGGGCGACGCTCGATAGCATCGACCGGAAAGCCCAGCATGGCAAGACGATCGGCGATCTCGTTCGTTGCTGTGGGTAAGGAGACGAATTCGCGTAACCACGCGATTGGAGCGCGCATGCCTACAGATACTTTCTAACGGAGTTGCCGGGAAAAATCAGGATCATTTTCATAAAAGCGGCGAATATCGTCGATTTCATACCGTGTGAGTGCCAGTCGCTCAATACCGAAGCCGAATGCCCAGCCGCTGACAACGTCCGTATCGTACTTCATTTCGCGCAAGACATTCGGATGGACCATACCGGCCCCGCCGAGTTCGATCCACCCGGAACCGCCGCACATGTTGCACGTCGTCGTTTCGCCCTTGCATTTCGGGCATGTCGTATCGACTTCGGCGCTTGGTTCCGTGAACGGAAAAAATGATGGTCGAAAACGGACGTTTTGTTGCGGACCGAAAAGCTCGCGGCAGAGTCCTGTGAGGACACCCTTGAGATGGCCCATGTGAATGCCCTCGGCGACGAGCAAACCTTCAACTTGGTGGAATTGAAAGAGATGGCGCGCATCGACGGCATCGCGACGGTAGCACGTTCCCGGCGCGAGGATGGCGATCGGCGGTTGATGCTGCTCCATCGTGCGAATTTGCATCGGCGAGGTATGCGGGCGCAACAATAACGAATCGGTGATAAAGAACGAATCAAAACCTTCGCGCGCCGGATGATCGGCTGGAATATTGAGTGCATCGAAGGTGTAGTAATCGGGTTCAATTTCGGGCCCTAGGACAACGGCAAAGCCGAGGCGCTCGAAATAGGTGCAGATCGTCGACGTCATCGTGCGAATAGGATGCAGCGTTCCTAATCGTGATGCCGGCGCCGGGAACGTGACATCGATACTGGTTGCCAATTCCGCATCGAAGGCGCGCAGTTGAATGCGTTGCGCCTCTCGGATGAGCTGTTCTTCCATGGTCGCGACGACATCGTTGATGATCTTTCCGGCGGTCGGGCGTTCCGCGGAGGGGAGAGCGCCGATGCCGCGGCGGATGACGGTGATCTCGCCGCTGCGGCCAAGAAAAGCGACGCGAGCAGCATCGAGCTCGCGCTCATCGCTAGCAGCAGAGACCGCTGCAGAAAAACGGGATACGAGATCATCCAGCGTCTGGGAAATCTGGTTCATGCAACTCGGTTCATACGGAAATCAACGGGTGTTAAAAAAGCAAAACGCCCGAGTATCATTCGGGCGTTTGCGGTATTTTCTTCTCTACTGGTCTTTTCAGGTAGCCGTCTGATGTAATTGTCGATAAGCGAGGTAGGCTTTTATGGAGCCGGTTGATTTAAAGAGCGTCCAAAAAAGATCGGGTTTTGCCATGTGGCTACTTGCTCTCCCTAACTAGCGACGAAAACGGGCTCGCGACCCGTGTAGGGATTGTAGCATGCGACTTTTTCCGGCGGTAGTCTTGACTTTTCAGTCGCCTGACCCTCTCTTGACAGCCTTTGCAAGAAGGGTGTTCTTGCCGGTTTAGGCCGAGATCGCCATTGCCTGGCTGGCCGCGTAGAGGGCGATTCCGCCGGCCACGGCGGCATTGAGCGACTCTGTGGGGCCGACCATCGGGATCGCCGTTGTACTGGTGCAGACAGTCGCCCAGCGGCCCAGGCCTTGCCGCTCGTGGCCGACGACGATGCCGCAGCGGGCACTAAAGTGGTGCGCTCCCAGCGCCGCTCCCGTCGTATCGAGGCCGATGAGCTCGGCATGGGCGTTGGCCACCACTTCGGCGAGCTCAGCGGGCTCCGCCCGGGCGAGTGGGGTGCGAAAGATCGTGCCCATCGCCGACCGGACGACCTTGGGATGGTACGGGTCGACGCCGAGTGAGCCGACGACGACGCCGCGGGCCCCGAAGGCCTCCGCTGCTCGCATCAAGGTCCCAACGTTGCCGGGATCGCCGAGATCCGCCAGAACGAGAAGTAAGCCCGGCTCGGAAAAGAGGCTGGCTAGGGACGCGTACTGGAGTTGCGCGACGGCCAGGATTCCCGTCGGCGTCTCAAGATCCGAGATCGTGCGCATGGTCCGCTCGGAGACCGTCCAGGTCTCTGTCCCGGTGGCTTCGACATCGCCGAGGACCGGCTGGCGCTCATAGGCGGATTCACTCACGTAGAGTTCGTCGATTTTTAGGCCGCTTCTCAGAGCTTCGGCCAGTAACGTCGGCCCCTCAAAGGCGAAGCGCCCCTGCTCTTTGCGCCCGCGCGCCGTTCGCAGATCGCGAAGTTCTCCAACCCGCGGGGAGTGAATACCGAGGTGCTCTGCCATGGCTTAGCCTCCGGAGCGACGCGTGATCCATGTTCGAACGCCGATAAAGACCAGGCCGGCAAGAATTGCGGCAATCGTTATGGCGATGCGGTCGTTAAAGTGAAGCGGCACAACGAACTTGAGCATAATGACGGTGAAGGTGAAGAAAATGACAAGGAAGAGTAAGAGCCAGGCAAGTTCGGAGCCGACGGTTGATGGAGTACGCACGATACGCCAATACGCGACTCCGCAACGAGTGGCCTCCGAACGTGTGTTTTCTGGGCGGGTTTTTCACCTTCGTAGCGATCGGATGCGCTTTGACGATGGAACTGAGCATCAGTTCGATATCGTCGAGCATCCCGGCTCCGTCGGGATCATTGCGTTGCCGGAGCCGGGGAGCATCGTCCTCGTGCGTCAATATCGTCCGGCAATTGCGCGGGCTTTGTGGGAGATTCCGGCGGGAAAACTTGACGGCGCAGAAGATCCGCTGATAGCCGCCGCGCGAGAATTGCGTGAAGAGACCGGTTTTGCCGCCGAACGGCTGATCTCCGTGGCTGCTTTGTATTGCACGCCGGGATTTTGCGATGAACTGATGCATTTTGTGCGCGCCGAAGGGCTGACGCAGGGAGCGAACGATCCAGAGGACGATGAATTTCTCGATGTCGCCGTTTTTACGCTCGCTCAAGCGCACGCGATGCTCGCCGGCGGTGAGATCGCCGATGTGAAAACCGCCTACGCGTTAATGTTGCTCGGCTAAAAAGCGAGTTTTGCGCTAGCGACGATCGTGTTCCCATCCATGAGCGCGAGCGAATCCATTTTTGTCGATCGCGCTAAATACAGGACGGCGCGATTTCCGCTCGGGGCGACGCTGCCAAGCATATGATCGACACCATTGTGCTGCCAGGCAACGCGAAGCGGGCGCGATGCATCGTCGACAACGATGTAATACCACGATCCATCATTGGCATACATCACATGCCCTGACGGTGCGTTTGCATTACCGGCAAATGCGACGCGACGATAATCATTACTGGCCAGGCGAGTAACGAGTTGATTTTGTGCCTGCATGGCCGCCGACATGTGCGTCATTTGCATGCCGAAATACGATGTCGGCAAAACACCGATGATCAGTGCGGCGGCCGTTGCCAGCGAAAACTCGCGCAGAGAAAAACGGCGCGCTCGCAAGGGAATGATGTTGCTCGGTTCGGGCTGCGCCGGTTGTGCGGGAATCTGTTGTTCGGCTTCGATGAGCAAAAGCGCCAATGCTTCGGCTTCGCCGATACGTTGCGTACAGGCATCGCACAGCGTAAGATGCGCGTCGATTTGCGCGCGCTCGTCGTCATCGAGTGCGCCTAGGGCGTAGAGTTCGGCTAGTTCATCTATATGTGTCGTCATGTGTTCGCCTGAGATTGCATTGCTGCGCCGAGTTTGCGGAGTCCGTGCGAGATGCGGCTCTTGATCGTCCCTAGCGGGGCGGCCAAGATCGCCGCGATTTCTGTGTGCGTCTTTTGATAGTAGTACGCCAGAACGAGGGCATTGCGATGATCTTCCGGCAAGGTTGCCAACGCCGCCCGAACCTTGTGGTTCTCGACGAAGTCGGGTATCGAGATTTCGTCGTGGGTTATCGGTTCGAGCGCCACGCGATCGGTGAGGGAGTTGCGGCGACGGCTCGATCGTTGCTGGGAGATGGCGGCGTTTCTAACGCAAACCGCGAGGAAGGCGCGGAGGTGCCCACGCGCGGGCGTATACGCCCCGGGCGTACGCCAAAGCCGCGTGAGCGCATCTTGGAGACAATCGCGGGCGTCTTCGGTGTTGCCGAGCACGTGATAGGCAGCCGAGGTGAGCAGCGTTCCCCAACGGTGGTAGACTTCGTCGAACGCCCACGCCTCATGTGCTGCGAACGCGCGCGCGAGTTCATCGTCGCTGCGAACTTCCATGGGCGCCCCTTCTGCACGCTTGCGTGGCGTTCATGCGCGGGAGAAAGAGAAAACGAGGGACGCATCTGCGCCCCTCGTTTTCATGGGTTCCTTCGGCCGCGTTACTTCGCGACGGCCTGTTTTGCCATATTCAGCAGCGAGCCGAATGCTTTGCTATCGTGCACTGCGAGATCCGCAAGCGCTTTGCGATTGAGCGTGACGCCCGATTTCTTCAAGCCGTTGATGAAGAGCGAGTACGACATCCCCTCGGCGCGAACAGCGGCGTTGATACGGCTGATCCACAGTGAGCGGAAATCGCGCTTGCGCACGCGACGATCGCGAAATGCATATGACAGTGATTTGAGCAGCGCTTCGTTCGCAACGCGGTAGTTGCGGCGACGCGCGGCGCGGAAGCCCTTGACGAGCTTCATTACTTTGCGGCGGTGCTTGAGTCCGTTTGTGCCTCGTTTAATACGTGCCATGTTGTGTTACGAAGCCTCCTACACCAAGTACGGGATCGTCGGCGCCAAGCGCTTGAGATCGCCTTTAAACGTCGGTTGATCTTTGCGGAAATTACGTTTACGCTTGCGCGTTTTTTTCGAGAGAATATGGCCGCAACCGCTGAATTGGTGACGATGCAAGACCTTGCCGGTCCCGGTCACCTTGACGCGTTTGGCGGTTCCTCGATGCGTGCGAATTTTAGGCATTGGTAGGCTCCTCGGTTTTAGCGACCACGTGTCCCTTATGGTCCTTCTCGGCTTCATGTTGCGTCAGAAACTTTGCCGGACCAAGTGGCGACGTGCGTGGCGCCAGAATCATAAACATGTTGCGACCTTCGAGTTTTGCTTCTCGCTCGATGATGGCTAGCGGATCCATATCCGTCGCCATGCGATCGAGAAGATTCTTCCCAAAGTTTGCGTAGGTCACTTCGCGCCCGCGGAACATGATCGTTACTTTGATCTTGCTACCGTCAAGCAGAAGGCGTTCGGCCATGCGCGCCTTCGTCTCATAATCGTGTACGTCGATTTTGGGACGAAGCTTCACTTCGCGTAGTTCGAAGTTTTTTTGCTTCTTACGAGCATCTTTTTCTTTTTTCGATAACTCGTATTTCATCCGACCGAAGTCACCGATCTTGCAGACCGGCGGCTGGGCGTTCGGAGAAATTTCGATCAGATCAAGTCCGGCGGCTCGTGCGCGGTCCATCGCTTCCTCGGTCGGCATAACGCCGAGCTGGGCTCCTTCGTCGTCGATGACGCGGACGGTACGAATTCGGATTTGCTCGTTGATGCGAAGCGGTCGTGCTATGGCGTTACTCCCTAAAAAACAAAATGACGTCGCCTAAGCGACGCCTCCGATGACCGAATCCCGCCGAGGGATTCGCGGATGCGACCGGATCGCCCGAAGGCATCCGGTGAGCCGACCCTTGCGGGCCGTCTGCTTCGGCCCCAGGAGCATACCACGCCCCGGGTGGCTCTTGTCAACGACCAGGGTGCTTTATGCCGGGCCCGGGTGCTGAGGCGAGGTCCTTGTGCAGGGATCATGTGACTGGTCCTTGGATGTTTTTCGCTGTGGTATTTGATCGGTTGCATACCGAGCGACTTGAATTGCTGCCGATTTCCCCTGATCTCGCCCCCGAGATGTTCGAGGGGCTGCAGCACCCTCAACTCTATAAGTACATCGGCGGTTCGCCGCCGCCAAGCCGGGATTGGTTATTCGACCGATATGCCCGCTTAGCGGCCGGGCGCTCACCGGATGGCTCGGAGCTTTGGCTGAATTGGTTGCTTCGACGTAAGGACTCGTCGCGACTCATCGGTTTTGTTCAAGCGACGGTGCAGCATCGCAGGGCGCTTGTGGCGTATCTCCTCTTTCCGGAAGCATCGGGCTTTGGGTACGCTGGCGAAGCCGTGACTGCGATGATAGGGGCACTCGAACGCGACGCTGGGGTGACCGAGTTGGTCGCAACGGTTCACACGAAAAATCGCCGATCAATCCGCGTCTTAGAACGTCTTAACTTTGTGCAAACAGCGTTGAAGAAAGACGCCGAGATTATCGCGGGTGTGAGCACTGACGAATTCGAGTATGTTCGTACAACCGGTTCACAATAATTACACGAAGCCGCTGCCTTGATTTGCGCCTTTGCGAGAGAGTTCGCGCTGGCGTAATTCGACGCGGCGAATTTTGCCGCTACGCGTTTTTGGGAGCTCGGTAACGAATTCGATCTCGCGCGGATATTTATACGGCGCGGTGACGCGCTTGCAGTGCTCTTGCAATTCGCGCGTAAGTTCCGGTGATGCCGTAAATCCGGCGCGCAAGACAACGAACGCTTTGACGATATTGCCGCGATCTGTATCGGGGCTTCCCACCACCGCGGATTCGGCGACGGCCGCGTGTTCGAGAAGTGCGGATTCGACTTCAAAGGGGCCGATGCGATATGCCCCCGAGGAAATCACGTCGTCGGCGCGGCCGACAAACCAGAAATAGCCATCCGCATCCACGTACGCGCGATCGCCGGTGAGATACCATTCTCCTCGATACGATGCGCGCGTCTCTTCTTCGTTATCAAGATACCCGAGAAAGAGCGTGGGCGGCCGACCGCGTAAACCGACGTCGCCCGTGACGCCCGTTGTACAGATTGCGCCATCTTCATCGACGATGCAAATATCGTGCCCGGGCGTGGGCTTGCCCATCGAGCCCGGGCGCACGTCCATTCCGGGAAGATTGGCGATGAGTAAGCTGTTTTCGGTTTGTCCGTAGCCATCGAGAATCGTCAGTCCGAATGCGTCGTGCCAGCGTTGGATCACTTCGGGGTTGAGCGGTTCTCCGGCACTCACACAATGTCGCAATTTCAAGCCATGAGCGAACTCGGCGAGGTTCGGCAACTTGGCTTCCAGGCGATATTCCGTTGGTGCTTGGCACAGAACGGTGACGCCGAGTTCGCGAATGAGCGACATGCGTTCGGTCGGATCAAAGCCGCCTTCGTGCAGCACGATGGTGCTTCCGCAGGACCACGGCCCGAGCAGCACGTTCCATAGAGATTTTGCCCATCCGGTTGCTGCAGAACACCACACCAGATCATCCGGCTTGCAATCCAGCCAAGCATTGGCTTGCATGCGTTTTGCATGTGTATACGCTTTGGCATGGATGACGCCTTTGGGATCTTTTGTGGTGCCGCTGGTGTAGACGATATACGCCCAATCATCGCTGCGCGTCGGATGACCGGCAAAGGGCTGCGCCGATTCGGCCAAGTGCTGCAAATCGATCCAACCGTCGCTTGCTCCGCCGACGAGGGCGTAGGTCGAAAGCGTTGTTGCGTTCGGTCGCAAGAGTTCAATCTCACCGCGCAAGGCCGGAGGCGCTATGATTGCCACGGCGGAGGCGTGATTAGCGCGAAAAAGCAAATCCTTAGCGCGTAGCTGTTCGGCGCACGGAATGGCGACGGCACCAAGACGGTCCAGCGCAAGCATGATGAAAATCCATTCAGGAACTTTCGGGAGTACAACGATGACGCAGTCACCCTTGCCGATACCAATATCTACAAGCGCCGCTGCATAGCGTTGCGACGCATCGGCAATATCGGCGAAATGAAATCTCTTGCGCGTTCCGTCTGTCGCAAGAAAGAGCAAGGCGTCGCGCTCTTCGTGAGCGAGCGCATCGATAACATCGCGAGCGAAGTTCCATTCACTCGGGACGTTCCAGTCAAACGATGGGAGCGTGTTTGCGTTCATGATGCGTTTTTCGATCCACGAAAGCCTGAAAGCGCGAAGGCGCCAAATGCCAGGAGAGCGATAAGGAGAACAATCGGTAGGAGATAGCGCTGCGCGGTGGAGCTCAACGATGGTTGTGCAACGATGCGTGCGCTATCGATCATTGATGCGGCGCCAAGCGTTGCTTCGGCTCCGACGGTCCATGATTGATGAGCAAGCAGGTCTGCAAAATCGTACTGCGGAGCCGACGATGCAGAAGATCCCACATCAACGAGGCGATACGTATCGCCGGGATGTGCTGCGAAGATCAGCCAATGCACAGGCCCAAGGACACTTGCGCGAAGATCGGCTAGCGGCGGATTGCTTTTGTTGTCGACCGTGATCGTTAGCGTGCCGGAATCTGCATCGATCGGAACCCAGAGGGTGGAAGAACCATGTTGAAAGCGTGAAATCTGTGCTGTTTGGCCGATGCTTTGTTCGCCGATTCCGGTAAAACTCGTGTGTCGCGAAAAATAGGGCGTCGTCGTTTGAAAATAGATGCGCGAGATGTGCGTATATGGGTGCGCGAACAGCAGCGAGAGCGTGCTTTTTGTGCCCTTGGTGGTAAATGCGCCTTGGGCGATAATGCGCTCTTTGGGCGGAGGAGCATTCTGGCTGCTACTCACCGAGTCGACGGGGAAGAGTTTTCCGGGTTGCTCGATACGGACGCGCAGAAAGCGATATCGTGTCGGAGAAAACGAGACGGTATCGATTCCGGCATCGGCGTTTGCGGATATGCGGTAGAAGAGCGCTTTGGTTGCAAGGGTCGTCCATGTGCGCCGATCATCGCTTCCAAAAATGTCGACATGGGTAAAATACGTCGGTAGCGAGCTGTGGATCGTGATTTGATCACGGAGCATGCCGCTGGGTCCAAAATCCGCTGTAAACTGCGTGTATTTTTTCTCCACCGATCCGTAGTCTTCGATCGTAGCCGTTGCGCTCGATGTCGTTTTCGGAGCAGCATCGAGGGCGTACGGAACTAGCTGATCCGCGGAATCGAGAATGCGGATTCCGGGATAATCGTGGCTAGGCCCCGGATCGATGCGCTGCGGCAAGACAACGCGAATATATGTCAGCGTCTTTGCTGGAGGAAACGTGAGCACATGTGCTGGGATTGCCGGCATCGTTAGGAGCCTCCGTCGGTGCGCGCATTCTGACGTTGATAGAGATAGGCTACGGCAAGAAGTGCGATGCCGACCGCCATGGCCGAAATGATGCGAACGACGGCGGTAAAGCCGATCAGATCGACAAAGAGCACTTTTAGTGCAGTTATTGTGAGCAGTATCAGCCCTTCCCAGCGTGCGACGGCGTTACTTCTGCGTAATCCATACCACGTGAGGCCTGCGCCGTAGGCGCCGAGCACGATCGATGTCGCGACGGTTTGAGCGCCATCGACATTGCCCGGGAAAAACGTTACGGCGAAACGGTGCGCTTCGGCGAGAAATCCGAGCATGAAACAGAGATCGACGGGAATGCGCATCCAAGCAAATCGCGACCCGTCGCTTGTCGCGCCGGCAAAAATCGTCGAATAGCGTGGACGCACATAGGCGATTGCCGCGCCAAGTGCCATTAGCGTCAGGAAACGCTCATTGAGGATGAGTGCGTAGTGCGGAGTCGGGCCGAAGCGATCACCGTAACGAATATACAAATCGCCGATGACCGTTACAAAAGCAAGCAACGAGAGCGTTCCAAGCACTTTATTCGCCGTTCGAGCCGCAAGCGTCGCAATGACAACGCCTTCGGCGATCCATGCGAGATGCATAAGCGCGAGGATCACCTGCGCCGGAAGCACGTTTTCAAACGACCACAGTGTAGGCGGTATTGCAAACGTGATGGCGAGGATCGCTAAGGCGAAGTGATACTGCTTGTTGAGGAGTCGTCCAGCGATGATATGGGCGAGTGCGATTCCTAAAAAGGCAAGAGCGAGCGCGACGCGATGCTCGCTAAGAATGATCGATGTTGCGAGGAGAAAAACGCCTGCGTTGATCGCAAGGACGACGCTTTGGGGGCGCGAGATGCGTTCGGTTGCTTTCCACGTGATGCCGGTCGCAACGGAGAAGACAAGGTAGCTGCCGAGGAGCGGCACAAGATCGATGAGGTAGGGATGCTGCTCCATCGCAGCCGACCACGGCGCAAAAAGCCAGGTGAGAACTACGGCGACAATTTGCGGTGATCGCCAATTGCGGAGTTCGCAGACGGAGACTGCGATGATATTGATCGTTCCGTAATAGACGAGAAAGCCAATCGGTCCCAACCAATTGAAGTTCGAAATAGTTGGCGCGAGAATGCCGCCGAGTAACGCAAAATGCGCTAATGTGATGCGATTGTCTTGGTAGGCAAGCGAGAAAATCCCCGCGGTAATGACGGCCATGGCAATGAGCGTAGCAATCGGCGGAATGAGGCTAAAGAGATTTCCCGCGGCATAGACGGAGAGATAGACGATACATCCGCCGAGTGCGGTGATGGCATCGCCGAAAAGCGGGCTCATGGACGAACGAAAGCGTCGCGCACCAACGGCGAGCGCCGTGCCCGCGATGATTCCCATTGCCACCCGCATCGACGGGCCGATCCAGCCGTTCGTAAACGCGAGATTTAAGAAAAATCCAACGCCTAAGATAACGAGGAGCGCACCGGCTCCAAGAAGCCATCTCCCGGCGATGATCGATTCCGCGGCGCTGCGTGACGGTTCGGGTTGTTGCGGACGTTCCTGCGGCGGTTGTGTCGCCGTCGCGATCACCGGTGCGGGTTGTACCATCCCACGTTCGAGCATCGTCATCCGGCGCTCAAGAGCGTCGAGCCGCGCCGTTACCTGGGCAATCGGATCGTCCATTGGAAATCCGTTGGCGTGTGGCGAGATAACGCCCTGCCGATCACGCTAGCTTGCCGCGATCGCACCTCGAAAGGCATTCACGAAGTACGCAATCTCGTCATCGTTGATGGTGAGCGGAGGTGCGATGCGAAGGACGCGCTCATGCGTATCCTTGGCCGCCACACCGCGCTCAAGGAGCGCATAACTCAGCGCGCGTGCCGGTCGATCGAGTTCGACGCCGATGAGCAAGCCGCGGCCGCGGATGTCGACGATCTGCGGTGACGCAACGGAGCGCAACGCCTGCATGATGGTGGCTCCCGCATAGCGCGCTTTCGCTGCGAGCTTTTCATCGATGAGGACATCGAGTGCGGCGCACGCGACGGCACTTCCCAGCGGATTCCCGCCGAACGTGCTTCCGTGATCGCCGGGCTGGAAGAGTGACATCAACGATTCGTCGGCAAGTGCTGCAGAAACGGGATAGAAACCGCCACCCAGCGCTTTGCCGACAACCATAATATCTGCTCGTATACCATCATGATCGACGCAGAACATCTCGCCCGTGCGACAGAACCCCGTTTGTATTTCGTCGGCAATGAAAAGGACTTCGTGCTCTTTGCACATGGCCCAGGCGCGTTTGAGATAACCCTCCGGCGGGACGATGACGCCGCCTTCGCCTTGGATCGGTTCGATTAAAATAGCGCAGGTATTCGGGGTAATTGCGAGTTCCAACGCATCGGCATCGCCAAATGGAACGAAAACGAAACCTGGCGTGAACGGACCAAATGATCGACGATATTCCGCCGTAGCCGAGGCGCTGATAATCGTGGTGGTGCGTCCGTGGAAATTGTTAGAAAACACGATGATCTCTGCCGCGTTTTCGGAGATGCCTTTGCGCTCGTATCCCCAACGCCGGGCAAGTTTTATCGCTGTTTCGACGGCCTCGGCGCCCGTGTTCATCGGAAGCGCCATGCCGTATCCGGTAACGTCGTGAAGCTTCTTAAGCAGCCGCGGAAGCTGATCGTTGCGCATGGCGCGCGAGGTTAAGGTTGATTTTTGCGCTTGGTCGATGAGGGCTTGGCGAATGCGCGGATGCCCGTGCCCCTGATTGACGGCACTATAGGCCGAGATGCAGTCGAGATAGCGGTTCCCATCGACATCGGTGAGCCAGGCGCCCTCGGCGTGCTCGATAACAAGATCGAGCGGATGATAGTTGTGCGCCCCAAAACGCTCTTCATCGGCGATGAAGGCGGCAGAGCGATCCGTTAATTTTCGCATACGTCACATTTCGCGCCGCGTGGGTTTACCCGGATGGGGACCGCGGGGGCACGCGCTAGCCCGCGTTCGAGGAACCCTTATGCTCCTGAGTTAAGGACATCGGGTGAGTCTCCCTCTCGACCGCCTTTTGTCGCGGGACCATGCCCGCATATCCGAGGCCGGGCGGACGATCACGCTCTTGCATGGGCATAAAACCGAACGCGCAGCACTCTTACTTCATGGATTAACTGCATCGCCGACGCAATGGATCGACGTGGCCAACGCTCTGTATGCACAGGGATGGAACGTCGTCGCAACACGATTGCCCCGCCACGGATATGCCGATCGACTCACCGATGCCCTCGCCGGCCTGACGGGTGACGAACTCGCATGTCGCAGCGATGAAGCTTTGGATGCCGTTCGTGATCTCGGCGACCGAATCAGTGTCGTCGGTTTTTCCGTGGGAGGAATGCTCGCGTTGCGTCTGGCGCAACAGAACGCACTTGATTCCGTCATCGCAATCGCCCCGTTTTTCGGCTGGGCGTGGCTGCCGATTGCGCTTCAACCGTTAGCGATGCGCGCCGTTCTCGCATGTGCGAATAGGCATGTGTGGTGGGATGTTCGCCTGCGCGAAAATCTTATGCCGGCGCACGGGTATCCGCGTGTTGCCACGCATGCTGTCGCCAACGCGTTTGCTCTTGGTGCGCTGCTTCGCGAGAGCGCAAAGCGCGAAGCTCCCGCAGCAAAACGAATCGTCGTAGTTCTCAATCAGCGCGAAGGCGCAGTTCACAATGGTGCCGCGCGAGGCCTTATCGATGCGTGGAGTTCACGGGGAGGCAATGCGCGAATCCATCTCCTTACGGGCCTTCCGCTTTCTCACGATATTATCGAACCGCTGGCCCAGCCCGCGCTTTCGGGCCGAGTATTCAATGAAATCATGGAGATCATCACCGAATGAAACGCTGTTCATGGGCGACGACCGATCTTTCGATTGCCTATCACGATACGGAATGGGGCGTGCCCGTTCATGATGATCACCGCCTATTCGAATTCCTTATTCTTGAGGGCGCGCAAGCCGGACTTTCCTGGGAAACGATTCTCAAAAAGCGTGATGCCTATCGCCTGGCTTTTGATAATTTCGATCCGCATCGCGTTGCCGACTACGACGACGCAAAAATTGCGACGCTCCTTCTTGATTCCGGTATCGTGCGCAATCGCTTGAAAATTGCCGCCGCGCGCACCAATGCTCGCGCCTTTCTTGCAGTGCAATCCGATTTCGGTTCGTTCGATGCCTATCTCTGGGCATATGTTGACGGTCAGCCGATCATCGGTCGCCCGGCAACACCAGCTGATCTCCCGGCATCGACCGCGCTCTCGGATGCACTCTCGCGCGATCTGAAAAAGCGCGGTTTTACGTTTGTCGGAAGCACGATCATGTACGCATTCATGCAAGCCACCGGCATGGTCAACGACCACCTCATCGACTGCTTCCGAGCGCCATCACCCTAACGAGTGACGCGAAGCAATGTCACCCTGAGGAGCGATGCGAAGCAATGTCACCCTGAGGAGCGATGCGAAGCATCGCGTCTCGAAGGGCGCGGCGGAAATGTTGCGCGCTATCGCGCGCTCCGTCTTATTGCTGCTTCGAGACGCACGCTTCGCGTGCTCCTCAGCATGACAGAGGCGATGTCACCCTGAGGAGCGATGCGAAGCATCGCGTCTCGAAGGGCCATGCTTCGAGACGCAACAGAAGCTCTGTCACCCTGAGGAGCGATGCGAAGCATCGCGTCTCGAAGGGCCGTGCTTCGAGACGCACGCTTCGCGTGCTCCTCATGCTTCGAGACGCACGCTTCGCGTGCTCCTCAGCATGACAGAGGCGATGTCACCCTGAGGAGCGATGCGTAGCATCGCGTCTCGAAGGGCCGCGCTTCGAGACGCACGCTTCGCGTGCTCCTCAGCATGACAGAAGCCATGTCACCCTGAGGAGCGATGCGAAGCATCGCGTCTCGAAGGGCGCGGCGGAAATGTTGCGCGCTATCGCGCGCTCCGTCTTATTGCTGCTTCGAGACGCACGCTTCGCGTGCTCCTCAGCATGACACAAGCCATGTCACCCTGAGCAGCGATG
>JAJYCL010000040.1 GCA_021778415.1 bacterium | reverse complement strand
TGCGCATCGCTCCTCAGCATGACGGGGGCTGCGTGCTTCGAGACGCTCGCTGCGCTCGCTCCTCAGCATGACGGGGGCGCGTGCTTCGAGACGCTCGCTGCGCTCGCTCCTCAGCATGACAGGGGTTGCGTGCTTCGAGACGCTCGCTGCGCATCGCTCCTCGGCATGACGGGGGGTGCGCGATGCGGGTTTGCGGGGTGAGGATGGCATCTCGCGAGAATACGGCGAGGCGATGAAGATTTTGGTGACGGGTGGGCTGGGATTTATCGGATCGACGTTCGTGCGCTTACTCCTGACCGAACGGCCGACCTGGACGATCACCAATCTCGATGCGATGACCTATGCGGGGAATCCGGCGAATCTTGCGGATGTTGCCGGTGATTCGCGCTACCACTTCGTTCATGGCGATATTGCCGACGCAACGGCCGTGCGTACGAGTACGAGTGGCGGCGTCGATGCGATCGTCAATTTTGCTGCCGAAACGCATGTGGATCGATCGATTCTCGATCCGGAGGCGTTTTTGCGCACCGATATTCTTGGCGTGCACACGCTCCTCGAAGCTGTGCGCGAGCAGGGAATCGCGCGCTACGTGCAAGTCTCGACCGATGAAGTCTATGGCGATGTTGCCAGCGGGGAATCCGTGGAAACGGATGCCCTACGCCCGCGCAGCCCCTATAGCGCCAGCAAAGCGGGCGGCGACCTGCAAGTGCTCGCCTACGCGACGACTTTCGGTGTGCCGGCGCTCATAACACGTGGTTCAAATACGTACGGTCCACGACAATACCCAGAAAAACTCATCCCGCTTTTTGTGACCAATCTCATCGACGACCAGCCCGTTCCAGTCTATGGCGACGGCTTGCAAATTCGCGATTGGCTCCACGCCGAAGATCATGCGCGCGGAATTCTGCATGTGCTTGAGCACGGTCACGTTGGGGAGATCTATAACATCGGCGGCGGAAATCCGCGAACCAACCTAGAGATCACGCAAACGCTGATCGACGCGTGCGGACGCTCGATGGAAACGCACGTAACTCACGTTAAGGATCGGCCCGGGCATGATCGGCGCTACGCGATTTCGAGTCGTAAAGCCGCCGATCTCGGATGGGAACCTCGCATCCCGTTTGCCGACGGCCTAGCGGCAACAGTACAGTGGTATCAACAAAACGAAGCCTGGTGGCGACCGCTCAAATCCGGGGAATTCCGGGACTACTACCATCGGCAATACGCCAACCGCTAACGAGGAGAGCGCATGAAGGGAATCATATTAGCCGGTGGCTTAGGAAGCCGCTTGCGTCCGCTCACGAAAGTTACGAATAAGCATCTGCTGCCGATCTACGATAAGCCGATGATTTATTATCCCATCGAGACGCTGGTGAAAGCCGGGATCCAAGATATTATGATCGTTACCGGAGGCACGTCCGCCGGCGATTTTCTACGCTTACTTGGCAATGGCTCGGAGTTCGGCCTTAAAGATATCTATTATACGTATCAAGAAGGCGAAGGCGGAATCGCCGACGCGTTGCGTTTATGCGAGCATTTTGCCGAAGGAAGCCGCGTGGCCGTTATTCTCGGCGACAACATTATACAAGACGATATCTCGCCCTACGTTCGCAAATTCGAGCAACAGGAATCAGGTGCGCGCATCCTACTCAAACACGTCGAGGATCCGCAGCGCTTTGGCGTTCCCGAGCTTGATGGCGATCATATCGTTCGCATCGAAGAGAAACCGAGCGAACCAAAATCCGATTATGCCGTCACCGGCATCTATATGTACGATCAACGGGTGTTCGATTTCATCCGCCGCCTCAAACCATCCGGGCGCGGCGAACTAGAAATTACCGACGTTAATAATCACTATATTCTCGAAGGTGACATGCAATACGATATCCTCGATGGCTGGTGGACGGATGCGGGGACCTTCGAATCTCTACACTACGCAAATACCCTCATTGCAGCGCTGCAGAAGAAATGATAGCTAGGCACGTTCCTTATCTTGATCTTGCAGCGCAGTATCGATCGCTGAAACCCGAACTTGATCTCGCAGTTTCCAGAGTCTTTGAAAGCAGTTCGTTTATCCTCGGCCCAGAAGTCGAATTTTTTGAGTCGGAGTTTGCCGCATACAGCCACGCTCAGTATTGCGTCGGCCTTAGTAATGGGACGACTGCACTTTCGTTAGCTCTTCTTGCACACGGTATTGGTCCTGGCGACGAAATAATAACGCAAGCGAACACGTTTATCGCGACCGTGGCCGCAATACGACACGTCGGAGCCACTCCAGTTCTCGTCGACATAAAACCTCCAACCTACACTATCGATATCGATGCAATTGCTGCGGCAATAACAGTCCGCACGAAAGCTATACTCCCCGTCCACATGTTCGGACAGCCCTTTGACATCGATGCAGTTTATGCATTAGCCAACGCTCATGGAATAACGGTTATCGAGGACGGATCGCAAGCGCACGGCGCACTCTACAACCAAAAGCCCATTGGCTCGTTTGGCACAACAACGTTTAGTTTTTACCCGGGTAAAAATCTGGGAGCCGCCGGGGAGGCTGGAGCGGTAACTACTCATAACCACGCAATTGCGACCAAGCTGCGAAGCCTGCGTAACCACGGAAGCATTACAAAATACGTTCACGACGAATTAGGGTACAATGCGCGAATGGAGGGAATTCAAGCCGCCGTTTTACGCGTTAAATTACCTCATCTCGACGCCTGGACTAGACGTCGACGCGAAATAGCGAAACGCTACAATCGAAGACTTGGAACAATCGAACGTCCCGAATGCCCACCCGCAGTGGAACCGAGCAGGCATATCTATCCAATTCTCGCCGAAAACCGAACAATGATCGCTTCGTTACTTCTAAAATACGGGATAGAAACAAATATTCACTATCCAATCCCTTGCCATTTACAGACGGGCTTCTTAGATTTAGGATATCGTGCTGGAGCTTTTCCTCACTCGGAACGTCTTGCCGCATGCGAACTTTCATTGCCAATCTACCCTGAAATGTCTGACGATGATACCGATTACGTTTGCGACGTCTTGGAACTACAGTCATGAACCCTCGTTTGATTAAAAAGCAAGCGACACGATTCCCCGAAGCATGGGTGTTCGAACCGGTGCTCTATGCGGATGAACGAGGACGTCTCGCCGAGACCTATTCAAATGAAAATTATTCACAATTCGGAATTTTCGACTCGTTTGTCCAAGATCTCGTTACATGGTCCGTTCGCAATGTCATACGCGGACCTCATTGGGACGACCGGATGGCAAAATTAATTCAAGTTCTTAAAGGAGAAATATTCGACGTCATCATTGACATGAGACCGCATTCGCCAACCTACAAGACGTGGCAAGGTTTCGCCTTATCGGCGGAAAATCGTCATCAACTTTACGTACCAAAGGGCTTCGCGCACGGCTTCTTAACACGGGCAGACGAGAATATTGTTCACTATAAAATGAGCGCCCAACACGATCCGGCCCAAGAACATCGAATCCACTGGCGCGACTCGTCTGTGGGAATCGAGTGGCCCACAACAACGAATGTGCTCGTCTCGGAAAAGGACGACGCACCTAGCCCGACCTAATGAAATTCTGTCCCGGCCGCCGTACGGATCTTAATTTTACGCATCCATAGCATGCGTTCCCAAAAGTCTTGGTGCGTTGAATACCACGCGATCGTTCGTTCCAGACCATCACTCAGCGTTACTGTTGGAAACCAACCTAAAAGATTGCGAATTTTCCGAGCGTCCCCCAAATGCTTATCAACTTGACCCGGCCGCTGCCCGATGCTTGACAACAAAGATTTTGGTTTATTCATCAGTTCCAGGACGAGATCGGCAATTTCACTGATGCTTGTATCTATGCCAGTAGCCACATTGAAGACTTCTCCAACGACGGCACCTAACGGCGCGTGCATAATCAGATCAAGCGCTCTGGCCGTATCGTCGACGTGAACCCAGTCGCGCGATGCCAAACCGTCACCGTGCACGGTGAGAGGTTCATCACGTAGTGCCGAAGTGATAAATCGCGGGATGACCTTCTCCAGATGTTGACGCGGCCCGTAATTATTGAATGGACGCACGATTACCGCAGGGAGCCCATAGGTCTTCCAATAGGAGTATACGATTCGATCCGCGCCGGCCTTGGCACTTGCGTACGGGCTGCACGGTTCAAGAGGATGATCCTCATCCATCGTATCCAGCCCCGGGCGAATACTTCCGTAAACCTCTGACGTTGAAATATGGATGAAGCGCTCAAGGTGTGGTGCGTCGTGTGCAGCCCCAACCATGTTTGCCGTACCTATCACATCCGTTTGCAAAAAATCTGCGGCATCGTATATTGACCGTGTTACATGCGTTTCTGCCGCAAAGTGAACGACGATCGTCGCGTCACGCATCGCCGCCATCACCTGCGCTCCATTGCAGACAGAGCCATAGACAAACTCAAATCGTTCGGAGTCCCGAATCTTACGGGGAATATTATCTAGGCTGCCGGCATATGTTAAGGCATCGTATACGACGATCCGATAATCAGGATATTTATCGAACAAATAGCGAACGAAATTACTCCCGATAAACCCGGCTGCGCCTGTTAAGAGAACAGTTTGCTTGAACACACTAGCCTCCTTGCGATTGCTCCACTACCGTATTGTTCGCTCGTCAACGTTTTCGCCCCCCAGGACGCGTACAATACGAGCTGGATTCCCGGCGACGACGGAGTGGTCGGGGACGTCACGAGTAACCACCGACCCAGCCCCAATGACGGCGCCAACGCCAATTCTCACCCCAGGCAAAATCGTCGCGTTACTCCCGATCGAAACTCCACGCCCAACATACGTAGGCACGACTGTCCAATCGTTGGGTCCGGTTAAGCGCCCGTTAACGGACGCACGAGGAAAGCGGTCGTTCGTGAACATCACGCCGTGACCAACAAAAACCTCGTCCTCGATCGTGACTCCAGAACAAATAAACGAGTGCGACGAAATCTTGCATCGGGCACCCACGACGGCGCCCGATTGAATTTCAACAAACGGACCAATGCGCGATTCCGCGCCTATCGCACATCCATAAAGATTTACAAGCTCAGGATGGAGAATTTGTGCTCCTGGCTCCAAAACGACGTCGATGATCGGCATTACCCGGACCCGCTTCTCTCATGCGTGGCGCCGCTCCTTATTTCTTTCCGGCAAACCACCCTCCCAGTCGGCGAGAGGCCTGTCTACGCGATGGCCGAAGACGGTTTTTATGTCTGGAGACAACCTTGCAAATTCAAAAGTTCTGATCACAGGTGGAGCGGGACTCATCGGGTCCCATATTGCTGACGCCCTCGTTAAGAATCACGTCAGTGAAATCCGAATATTCGATGATTTTTCGCGCGGCACCCTGAAAAATCTTCAGTCCGCTCTTTCATCGGGCCGAGTATCCATAATCGAAGGCGACATTCGAGATCGGACTGCAGTAGCACGCGCGACCGAAGGTATCGATTTTGTCTTTCATCAGGCTGCAATTCGCATCACTCGTTGCGCCGAAGAACCACGCCTGGCACTCGAGGTTCTCGCCGATGGAACGTTCAATGTTATTGAGGCATCCGCCAAAGCAGGCGTAAAACGCATTATCGCAGCATCGAGCGCATCAATATACGGTTTGGCGGACGATTTTCCCACAACGGAATGGCACCATCCTTACAATAACGATACCATTTACGGCGTTGCAAAAACATTCAATGAAGGGTTACTGCGTAGCTTTTTCGCGATGCAGCAACTTCCTTATGTAGGCCTGAGATATTTTAATGTCTATGGACCTCGTATGGATATTTTTGGCGCGTACACCGAAGTCCTCATACGATGGATGGAGAATATTGCGAGTGGCAGGCCACCGATTATTTTTGGCGATGGAAGCCAGACTATGGATTTCGTTTACGTTGAAGACATCGCAAACGCGAACATCTTGGCAGCTACTACCAAATACGATAACGCAATTTATAATGTTGCCAGTGGCGTCGAAACAAGTTTGCGAGAACTCTTAGATCGACTCTGCGAAGTCATGCAATCGACGATATCGCCGGAATTTCGCGAGGCTCGGAAAGTCAGCCCTGTGTCGCGACGCCTCGCCGATACGACCAGCGCGCGCGACAAACTTGGTTTTACGACGCAATTTACTCTTGATGACGGCCTTCGACGCCTTGTTGAATGGTGGAGAGCTCAGGCATGACAACAACTGACGATATCGCCTTTAGCCGACCCTATATGGGCGAGGCGGAGGCTACCGCTGCGGCGCAGACAGTCATGAGTGGATGGATCGTCGGAGGTCCGCGCTTAGCCGAGTTCGAGGCCCGCTTTGCGAACCTGTGTGGAGCTAAACATGCCGTCGGAGTTTCTAATTGGACTACGGGCGCATTTCTCGTCTTACATGCATTAGGCGTTGGCCCCGGCGACGAAGTTCTCGTCCCTTCTCTTACCTTTATAGCAACTGTCAACGTCATTCGACATGTAGGCGCCACTCCGGTTTTTGTTGATATTCAACCCGACACGTTTACTATTGACGTTGACGATGCCCGATCAAAAATCACGCCGCGAACTCGCGCCATTATGCCCGTTGATCAAATAGGGTTACCCTGTGATATCGATGCTATTAATGACATTGCCGCCATGCATGATTTGCTCGTTCTTGACGATGCAGCATGTGCATTCGCATCGCGAAATAGGTCGCGCCCCGTTGGTTCCTTGGCAATGTCAACTGTGTTCAGCTTACATGCTCGAAAAATTATCTCCACGGCTGAAGGCGGAATGATCACAACGGACGACGCCGACTTAGCTGCGAGATTACGCATACTTCGACATCAGGGAATGTCGTTATCTGATTTCGCACGTCACGGAATGCCACCAACCGTATTTGAAAGCTATCCTGAAATCGGATTTAATTTCCGAATAACCGATATCGCCGCAGCCATTGGCTTAGCCCAACTTGACCGCCTCGAAGAAATCCTCATGCGCCGTGCAAAAGCGGCCGAAGCATTTACTTCCGCACTTAACGCGCATCCGTTCATTATTCCACCGAACGTTCCATCGCATCTCGTTCACAATTGGCAAAGTTATCAAGTTACTGTGGCAAAGGACTCACCTCTAACACGTAATGAGATCATGGATAGATTACACCTGTTGGGAATCCCGACACGCCGTGGCGTGATGGCAAGTCATCGTGAACCGCCATACGCCGAGATCAAGGCGAATCTCCCAGTTACGGAACGCATTGCTGATGCGACGTTCCAACTTCCTATGCATCCAGGTTTGACGGACACACACATTCACCGCATTATTTCCGCAATGCAGAGCCTCTCATAACGATGAGACTTCCCAATTTCATCATTGGTGGAGCTCCCCGATCGGCGACGACATGGCTTTACCAAGTCGCCGATTCCCATCCCCAAATCGCGATGGCAAGGCCCGTAACGCCGGAACCGAAATTTTTTCTCATTGACGAACTCTATGAAAAAGGGCTGGACTATTATTCCCGAAACTGGTTTGAGCAGCTTCCCGAAGGTGCTTTAATCGGCGAAAAGTCGACGAATTACCTGGAAAGCTCGGCGGCAGTGGAACGAATTTCACGCGACTTGCCGCTTGTGAAAATGATATTTCTCCTGCGCAATCCGATAGACCGAGCATACTCAAATTATTTGTGGAGTGTCCAAAATGGGCTTGAATCGGAATCATTCGATAAGGCCCTCGACCGAGAAAACGAGAGAACATTGGCGCTCGATCCCAAGCTACGATATGCTCGCCCATACTCATACATCTCTCGTGGTCACTATTCCGTACTTTTAGGTCCTTGGATTGAATCTCTCGGGAGAGAGCGAATTCTGATTCTTACAACTGAAGAACTGGCCGCTAGGCCCGCACTGGCAATGTGCAAGGTTACAGATTTTCTCCACGTCGAGAGATTTCAACGTGGGCTTGAACAAATCGGAAAAATCAACGCTGCCAGTCGGCCACCACATGCAGACCTTTCATCGGAGTTGCGAGCCCGACTTGCGGAAATATTTCAAGACGAGAAGCACCGACTTCAAAAACTGACCAACGTCGATCTTTCGTTATGGTAGTGCTATTTTATAGCAGGCAAAACCGTAGTCGCCAGTGTATCCACATTGGTCAAAAAGCCACTTCCATTCTTCCACGCCGAGTATTGTTTTCATCACCAACTGCCAATCAAGTAAGCCTACAAATTCGTTGTCGTCGTGGTAGGATTGAATGAGAATATATGCATCGCCAGCAGAAACGCGTTGAATTTCCGACAGCACGGTACATGCATTTTGCAACGTAAAATTCTCTATCGTGCAGAACGATATTACCAAATCGAAACTTGCATCGGCGTAAGGCAAGTTCGTCGCGTTCGTGCAGGTTAAAAATTTACGCACAGCTTCGGGGGCTTGATTGATCGCGTACGAGGAGATATCAACCCCTGCAACCGTAATTCCGGGAACCTCCGAGAGCAGATCGTTAAGCAAAAATGCTTTACCACATCCAATCTCAAGAACACGGCTCGATGCCACCAGCCCATACTGTTTAACGAGATCACGGGCCACGGCAAGCCATCGCCCATCGTACCGATAACCTCCATATCCGAATTTTCGATCGCCGTCCCAATAGTCTTGATCGTATTTATTAGCTACCATCATCGCTTTGAGGCGCTCTGCACCTGATCCACGATGTTGCGTTCCGCGTTCGGCTACAGCGTGTTGGGCAACCCCAAACAACAGTTCACGTCTCATTTCGCCACATTTCGCTAAGCTGCGACATTGTACTCGTCGGGGTCCCTAATGAGGCTATAGCATCTAAAACCTCAATAAACAGGTCTCGAATACCGCGTTTCTTATAGCGCATTTTACGTAGCTTTTCAGGATCGTGGTATTGTGGTTTAATCGCCTCATAATCGCTCAGCGTCTTTACATTTGAATACACTAGAACGGGATGAAAATCGAGAACCTTCAGTCCCGGAGCCGATAGCGCTAGTCGTTTTAAGTTGAATTCCGTCGCTCCCGTTACGATATCGAAATAGTCAGCATAATATGTTGGAATTTCAAGGATATCGAATTGCTTCCAAAAGGGCATTAAACCAGTCACTAATTCGCTGCGCTGGCTCGAGTCGTACGTAATGCCGGCGGCACGATAAAGTGGGAGCAATCTCGAATCGAAAAATAAGCTATGCGCGCGGACACCCACGGCCTCCGGCGCGAACGCAAGTGTTCGCTCGATGATTTCTCGATACATATCTGATTCCGAACGGTATACATTTGCCTCAAGCGATCTGAAAACGTCGCCGTCGGAGCGGAAATTCGGGTGTATGCCTCTTTCATGTCCGGGCACCAGAACTCTATCGTGCGTTACAAAGAACGTACCTTGGAGCCCGTGATCATCAAGGAGGCTGACTATGTCTCGAACGATCTCTTCATGTGCCCATTCAACATCGAATGTTAATGCGATTGTACGATCGTCGTAGGACTCGGGAACAGAACTCGGCCATCGCACGGTGTTCTTCACTCCCTTTTTGCATCTTTGGCAGAGATAATTTCGCGAATAAGCTCATCGACTCGTTGCATCGAAATCGCCGGATCATGCATTTTTCGCGCACGCTCTTTTACTGAGTCGGCAATCTCTTGGCGTAAATCTTTATCTCTTAGAAGGCTCAACACAAGTCCTGCATATTCGGCCGGATCATCGTTTTTTGCTATCCAATCCAAAGATCCCGTAAATGCGTCGGCTCCCAGCGGCTTCACCGTTTCATCGGGAGGTTTGAGTTTGAGAAGCATTTCGTCGATTGGACCTGCCCACCCGACTACCGGTACTCCAGCCCACATGGCTTCAATGACGGTTTGTCCGCCCGAATTGTCGCAATAAATATCGAGCGCCTTATAGAGTGCTGGAAGATCATTCTGCATCGGGCCCAGGAAGTGTACCCGATCTACGACCCCTGCGGCACCAAACACACACTTTAGGCGGTCAATGTCCCCAGGAATTCCCGGACCAACGATGAGCAGCTCGGCCCTTTTATGTTCGGTAAGCACGGTAATAAGTGCAGACGTAAAGACTTTAGGTAAGCATTTTTCGACGCGACCGAACGTTCCTATAATTTGCGCGTTGGATTGTACGGGCAAATTTCTCCTGTCGAACGGAGACGCCGCGTCTATTTCATCGCGAATGGTAATGAAATTTCCCGTGAATCGAGATTTTCCAGGCCAACTTGTATAGATTTCTTGCCTTGCCGAACCGCGAGCGAGCACCGCGTCAAATTCCCCTACGTTCGGCTCGCACGCGATGTTCGCATAGATTTGTGCCTTCGCCATGCGCAAACATCCCAAAATCCGACCTAAAACGTCAGCAGGCGTTATAACCCACAGTATGACATCGAATTTTTGTGCAACAAGCCAATCTGCAGCCGTTCTGAAGCGATCAAGAAAATTACCTGCCCCGAGAAGTACCGCTGATATGCCGAGCGCCTTATGACGCGCCAAATTTTCCGAGCCGGAGCTTTTCCCATATTCAGTCGAGATAACAGTAACGTCGTAGCCGAGAGCGCGCATTCCCGTCGCATACCCAAGGGACACCATTGACGGTGCATTATTATCGATCAAAGCAGATACCAACACCGCCATTTTTAACGGATTAGAGGAAGCACCGAATCTCGGGGCGCGAAAATCCGCCTTCCTCGCAAGCGACTCTAATGCGCGATCAATGTCGGCATCCTGTAAATATGCCATTGCACCAGCAGATAATTCGGTACGCCGCTCCCCAACCATGGCGGCTCGATCAACACATGCCTGGAAGTAGGTAATCGCTCGTTCAAAATCATTAACGGCAGCAGCCTGTAGACCTAGTTGCTTGCAAACCTCAATAAATGGACGTTCTTCTCCGCTTAATCTCCCTATATTTTGAATAAAATCCACCGTTTCCTGACGGCGGTACTCCTCTGCCTTCGCAAGTTCGCCCGCAGTACGAACGGACATCCTCATTTGAGAGCGCCAGAGAGCGTCCAGTGCCACAAGCTTATCGTCAGAAACCGGCTCGCTTAATGCGACCAGCATCTTCTCGTGAAGTTCGTCTCTGGACACTCAATGCACTCGCTTTAACCACGAACCGGGCCATTGCGTCACGTTGACGTTTGCGCCATCGGATTCATCAAAGGTTCGCGACGGTTCTGCGAGCACAAACTCGGGGTGACTTGCCAGAAATGTTTGTGCCGCTTGAAACGGATTATTCGTTCCCCAGTCACTTTGAGATCGCGGCGAGCCTACGAGATCCTTCATAATGCCGTCGGTTGCGACAATGTAGGAACCGACGCTCACGAGCGGAGCATACGCTTCGAGCTCGGCAAGAACGTGATCGTAGCTATGATTCGAATCAAGAAAGACGATGACACGATCGTTAGGGCGAAGGCGATTGCGCACATCGGCCACAACCGATTCGGCAATCGCATTGCCCTCGATCAGTTCGATGCGCGAAAATAAGGGGTGTTCTTCGATTGCTTTGCGATTGTGCGGTCGAATTTCAATGTCGACTCCAATGACTCGCCCACTTCCCATGGCCTCGAAAATGCTGGCATAAAACACGAGCGATCCACCATGGGCGACTCCCGTTTCGATGACGACATCCGGACGTTGTGCATAGAGTACTTCTTGCACGCGAAACATATCATCGGGTAGCTGAATAATTGGGCGACCGAACCAGGTGAACGTGTAGAGATATTTCGTTTCCCATGCGCTGCGCATCCAGAGGCTCGAAAGCACCTCGAACGCACGCGGATCTTCGAGCGTAAACGTTTCTACCCGCTCGCCATCGCGAATCGTCATGCGTCGGGTTTTCGGATCGATTTCGATCATGGCACGTCCTTATTGCGTCGATTCAAACATGTTCGTCATTGCCGTGACGCTCTCAATGAGTTCGCGCTGCGGCTCCCATCCAAGATTTCGTAGGCGCTCCACGCATGCGATCACGTCCGGTGCAGGCATGCGTGGCACTTCTTCTACAATCCGAACCGTCCCTCGATGCTTCATTGCCGCCGCAACAATGGCCGCCAGATCGCGCATTTTGATCCCGCGACCACCGGCCACGTTGAGCGCACCGGCATACCCGAGATCCAAAACGCGACAGATAGCGGCAATAACGTCGTCGATATGAATAAGATCCAGACGCCGCTCGGGATCCCGAAGGATAATACGGCCTGTCTTTTGTGCCGAGGCGATCATACCGGAAAGAAATTTCTCCGCCGGTTCTCCCGGGCCGTAGGGAAAGAACAGACGCAACCAGGTCAACGGAATGCCGGCCGTTTCGCAAAGCGGACGGGCTGCGGCATGAAAGGCCGCTTTCGCCTTGCCATACGCGCTCGATGGGTGTATCGGCGTTGTCTGCTCATCGCACGGGCGGCCATCCCAGAGATACTCGGCCGACGTCCCCATCGCAACGACGTGAGTGACGCCGGCGGCAATCGCCATGGCGACGAGTTGCTCACTCATTGCGGCCCACGAATCATTTGCCGGATCTTCCCAGAAGAGCCCCGGAGTTGCCGTCCACGCCAAATGAACAAGGTGTGTCGGGCGAAACGACTGCAGCGTCGCTTGCACCCACTGCGGATCGAACAGCGAGCCCGAGGATCGGGAAAGCCCTAGGGGTTGCTCACCCCGCTCGGAGAGCGCAGCGAGCAAGTGTCGACCGATAAATCCACCCGCACCGGTAACGAGCGTCTTTCGCACGCTCACGCGAATTCGGGCCAGGTGCGATCACGATCGGATATGACGGTGGGAACACTCGGCCATGCGATCGCTAAAGCGGGGCTATCCCAACGAAAGCCCCGACCGAGATCCGGATGATATGATGCTGAAATCATATATTCGACGTGAGAATGATCCTCAAGCGTGAAAAATCCGTGGGCACAGCCTTGCGGGATATAGACGAGACGGTTGTCAGCGGCTGCAAGCTCCACGGTCACATGCTTTCCGCGCGTTGGCGATGCATCGCGCAGATCGACGATCACATCGAAAATTCGTCCTTGCACGCAACGAACGACTTTCGATTCTGCATGGGGACTGTCTTGAAAATGCAAGCCACGCAATGTTCCTCGACGATGATTCGTCGACACCGCAAACTGCTTATAGAGCGAGCATAGCCCCACTGCTGCAAACTCATCGGCGTCAAATAGTCGCAGAAATGTGCCGCGCTCATCGCGGCTTTCCGACCGGCGCAAGACAAAGACCCCTTCGAGTTCCGTCTCGGAGCAAATCACGGAAGAATTTCTAGGCGTGGAATCGCTGTCACGAACTGCGTTCCCCATCGACGCATCGACGAGAGTTGCTCCATAATTTCATCGCGAATATTCCACGGAAGAATGAGGACGTAGTCTGCCGCCGATTCTTCCACATCTCGAGCATGAACCACCGGAATATGCGTTCCGGGCAAATAATGTCCAATTTTTGCCGGATTTAAGTCGGCCACGAACGGTAACATATCGGCCTTAATCCCGCAGTAATTCAAAAACGTATTGCCCTTCGCGGCCGCCCCATACCCGACGACGCGTTTGCCTGCGCGACTCGCCTCGATGAGAAAGCCGACGAGATCCCGCCGACATGCGAGTACCGCCGGCGCGAATCGCTGATACGTCTCGATTCGATCCAAGGCACAGTTGCGCTCTAGGCCGCGCAATGCTTGGACGCCCTTACTCGTTTCTCTACCAGCCGAAATGGGCGCAAGCCATAGCCGAAGCGATCCGCCATGCGTTTCTATTTGCTCGGCGTCGAACACATGCAATCCATGAGATTCAAAAACCGGTTCAAGCGCAAGTAACGAAAAATAACTAAAATGCTCGTGATAGATCGTATCGAATTCAATCCGCGTAATCAGTTCCAACAGATGCGGGAATTCAAAACTGGCCACGCCGGTGGGTTTTAAGAGCGCAGCAATGCCACCGACGAAATCGTGTAAATCCGGAACGTGCGCAAGAACATTGTTCGCGATGACCAGATCTGCCTGACCACGACGGGCAGCGAACGCTCGGCCACTGCCAACCCCGAGGAAAAACGATTCCGTACGTATGCCAAGGCCATTGGCGATATCGGCAACATTGCGAGCAGGTTCAATACCGCAATACGGTACGCCGCGGTGTCCGACGTACTGTAGGAGATAACCATCGTTGCTTGCGACTTCAACGACAAACGACGATGACCCGAGGTTCCAGCGAGAAACCGCGTCGTCCACATACTCCTGAGCATGCGCGAGCCACGAAGAAGAGTACGATGAAAAGTATGCGTAATCGGCAAAGATGCGCTCAGGTGATTCGAAGGCATCGAGTTGCACGAGAAAACATTGCGAACAGACCCGAGCGTGGAGCGGGTAAAACGTTTCCGGAGAATCGAGCTCGTCGGGGCGTAAGTAGGCATTCGAAAGCGGCGACATGCCAAGATCGATAAAGGTCTCGACGAGCGGGGCAAAACAGCCACGGCATAGGCGCAGTTTCATGCTCCTTCCCCTTCGCGACGCGCCTCATTGCGCCATGTCGCCCACGGTGCCTGGTGCGTCGCCCACAACTCTTCAAGATATCGCTTATCGCGAAGAGTATCCAGCGGGTGCCAAAATCCGGAGTGTTCGTACGCGGTAAGCTGTCCCTCGCGGGCAAGATGCTCGAGCGGCTCTTGTTCAAAGACCGTCCCCTCGTCGGCAATGAGATCGATCACGGCCGGCTCCAAGACGAAAAATCCACCGTTAATCCAATTCCCATCGCCACGCGGTTTTTCCATAAACCGTCGAATGAGCGCCCCTTCGATAGCGACAGCACCAAAGCGACCCGGCGGTTGAACGACGGTCATCGTCGCAAGTTTTCCCTGCTCCTTATGAAAGCGTATGCTTCTTGCGACGTCGATATTACTGACTCCATCACCGTACGTGCATAAAAAGGTTCCATCGTTCACATAGTGACGAACGGCCTTAATCCGCCCACCCGTCATCGCGTCCTCGCCTGTTTCAACAAGGGTGACTTTCCAGGGTTCGGTTTGGTTTTTATGCACGGTTACTGCCCCGTCGCGAAGATCGACGGTGACATCGGATCGGTGTAAGTAATAATTAACGAAGAACTCCTTGATCATATAGCCTTTATATCCGAGGCAGATCACGAATTCGGTAATCCCATGGGTGGCGTAGTGCTTCATGATGTGCCAGAGAATCGGCTTTCCGCCGATTTCAATCATCGGCTTAGGCCGCACATCAGATTCTTCGCTTATGCGCGTTCCTAGGCCACCGGCAAGAAGGACAGCTTTCATGGTTACGTCACACTCTTTTCATGGTCGATGCCGGAAAAATAGAGATGCGCTCTGATGATATCGTTCACCGTTTGTGCATTTTTAAGATTTTGAGCAACGCTTTGGAGTCGATTGGCGTGCTCTTGACGCAGCGCCGCGCTCTCGGGGATGGGATATGCCTGATAGAGTTGCGAGAGAATTGCCCCGTAGGACGCAAAGCCATCGGAAAAACCCGACTGATAGAACCACGTTTTCGATAGGTCGCCACGGATGCGAATTTCGCAAGTTTCCTCGCGGACGTAGTGACATGAGAAAGCGCGCGCAAGGCGCAACAGAAATTCCCAGTCTTCGCCGATTGCACTCGGGCTAAACGCCCCAACCGTATCGATACAGGTTTGCCGATGCGCCACCGTGTTTAACGGAACGCCATTACCAATCACATTGACCCATGGGCTTTGCTTGTCATAAAAGCATCCCGAAACTCGACTCACAACATTTCTCGCACCGCTACTATGCGCCGCGTAGTTTTCAATGCAGAGTACCGCGTCCGTTCGCACGATGCGAAGAGCCGGATCGCGCCCAAATTCGCGAGCAATGACAGCAAGATGCGAAGGCAAGAACCGATTGTCCTCATCGAGATAGGCGATGATATCGCCTTTGACCATACTTAACGCGGAATTTCTCGTCTGCCCCGGCCCACCGCGCAATGATCGCCGACCATACGTAATTTTCGAGCGATAAGGTAGCGTATTGAGCCAATGCTCGATATCCGGGGAAGCATCGCATACGAGCACCGCTTCCCAGTTTTCGTATTCTTGCTGCGCTAACGATTCGAGGGCTGGCGCAAGCAAGCCGAGTTCGGAAAGCGATGGAATAATAACGCTTATGCGCAGGCCGCCCGCCGGATGAACAACGATATCGGGAATCGTATCGATACGACGCTCGATATCGGCAATGCGCTCCTTCTTCTTCGGCAGAATATCCGCCGATTCCGAGGGGTACATGGCGAGCAATCCCGCTGATTTTTGTTGAAAGAGCCGTTTAATTCGACCACGATAGCCGGCAAGTTTCTCGGCCGTTTCCGGGACGATATGCTTTTCGAGGAGGAGCGAGTACTCGTCGAGTTGCTGCCCGCTTGCGATAAATTGTTTCGGGCCGGATCGGTTCTCGCCATGAAAGCGAATGGCCACAATCGGCTTTTTGGAAAACGCGAACGACAAGCCGGCAGCAGCTAGGCGAATATACAATTCGTAATCCGCAGCCACATGAAGCCGCTCGTCCAGCGTTCCGTATTGTGCGAAGACGGATTTTGGAAATAAGGTGGTCGGAAACCACATGAAACTATCATGCGCAATGAGTTGGGCACATTCGTTGCGCCCCTCGAACGCCTCTAAGCCAAAAAATCCCGGATGATCGAGAACCTGCGTCGGCCGACCGTCGCCGTCCATGGCGATCGCGGCGGCATAGGTGAGGTCGATTTCGGGGTGCCGCGAACGAAAGGCGACGAGGTGCGAGATCATGCCCGCAAGCATGGAATCATCCGCGGAAAGAAAAACGATGTACTCGCCGGTGGCCAGCTCGATGCCCTTATTCTGATTGCGGGTCAGGCCGATGTTGGTTTCATTTTGAATAAAACGCACGCGCGGATCGTCGGCATATCCGGCAAT
>JAJYCL010000039.1 GCA_021778415.1 bacterium | reverse complement strand
TGATCGCTCGTCGCCGGCTTGAACGTGAGTTCCGTAAGCGTACGGAAACCGCCGCCGCCGGGACGGAACACGAACGTGTCGCCATTCCAGTGACGCAGCGCAAAGGTCATATGCTTCGGACCGATCATGAGGTGCAAGCCTTTACTGTCAGCGCTGACGATTGCCGGACCGTACATATCGTTTGAGTATGTGCCGACGTACGCGTCGTTCGATCGCGCCGGTGCGGGATTCGCCGGCTCCTTTTCTCCGTTGAGCTTACTCAACAACGGCGCGGTCATCTGGTCGAACAATCCGCCATAGAAACTTTGCCAATCGCGTTGATAGTGGCCGAATTCGACGAGATCATAAAACATCGAAGCGATCGTCTCAGGCTCGCCGTGCGGAAATCCATTGCTGAGTACGATAATGCCGAGGTGCGCCGATGGGAGCAGGTCATACACGGTTGCTGCGCCCTGTTCGAGTGCCCCCGAATGGCTCAGATGCATGAGCCCGAGATCGTCGTACGTTATGGCCATGCCCAGGCCATTGAACGACATGTGACCGAATACCGATCCTTTTGCCATCTGCGGCGTCTGCATTTCCTCGAGCGGCGCCTTTGCAATGATCTGCTTGCCATTGTAGCGGCCTTCGTTGAGTTGCAAAATCATCCACTTGGCCATATCGTTGACGCTCGAACTTGCGTTTCCGGCCGGCGCCTCTTCCTCGACGCCGTTGTAAACGCTCGGCTCATAGCCGTGAGCAGTTTTCACGTGCAGCCACGCCCTGTTTTTCCGCGATATAAAGTCGGAGTAGCGATAGCTTGTCGACGTCATACCGAGCGGCTTAAAGAGGATGTTGTTCGCCAAATCGTCCCATGAGACGCGCTCTGCATTCGCAGCGGCGACGGCAGCGGCCGTGAGGCCATAGTTCGTATAGCCGAAGGTTATGCGGAACGGTGAGAGCGGTTCGAAACGTAGGCGACTGATGATCTCCGCGCGATCGAAACCAAGATCTTCGAGCCCCTCACCTGCATGGTCCGGTAGGCCACTTCGGTGTGCGAACATGTCTGCAATGGTAACGTGCGAGCCGACCCATGGATCGCTCAAGGTGAAGCCTGGAATCTCTTTCGCAATCGGTGTGCTCCACTGCACCTAGCCAGCGCCAACCTCGCCCGCAACCACCGTTGCGGAGAGTGATTTGGAGATCGATGCAAGTGCGAACACCGTATTGGCGTCGACGCGCTCGTTCGTCCCAACTTTTCGGACGCCGAAGCCCTTGGCGTAAACGATTTTGCCGTCCCGCACGACCCCAATGGCCAAGCCGGGTATTCCCGAGCGTTTTTGGACTTGCGTAGCGATTCCATCGAGCGCGTTGATGGCGGCATCGATGCGGGCGGGCGAAATCGCAACGGCGGCAGCAAGCACGAGGTGAAGCATTTGTGCTTAATATCCACAAGCGAAGGGGCATTCCTTCGCTCCCTTCATGCCAGGCTGAACCATAGCCGCTTACGATTGGTCGCCGCTAGGCTTTCGTTTTGAGCGCTGCGATTATCGCGATAACGCACTCGCCAACGGTAGAGATTCCTGCGGTAAATTTCATTCGCTTCATGCCGCGTCCGGAGCGAGCCAAGGAGAGCGTTTGTTCCGATTCAATCTGCAATCGAGCCCAGCGGCGTCCACTCGTGAACGACACGGTCGAATCATCGACGTGTGCCACTGCAAATTGATGGAGCCTTGAAGAGCGCACCGCTTGCTGCTCAACGCGTTTTAGAAACTCCGCTGCGGTCAAGTACGGTGGATCGAGTGTGAAACACCGGCAGTCGCACACTTGGCATTGGCCGATCATCGGATCGGGTTCCGGCTCGGCATCCAGGACAGACTCCAAAAGATGAATCTCGCTGAGAGCCATGCCGAATGCGGCTTTCGACGGTTTGACAGTCTGCGACGTGAGATGCCGAGAATACGGATGTTCACACTTGCATGGCAGGGCGTCGGCGGCTCCGTCTCTTGATCCGCCGCATTCCGGGCAAGGCCAGGAAATCGAAACCATCGGTGAAAGCGTCCACTGATTTGAACACTGAGGGCAGACCGTCGCAACGCCGCCGAACACTAGAATTCGATTCCCAATGGCCCTACCGCTCAGCTTCTCAGGGAAACAGCCACCAGATGACGCTAAGAAGCGTCGTTAGGACTGGCACCGAGTGAGCATGCTGCGCCATTGATGGCGGATGTGGTTTCCCTTTGAAGAGGCATTCGCTGGGAGTTTGATCTTCGCGCTTCCAATAGAAGTGATGCCCGCCACTGTTGAGCAACACGACTCGCGCGTATCCGTAGACTTCACACTCGTTGCCAAACTTCTTGCGAGCGAGCACCGGGACTACCTCAATCGTGGTGTCGCCGATTTTCGAGCCGTGGCCATTATTGGTCTTGATTTCCGCACGGACGTAATAATACGAACCGGCGGAATAGCAGCATCTGCCCCAGGTGCGATTTGCCCCAGCGTCGACCGCGCCGTAGTCGTGCTGAATCGTCTTGCCGAGGTTGTAAACCGTCACCCACATCCAATATTTTGTGCCGTTTACTGTTTCAATGACCCCGGTGTTTGCCCGCGCCGGAAGCGGGGCCATCAGGATCGGAACGAACAAGATCAGGCTCGCGAGGAGCACGAAAACTAATCGTCTCATATTCGGCCCTTCCGCAAAGAAGTAACGCCCCCTCTCGGTTAGCGTGCTTCATTGAGCAAGCACCCGACGCGCTCCGGCAACCAGCGAAATCCTATTTGCAGCGTCCGTGCACGACACCGAGGTTGCCGGAGAGCGTGAATTGCAACGACTTCATATCGATGACGTAGAGTGCGTTTTTCGTATGCATCGCAGGCGCCCGCCACGAGAGCGTCTCTGTAGCGACGCTATAGTATCCGAGATAGTGCCCCGCGTCGTTCACGGTGACGGCCCACGACTCGTAGTGCTCGCCTTTGCCGTCGATGACGTCTTTCTTTGAAGGCGTATAGGCAACGTGGGGCGTGTTCCATATATGGGCTTCATCCCAAAAACCGCAGACGAGATGGGATGTCCCGGCGAAAGCCGGTGCGGCTGTACTGAGGACGAGCGCGAGAGCGGCGGCATAAAGTACGAATCTTTTCACGAGAGATGTTCTCCAAGAGCAGCAAAGCTTTGATTCTATTGGTCGCGGCAACGTGCATTGATAAAGCCGTCGATCTGGGTCTTCATCGTTTCCCTATCCAGGTGAGCCGCTTTTTGCTAGGGATATATTGGGCCTCGTTGTGTTGGCCGCCTCCGTACTATACGGTTCATAGCAATCCTCCGTGGTCTCTCTCACGCGGGCTAAAAAAAATCGAGCGCAGCATTTTTTGATAAACCGCTACATAGCGTCGGTGATGTATTCGCGCGGAGGCCCGATCTTCGTTACGATATCGCGCCGATCAAAATACACTCGTACATTGACTGACTTGCCACAACACGGCGGCGCAAACCACTCCTTCGTTCGATAGAGATCGTAAGGAGGATTGTGTGCAATATCGCAATCTGCATCACGCACGATGCATCCACGGTAACGCCACAACCCATCGGTCTTTGCCTCGCGTGCAACGTGTGTGCGAGGCATTCCGGCGTGGACCCGGCTAAGGAAACGTCGTGCAGTCGACCACGAGGCCGCGCGATCGGACTGCAACTTCGCCATAATCCCAAGGGCGATTAGTGCAACGAAAACAGCTAACGCGACGAAAACTCTGCCAACGATGGAGCGGGGTCGGATTTTCAATGTGTGCACGGCCTTTACGGTTGTCTCTTAGCGTCGTTCCGCTTGTTGCGCGATGGCGCGGGCCATGCCGCCGAAAATGAAGGCGTGAAACGGCGCGACTGCATACCAATAGAGTACGCCGAAGAGACCGCGCGGTTCAAAAAACGCGGTTTGCGTCAGCCTCGTCGTGCCGTTCTGCAGAGCATCGGCATCGAATTCCAACCATGCATCGCCCGGGAGTTTCATTTCGGCGCGCAGTCGTAACATGTGGCCCGGTTCATACGCCTCGACGCGCCAAAAATCCACAGCATCTCCGAGGCGCAAATCGGTGTCACTGCGTCGTCCGCGTCGCAAGCCTACGCCACCGACCGCCTTATCCATGATCCCGCGAAGTCGCCACAACCAATTTCCATAGAGCCAACCGCGATGTCCACCGAGTTGCGTAAATACCGATGCAAGCGCTTGCGGCGATGCGTTCGCTACACACTCCCGGCGATCGATCAGCATTCCCTCGCGAACGCCTGAGAAATTCGCGGGCAGTCCGCGCACGTCGAATGCATCAAACCACGTTGTTTCCGGCCCGCTGGCGCGATAGCGATCGAGCGCGCGCGTCACCGCAAGATCGAAGCCTTCCGGCACGATCTGCGGAAAATCGTTGGCCGCTGCGCGATCGCGCACGATCACTTCATTTCGCAGTCCAAGAATCAACGGTTGCGCAAGCCGGGCGGAAATGGGTGTGACGATGTGTACCCAATACGATGAGAGGCGCGGCGTGAAAAATGGAACGATGATGACGCTGCGTTTGAGTTTGCGGAGTTGCGCGTAGCGCAGCATCATATCGCGATAGGTGATCGTATCCGCTCCGCCGATTTCATACACTTTAGATTCGCCCGCCGGCAGAGCGAGTGCGGCGATCAAGTACAGGAGAACATCGCGAATGGCGATTGGTTGTGAGCGCGTCGTCACCCAGCGGGGCGCAATCATCACCGGCAAACGCTCCGCGAGATAGCGCATCATCTCAAACGAAATGCTCCCGCTGCCGATGATCATTGCCGCACGGAATTCGATGCATTGCACACCGCTGCTACGCAAGATTTCGCCAACTTCATGGCGGCTGCGGAGGTGATGCGAGAGTTCCTCATCGTCGGCTCCAAGGCCACCGAGATAGATGATGCGTTGCACGCCGCATTCACGGGCGACACGTCCAAAAATACTTGCGGCATCGCGATCTCGCTGTTCGAACTCGCGTGAATCGCTCATCGAATGGACGAGATAATACGTCGCATCGATATCCTTGCACGCTTCGCGAAGGCTCTGTTCATCGAACACGTCGCCTTCGACGATCTCGGCGCGAGGAAATCGGCCCGTCAGGCGTTTGGCATCGCGCGCCATGCAGCGCACGATGTAACCCGCCTCGAGCAAGCGTGGAATGAGGCGGCCGCCGATGTAGCCGGTCGCGCCGGTTACGAGAACCCGCTGTGTTGGCATATCAGTCTCAAAAAGCTAAGGAAGTACGACCTGTGCAAAACCGATTACCACTGCGTCTCTGGTGGTTCCTTTCTCCCCGATAGTTTTGACCGTCCAGTAGTTCTGCGGTGAAATCATGAGAGAAAAAGGTTGCGCGAACAACTAACGACAAGTGATCGAGCATGATGCGTTGGTTTGTTCCCTTGATGATCGCACTCTGCGTCGCACTTCCGTCGCCGGTGCGGGCGACGCGATTTACCCGCATCATTGTGTGGAATTTCACGACGCACTGCATGTCCGTTGGCGTACAGCAACAAGGGCGGCATCCGAACAAGCATTACGGCCCGTTCAGCCCACGCGTAGAGTTCGATCGCGTCTTTACTGTCGCCGGCGATGTCGACGTGACGTATTACATCGAGGCTCTGCTCGATGATTGTGACACAAAGCGTCCCATCTATGTGGACTTGCACATTGCGGAACGGCGCAATGGGAGTGGATATATCTCGCTCCAGGTGCTCCCGAAAGGTACGGGATATGAACTCAAACCTTTTCCGTAGCCTCGCGGGGAAATCCAACCGAATCGGCTAACGTCGGCCGTATGAAACGAATGCTATCCGTCATTGCCCATGGATGCAGCGCGCTTGTTTCCGAGTCCTTTTCATGATCATCGGTGAGATTATCTCTGCAATACTGTCAAATTTCGTGGTCACATTGCTGGCGATCGCGATCGTGATGTCGATCGTGAAAATTCGGCGCGCGAAGTTGAGCCGTCGCCCGTATAGCGCCGTCTATATCGTGTGGGGTGAACTGCTGTTCTATATGTATGGCATCGGCGCCATTTACGGCGGGTTCTTTCATGCGTATTTCGGTACCATGGCTGCGGCGGGAATCGGCTGGCAGAATAGCCCGTTTCAATACGAACTCGGTTGGTTCGAAATCGGCTATGGCCTTACGGCCGCGATGTCGCTATGGCGCGGCTACCAGTTCCGCTTAGCGGTAACGCTCCCATACTCGATCTTTCTTCTCGCAGCCGCAGCGCAACATATCAAGATGATGCTCGTGCAGCATAATTATGCTGCCAACAATGCCGGCGTGCTGCTGTGGCTGGGCGATATCGCCGTTCCGATTGCCGTGTTATTAACCGCGTTTCTTGCGCGACGCGATCATTGGCCTTGGCCGAGTGAGTAGCCGGGCTTCCCATCAAACGTATAGAGTCCCTCGGTTTTAATCGTGTCGAATCCCGCGCGCGCAATCGATTCGAGCAGCGCAGCGATGAGCAGGCCATCGATTGGCCCCTCGCCCATGAAACGGCAGCGCCAATGATCGACGCACCGCGTCATCTCGCTTGCGCGCGGCCACACTTGCGTGCCGCGATTGGTGATCATCGTTAGCGCAAGTTTGCTTTGCGCCGATGCCGCGATTAGCTTTGCGGCGAGATCGTTGGCACGCCCCGGAGTCCAATCGAGAAAAACATCGACGCCGACGTGTTCTTTGCGTGGTGCAGGCGTTTGCGACTGATTTTTCGCTGCCGTCGTAAGAACCGCTTTGCCGAGCGCGGGCGGCGTCAGGCGTTGCGGCGATGTTCCAAGGCGAGCAATGACGGCATCTGCGAACTCGGCTGTTGAAAGACAACGCACGCTTTGCGCGCCATAAATATCGCGCGTATGCAGCCCTTCTTCGACGGTGCGTAACCATGCGTTTTGCACGCGCTGGGCAATTTCGCTCTGCCCGATGTGCGCGAGCATCATCACCGCCGCATTGAGCAGCCCCGACGGATTGGCAATGCCGAGGCCCGCGATATCGGGAGCGGATCCGTGAATCGCTTCAAACATCGCGATGTCATCGCCGACATTCGCCGATCCGGCCATGCCGACGGAGCCGCAAAGTTCCGCTGCGATATCGGAAAGAATATCGCCGTAAAGATTCGGCAGCACGATGACATCGAAGCGTTCGGGATTCACGGCGAGTTTTGCCGCGCCGATATCGACGATCATGTGCTCGTGGGCAATCTCCGGATACTCCGCGCTGATCTCTTCGAACACGCGATGGAATAGCCCATCGGTGATTTTCATGATGTTATCTTTTGAGAAGCACGTTACGCGCTTTCGCCCATTGGCCCGCGCATACTCAAACGCATAGCGAACGATGCGTTCCGTTCCGCTTCGTGTGATCAGTTTGAGGCACTGCGTAACATCGGCGGTCTGTTGATGCTCAATGCCGCCGTAGACATCTTCTTCGTTCTCGCGCACGATGACGAGATCCATCGCAGGATGCAACGTGGGGACGAACGGTGCTAGCGCACGGCTCGGGCGAACGTTCGCGTAGAGGCCGAACATCTTGCGAATCGTCACATTGAGGCTCTTAAAACCGCCGCCTTGCGGGGTGGTGATCGGTGCCTTCAGGAGCACACGTGTGGCCGCCAGGGTAGCGAGGGCCTCGTCATCGATGCCGCTTGAGATGCCGGACCGGTACACGCGCTCGCCGATTTCAATCGGGCGCGGATCGATGCGCGCTCCGGCCGCCTCGAGGATCCGCAACACGGCGCCCATGATTTCGGGGCCGATGCCATCGCCATGAGCAACGGCAACGGGGATGGTCGCGGTGGGGGCGCTCAAGCGGTCGGCAGTCAGCATCGTGGTCGAATCTCCTATGTATGAAATATAATACATGAAAAGTAAATCATGTATGTTATAACGTGATAGGGGCCGCCTGTCAACGCCTAAAAAGGGAGGGGAGTCATGGAGCCACGGTCGAGCTGGACGTTTTTTAGCAACCATGCGCACGTGCTCATTGCACTCGCGCAGGACCCGTCTCTTCGCCTTCGTGATCTGGCGGAGCGCGTCGGCATCACCGAGCGCGCCGTCGCGCAGATCGTCCTCGATCTCGAAGCTGCCGGCGCGCTATCGCGCGAGCGCGAAGGGCGCCGCAATCTCTACCGCGTCAATCCCCAGATTTCGCTACGCCATCCCGTGGAAGCCCATCGCACGGTCGGCGAGATTCTCCAAGCCGTGATCGGGAACGCCGTTCGCGGATAGGGCGCGAGGCGCCACAAGGAGGTGAGCCGTTTGGCTATCTTGTCCGCGCCTTATAGTATAGGAGTATTGCGAGGTCCATAATAAAGGCATGCGATAACATGGGCCGAAAATAAAGCCATAATGAACGCAGGCGATACTATGGCGCACAGAGCCGGGCGCTATATCCAGCAGCTCGCGGGATATCGCGCTTTTATTCCGGCGTCGCTCCCTCCTGATCCGCCCATAATGGTGAGCGAGCGCTTGCGCCCCTTGCTCTCGGAAGCCGATTTCGCCCTCGGACGCCTCGACGGTGCCGCACTCACCTTGCCGAATCCCGATCTTTTCGTCTATATGTACGTCCGCAAGGAGGCCGTTCTCTCCAGCGAAATCGAGGGCACGCAAAGTTCGTTACAAGACGTGCTGGCCGCCGAAGCGCGGCTCTACGACCCGGACGCCCCCTCCGATGTTGGGGAAGTCATCAACTATGTTCGGGCGCTCAACTATGGGCTCGCCCGCCTACCCGATCTTCCTGTTTCCGTGCGTCTCATTCGCGAAATTCACCGCGAGCTTATGGATGGAGTTCGCGGCGGTATGCTTACACCAGGTGAACTGCGCACGAGCCAAAACTGGATCGGTCCCGCCGGCTGCTCGATCCGCACGGCGAGTTTTGTTCCCCCGCCACCGCATGAAGTGCCGAAAGCGCTCTCCGATCTCGAACATTTCCTTCACGGTCCCGCAGAAATACCCGTGCTTCTGCAAGTTGGCCTGGCTCATGCCCAGTTCGAAACGATCCACCCTTTCCTCGACGGAAACGGGCGCATGGGAAGGCTTCTTATCACATTTCTGCTGACGGAGAAAAAACTTCTCGCTCAACCCGTGCTGTATCTTTCGTACTATTTCAAACGCCACCGAGCTGAATATTACGATCGTCTCCAAGCGGTGCGCGACGTAGGCGATTGGGAGGGCTGGCTAGCCTTTTTTCTGCAAGGGGTGATCGAGGTGAGCCGCGAGGCGACGCAGACCGCTGCTGCAATCTTGCGAATGCGTGAGCAATTGCGAAACGAAATTACCGAGAACTTGGGGCGCGCAGCGGGCAATGGTCATCGCACGATGGATCGGCTTTTCGATCATCCGATTGTTACGGTTGCTCGCGTGCGCGAATGGTTAGATGTCACGCCTGCAAGCGCAAATAGCCTCGTAACGCGGCTCGAAAGGATCGGAGTTTTGCGCGAGACGACGGGATTTGCTCGCAATCGTCGTTTCCGTTTCGATCCCTATCTTCGCCTTTTCGAAGAGCCTGAAAATTGGCGCGAATGAATACGCGTATCGGCATGAGTGTGACTGCCCGTTCCAACGCAGACAGCCAGTTTATATTCAAACGATATCGCAAACGGCTTACTCACTTGGAATCGCCGGCAATTCGTGCAGGCCGGCGGCTTTGAGGCGGGCGTTGAGTGCCGGGAGTGAACGCGCGTATGCGTTATAGGCGTTGCGAGCCGACTGATATTCGGCGTTGATCCGCGCGTAGAATTGCGCAGCCGCGGGCGTGACGATTCCCTGGAGCGGAAACGATTCCAGCGTGGTAAATGCCGCATCGAGGTTTTCGCGCAGCGCACCCGGCCGTGAAACCGAATCTTCGCTATTCGTGTAGTTTGCGGTCAATCGCGCCTTCACCGCTGCATGATCGGCTCGTGCGCGCGCCAATGCTGCGCCGAGCGCCGTATTCGTTGTTGCCGGTTCGCGATGTAGCGCCGCGTTTACGGTATCGAGATGATTGAGCATCGTATCGACGCCTGAATACAACTGCGTGAGCGCGAGGAACGCAGAGTAACTCTGCTGCATCTGTGCGCGCGTCTCCGTCGCTTGAGGATCTGGCTCCACGGTAAAATGCTGCAGCAGCGTTTTCCCATTGAGCGCTATGCGCGCAGCAAAGGAGCCGGGCACGACCATCGGCCCGTCGTTTGGCCCCGCATACGCCGGATTTGCCGCTCCCGTCCACTTCACGGGCCCGGCGACGGTAAAGTTCCAAAGAATGCGATTAATGCCCGCGAGATTCGTGCCTTTCAGGGTGCGCAACACACGCCCCGATGCATCGAGAATTGCAATGGTCGGCGCCATCGTTTGCGGCTTGGCCTGATAATACGAAATCAGCACACCGTACGGTGGATTGGCGGCGGCGTAATTCGTGTAGTTGCCCTCCGTATTGGTTGTGAGATTATATTCATACGAAGTCCGCGGTGCGAACAGTTGTGCGCCTGCGGCCACAGCGTGCGGAAGATCTTGGAGTGGGCGAATATCGTCCATCGTCCAAATCGAGCGTCCGTGCGTTGCGATGACGAGATCATCGAAGTGCGGTTGAATCCGAATATCGTGCACCGAAACCGCCGGCATGTCGTTGCGCATGCTCTGCCAATGGTCGCCGTGATCGTAGGAAATCCACATGCCCTCTTCGGTTCCGAGATACACGAGCGCGGCATTGCGCGTATCGGGGCGAATCGCGCGCGTCCACAAGGCTTGCGGTAATCCGTTGGTGATGGCGCGCCAATGCGCACCATAATCGCGCGTCACCCACACATGCGGGGCGTCATCGCCCATCAAGTGCGCGTCTTGCACGGCATACGCGGTACCGCGTTCGAGCGGAGACGGTGCCACCGTTTCAAAACGGCCGTAGCGATTCGCACCGGGCGGCGTGACATTGTTCCAGTGCTTGCCGCCATCGCGGGTGAGTTGCACATAGCCGTCATCCGTTCCAACCCAAATCTCCCCGCGCGAAAGCGGCGAGCCTTCGATATCGAGAATCGTATCGGTGTATTCGGCGCCTGTGACATCATGCGTGATCGGCCCACCTGCCGGTTGCTGATGCGCCTTATTATTGCGCGTGAGATCGGGGCTGATCGTGCGCCACGTCATACCCTTATTGCTCGTTTGAAAAACAACGTTACCGCCGAACCACGCGATGCGCGAATCCCATGGCGCAAAACCAATCGGTGATTCCCAATTGAAACGGTACGGGCTCGTCGCAATATCGTAATCTTGTTGTGAATTCGTGAGATAGGGCTGAATAAATGTGTATTCGCGGGTCAGACGATTGTACGTGAAAAGCGCGCCGTCTTGCCCATCCGACCAAATGAGATTGGGATCGTGCGGATCGGGAATCGCCCACTGGCCATCGTCGTCATAGACGATAGCCGCCCAACTCGCATTCGTGTTCCCGCCCGTATCGAGGGAATTCGATGGCCCGCAATACGAATTATTATCTTGTAATCCGCCGCAAATCGTGTACGGATTATCGTTTCCGAGACCGACGCGATAGAACTGTCCGATCGGAAGGTTTGCCGCAAACATCCACGTGTGCCCGGCATCGACGGTCAATGCATAGCCGCCATCTTCGCCGACGATCATGCGTGCGGGATTCTTCGGGGCAATCCAGATTGCGTGATAATCGCCATGCACATCGCGCGCAATGGCCTTAAATGTTTTGCCACCGTCACGACTCTCGGCGAGTTGCGTCGATGCGGTGAAGACGTGATTGGGATTACTCGGATCAACTTCGATATGCGAGAAATAAAACGGACGTTGATCGACCAACGTATTGGAACTCACGAGCGTCCACGTTGCGCCGCCATCATCGGAACGCCAAAGGATGCCGTGTTTGGATTCGATCAGCGCATAGACGCGATTCGGATCGCTCGGGGCGACGGCGAGTCCGATGCGTCCGGTGATGCCGCTGGGCAGGCCGTGCCCGGTAATTCTGCTCCACGTTTTTCCGCCGTCGTGTGAAACGTAGATGCCGTCGCGCGCGCCTCCGCTAAGAAACGTCCACGGGCGGCGTTGAAATTCCCACACGCCGGCGTAGATATCGTTCGGTGTTTGCGCGCTCATCGCAAGGTCGGAGATGCCGCTTTTTGGACCGACCGCTAGTGTTTTGCTCCAGGTTTTGCCGCCATCGAAGGTGACATAGACGCCGCGGTGTGGCGAATCGGCAAAGACATCGCCAAGTGCGCCGACGATCACGTGCTGCGGATCGCGCGGATCGATAAGAATGCGCGAAATATATTTGCTGGCACGAAGGCCCATATTCGTCCAGGATTTTCCGCCATCGGTTGTTTTATAGATGCCATCGCCATAGCTGACATCGTTACGCGGATTCGATTCGCCCGTTCCCACCCACACCGTCTCATCGTTGCTGGGATCGATCGCTACGGCACCGATCGCACCGACCGGCTCCTTATCGAAGACGGGATTCCACGCGGCCCCGCCATCCGTACTCTTCCACACTCCGCCTCCGGCTGCGCCGAGATAGTAGAGTTCCGGATTTCTGCTCGATCCGGCAACGGAGGTGACGCGGCCGCCGGCGATCGCCGGCCCCACCTCGCGCCAGTGAAGATTTCCAATCGGCATTTCCGCCGCAGTCGCCACGGCCGGAACGAGGAGCAAGCAAGCGGTGATCAGGATCGAACGTATCATTGGGGAAGACTTGTCAAAAGGCTCCGTTTTTGCCTCCATTCGTTGCACGGGCGGCAACCAAGAGGCCTTGCGCATCACGCCTCCGTACCCTTTAGCGCAGTCCCCAAAAAAAGGAAACACAATAATGACAGAACATGAAGTTGCGCCGTTCGTCGGCAAAGCCGTCCGCCTAACGCTTGCGGATGGTCAAATTCTCGCCGGTACGTTACACGCCGATCATGGGCACGGTCACGGACATACCCATTATGCCGTTGTCTCCGATCCCGTCGTTGCAGGTGGCGATCCGGTCACCGTGACGCTCCATGGCGCTGCCGGCATCACGGAAATTGTCGATGCCTCGGATGATCCGGCCGCAGTCGAGTAACATACGCGCTAATGCGGTTCTCTACCGACGCAACGCGGCTGGAGGCATTTAGCGACGGCGTTTTGGCTGTCATCATCACCATTATGGTGCTTGATTTGCGGCCGCCGAGCGGAACCGATTTCGCATCATTGCATACGCTGCTCCCAACCGTAGCCGCGTATGCAATGAGTTTCGTCTTCATCGGTATCTACTGGAATAATCACCACCATATGATCCGAGCCGCTGGCGGAATCGATGGTCGCGCCATGTGGGCAAATCTGCATTTGCTCTTCTGGCTCTCGCTTGTTCCCTTTACAACCAGTTGGCTCGGGGCAAATCCGACGGCAGCTGTTCCGACGGCGCTCTACGCGTTGCTCCTCTTGCTCGATGCGATCGCGTATATGATCTTGCAATACACGCTTGCCGCTGTGAGCGGGCCGAACGCGCTATTCACCAAAGCCATCGCTTCTGATTTCAAAGGGAAAATTTCACCCGTCCTCTACGTGTGCGCAATCGGCTTCGCGTTTCTCTCTCCGATCATTTCCGACGCCCTCATAGTGCTCGTAGCGATCCTCTGGATCGTTCCCGATCGTCGCTACGAACGCGCAATCGCCAGCCGCGAGGATGAAAAAGCAAGTTCCTAATGTTGCACGCTAACGCGTGCTCCGTTCTGCTGATGCTTCGACACGATGTCACCCTGAGGAGCGCACGAAGCGCGCATCTCGAAGGGCTCCCCCGTCACCCTGAGGAGCGCACGCAGTGCGCGTCTCGAAGGGTCGCGCATGACTGTTGCACGCTAACGCGTGCTCCGTTTGATGGTGCTTCGAGACGCTCGCTCCGCTCGCTCCTCAGCATGACAGAATTACGTTCGCTCCTCAGCATGACGGAGCTGCGTTATACGCGCCAAGCCCCCGTCACCCTGAGGAGCGCACGCAGTGCGCGTCTCGAAGGGGCGCGCATGAATGTTGCAAGCTATCGCGTGCTCCGTTTGATGGTGCTTCGAGACGCTCGCTCCGCTCGCTCCTCAGCATGACAGAGTGTCACCCTGAGGAGCGCACGAAGTGCGCGTCTCGAAGGGGCGCGCATGAATGTTGCACGCTATCGCGTGCTCCGTTTGATGGTGCTTCGAGACGCTCGCTACGCTCGCTCCTCAGCATGACAGAGCTGCGCTTGCTCCTCGGCATGACAGAGCTACGCTATGCGCGCCAAGCCCCCGTCACCCTGAGGAGCGCACGCAGTGCGCGTCTCGAAGGGCTCTTCGTCACCCTGAGGAGCGCACGCAGTGCGCGTCTCGAAGGGGCGCGCATGAATGTTGCACGCTAACGAGTGCTCCGTTTTGATGGTGCTTCGAGACGATGGTCTCTGGCAGGGGGACTTTGGCAGACGGCGAGAATTTGTGAAAATGATTTCTTTTTCTGCTTCTCGGGTTACCCGAGCGCTTCTTTTTTTGTTTTTCGCTGGAGTCTGTACCGTACGTGCTGCGCGCGCTCAGCAAATGCAGGCGGGGATTCCCGGAAATTTCCCGCGAGGAGTGACGGTTGTCGCGTCGGGATCGTCGACTGCAGCCCATACCGTCGATATTTACAACCCAATGCCTTTAAAGGGTGCCTCACTTAATGGGTTGATGCACACCATGAAATCGATGGGGATAACGCCGACGAAAATAATCAACAAAAATGGAGATTTAACGATTACCGTTGCATCGAGTAAAGGGCGCGACTTCCGTTTAGCGCTGAAGAAGGCCCATTGGACAGCGATGAATCCTGACGTCATGCCAGTCGATCCCATTGCCACAACGACGTTAGCCCTACAAGACGCTATGAAGAATGCGCGTCTAAAGGCATCGGTTCTGGCAGCGGCCGCCGATCGGCATCTCGGAAAAATTCTTAATATCGAGCCGGCTCCGGCGGATTACCTTAGCGGCATGTCGCCGCTGGTTTCGCTCTTTGCAGGAGGCGGGCAAAATTACGGGCCTACCATTACCGAGACCGAAATCGTGACCTTTGAGCTTTTGCCATAGTTGAGCGGGCGATTGTTACTGGAGTGCTTCGAGTTGGTGGACGAGGTGCTCCCATTCGGTTGTTTTTGCGGCGCTTGTGTGCATGAGGGCGTCGCGTTCGGCAGTTAACGCGGCGACGCGAGCGCGATCGGTGTAGAGTTCCGGTTCCATAAAAAGTTCGTCGATTTCGCGTTTGCGCGCATCGACTTTGGCGATCTCGCGTTCGGCGCGAGCAATGTGCGTTTCCAGTTGCGAACGGATTTTCAGCGGTGTGCTCTGGCTGGATTTCGATTTGGCTTTTGCCGGTGCAACGACGCGCTCGATCGCTTCGCGTTCGCGTTTTCGCTGTTGCGTTTCATACGCGTCGTAATTTCCATCGACGATTCCCCAGGCACCGTCTTCGATCCATAAGACGCGATCGGCAACGCGGGCAAGTAAATAACGATCGTGAGAGACGGCGACAATTGCCCCTTCAAAGTCCGAAAGAACATCTTCGAGAGCTTCGCGGCTTTCAATATCGAGATCGTTTGTTGGTTCGTCGAGCAGAAGAATATCTGCAGATTTTGCCATGAGGCAGGCCAGCATAATGCGGCGTCGTTCTCCACCGGAGAACGCGCTGACCGGCTTATCGGAATCGTCACCGCTGATGCGCATGCGCCCGAGCATTGCTTTCGCCGCCTCAACGGAGATCGGCGCATGGGCGAGGACCGCTTGCGTTGCAGAGCGAGTGACATCGAGTTGCTCGTGCGAATTCTGCGCAAAATAGGCGAGTTTTGCCGCTGGATTGAAGCGAATTGTTCCGCTATCCGGCGCCAATTCGCCGCTCAAGATTTTTAGGAACGTCGATTTCCCGGCGCCATTCGGTCCAACAACGGCGAGTCGTTCGCCGCGCTGAACGCTTACCTCGAGCCCGGAAAAAAGTGCGTGCGCATACGCCTTTGCCAATCCGTCGATTTCAAACGCAAAGGCGTTTGCTGCTCCGCGAGTTGCCTCTAACCGAACCGCGATCTGCGCGACGCCTTTGACCGGTGGTGGCGGAGTCGTTCGCGCCTCGAGTTGCGCGAGTTTTTTCTCGCGACTACGAACCTGGGCATAGTCCGACGATGTATGCGTGGCGCGAAGTCCGGCGATCGTTGCGCGGCGTTTGTCACGCTCGGCAAGATAGGTTGCGTATTCGCGTCGCTCTATCGCATGTCGCTCGTCGCGTTGTTCTACGTATGATGCGTAGGCAGGCTGCGCAGGAAGATAGACATGAAGTTTGCCCGCTTCAATCTCCCAGATTCTGGTCGCGACGCGATCGAGGAAATAGCGATCGTGCGAAACGATGAGAAATCCGCGTTTATCCTCGCGGAAAAAATCTTCGAGCCAACGGACGGTTGCAATATCTAAATGGTTGGTCGGCTCATCGAAAATAAAATAGTCGGGGTCATCGATAAGAACGTGGGCCAGTGCGGCTTTCGCTCGTTGTCCACCGGAAAATGTGCGCAACGGACGGTCGAAGTGATCCGCGGAAAATCCAAACGTTGCGAGCATGATGCGTAACGTCTTGTTACGGAGTCCCCATTCGCTATGATCGACGCGAGCGAGTGCGCCATCGATGAGGTCTTGAATCGTCGCCTGTGTTTCGTCCGCGACGTTCTGCGCGAGATACCCGAGTTTTGCATCGCGCGAGCGCACGATGGTGCCCCCGAATGGCGTGGTGACACCGGCGAGCATGCGAAGCAACGAGGATTTTCCCGCTCCATTGGGCCCGACGAGTCCGATGCGTTCACCGCTGGCAAATACGCCGCTTAACCCGTTGAATATCTCACGAGCGCCATAATGGCATTCCAAATCGGTGAATCTTATGAGTTCCAAAGTACTACCTTGTTCGTGTCTCGATATCGTGCCATCAAAGCACGCCCTTCGAGACGCGCTGCTTCGCATCGCTCCTCAGGGTGACGGGGGTTGATAGCAACGCACGCCCTTCGAGACGCGCACTGCGTGCGGTCCTCGGGGGGACGGGGGTTTTGCGCGTATGTTTACCCGCTGTCATGCTGAGGAGCGAGCGCAGCGAGCGTCTCGAAGCATCATCGAAACGGAGCACGCGAACGCGTGCAACAATGGCCTGGCCCTTCGAGACGCGATGCTTCGCATCGCTCCTCAGGGTGACAAGGGAGAGATGCACTAGGAAAGGGTGAGGGGGCGGTAGCGGATGCGTTTGGGTTTGGCCCCTTCTTCGCCGAGACGGCGGATTTTATCGGCTTCGTATTCGTGATAATTGCC
>JAJYCL010000015.1 GCA_021778415.1 bacterium | reverse complement strand
AGACGCACGCTGCGCGTGCTCCTCAGCATGACGGGGGGCGGGGTTAGTTGTAGTTTTTTAGTTTGGGCCAGATAGAATTGAGGGGCACTTTGATGCCGGTGCAGAGCATGATGGGGATGCCGTCTTCTTCCGGCGTGATCCACTCGGCGCGAAAGCGCGTCATTAATTGCGAGGTGCGGAAAATTTTGCCGCCGCCGCAATCACCGTTGACATCGATGACGACATTGCCCGTGGCTCCGTGCGTTCCCCAAAGCCAGAAATTGTTGTGGCCGGAAATCACGGGCGGAAGATCATGACTAAAAAACGCGATGGCGCTTGCTTCGCCGTAATTTGATGCGGCGATGACTGCTTGGCTTTTTTCGCTCGGCGGTAATATCGCGTAGGCGCGCTCGACAACGGTAGCCAGTCGTCGCCAACCATGCATGTCGGCAAAATCCTGGCCGATTTGCGCCGTTTTCCCATGCTCGGTTGCCAGCGTTCCCTTGCCGAGGTGCAGTGCATTCGCGATGCTGGATTGATACGCAGCCAGATTGGGCTCGCTGAGAACCGGCAAGACAAACGGTGTGAACATCAGTCCCGCGAGACTAATCGCTGCCAGTGCAACGGGCCGGAGCCACGCGATCCGCGTCGTCCAGGATGCTAACGCAACGGCACCTGCGGCGAAAACGATGGGATAGATATTTGCCGGATAGTAGTGCTTGCCGTGCAACACGATCATGATGGCAATGAGGGCAAGATACGCAATGCCCAAAAAACGAGCATCGCGATTGCGAATCAGCGCAACGATACCGGCAATAAGCAGCGGCGCAAAAAAGATGTTGGTGATGAGGATCTCTTGCACGAGATACAATGCAGGGCTAGCGATTACGTTTTTGCCATGCTGGCCGGCTTCGAGCAATTGCCACATCGGAAAGCCGTAATGATATTGCCAGAGCGCATTGGGAAGTACAATGGCGACAGCAATGAGCATTCCCAAGACAAACCATTTGGAGAGCAGAATCGACCGCTGCGGTACAACGAGCAACCCTATGAGCAGCGCGACGGCAAAAAAGATAACGCTATATTTGCTTTCGCATGCAAGGCCGAGAAGCGCGCCGACGATGAGCCAGTTGCGCGGATCGGCACCGCGCACGATACGAAGCAGCAACAGTGCGATCAGCGGCCACAGGACGAGCCCTGGCATATCCGTGGATACTTTCATCCCGAAGCTCATAAGCACCGGTGCAAAAAAGACGAGCAGTGCAGCGGTCGCCATTGCGAACGTGCTTCCGCCGAGTTCAGCGACGAGCAGGCAGGTCACAAAGACGGAGCCTGCAGCAAAGAGCGCCGGCAGCGCGCGCAGCAGAACGAGGGAGTGTCCGAATACTTGTGTCCCTGCCGCGAGCAGCGGTACGATCGGCGGCTGATCGACGTAGCCCCACGCCGGATGGAAGCCGCAGATGATGAAATAGAGTTCATCGCGGAAAAATCCGTAGTGCGGATTACCAATCAGATGCAGAATGAATGCTATCGCCGCTGCGATCCAGGCAATTTTCGGAATCGAAAGGGGCTCCGAAGCACGCATAACGTTCCTCACGACGACCAACGGGCAGAAGAGTTTCTCGGTCGTTTGATGGATCGAAGTATGCGCCCTTCGAGAAGCGCACTGCGTGCGCTCCTCAAAGGATGACAGGGGCGGTTACTTCGGGTCGAAGGCTCCGGTGAGGATCATTTCTTCGGATTGCGCTCGTGCTCGCTGCAGGCGTTGGCGATCTTCGTTCGTTGCGGTGGCTGGGAGTTCGCGAAGCAAGCGTTCGAGTTCGGCATCGAAGAGTTCAGCCAGCGAAGCCGGCGTATACGGGCCGGGATGACGCATGCGCTGCGCGATCATGACGCGATAGATGCGATCCGTCGCAAGATCTTCCATGTAACCATCAAGCAGCGATGCTCCGCGCCCGGCGAGGACGCCGTCGCGATAGCGAATGACCGTGCGCACGGCTGCGCACGTCCCGTCCAGCGTGCGCGTTCCGATGCCGATTGGTGCGGGGCGCATTGTCGGATGCACGTCGGCCAGATTCGGTCGCTTATCGATTTGATTCGGTTCGGGAAATTGCGCGACGGCAATGGCGTTTTGGTCGGGATGTCCGGTCCACGCGCCATCCATGAGGCATGCAGATTCATTGGCCTTATCGCGCTCTAGCGCGGCCAATGCGCGGGCATTGAGTTCGGCATCCTCACGGCTGGGATAGAGTGCCGTCATCCCGCCGATCGCCAATGCGCCATGTTTATGGCAAATCTCCGGCATGAGCGTTCTGAGATTCTGAAAGAATGCAACGTCGTGGGGAATCGTATTGCGATCGGGGAGCAGCCACGCGGGATCGGCGAGATTGTAATGCGCAAGCGATGCCATATAATCCCAGCGGCCAAGATTTAAGCCGAGAATATACTCGCGTAGGTTGAAAAGAAACTCTTCCATCTGATACACGAGCGGATGGGCTTCAACGAGTGCCATGCAACGTATGCCGTCTTTCGGCCATCCGCGGGCCTCGATGAGCGCGCTGAAAACATCGCGCCACCACAAGGCTTCATCGGCCGATTCGGATTTTGGAATATAGATACAGAGCGGGTGTGCGAGTTGAGCGTAGTCCAGTGAATAGACTAAGAGAGCCAGATCGAAAAGCGAGGCGCTCGTGAGCTCATCGAAGACGCCGGCTTGGCTCAAATGCAAGGGGCGGACACGGGTGAAGATCGTCGGTTTTCGCGAGGTGATGGCGACGGTCCGATTGCGCTTGCGATCTTCATAGGTGAGCTCACCATATAATGCCGCACGAACATTTTTGAGGCCGAGGAGTATATGCTCCCAATCGTTGACCATCGAGTCTTCGAGATCGAGCATAACTCCCGGAGCTCCCGAGTTGATCATTTTGACGACGAGTTCGGCATCGTCGGCCGGGCCCGTCATTTGATTGCGTTGATCGCGACACCATACGGGAAGATCGATCTTCCACGAAGTTGTCGTTGCTGCCGACGGTGGCAGATAATCGGGAAGTTCGCCCGCGTGGGCATGCGCGAGCATCGCTGCTCGCGCATGAACCAATCGTTGTTGTTCGCCGGTAAACCTATCGTGTAACGGGGTGTAAAACTCGGCAAAACCGGTGGGCAGATCGCTTTCGATGCGAAAGCGCGCGGGCGCTACGTTCATGCGTGGACGGTGGCTCCATTGGTCGAGAATTGTTCGGTTTCCGTTGAACCGGCAAGTGCAGTTGTTGATGACTGTCCTTGGCTGATGACGGTTGCAACTTCGTCGAAGTATCCCGTGCCAACCTCGCGCTGATGGCGCGTGGCGGTATACCCGAACTCTTCGCTGCGGAATTCGGCCTGTTGGAATTCGGCGTATGCCGTCATGCCGCGGGACGCGAAATCGCGCGCGAGTTCAAAGAACGAGTAGTTGAGCGCGTGAAAGCCCGCAAGCGTGATGAACTGGAACTTATATCCCATTTTTGCCAGCGTTTCGCGGAAGGTCGCGATGGCAGCATCATCGAGTTTCTTTTTCCAGTTAAACGACGGCGAACAATTGTATGCCAGAAGTTTGCCCGGGAATTTCGCGTGGATCGCATCGGCGAACTGACGCGCTTCTTCGATATTCGGCTCCGATGTTTCCACCCAGAGAAGATCGGCATACGGCGCGTAGGCAAGGCCGCGCGCGATGCAGGCCTCGATGCCTTGCTTCGTCACATGGAAGCCTTCATTGGTGCGTTCGCCCGTCAAGAATTGACGATCGATCGGATCGACGTCGCTCGTGATGAGCGTGGCCGCGTTTGCATCGGTGCGTGCAATCACGAGCGTCGATGTTCCGCAGACATCGGCGGCGAGACGAGCCGAAATTAAATGCCGAACCGCTTGCTGCGTCGGGATGAGCACTTTGCCACCGAGATGGCCGCATTTCTTCTCGGAGCTGAGCTGATCTTCAAGATGAATCCCCGATGCGCCGGCTTCGATCATCGCCTTGACGAGTTCGAAGACATTGAGCGCGCCGCCAAAACCGGCTTCGGCATCGGCGACGATGGGCAAGAACGTCGCTTCGCCGCCACGACCTTCAAGCGACTCGATCTGGTCGAGACGCTGTAAGGCGGCATTGATGCGTTTGATGAGTTGCGGAACGGAATTGACCGGATAGAGCGACTGGTCGGGGTAGACGTTCCCGGAGGTATTGGCATCGGCGGCGACCTGCCAACCGCTGCAGTAGATGGCCTTGAGGCCAGCCTTGGCCGCTTGGACTGCTTGGCCGCCCGTCATGGTGCCTAAAGCAGCCACGGGCTCGGTCTCATGCAGCGAATGCCAGAGGCGTTTCGCGCCCGAGCGGGCCAGCGTATGTTCGATAACGAGGGAGCCTTGCAGACGTACCACCTCTTCGGCGGTATACGGGCGCTTCACGCCTGTCCAACGGAGATCACTCTCCCATTGGTGTTTGAGGGCGGCTGCGCGCTCGGATGCGTTCACTCGTGGTGTCCTCCAAAAACGATGGTTCTTAAAATGGATGGGTCTGGCTCAACCATTGGACCGGGGCATTGGCATGCTTGACGGCAATCAATGGATGGCATACAACACTTATACAAAAGTCGTGCTAGGTATGTCAATATAGTTCAATAGTAAATTTAATGAGCTTGCCCACGGCATGCAAAAAAACGACCCGCAGGTGAAAGGTTTCCCTGCGGGTCGTTTTGCCGATTACGGCGGGGGTTTGGCGCTTACGCCAAGTTCGGCAAGGGAAGCGACGGACGACGACTGAGATCCGGAACGAGCGGCACCGCGCGTTCGAGTGCGGACCCCATGAGCCTCAAACCGAAATCAAGTTGCGGATCGCGATTGGCGTGATAATCTTGCGGCGCGATGTCGATATCGTAATCCGGATCCGTTCCGTAATTCTCGACCTTCCAACCGACATCGGCGAACCAAAACGAAAATTCCGGTTGCGTCGTGATCGTGCCGTCGACAAGGCGATGATAGGGATTGATACCGATGACACCGCCCCAGGTGCGTTTGCCGATCAGCGGACCGAGTTCGTAGAGTTTAAAACAATGACTGAAGATATCGCCATCGGAACCGGCAAATTGATTGGTGAGCGCAAGAATCGGACCGCCGACGGATTCCGGCGGATACGGCAACGGTTTGCCGTAACGCGGAACATCGTAGCCGACGCGTTTGCGAGCGAGCTTCTCCAACAGCAACGGCGAGACATGACCGCCGCGGTTGTAACGAACATCGACGATTAAGCCGCGATAATCGAACTCATTCAAAAAACCGCGATGAAATTCCGAGAATCCCCATGGGCCCATGTCGGGAATATGCAGGTATCCGATGCGGCCGTTCGACTGTTCGTGCACATAGGCGCGATTGGCCTCAACCCACGCGCGATAGCGCAGCATCGTTTCGCTTTCGAGCGCTGTGACCAATACCGTCCGCTCATCGTTTTTGCGGTTGCGAATCGTCACGGCGATATCGCGATTCGCGGCGTTGACGAGTGCAACCGAAGCGGAATACTCGGACGTAAGACGTTTGCCGCCGATTGCCAAGATGCTATCGCCTTCGCGCACGTCGAGCCCCGGTTGGGCCAGCGGCGAATCGATGTCGCGATTCCAGGAATCGCCTCGATAAATGCGTTCGATCAGGCAACTGCCATCGGCTTGCGGCTTCAGATCGGCGCCGAGAAATCCGCGTTGATATTGCGGTGGAATGCGATAGTCGCCGCCATATTCGTAGGCATGCGAGGTTCCAAGTTCTCCCTGCATTTCCCAGATGAGATCGGAAAGTTCGCCACGGGTACGAATACGCGGGAGAAGTGCTGCATAGCGATCGTAGACGCGGTCCCAATCGATGTCGCTCATATCCTCGACCCAGAATTGTTCGGTTTGCAGGCGCCACGCTTCGCGGTAAATTTGCGACCATTCTTCCCGAGGCTGAATCTCAACGTGGATGCGATCCAAATCTAACCAGCCGGATTTACGACCAGGTTCCATCAAGGGTTTTGCTTCGTCCCCATCTTCGGGTAAATCCATTTGCGCGTCGATGACCCGCGCGCGATCTCCAGATGTATAGACCAACGTGTGTAAATCCGAGCCGATGCGAATATCGGAAGCATCGTGTGCGAGGGCGCCGCAACGTTGCGCTTCGAAATCATACGCAAGGAGCGTTCCGTAGCCGTTTTCCTCATCCCAGGATTTGCCCTCCGGCTTGATCCCGCGCACTTCAAACCGCGTAAATAGCACACGATTTTTGGTCGCTACTAATTGACCGTACTCGCTTTCATCAACGGGAAAGCCGAGAATGCGCCCCGAGATGCCATCAAAATCGATGGTGATATCTTCCGGCTTGCTGCTCTTTTTCTCTCCATCGTCGTCGTGTTTATGATCGTGGTCGCGATGGATGGGCTTGAGTTCGGGGACGAACGGCGAGCGAACATCGCGACGAAGCGTCGCTAAAAACGGTCGTTGCGCTTGTGGAAAACTTAAATCGAATTGCAGCGCATCATAGACCGGATTAAAATCGCGCGTGGAAAGAAAGTACAGATACTCGCCATTGGGATCCCACGCCGGCGCGCGATCGACGCGCAAAGCCGTCGTAATATCGTGAATTTTTCCCGATTTGATTTTTGCAACGCGAATGATCGAGGTTTCGTTTGCCGGCCACCATACGTATGCAATAAATCGGCCATCCGGTGAGATGGCAAGATCGGTAATGCGATGCGCCGGGCTACGATCGATAACGCGGACCTTCCCATCCTCAAGATCGACGACGCAAAGTTCGTGGCGATGATTGGCAAAGGCGACGATTTCTGCACGCGGCGAAACGCAGAGTTCAGTCACTCGGCCGATATCGCTCGCGCCAACATACGTTGGTTCGCCTTGCGCTTCGCCGTCAAAAATGGCGAGCTGTTCGAAGCCGTTGCGATCGGTCACGCACAGAAAGCGCTTTCCATCGGGGAGCCATTCGGCCAATCGGTGTCGGTGCAAACTGCTGCTTCCGTGATGAATGACTGCGCCGTCAAAGAGCGGCATCGTAAACGGCTGCCCGCGCATGACGAGAGCAAGACGCGTGCCATCGGGATGCACTGCGATATGCTCGAGCATGTGCCCGTCGCTTTCGAAACGTCGCGCCGTCTGCGGAATAGCCGACGGTGCATCGATTGCGATGCGAGTGGCAACATCCGTGTCGGTATCGTAGAGGACGATATCGCCGCCGCATGCATACACAATGCGCGTTCCGTCGGTGGAAGCGAACCGTGCGAAATATTCGCCTTCGTGCGTGTGCCGTCGGATATCGAGGCCATCAAAGGTGGTGGAATAGATGTTCCCGATGCCTTCGTGGTCGGCATTGAAATAGAGTCGCTCGCCGATGAGCATCGGTGTGACCGGATTGCCGTCGGGAAGTGCGACCCGTTCAAAATCACCCGTTCCCTGAGCGTCCACCCAGATCTCACCGGACGTTCCGCCGCGATACCGTTTCCAGCGCGCCGGATCCGATGCGTTTCGTCCGAGCGCCATCGCGCCATTCAGGCCATACGAGAGCGACAGAACGTGGCCTAACTGCAGTGCGCGCGGTTCACCTCCATCACGAGGGACGGCGTAGGCAAAAAGTTCGCGCTCGTACCAGCCATGAAGTCCGGTCGGAGCATTTGCACTGACGTAGACATCGCTACCGTCTGCGCTCCAGCCAAGGCAGCTCGCAGCCGTCGAGCCGAGGTGGGTTAAGCGTTTGGGCACTCCGCCGGCGGTTGGCATGACGTAGAGCTCGGGGCTGCCGTCGTCGGTGGAGATGAACGCGACGGAACGGGCATCGGGTGAGAGTTTCGGGCTGGTGCAGGTCCCGAAGCTAAACGTCAGCCTCGTGGCGACGCCCCCCGAGGTGCCGACACTCCACAGATCATCCTCGCAGGCGAAGACGATGCGGTCCTGCGCCACGGTCGGCTGACGATAATACCCGAGATCATTCATAGGGGCCCCCGTTCGTCGTGGTAGGCACCTCGTCCGCCGCTGCGGCGGTCAGGCGTGCGTCATCACCGCGTGAAGGGCCTCATAGATGCGCCCCTGGTTTTCTAGCTGCACCAAGAACGGAACCAGGGTGGGCGTTTCGGAGATCGGCTCACCGGCAATAACCGTCGAACCGGGAGTAAACGGCGTGGCACCCATACCGGCCACGGAGCGGAAGATCAACTCGGCATAGAGGGCGTTGGCCCAGCCGAAATCCGCCCGCGTGAATTTCCAATAGCCATTATCGTAAAACGATTCGTGAATGAGCCCGCTTTCGCTATCCGTCTCGGCGAGTTCGGAGAGTGATTCATCGACTTCCGCCGACGATGTTGCGGTGAGCGCCCGACCGATAATGCCGAGCGGCCAAATCCAATCCGGGGGCGTGTGCGGGCTTCCCAATCCCATCGCAAATTTTCCGCTGTAATAATACGGATTTGCGACACTCAGGATCCGAGAACGGGTCGCAAGATAGGTGGGATCGTAGGCCGAGCACCAACCGATATACGGGAGCGTCGTGAGATTCGGAATGTTGGCATCGTCGATGAAACGGTAGTTGCCGTACCCGTCGGTTTCATACGCGTAGATTTGGTGCGTTGCATCCGTATAGACCGTTGCATATTGGAGGATTCCGTATTCAACATCGACGGCGAGTGCCGCGGCATCGTTGGCTAATGCGGCATCATGATAGTCATCGCGTGCCATAATGGAAAGATCGCCCAGTGCAATAATAGCAAACATATTTTGCGGGATGTTGAAGCGATAACGAACCGGATCATCGGATGGTCGAAAGCCCGACCAGATCAATCCGGTGTACGGGTTATAGGTCTGGACGGTTGTCGTCGCATGCGGCCAACGATAGTGACTACACGTCGCATGGCGTTGTTCGCATCGATACGTGGCAACGATCGTGCGAAACGCTGCGTGGAGCGTCGGAGTGAAAATCGACGCATCGTTCGTTTGTCGATGATAGACCCAGGCGAGAATGACCGGCCAGGCGAGCGAGTCGATCTCCCATTTTCGTTCCCATACCGTATTTTGCGCGGTAAAGGCATTGGCGTAGGGATCGATGGTGATATCCGTTGCTTCGCGTGCGATCACTCCGCGAAATTGTCGAGCAAGCCCCGGCTCAAGGTTCGAAAAACGAACGTAGGGCAGTGTTTGGGAGGCTGCGTCACGCAGCCACATTGCGGGAATATCACCGGTTTGCACGTAGGTCGTCCCATCACGCTGAACAAAAAAATCGCTATCGAGCGTGTGAAAAAGTGAGCGTGCCTCGATCGGGCGAACGCGATGCCCGGTCAGTGGAACGTCGAGTGTTTGCGCGTTTACGCGGAGGCTCATGCATGCCAGGACTACTCCAAGAAAAACAATCAGACGCACGCGTCCTCATTTCGCCGTGACGCGGAAAAAATATCGACAATGCTGTGCACGAGCGGGACGAGATCGACCCGGTCGGCATTGCTTACCACGCTCACGGCCAGACCATTACTCGGCACGAGCGCATCGTCGGCCGAGAAGCCGTCGACGTTGCCTTTGTGTTCGGCTACGGTCGTGCCCGACCAGGTGCGAATGAAAAAACCATAACCGTAATTACTCAGTACGCCGTTTTGCAGCGGCTGATTCGTCACCATGGCATCGAACTGTCGTGCGGGGAGCACCTCTCCGCGACACAACGACGTCAACCATCTGGTGAGATCGATGGCGTTGGATTCGAGAGCACCCGCCGAGGATAGCGTCGCAAATTCGTGCGCTCTCGCCGGCATGGCTTCCCATCGTTCGGCGGTCCATCGGTATCCTGTCGCTCGATTCACGGCGTTGGGATCGAATCGCGTATGGGTGGAGTGCATGTGAAGGTGCAACGCAAGCGCGGCGATGCTGGATTGCCACGGCGCTGCGGTGAGTTGTTCGAGAATCTGCCCCAGCACAAGGTAATTCGCGTTGGAATACGCCCACGACGTTCCCGGCGTAAATTGCAATGGCGCTGTTTCCCACGTGGTGGAATCATCGGAAGAGGCGAGCCCGCTTTGTTGCGCGAGAAGATCGTGCAACGTCACCGTGCGCGCCCAGGAATACTGCGGCATCCACGACGCGACCGGCGTGTTCAGCGACAGTGCATGGCTCGCCGTTTGCCGGAGAATTTCTGCTGCGATCATCTGCTTGACGAGCGACCCGACGGGATAGACGGTATACGCATTTGCCGGTTTTCCGCCGTCGAGATCGCGTCGGCCGTAGCCGCGCGCATAGAGCTGTGTGCCATTGCGGGTAATGCACAGCGAGAGCCCGGCGATATGATCGCGCTGCATCACGAACGAAACGACCGAATCGACGGATGCGCCCTGTTGCGGAGTCATCGTCAAAAGCATCAGCAACGGTGCCGCAAGCCACATGGCCGGGAGGTGCGCCATCCTATTGGCCACAATCCTTGCGGACCGTGTGCCCTCAGGTTGATTTCGATACCATCGTCCATGATTTCGATGCGCGTACGCAACGCGGTTTAGCGCGCGCTATTTCCCTCGCCGAATCCGGCCGAGCAGCGCCGCTCATCGCCCGAGTCTATCCGCAGGTGGGGCGTGCGATGACAATCGGGCTCACCGGCCCGCCCGGTGTCGGGAAATCGACGCTCTCCTCGGCGCTCGTGCGCAAGGCGCGGACCCTCGGTAAGAGCGTCGGCGTGATTTCCGTCGATCCATCGTCGCCGTTTTCGCATGGGGCATTGCTCGGCGATCGCATTCGGCTGACCGAGCACTTCGTCGATGCCGATGTCTTCATTCGCTCGATGGCATCGCGCGGTCACCTTGGCGGATTGGCGGGGGCGACGGCCGATGCCGTCACGCTCATGGATGCCTATGGCCTCGATGTCATTCTGATCGAAACAGTCGGTGTCGGCCAAAGCGAGATTGAGATCGCCGAATTGGCGCAGACGACGCTTGTGGCCCTTCAGCCCGGAAGTGGCGATTCCGTGCAAGTCCTCAAGGCCGGCATTATGGAGATTGCCGACATCTTCATTATCAATAAGGCCGACCATCCGATGGCCAATCAACTGCGTCGAGAGATTCGCTCGATGATGGAGATACTGCAGTTTTCCGGCTGGGTTCCCGAGGTGGTTTCGACGCAGGCCACGACCGGCGTCGGCATCGACGAGCTTTGGGTAGCGATCGAAAAACACATCGCTTGGCTCAAAACCACGGGGAAGATGCACGAAAAGCGCCAGGAGGCGTTCGAGCATCAGGTCCGTCAGCTCGCCCTTGGCAATATCGCGGTCCGTCTCGAGGACCGGGTGAAGGCCGAATCCCATGGGGCCAGCGATCCCTATGCGGCGGCCGAACGGGTGTTGGCAACCTTCAACGTTTCGCTGTAAGGCTTTAGCCGTTTGGGAACTGGGTTTCGTCGCGTAGAATAGGAGCCGAACTATGGCCAAGATGATGGATCGAGCGAGTGGCTCGGGTAACCCCGTGTCTCCCGAATACCTCGAACAACAGCGATTGTGGGAAGCGGCGAGCGCCAAAGGCAAGCCGCGTACGGGTCCGGGCTCCGGAGCCACCGATCGAACACTCTCGGATGTTCCGCTGAAAACCGTGTACGGCCCCGAGGATATCCAGCATATGGATCTCGCTCGGGATCAGGCGATGCCGGGGCAGTTCCCGTATACGCGAGGCATCCACCCAAACGGCTATCGCGATCGCCTGTGGACCATGCGTCAGTTCGCCGGCTTCGGCAGCGCAAAGCAAACCAACGAACGCTATCACTTCCTGCTGTCGCAAGGCCAGATGGGCCTTTCCGTCGCCTTCGATATGCCCACGTTGATGGGCTACGATTCGGATGCACCGCAAGCTCGCGGCGAAGTCGGAAAATGCGGCGTCGCCATCGATACGCTCGCCGATATGGAAACGCTCTTTGAAGGCATCGATATGGGTGCGATCACCACGTCGATGACGATTAACGGACCGGCGTGTATCGCGGTTGCGCAATATATTGCGGCCGCTGAAAAGAAGGGCATTCCGCGAGCCAAACTCGGCGGCACGATTCAGGCCGATATTCTTAAAGAATATATCGCGCAAAAAGAATGGATCTTCCCTCCACGCCCGCACATGCGCGTGATTGTCGATATGATCGAGTTCTGCACGGCGCAAATGCCGAAATGGAACACGATTTCCGTCTCCGGCTATCATATTCGTGAAGCCGGCTCGACGGCCGCGCAAGAGCTCGCCTTTACGCTGGCCGATGGATTCGCCTACGTTGAAGCCTGCATGAAGCACGGCATGGATGTCGATTCGTTTGCTCCGCGACTGTCGTACTTTTTTAATTCGCATGTCGATTTCTTTGAAGAGATCGCAAAATTTCGCGCGGCACGGCGCATATATGCGCGCCACATGCGCGATAAATATGGCGCGAAAGATCCCAAATCGTGGCAACTGCGCTTTCATACCCAGACGGCCGGATGTTCGGCTACGGCGCAGCAGCCCGAAAACAATATCGTGCGCGTGGCGTATGAAGCGATGGCCGCCGTCCTTGGCGGAACGCAATCGTTACACACGAATTCGATGGATGAAGTGCTCGCACTACCCAGTGAGAAATCCGTCGAAATCGCGTTGCGTACGCAACAAGTGCTCGCTTTTGAGACCAACGTCACCAATGTCGTCGATCCGCTCGGCGGCTCGTATTACGTCGAAGCGTTGACGGACGAGATGGAACGTCAGGCCGAAGCGTATTTCGCGCAGATCGAAGAGTACGGTGGCGTCGTCGAAGCAATCGAAGCCGGATTCTTCCAAAAGGAAATTGCCGAAGCATCGTATCGGTATCAGCGTTCGGTGGAGAGCAAAGATCGTGTTATCGTCGGCGTAAATCATTTTACGCGCGAAGAGAACATCGATGATCTCGAACTTTTACGGATCACGGAAGAAACGGCACGCGAGCAATCCTCGCGTGTTGCCGAGATTCGGGCGACGCGAGATTCGGCGGCAGTTGCCGCAACACTCGCGCGCTTAAAGGTAGCCTGCGGCGATCCCAAAGATAATCTGATGCCGCATCTCATCGATTGTGTGAACGCGTATTGCACGGAAGGTGAAATCGTTGAAGCGATGGTCTCCGTCTACGGGCGCTATATCGAGCGGAGTGTCTTTTAATATGCCGATGCAGCGCTTTATCAACGATACGGAACGCCTGCGCGCGGAAGCCACGCTACGGGAAGTCAAAGCGAAATTCGAGGAAGCGTTGCGCCTATGGCGTCGACGCGGGGAGAAAAAACATGGCTGATCGCCCATTGCGCGTCGTCGTTGCCAAAGCCGGCCTTGATGGCCATGACCGAGGAGCGAAGGTTATCGCGCGCGCCTTGCGTGACGCCGGAATGGAAGTCATTTATACGGGGCTTTTCCAAACGCCGGAACAGATCGTGCAGACGGCCATTCAAGAGGATGCCGATGGCATTGGGCTTTCCATTCTTTCGGGCGCGCATATGACGCTTTTTCCGCTTATCGTCGAACAGCTAAAGGCCCAGGGCGCCGACGATATCGTCTTTTTCGGCGGCGGGACGATTCCGCCCGACGATGTCGTCGCACTCAAAGCAGCGGGGGTGAAGGCGATTTTTACTCCGGGTGCGCCGCTGCAAGATATTATTGATTTCGTCAATGCCGAATGCGGCAAAAAGGCTCGTACTTGACCGTAAGAACGCGTGTTGCGCCATCGCCGACCGGCGATCCGCATGTTGGAACCGCCTACGTCGCCCTCATTAATTTCCTGTTTGCAAAAAAACACGCCGGGAAATTTTTATTGCGCATCGAGGATACCGATCAAGCGCGCAGTACGCGCGAATCCGAGCATGCTATTTTGGAATCGCTGCGGTGGCTTGGTCTCTCGTGGGACGAAGGCCCCGATATCGGTGGACCGCACGGCCCATATCGTCAAAGCGAACGCAGTGCCATCTATACAAAATACATCGATGAGCTGTTAGCTGCCGGCAATGCGTTTGAGTGCTTTTGTTCGCCGGAACGATTAGAAGAGATGCGCGTTGCGCAACGGGCGGCTAAACAACCATCGCGCTACGATGGACTTTGTGCCGGTCTGAGCGCCGAAGAGAAACGCGCCCACAAAGCGCAGGGCGATCCGTTCGTGGTGCGTCTCAAAGTTCCGGGAGACGGCGTCTGCGTCGTGCAGGATGAGCGTCGTGGAGCCATCGAGATCGAGTGGAAATCCGTCGATATGCAAGTCCTGATGAAATCAGATGGCTTGCCGACGTATCATTTGGCCAACGTGGTGGACGATCACCTCATGGAAATCACGCATGTGATTCGCGGTGAAGAGTGGGTCTCGTCCGCTCCCAAACACTTGCTGCTGTATTCGTATTTTGGATGGGAAGCGCCCAAACTTATTCACTTACCGCTGCTCCGTAATCCCGATAAGAGCAAACTCAGTAAACGCAAAAATCCCACCGGCATTCTCTTCTATCAACGTATGGGGTATTTGCCGGAAGCGCTGATGAATTTCTTGGGCTTGCTCGCCTCCAGCCATGGCGAAGGCGATGAAATGATGTCGCTCGATACGTTGTGCGAACGGTTCGATCTTGCGCACATTTCGATGGGCGGCCCGGTGTTCGATGTTGCCAAATTAGATTGGCTCAACGGGCGCTATCTGCGCGAAGGCCTCACGGGGGCGGAATTTCTTGGGCGTATCGGTCAATGGGGCTTTACCCCCGAACGCATCGAACGCATCGCCGCGCTTGCCCAACCTCGCGTCGAGCGTCTGTCCGATCTCGGGCCCTTTCTCGCATTCTTTTTCGCCGGGCGCTTGGCCGTAACGGCGGAAGATTTGCGCGCCGGAAAATTAGCGGATCTTGAGATGCGCCAGGCCTTTGCTCTGGCCCAAATGGAGTTTGATGCGCTGGCCGGCTGGACGATTGCCGCCATCGATGCGGGATTAAAACGCATTGCCGGCGCTCTTGGCAAGAAATTGCGCGATGTGATGCGGCCGTTTTATGTGGCGATTACGGGAAGCCCGACATCGGTGCCGCTCTATGATGCTATGGAAATTCTCGGGCGAGATATCGTGCGCGAACGGCTTCGCATGGCACTTGAACTTTTAGGAAAGCCATCGGCAAAAGAACTCGAAGAATGGCGCAAACTTCTTCCACCTGAAGCACCGGCGGATATCGTCGCATGAAGACGCGCGCAATACTTCTTGCCGCGGGAAAAGGGACGCGCATGAAATCGGCGCTTCCTAAAGTCTTGCACTCATTGTGCGGTCGCCCGCTGTTGTGGTACGTGGTGACAGCGCTTCGGCATGCCGGAATCGATGAGATTATCGTCGTTGCCAATGAGGAATTACAAGGAAAGCTCGACGCATTCGATGTGCGCACGGTGCTCCAGAAGGAGCAACTCGGCACCGGACATGCGGTAAAAATTGCCCTCGACGCAATGGAGCAGGACGCCGATGGGAAAATCGTCGTCGCGTCCGGTGATATGCCGTTGGTTCCGGGAGCCTTATATGCCGAGGTGCTTGCTGCGCTTGCCCGCGACGTCGCCATGGTCTTGATGACGGCGAAGATGCCGATGCCGTCGAATTTCGGCCGCATCATCCGCAAAGATGCCGCGATCGAGCAGATTGTCGAAGTCCGCGATGCGACGTCGGAGCAACTGGCGGTCGATGAAATGAATGCGGGAGTCTACGCATTTGCCGAATCCGCATTGCGCCAGGTAGTCGAACAACTGAACAACACGAATGCGCAAGGTGAATATTATCTGACCGATGCCGTCGCGCATTTCGTGCGTGACCGCAAAACAGTGCTGCCGTTGCTCGTTGAGGATCATCGGCATGTTCTAGGGATCAACGATCGCGTCGAGTTGGCGGATGCTCATGCCCAGCTCAATGCACGCTTGTGCCATTCGCATATGCTTGCCGGTGTGACGATCATCGATCCGCTGACGACGTATCTTGAGCCGGAATTGCAGATTGGGGCCGATACGGTTATTTATCCCAATACGCATATTGGTCGGTTAAGTGACATCGGTCGTGGTTGCGTCGTTGGCCCCAATACTCGGATATCGGCAAGTGTGCTTGATGATGACGTTCATGTGCGCGAATCGGTGATTTTCGATAGTCATATCGGATCGGGAACCACGATCGGTCCCTTTGCTCATATTCGCGGCGGTGCCGATCTCGGCCAAAATGTTCGCGTCGGAAATTTTGTTGAAATAAAGAAATCACGTCTGGCCAAAGGTGCCAAAGCCAGTCACTTGAGCTATCTCGGCGATGCGACGATCGGTGAAGATACCAATATCGGAGCGGGAACGATTACCTGCAATTACGACGGGCAGAATAAGCACCAAACGATCATCGGCAAGAATGTTCGCATCGGCTCGAACACCTCGATCATCGCACCGCGCACGATCGGCGATGGCGCGCTCACCGGAGCGAGTTCCGTCGTCACCCACGATATCGCGCCCGGAGAACGTGTCGCCGGCAACCCGGCCCGTCCGCTAGGAAAGCGACGCTAACTCGTCAAGAGCGGCAAGGGTTTCTCGAACGTCGTCGTCGGTGGTGCGTTGGTTGACAATGCAAACGCGGATTGCGCGATGGGAGTTCACCGTCGTTGACGAAACGACGGCCCTACCGCTTTCTTGGACGGCAATAACAAGTGCATCGTTCAACGTATCGAGCTGGGCTTCGTTCATTCCGGGCTTCCGATAACGAAAACAGACGACGTTGGTGGCGACGGGGGCGAGCAGTTCGAAACGTTCGTGCCGATCGATGAGATCACCGAGCATTGCGGCTTGGCGAACGTTGGTTTCGATGGCTTGCCCGATACGCTTTGCGCCATGTTCTTGAATAGTGAACCAGATTTTGAGTGCGCGGAATCCGCGCGAGAGATCGATGCCGTAATCGGTAAACCACGGCGTAGCGCTTGCGAGTCCGCGCTCCATCCGCGTGATGTACGGGCCGTCCGATGCAAACGCGGCGCGATGCAGTTCTCCGTCTCGAATGATAACGCAGCCCGCATCATACGGAACGTGTATCCACTTGTGGAAATCGAAGGCCAGAGAATCGGCGCGTTCCAAGCCCTTGAGCATCGGGCGCAACGTCGGCGCTAACACGCCAGGCGCGCCGAACGCGCCATCGATATGGAACCAAAGATGTTCGCGTTGTGCGATATCGGCGAGTGCATCGAGCGGATCGATGGCGCCGACATCGACGGTGCCCGCATTGCCAACGACGAGAAAGGGCTCAAGCCCAGCGGCGCGATCTCTTGCAATAGCCGCCGATAGCGCTTCGGGATCGACGCGATGACGCGCATCCACGGGGAGGATGTGTAATGCATGAGCACCTAAGCCGGCAATTTCGAAGGCTTTGCGTACGCATCCATGCGTTGAACTCGATGCGTAGCCCACCAGGCGTTTTTTGCTTCCTTGCAGGCCGATCTCTCGCGCGTTTGGGCCGAGAGCGCGCATGCGAGCGCAGACGACGGCGATGAGATTTGCCGCCGACGTTCCAACAGTGAGCACGCCGCTTGCGTCGTGTGGAAATCCGAAGAGATCGCGAAACCACGCGATGACGGCGCGCTCGACGTAAATCGCGACATGATTGCGGCCGCCGACATTGGGATTCATGGTTGCCGCGAGAAGTTCGGCTAACGCACCGGTTGGCGTTCCCGTTCCCTGGACCCAGCCGAAGAAACGCGGCGAAATATTGCCGCTCGAAAATGGAAGTATCTCGCGCACGAAACGATCATAGACGTCGCCTAGAGGCGTCGGATCAAGCGGCATCCTTTGCGCAAGCGACGCCTGAATCTCATCGGGTACGGGTTGCCAGACCGGGCGATCCCGAACATCGCGTTGATAATCGATGGCATCATCGAGCGCGCGATGGGCGAGTGCGCGGAATTGCTCCCAATCTTTAGGATCGAGCACGAAGTCGATCCATAAGGCGTTCGAATGCGGCATAGATGGCGCGAGCATATGGAACGTGATAGCCGAAGACGCCATCGGCTCCGAGATGGTGCACGATCATTGCCGGATCCGCTTCAAACACCAGCAGACGTCCGTCGGGGAGAATCGAGCAATCGACGCCGACGTATTCCAAATTCGTGCGTCGTGCAATCGCGCGTAAGGCCTCGCATGCAGTCGTTCCCATTGTAGCTGGAAGGTCAGCCAAGAAGCGCTGTTCTTCCTCTCGCATCCAGAGATGATCGCGCATCGGAGCATTGTAATAGTGAATCATCCATTTGTCGGAAATCGCCAAGTGGAATGGATAAGGCTCGCCATCAACGCAGATGATGCGATATTTGCGGTAATAGCCGTCGTCGTTTTTATAGTCGATAAACGGCGCGATATAATAGTAGTCGGCGCAGACGCGCTCCATGTACGCGCGAACGTTTTCTTCGCGCTCATCGTCGGCCGGGAAGCGTTCAAGGCCCAGTCCGGCATGTGAATCGACGGGGCGAATAAGGAGCGTCTCCTGGTGTGCGCGCACATCCTCCAAGAGTTCCTCGCGAGAACAGCGACGCGTTGGTGCAAGTGCGAGATCGGAACACGTGCCCAGCGATTCGAGAATGCCGGTACGACTGGTGTGCACAATCCGCTGCGGCCGATTGATACACGGCAGTCCCAATTGTGCGACAAGAGCTTCGGCTTGGTGCAACAACGGTATCGCTGCATCCGATTCTCCGATGGCACAGAAGATGAGATCGGCTTTTGGTATCGGAGGAAGCGCTCCATCGTCGGTGAGGTAGAGTTTGTGAACGGTCGTCGTCGAGAAGTCGATGAGAAAATCGACGGGAACATTGGCCTTCCAATCGCCGGGAGCGAGAAGAATCAGCACGCTGCGCTGCTCGTTCGGAGCGCGAATGGTGAATAGCCGCTGCCGAGCGAGTATCTCCATTTGATGGGCCAAAGCCACCGGAGTATTATGCAAGGCTTGTTCGATATCGTAGAGCGCAAATCGCGCGCTCAAATTATCGGGATTTATTGCTATTGCGCGTAGAAAATGGGGCCGCGCTGCGTCGAAATCACCGCGCTTGATGGCAATCGATCCCAGGCCCTCGTGCGCATCCGTCCAGAGGGGATCTTCGGCGGCCGCTTTGAGGAATTGCTCATGTGCGGCATCGCTATCACCTTTCTGGAGGTAGAGAATACCGAGGACGGTGCGCTCCCGCGGCGCCTGCTCTCGGGACGCAATGATGCGTTGCAAAGCGAGGATGCGATCATCGGCATCGTTGGTCCGATTCATCGTACGCGGGGGACTCTCTGGCAATATGAAGGTCGCATCACTTCTTCCGGTGATTGGGGAATCGCGTCGCGCCAACCTCTCGCGAGATATTCACCACGCGTCGCTTCAGATTGTCGCAGCAGCTCGGGATTCGAGTCTTGCCGTGCTCTCTGCTCTGGGCATGGCGGGATTCTCCCTCTGTAAAGGGTGTGATGCAATGGTCGTCTTTGTGCCCGACGGCGATGAATTGACCTGCGTCTATAATGCCGGCGATCGAGGTGCGTATTTTATCGGCATGCGCGTGAGTCGCCTTTCATCTCCGAGCGCCGTAGCGCGTGCGGCGCGGTCGGGATCGCGCATCGTTGCCGATGATCGCGACGCTCGACTGATTCCCGGTGATCGCTGCGGCATCGCACTGCCGATGTGCGATGCGACCGGGCGCGTCCACGGTATCGTCTATTGGTCGACAACGCGGGAGACGTTGGACAATACCGACGTTATGGCCGATACCGTCGATCTTGCCGCGATGGCCTACATCTTGGCGTGTGAGCGCGAATCGGATCGCAGCAGCGCGACGTTCGATGCGTTGACCGGCTTGCACGCGCCTCGCGCATTTCGTGCCGTCCTGAGTGAGACGATTGCCAAGCGATTGGAAGCCAGTTCGCCGATTTCATTGTGGTTCATCGATACCGATCATTTTAAAACCGTCAACGACCAATTCGGCCATGCTGTTGGCGACAGCGTGCTCCAACGTATCGCCTCGCTGTTGCAAGCATCGTTGCCTTGCCCACATGATATTGCCGCTCGTAACGGCGGCGATGAGTTCTGCGCTCTGCTCTGGAGGACGCACAAGAGTCAGGCATTTTTTCGAGCCGAGGAGTTTTGCCGGGCCGTTCGTGCGCACGATTTTTTGACCGGCATTGCGATGACCGTCTCGATCGGCGTCGCCACATTCCCGGATGACGCCGCCAGCGCCAGTGAATTGCTGGAAGCGGCCGATGCCGCCATGTACCACAGTAAACGGCAGGGTCGCGATCGCGTTTCCTTTCGCAGCCACGCGGGGATCTATCAAACAGTCACCCAGACGCCATAGCATGCGATAGTTCGATGCGGGCCGAAGAGACGATAGGTGACCTATCGTTTTCCTTGGATCATCGGATTGTGCTGCTTCGTTCTGCTCATGGCTTTGAGCGGGCAGCAGAGCTATGCCGCCACAGGGGCGACGACCTCGCTTGATCGACGCGTTGATGCGCTGGACGCAGGCGCGTTACTCCGGCTCCCGGCAGATCGGCTGATCGATCCGCAACGCCAGGAAGCGGCGCAGAAACGCGAAGCCCTGATTATTCCGGGGCGAATCGCGGTCTATCTTTTCGCCGCGCTTGCCCTCGCATGGTTTTGGAAATCGGGAACTGCGGCTCGGTTGCGGGATCGCATTCGTCGAAGTGTTCGCCGTGAGTGGATGGTACGGATGATGTTCTCGGCGGCCGCGGCATGCATCGTGCGTCTCGCCGAATTACCCGTGCAGTTCTATTTATACCGTGTCGATCGCAGCATGGATTTACTCTCGCAATTGACGACGCCATGGTTTTTGCAGTGGGTGCTCGTGACATGCGCGTGGATGCTCGTTGCAGCCGTTTCGGTCACTGCGATTCTGTGGCTTGCCGATCGATCACATGTGTGGTATATCCCGGCGCTTCTTGGCGTTGTCGCCGTCATTGTGCTTGCGTCGCTTGCCTCCGGCTACGATACGCGAACGATGACGCAGGATCATGGAGAACTCCCGTTTACCATCGGCTTGGGCCCCACACTGCATGTCGTTATTCCCCCGGCATTTATTCGCGCGGCAACGCCGGCTGAATACCGCTTCGCGACGACGCGTATAACCATCGAGCGCGCGCTCCATCAGCCTGCGCATCGCCTGGTGCTGCTGATCCTCTTAGTTCTGCTTGCCATGAGCGCGGCTGTCGGTATTGCCGATCGTATTGTCTTTCGCCGCGATGACGATCCGCTGACGCGCGTCGTCGTCGCGGCTGCAGTCCTCGCATTGTTGGCTCTTCCTGCGCATATGATCGCAGCAAACTATGCTCGGATGGATTCGTTGCGCATCGATGCGCTCGCAGAACGGCAATCGGGAAATGTTGCCGAAGCCGTGCGCGCCTTCGTCCGCGAGGCGGATCGCGGCTTAGAGCCGCTCTCCGTCTCGACGTTTGAGGCAGTTTTCGGCGATGACGATCCGCCGATCGCCGAACGCATTGCCGCCGTGCGCAACGCAGCGGCGCAGTAGCGAAAGCCCCCCCAAGTTATTCGTCGAGGGAAAAAATTGCAACGAGGCCCGGTCCGCCGTTTGACGCAATCGATGGGCCGGCTTCATGAATTGTCAGAGAGCGTGGAACAACTTTTAATTTCTTGCGCAGTTCGGTATCGACATGATCGGCCAGCGCTTGATCGTGGGCATGCACGATTGTGATGCGCGCGCGTTCGGGATGCTCGAGCTTGCGAATCATAATATCGACGATCATCTCGCGCGCCAGTTCAAAACTCTTGACGGTCGTTTCACCTTCGAGTCCGCCGGTTTTGTCGAGGCGAACAATGGGGTACAAATGCATCATTGTCCCCAAGATCATTTGCGCTTTGCTGATGCGCCCGCTCTTGGCCAGGAAGCGCAAATCGGGATACGTTGCGTAGCCAAGTTGCGAAGCGATCCAACGATTCATCGTGTCGAGAATCTCTTGCGCATTTCGACCTTCGCGGACCAATTTTGCGGCTCCGGTGACGATCAAGCCTACACCGGCCGAAAGTGTTTTGGTATCGACGACATGCACTTTCCCCGGAAATTTTGCCGCCGCAGCCAGTGCACGTTCGTAGGTCTTTGAGAGCTTCGCAGAAACGATCGGTGCGATGACCTCGCGACCTGCATCGACATGACGTTTAAACGCCGCCTCGAAATCGCTTTCCGGCGGCGGTGACGTAACGGGTAATTCTCCGTTGGGATCGAGCTTGATGTAGAAATCGGTAAGGAGAAGATCGACCCCATCGTGATATTCCTTATCACCGAATCGGACGATGATCGGAACGAGATCGACGCCAAGTCCGGCGGCTTCCGAGCGAGAGAGATCGCAAGTACTATCGGCAACAATTGCAACGGCCATATTAACGCCCCATTCGAATTCCGCCCGTCACTTGCGTTCCGCAGTGCGTGGCTGTGAGAACTTCAACGACGCATGCGTGCGCGATGCGCGAATTGATAATTTGTGCTGCACCGACGCCGGCGCGAACTCCGAGTGCTGCGGCTCGCGCCGTCGTGCGCAACGAGGTATCGATGCGAGCATCGTCGGCAAGTGCGAGTGCTTCAGCCGGAGTGAGATCTTCAAAAATAGCATGCGTCAGCGGATCATGTAAGCCGCCGGCTGGATGAAAAAAGATCACTCGTGAGGCTTCGATGGCACTTCCAAGTGCCCCCGCAATAGCATCGGCGTTGGCCGGCTCTTCATTCGCAAGAATCGGGCCGTAGACGGAGGGCTCGACGACCGGAATAAAGCCGGCGCCGGTGAGCGTTCGTAAGAGTGCCGGTTGAACGCTGGCAATTTCACCGCCATTGCTGGGGAAAAGTGCGGCATCGGCTCCGCTGACATGGACCGCCGTGCTTCGACTTCGATTCATGGTGCGCACGATGGTTCGCGCCGATTCGCCGTTCGGGGCAACAATAATCGGATGAATACCCTCGATCGTCAGAAATTCGAGGTCATCAAAAAGCGTGCTTGCCTCGTGTGAGGTCGCGACATCATCGAGTCGAAGAACAAATGCCGATCCACCAAATCCGTGCAGAGTGACGATACCTCCCCGTTGATGGAAGTATCGTCACTCTAGTCGGCGCTTTTTATCCGCCAGCTATTGGCGGATTGCGTGGCTTTGGTTAAGCCGTCATCGAGCCATTGGAGGGCGACGGTTGCTGCAGCATCGATGACGCTTGGTAAACCTATACGCTCATCCGATGAAAAGGGTGACAGAACGTGATCGATCGATTCGTATGCCGGGCGGCCAACGCCGATGCGCAGGCGAGGAAACTCGTTGCCGAAATGATCGATCAGCGAGCGCAGGCCATTGTGTCCGCCGTGCCCGCCGCTGGCCCGAAGGCGCAAGCTCCCAAACGGAATATCCATATCGTCGCTGATGACGAGAATGCGCTCAACCGGCGTTCGATACCAGGCCGCAATTTTTCGCGTCGGTTCGCCGGAAAGATTCATATAGGATTGCGGCTTAAGCAAGACGACGTTGTGTGTGCTTACTAAGGCTTGTAAGGCACCGTCTTTATTGCGAAATGAGGCGACGTTGAGGCGACGTGCGAGTTCGTCGATCACCATAAACCCGGCGTTATGCCGGGTCTGTTCGTATTCTCGCCCGGGATTGCCGAGCCCCACAATGAGGCTCGGCGACGTTGACGGAGCAGACAGTTACTCGGTCTCTTTCTTTTGGCCGATCACTTCGGGCTCGGGTTGTTCGCTGGTGACAAATGCCGCTTCTTCGACTTGGCGGGCCGTCTTCGAGGCTTCGATGGAAACCACAAGCGTATCGGCGGCCGTGATCATTTTGACGCTGGTGGGCAGCGTAATGCTCCCGGCGAGAACGTGATCGTGAATGCCCAAGCCCGAGACATCAACCGTGAGTTGATCGGGGAGTTCGTCGGCCGGACCGCTCACTTCGAGTTCATGCGTGATGACATCCATGACGCCGCCGGAATCGCGAACGCCGCGGGCGACGCCGACGGTGACAACCGGAAGGCGAGCGTGAATGGATTCGTGCACCGAGACGCGTTGTAAATCGATGTGCACGATATGCGAGGAAACGGGATCGCGTTGGACCTCGCGGACAAGCGCCGTGTCGGAAGCCTTACCATCGAGAACGAGGGTGACCAGCGAACTGCGAGCACCACGGTGCCAAAGCTCGGCGAATTGGCGCGCGTCGACTGCGATCGGCTGCGGCTTCGCGCCGTGCCCATAGATGACTGCCGGTACTTTTCCAGCCGCGCGAAGGGCATTGGACCCGGTCGTTCCCGTCGAGGAACGAAATTCGATGGTGAGGTTGAGGGTTTTTTCAGACACGATGGACTCCTTCGTGGCGGCGTCTTAGGATGCGACCACTGGTTCGAGGATCGGAAGTGATTCCGTCGGCGCGCTCTCATCCGGATAGAAGAGTTCGGAGACGGAACGATTCGTCGTGATGCGAGAGATCGCATCGGCGAAAGTTTGAGCGATGGAGAGTTGCACGAATTTCGGGTGCCGGCTTAAATCCGTATTTTGCACGGTATTCGTGCTGATTACCCGTTCGATGCACGAATCGTTGAGCACATCGATGGCCTCGCCGGCGAAGAGTCCGTGCGTTGCAACGGTGTAGACTTGCGTCGCTCCGCTGGCTTTGATCGCTTCGGCCGCTTTGGCGAGCGTTCCGCCGGTTGAGATCATGTCGTCGACGATCACGGCAATTTTGCCGTTGACATGGCCGACGATATCGGTCACTTCGACGACATCCGGGCGAGGACGCCGCTTAAAGACGATGGCAAGCGATGTATTGAGACGTTTCGCGAAAAGTTCGGCGCGATGCACGCCACCGGCATCCGGCGAAACGATGACGACACGCTCATCGCAGAGGTTTTCTTTTTTGAGATAATTACAGAGCACCGGCATCGCCATGAGATTATCGACCGGGAGATCGAAGAAGCCCTGAATTTGCGCGGCATGCAAATCCATGGTCACAATGCGGCGGATCCCGACAACCTTGAGCAGATTCGCAACAACCTTTGCGGAAATCGGTTCGCGGCCTTTGGTTTTCTTATCTTGCTTTGCGTAGCCGTAGTAGGGAATCACGGCGGTAATGCGTGAGGCGGACGCACGTTTCAGCGCATCGGCCATGAGCAACATTTCCATCAGCGAATCGTTGACGCCGATATCCGGTCCACGGGCAATGGATTGCACGATGAAGGCATCGGCTCCACGGACATTCTCGCCGATTTCAACGCGCGTCTCTTCGTTTTTGAAGCGCGATACCAGGGCTTTGCCAACGGAAATCTTCAACCGCTTGGCGACTTCATCGGCCAGCGGCTGATTCGAATTCCCGCTGAAGATAATCGTCGGGTGACTCAACGGTCGGATTCTCCGTTCGGCTCGTGGGGACTAGGCTTGCAGGGTTCCACCCTGGGGGCCGCGCTCCCCGCCGTTGAAAGGGGGAGACACGTATGTCGCAGCGCTTTGAACTCGTTTCGCCCTTTGCTCTCGCCGGGGACCAGCCCCGGGCAACCGATGAATTGGCTCAGGGCATCGCGAGTGGAGATCGCGTCCAGACGCTCCTTGGCGTTACCGGAAGCGGAAAGACGATGGCCATGGCCCGGGTCATCGAACTCGTCCAGAAGCCCACGCTCGTGCTCTGCCACAATAAGACGCTGGCCGCCCAACTGTGCGCCGAATTTCGGGAATTTTTCCCGAAAAATGCCGTCGAGTATTTCGTCTCGTATTTCGATTATTACCAGCCTGAGGCATATGTCGCATCGACCGATACCTATATTGAAAAGGACTCGGCGATCAACGATGAGATCGAGCGCTTGCGTCACAGCGCAACGCAATCGCTCCTGACGAGGCCCGATACGATCATCGTGGCCTCCGTCTCGTGCATTTTCGGCTTGGGATCGCCCTCGGATTACATGGAGATGTCGGCGAGGATCGCCGTCGGCCAAGAGGTTTTGCGCGATGCGTTCTTGCGCAAGCTGATCGATATGCAATACCGGCGGAATGATCTCAACCTTACGCGCGGTACGTTCCGTGTTCGCGGAGACGTGCTCGAGTTTGTCGCCGTCGACGAAGAACTGGTGCATCGAATCGAATTTTTCGGAGACACCGTCGAAGCAATCAACGTCGTCAATTTGATGACGGGTGAATATATCGAAAGCAAAGACGAGCTCATGATTTTTCCGGCAAAACATTTCATTACGCCCGATGAAAAACTGCGGCGGGCCGTCAAGGGAATTGAAGCGGAACTCATCGAGCGCATCGCTTGGTTCAAAGAGAATGGGAAATTACTGGAGGCACAACGCATCGAGCAACGCACGAACTACGATCTGGAAATGTTGCGCGAGGTTGGCTATTGTAACGGCGTCGAGAATTATTCTCGTCACCTCGCCGGGCGGGAGCCGGGATCGACGCCATGGTGTCTTATCGATTTCTTCCCAAAGGATTGGCTGCTCTTTGTCGATGAGTCGCATGTGACGTTGCCCCAAGTGCACGGCATGTACGGTGGGGACCGTGCCCGTAAGCTATCGCTGGTGGAGCATGGCTTCCGCCTGCCCAGCGCCTTGGATAATCGTCCATTGACGTATGAAGAGTTCGATGCGCATATTTCCCAAGCAGTCTACGTTTCGGCTACTCCTGGAAAATATGAAACGGCAAACAGCGCGCAGATCGTCGAGATGATTATCCGTCCGACGGGCCTCGTCGATCCGGAAGTCGAGGTACGGCCGACGCGCAATCAGATCGATGATCTCATGGAGGAGATAACGCTGCGCGTCGAGCGCAAAGAGCGCACGCTGGTCACGACGCTCACCAAAAAAATGGCCGAAGATCTTAGCGATTATCTCGTCGAGATGGGGTTTAAAGTGCGCTACTTGCATAGCGAAATCGATACCCTTGAACGCGTGCAAATCTTGCGCGAATTGCGCGAGGGTGTTTTTGACGTTTTGGTTGGCATTAATCTCTTGCGCGAGGGTTTGGATCTCCCGGAAGTCTCGCTCGTTGGAATTCTCGATGCCGATAAGGAGGGCTATCTTCGCAGCTCGACCTCGCTGATTCAGACGATCGGTCGGGCGGCGCGGAATGTCGAGGGCAAGGTGCTCATGTATGCGGATAACATCACGGAATCCATGGCGCGCGCCATCGGCGAGACCAAGCGACGTCGCGAGCGGCAAGTGGCCTATAATCGCGAGCACGGAATCGAACCGCGCAGCGTTCGCAAAGAGATACGCGATATTCTTGCGATGGTGGGCCTAGAACAGCAAAATGGTACCTCCCGGAAAAAGGGTAAGCGCGAAAAAATCCCGCGCGATGTTGCGCAGAAGATGATGGCCGATATCGAACGACGGATGCGCGAGTTCGCAGCCAATTTGGAATTCGAAAAGGCCGCGGCAATGCGCGATGAACTCATTGAATTGCGCAAGCAAATCGGTGGAAGTGAATCAATCCTCTTCGGCGGGAAAGCTCCCAAAGTCCTCGAACGCGCTCTCGTCGACACGTTTCGTTAGATCACCCCGTGACATCGTTGCCAATAAACTGGATCGCGCGACGTTGGATGCAAAAATGAATGCGTTGATGACCGATGAACTCATCGGGAAATTTGCGGCGCAATTGGGGCCACTAGGCGCACCGACCGCGTTCGTTCCGCTCGGGCAACAAGCGGCCGATGGATCGATGGCGTACGTGTTCTTGATGACGTTTGCCGATAAGACGCAACTCCACTGGATATTTTCTCTCGATAAGGCCGGGAAAATATCGGGATTGTACGCGAAGCCGGTCGAAGCTCAATAACCGCGTGCAGCGCAATCAGCTCTTGGCAAATTTCTTTGCGATGAAAGCCCACGTCGTAGTGGCGATGCGTTCGCCGTTGCGCAGAAGCGGCCGCTCGATGAGATGCGTTGTGAGATAGCCGACGAGCGTACACGAACCGATACCGATGGCAGCAAAAAGCCATCCCGACCACGGGTAGCCCCAGATGGCTTTCGCGTTCGCCGCGAGGAACGTGAGAATCGCGGCGTTCCAGAGATACGTCGTATATGAAATATCGGCATAAAACACCAAGACGCGATTGGCGATGGCATTGCGCCACCACGCGACGCCGAAAATTGCACCGAGGCTCATTGCCATAAGTGAGGCGCCGAAGACAAAGCGGTGGGCATTCTGCCAACTCCAGGCGACCGGTCCCCCGCCCGAACGATTGAGATTCTCGAACAGCAGCATCAGGCTACAGGCGGCTAAAATCGAAGCCCCGGTAGCCGCGAGTTTCGCGTCGTTGCTCAGCTCGATTTCACGCAGGCGAACGACGATATATGCCGTTGCCATGCCGAAGGCGAAGAGCGCAAGGTTCGCCGGCAATGTGTAAACGGGCGTAAAGAGGCCGTCATGAAAAGTGAAGCTGTTGTAGATGTTCGCGAAAATTCCGACGGCCGCCGTCGAGACGAAAGCGAGCCACGGGCTACGAAGGGCAAACCATAAAATTGCCGGGAAAATGACATAAAACTGCACTTCGTCGGCCAGCGACCAAAAATTTCCGTTAATGGAAATAAACGATGCCGGTGAAAGCGAATGCAAAAACGTCGCGTGCAAGAGAAGATCTTGCCAAAGCGGGATGCCGGGCTGAGCATTAAACGGGTAGACAAAGGCGAGAAAAAACAACGCGACATAATAGGACGGAACGATCTTCCAAAAACGCCGCGACGCATAGTGGTTTAAGGATTGCATCGGCCGCGTTCCGGCGATGGCTCCGGCATACGGATAGAAAATGCAGAAGCCGCTGATAAAGAAGAAGATTTCAACGCCGAGAAAACCGGCTCGCGGAAGTGTGTGGAAATCAAACGGGATGCCGAGAGGTGCCAGCGAGAAGGCGAAGCCCGTGCGCTCGAAAATGTGATAGATGATCACCATGATGATTGCAAGACCGCGCAAGCCATCGATAACACCGACGTGCGCTTTTGAGGGGGCTTTCACGAGGAGCGGTCTTTGCGCTGCCCCCCGTAACTCCTATGGCGCCGCCCGGGTCTAAGGCACGATGGACCTAGAGGCCGCGCTTTTTGATCTTGACGACACGCTTCACGACGATTCGGCGGCATACCATGCCGCAGCCGATGAGGTGGCGCGCGAAATCGCCGCAGAACACGGTATTAGCGCAATTGAACTCAAAGCCGCGTACGTGGCGCAAGCGGAAGGCTTTTGGCAGCGATTGGAGGCCAGTCAGCTTGCCGAACGGATGGAGACGATTCGGATCGGGCTTTGGAAGACCGCTCTTGCGACCGTCGGCATCTACGATGAAAATGCGGCACGTGCGAGTTCGGCACGCTATGTGCAGGCGCGAACGGCTCGTCTGGCCTTGTTTCCCGGAGCTCGTGAATTGCTCGCCGCGCTTCGTGCTCACGGCATACGCACAGGGTTGCTCACCAATGGATTTTCGGAAACCCATCGTGAAAAAATAGCCGTCCTCGGGCTCGTTGAAAGTTTCGACGCAATTTTTATCGCCGATGAAGTGGGTATGTGTAAGCCCGATCCGTTGTTGTTCGCACACGCGTGTGCGCAACTCAAATCGTCGCCGTCGCGAACGGTCATGGTGGGTGACCGTTATGATCGTGATATCGTTGGCGCGCACCAGGCGGGTATTCGGACCATTTGGTTCAATATCCGACGCGAAACGCTGGAGTCGGGGAAACGGCAGCCCGATTATACGGTGTATGATGTCTCTGCAGTTCGTCGCATCCTTCTAGAAGAGTCATGACACAATCCATACGGGATCTCGAAAACACATTTTTACGAGCGGCAAAGCTCCTCGTACGAAATCCTATTGTCGTTCTTCCCGGAGTCATCTTAGCCGTTTTCAACGGACTCCTGGATATGGGACTGCGCGCGTTGACGGATTCATTCGTGCTGTTCGGTCCTGGAGGGAACGCGAATATCGGTTACGCGCGCAGCGTCGCCGTTGCGATTCTTGCAGCGCTCATTTCCCTTTTCATTTCGTTGATTCAAATGCTTTTGGTGACGGGCATGGCGACGGCGGCGTGGCAACAGTCGCAAACGACGTTGCGCGATGGCTTTGCCATGCTGTCGTTGCGTTGGCTTCCGCTCCTCGGGCTGATGGCGGCACTCTTTACCTTGGGGCTTATTGCCGCTCCGCTCGCGCCTTTCACCTTCGGTGTTTCACTCGTCGGCTACATCTTCTTTTGTTTGTACGCCGTACCGGCCGTGACACTTGGCAAGCATGCGCCGATTCAGGCAATATTCGAATCAGCGCAAATCGCCCTTGAAAATGCCTGGCCGACGTTAACGGTCGTCTTGCTGATCTTTGTGATCGCCGCGATCACCGGTGCAATTTCCGGGCTCTTTACCGAGGTGTCGCCGTTGGTTGGCAAAATCGTTGGAGCGATTCTTGAACAACTGACGGTGTGCTACGTGGTCTTTGTCGTGGTTGGTGAATATCTCAAACTCCGGCACCAAACGTCGGAAGGGTAGGCTATGGGTACTGGTCTGGATGCGATCGTTATTCGCGGTGCGCGCGAGCATAATCTTAAAAACGTCGATGTCACGTTACCACGCAATAAACTCATTGTCGTGACCGGATTATCCGGCTCCGGTAAATCGTCGCTGGCCTTCGATACGATTTATGCCGAGGGACAGCGTCGCTACGTCGAGTCGCTCTCATCCTACGCCCGTCAATTTCTCGGCCAAATGGAGAAGCCCGATGTCGATTACATCGAAGGGCTTTCGCCGGCAATTTCTATCGATCAGAAATCGACGTCGCGGAACCCGCGCTCGACCGTCGGTACCGTAACGGAAGTCTATGATTACTTGCGCTTACTCTTTGCTCGCGTTGGGACACCGCATTGCTATAAATGCGGCCGAGAGATCAGCACCCAATCGTCGGAGCAAATCGTCGATGCCATTCTCGATCTTCCGGAAGGAAGTAAGATTCAACTCCTTGCGCCGCTGATACGCGGGCGCAAAGGCGAGTACACCAAATTGTTTGAAGAGATCGCCAAAGAGGGGTTTGCTCGCGTTCGTGTCGATGGCACGATCCATGAGTTGCGAGAAATAACGTCGGGTGCAATCAAGCTCGGCCTCGATAAACAAAAAAAGCATACGATTGAGGCCGTTGTCGATCGGCTCGTTATTAAACCCGATGTGCGCAAACGCTTAACGGATTCGGTCGAAACCACCTTGCGTCTGGCCAGCGGTATCGTTAGCGTTTTGCTCGCCTCGGGAAGCGGCGCAAAAGAATCGTGGCGTGAAATCAGTTATAGTGAGGCGTTCGCTTGTGTAACCTGCGGTATTTCCTTTGAAGAGCTCGCACCACGCTTATTCTCGTTTAATTCCCCCTACGGTGCGTGCCCGGCATGTAGCGGACTTGGCGAAAAAATAGAAATCGATCCCTGGAAAGTGATTCCGGATCGCAGCAAATCGATCGACGACGGAGCGATCGTTCCGTGGTCGCGTAGCCTAGGGAGCGGAAAGTTCCCATCGATGAATCCATTTTATTTGCAACAGCTTGAACGCGTCTTGCGCCGCTTTCGCGTCAAGATGACGACGCCGATCGAGAAGCTGAGCGATGAGGTTGTCGATGTCATTCTCTACGGCACGGATAAGGAGCAAGAGTTCGCCTATACCTCACGCGGCGGAAAGACGTGGGAATATCGCTCGAGTTTTGAAGGCGTCGTCAATAATTTGCAGCGTCGCTATGCCGAGACCTCAAGCGACTACGTAAAAGAGGACATTCAAAAATATATGTCCGCTTCCGTGTGCCCGACGTGCAAGGGCGCGCGTTTAAAGCCCGAGGCGCTCGCCGTGACGATCGGCGGCATCAACATCGATGCGATCACTCGCATGTCCGTCGAGATTGCCGAGAAGTTTTTTACGGATCTCGTCCTCACGGCGCGGCAAGAGAAAATCGCCCACCAGATCGTAAAAGAAATTCGCGCGCGCATCGGTTTTCTCGCCAATGTCGGTTTGAATTATCTCGCTTTATCGCGCTCGGCTACGACGCTGTCCGGCGGAGAATCGCAGCGCATTCGTCTTGCGACGCAAATTGGCAGCGCACTCGTCGGAGTGCTCTATATCCTCGATGAGCCATCGATCGGTTTGCATCAACGCGATAATGATCGCTTGCTGGCAACCCTGCGAACGTTACGTGATCTCGGGAATACCCTTATCGTCATCGAGCACGATGAGGATACGATGCGAATGGCCGATGTCGTCGTCGATATTGGCCCCGGCGCGGGAGCCGAAGGTGGCGAGATACTTTCCGTCGGCACCATCGACGAGATTATGAAGGATCCTCGCTCGGCCACCGGGGCGTATTTAAGCGGTCGGAAATTTATTCCGATTCCCAAGACGCGCCGTACGCCCAAAGGTGAGTTGCGCGTTTTAAAAGCGACGGCCAATAATTTGCGCGGCCTGGATGTGAAGATTCCGCTCGGCGTGATGACGTGCGTCACCGGTGTGAGCGGAAGCGGAAAATCGACACTCGTGAATCAGGTGGTCGTCAAGGCGCTCAATCAGCATTTGCACGGGCAATCGCCCGGCGGAACCTATGGGTCTGTGAAAGGCGCGGATCAACTCGATAAGTTGGTGGTGATCGATCAGTCGCCAATCGGCCGCACGCCGCGAAGCAATCCCGCTACCTACACGGGCGTCTTCGATCTCGTGCGCGAGATTTTTTCGATGGTGCCTGAGGCAAAAATGCGCGGCTACACCCCGGGGCGTTTTTCGTTTAATGTCAAAGGCGGTCGCTGCGAGAGTTGCCAAGGCGATGGCATCATTAAAATCGAGATGCATTTTCTTCCCGATGTCTATGTGCCGTGCGAAGTCTGTAAGGGCAAACGCTATAACGCGCAAACGTTAGAAGTAAAATACAAAGGGAAATCGATTTCCGACATACTCGAAATGCGTGTCGATGAAGCGTCCGAGTTTTTCTCGGCCATCCCCCGGATTCACAATCGATTGACGACGATCTGCGATGTCGGACTCGGCTATATCAAAATGGGGCAACCCGCAACGACGCTTTCGGGCGGGGAAGCCCAACGCGTCAAGCTCGCGACGGAGCTCTCTCGGCGGCAAACCGGGCGCACATTTTATGTGCTCGACGAGCCGACAACAGGGTTGCATTTCGCCGATATTCACAAATTGCTCGACGTGCTCTCACGCTTGGTCGCATCGGGGAATAGCATGTTGGTGATCGAGCATAATCTCGATGTCATCAAAACGGCAGATTATCTCATCGATCTCGGCCCGGAAGGCGGGGACCGCGGCGGCAAAATTATCGGGATCGGTACCCCCGAAGAACTCGCCAAAAACCCGGCCTCGTTTACCGGGCAATATCTCGGGCCGGTGTTGCAGGATCAACGAGCTACCGGGCACTCGCGCCTCAACCATGCGCGCGTTGCAACGCTAGAGCGCGAGAATCTCGCCGCGCTTGATGATCTCGCGCAATGAATCGTGATGCCGCTCGCGCCAAAGAGTTGCGAGAGATTCTCACGGAGGCGAATCATCGTTACTACATCCTCGATGATCCGACGATTTCGGATGCCGATTACGATGCCGCCTTGCGCGAATTGCGGTCACTTGAAGAACAGCATCCGGAATTACGAACGGATGATTCACCAACGCAGCGCGTCGGTGCGCCACCGGCAGCGGCGTTTGAGCCGTACGAACATTCGCGAGCAATGCTCAGTTTGGCCAATGCGATGTCGCACGATGAACTGCGCAGCTTCGATGAGCGGGTTCGCAAGCTCACCGGGTCAACCCCATTCACCTATACCTGCGAATTAAAAATCGATGGGTTAGCCATTGCGTTGCTCTATATCGATGGTCGGTTTGCGCGCGGCGGAACACGCGGTGATGGCATCGTCGGTGAAAACGTCACCGAGAACTTGCGCACCATCGAATCGATCCCGCTTCGCCTCGATGGCAAGAACCTGCCACCGACACTTGAAGTGCGTGGTGAAGTCTATTTAAAGAAGAGCGACTTTCACAAGCTCAATGTTCAGCGCGAACGCGATGGGTTGGCGATTTTCGCCAATCCGCGTAACACGGCATCCGGCGGCTTGCGCCAGCTTGATCCGTCGCTGACACGCAAGCGCAGATTATCATTTTTTGCGTACCAGCTTGCAACGCCGATTGCCGATGTGCAAGGGCAATTTCAAGCGCTTAATCGCCTCGCAGCATTCGGTTTTCCGGTGAATCACGATGTTCGGCAATGTGCGACGATCGAAGAGGTCTTGGTTTTTGTTGCCGAGTGGGAAAACGGTCGCGATGATCTGGATTATGAGATCGACGGCGTCGTCGTCAAAGTTGATTCCCTGGCTTTACAAGAGCAACTTGGCGCGGTGGCGCGCGATCCGCGTTGGGCGATTGCGTTTAAATTCAAACCGCGCGAAGCGATGACAAAGCTACTCGGCATCAATGTGTCCGTCGGGCGCACCGGAACCTTAAACCCCGTTGCCGAGCTTGCCCCGGTGCAAATCGGTGGCGTTGTGGTGCGCAATGCGACGCTCCATAACGCGGAGTATATCGCCTCAAACGATATTCGCATCGGCGATACGGTGATCGTCACGCGCGCCGGCGACGTGATTCCGCGTGTCGTGGCTCCCGTGCTTGCCTCCCGCGATGGCAGCGAGCGCCTGTTTACCATGCCGACGCTCTGCCCGGTGTGCGGCGGCCCAATCGATCATCCCGAAGGCGAAGCGATGTCGCGTTGCACGAATGCCGCGTGTCCGGCACAAGCGATGGAGCGCGTTCGTCATTTTGCCTCGCGCCAAGCCATGGATATCGAAGGACTGGGAGAGGTCTTAGCCGAGCAACTCACCACGCTTAACCTCGTGCATGACGTGTCGGATATTTATGCGCTCGATGCAAAAAAACTCGGAACGGTTCCGCGGCTCGCAGAAAAATCCATCGCCAATGTGCTGCATGCCATCGGCGAGTCAAAACAGCGGGGTTTGGCGCGGGTGCTCGTCGGCTTGAGCATTCGCTTTGTCGGCGCACAAACGGCACAGGTGTTAGCAACACATTTCGGCACAATGGATGCGCTGATGGCGGCGGACGGCGCTGCCCTTGAGGCCGTCCCCGGCGTCGGCAAAGAAGTTGCCGCAGCGCTTCTGCTTTTTTTCTCGCAAGCCCGCAATCGCAGCATCATCAAGCATCTCGCCGATTCCGGCGTCAGCTTGGTTGCGCCGATCTCCGATGCACCGATGAAAACGACGTTGGCGGGGAAAACTTTTGTTCTGACGGGCACGCTACCAACAATGTCGCGGGACGAGGCAACTGCTGAAATTCACGCGCACGGCGGCCGGGTGACGGGCTCGGTGAGCGCAAAAACGAGCTATGTGGTCGTTGGCGACGATCCCGGTTCCAAAGCGCAGAAAGCGGCCGAATTGGGGATCCCGATTCTCGACGAAGAGGGCCTTCGCGCGCTATACTCCTAGAAGCAAAGGGATTGGCGCAACACCACGATGTCATTTGGAATCAGCGGATTCGGAGCAGCGCAGACGCAAGCCGTACCGCAACTCTTTCAAACGCTCTCGCTCGTCGGGACATCGCCGACGTTGCCGGCAACGCCGTACGGCACCGCCGCTCAGCTTCCCGCGGCTGTCACCCAAAACGCGCAGAGCGGCTTGCCGCTGAACCTGCTGTTGCGAGCGAGCCAGCAGCATGCGGCGATTCTGGCGATCAAAGCAGCCGTTCCGCCGAAACCACCATTGACGACATCGTATCTTGGTGCGAGCAACGTGCTCTTTACCGCCACACCCAACGTTCCGCCGCCGGCATTTTCTCCGCTCGGCGCTCCGGCGAATAGCTTCGGCCAAGTGCCCGTTCCGGTGAGTTTTGTGACCACTGCGCCGACGGCTGCGCAAACGGCGACCCAAGATATTGTCGCGCAAACATTCGATCTGATAAAAGCCCCGCAGACAACCGATGCAAACCCGAAGCCAAGTGCGCCGCTTCCCGCGACAGGTGCAACGCCGCAAGCAACTCCGACCGCGCCGAGCGCCGTGGCACCCAGCGGCCCGGTGCATACTGTGAAAGCGTTTCTTTCAACGGTCCGATCCCTTGCGGTGCAAGCGATTTATTCGCAGCCGCTTTTTTCCATCACCGCTTAAGCCGTCGCAATCAACGTTCCACCGGGCGAAGGATAGGCTCGCGTTGCGGCAAGTTCGAGTGCGTCGCCTAAGGCCTCGGGAAGATCGCCGGCTATCGTGCCGATGTGCCGCTGGCGGCTGCAGATTTGCCCGGCGAGGCCGTGCCAGTACGCACCAAGACACGCAGCCGTCGCCGGCGTTGCGCCGCGAGCCATGAGTGCCGCGATGATCCCGGTGAGAACGTCACCCGAGCCCGCAGTAGCGAGTGCGTTCGTTCCCGTCGGATTGATATAGCACGTGGAACCATCATCGACGAGCGTGTCGCGCCCTTTAAGCAGCGTCGCGATTCCGGTGCGCTCGACGAACGCGCGCACGCGGGTGACACGTGTTCCGGGGCGTACCGTTCTTTCACCGGAAAGCCGCGCGAATTCATCACTATGCGGTGTTAGGACTAACGGCTTGCCGCGCAGCGCATCCACATGTTTGCTCAAGTGAAAGAGCCCGCTGGCATCGACGACGCTCGGAAGTGCTGACTGCGCGAGAATACCGCGCACGATCTCTCCGGTGCGATCATCGAGTCCAAGCCCGGGGCCAATCGCGAGTGCCGCATTGCGACGCGATGCGCTCAGCAGTTCATCGACGATCGCCGATGGCGATGCATCGTCATCAAGTTCGATGACGACGGTTTCGAGCACATGAGCGCGAATCGCGGCGGCCGCTTTGCGGCTCGCAGCAATCGTGACATAGCCCGCACCCGCGCGCATCGCAGCGCGTGCGGCAAGGACGGCTGCACCGGGAAACTGCGCGGAGCCGGCAATCAGCAGCACTGCGCCGGCAGCGCGTTTATCCGCAAGAATTGCTCGCTGCGGAAGCGAGGCAAGAAATGACGCAGCATCCAAGCTTGTAAAGCGATGCGGCGTTGCCGCAATGAGATTCGCAGCGATAGCGAGATCATGCAGATACACATCGCCCACAATCGCGCGCGCCGGATCGAGCAGTATCCCGGGTTTAAGCGCACCGAGTGCGAGCGTACACGTCGCGCGAACGGCTCGTGATGGAATCGCGCCGGTATCGGCATCGATCCCGCTGGGATTATCGATCGCGAGAACCGGGCACGTCGCAGCATTGATCGCATCGATGCAGGTCTGCAGGTCGGGCGCAAGTGGAAACCGCGATCCGGCACCGAGGATGCCGTCGAGAATGAGATCGGCGCTGCGCAGTTCATCGGCGAGTGTATCGAGTGAAACGGTGCAAATGGCGACCCCGCTTTTGATGGCGCGATCTCGTGCGTCGCGTCGCGCATCACTTTCCGTACCGTGTTCGAGTTCGAGGACGATGCGCTCGTACTGCGCATCGAGGGAGGCGCAAGCGGCAAAGGCGTCTCCCCCATTGTTTCCCGGCCCGGCAATGCCGATGACGCGCCCCGCCTCAATCAGGCGCGTCACGTGCGCTGCGATGGCGATTCCGGCGCGGCGCATCAGCATGGTGGCGGATTCGGCGGCGCACGCGCGATCATCCAACTCGCGCATCGCAAGGGCGGTGAGCGCCGGAATCATCGCTCGAGAATGACCACGGCTGCGGCCGTTGTTTGCGTGTGCGTGATGGTCAGGTGAATACTGCGTACCTCGCGTCGTGCAATGAGCGCGTGTGCCTCATCGAAGAGTGCCAGCGTGGGCCGGCCGGACGCTTCGTGCGTGACGCCGATCTGGCGCCACGGAATGGCATGGCCGAAGGCTTTACGCGCAGCTTCTTTGGCGGCAAAAAAGCCGGCGAGGCGTTCATCCCGGTTGCGTTTGCGTAGCGCGTAGGCCATCTCTTCGGGCGTATAAATCTTCCGCGCGAACCACGCTAACGCGCGATCGTCAAAACGGTACCGGGCGACCTCGGCGATGTCGATGCCGATTCCAATGATCATCCGCAGCCGATTCCGCGTCGTAACAAGTTTTCCGCCACCCGACGGCGAATGTGCTTCGGCGTGCAGGGAGTTCTGCGAATCATTCCAGTCAACGCGATCGACGCGGAGTTCGTCGACCGCTTAGCGCTCTGTTTAGAAGAGCGCTTTTTGCTGACGTCTCGCATCGAGCGTTCCCTCTCGATTCCGCGTAGCGCACTCAATACCACGCGTAAGCAGCTCTTCATCGGCGCACTTATGAACAGGATCGTTCGCGCCATGCCCGAGGAAGATAGCCTGGTTCTTGCGCTCACAGATTACGATCTCTATAAGACGTCGGCGCGTTTTGTGTTCAGCGATGCCGATGAGCAGCAGCGGATCGCCGCCGTCTCCATCCATCGGTTGCGTCGCGAATACTATGGCGAGGAGCCGGATCTCAACGCGCTGTTTCAGCGGACGCTCAAAGAATGTGTCCACGAGTTAGGCCACGTTTTAGGGCTCAAACACTGTTTTAACGCCCGCTGCGCGATGTATTATTCGAACTCTATTTTCGAGACGGATAATAAGATGTCGCACTTTTGCGAGGTCTGCGATAAGCGCATCAGCCGGACCCGGCGATGAGCCAGGAAGCAGGCGTGTCATGGCACTGTTAAGGAACCTTAACCCCGCTGGAATGGCATCGTTGCAGGGCTCGGACCATCGCCCGTGCCAATCATTCCAGGCTTTCTAAGGAGCGTCGTGGTTTACGCATACTTTGCCCGGTTTCGAGCGCAGCTCTCCCCGCCCAAGCGCATTCTCATTGCGCTCGTCGGCCTTGCCCTTATTGCCCTAGCCTCTTGGTATGGCACGGCCTTTGCCGTTGAGGCGGCGCTCGTCGCGCTCGTCGCCTTCGTCGCCGCCCTCACGGGTTTCCCGATCGGGGCCGGCGTCGCCGTCCTCGCGGCGGGAATCGACTGGTGGGCGCGCCATGCACATCATTCGTTTGGGGCGCTCTCCGGCGCCATCATCGTCGGCGTGGGCGGCATTCTGGTGAGTCTGCTCTTTTCCGGCGACGCCATGCCCGTTGAATCGCTCAGCGATTTCGGCAGCGGCCAACTTGCCTTCCCTGCGGCCGGGCGCAAAGCGCTCCCGCGCGGCGGCGATTCCGGTGGTGCAGCGATCTCGATCAGCGCCCTCGCAGCCGGCATTCGCGATGTCTCGCAAGGCGATTTCACCAAAAATATCGCCGTCTCCGATGCCTCGCTTCAAGAACTTGCCATCGCTCTTAATAAGTTGATCTTCGGCCTGCGGGAGTTTTTCGGGCAGCTTCATGCCAGCACCGGCCAGCTCGGCAACTCCGGCGGCAACCTCCGCGGCACGGCATCGACCGCTCTTGCCGTCATCGAAGGGGCGTCCGTGGCCCAAGGCCAGCTCGACGACGGTATTAAGGAACAATCGCGCATCGTTGAAGAAGCGACGCTCAAAGTCAAATCGCTGATCGAAGCGATCTCGGGCATGGCGGCATCCGCGGAAGAACAAACGCGAACGCTCGATGAAACGTCGTTGGCCGTTTCCAATATGGCGACATCCATTGAAGAAGTTGCCGCCCAAGTCGATTCGCTCTTAACGATTTCGACGGAAACCTCGCGCACGGCTGAGCGTGGCGGAAGCGCCATTCATGTCATCGTCGAGGGCATGTCGATGATTCGCGCGACGATCAATGAATTAGCCACCGATATCAGCCAGTTGGGATCCAACTCCGAGCAGATCGGCGACATCGTCAAAGTCATCGATCGCATCGCCGAGCAAACCAATTTGCTGGCGCTTAACGCCGCAATCGAAGCCGCTCGCGCCGGCGAACACGGACGCGGCTTCGCCGTCGTAGCGAGTGAAATTCGCAAGCTTGCCGACGGAAGCGTCCAGGCGACCAAAGAGATCGCCGCACATATTTCATCGACGCAGATGGTCATCTCCGAAGTTGTCGGTGCAATGGATACGCTGACGGAGCGCGTCGAAGAATCGGTCGGCAGTACGAATTCCGCTTCCGGTGCGCTTCGCGACATCGTGCAAGCGGTGCTCACCTCGAACCAGCAGATCGGCGAAATCAGTTCGGTGACCCGTGCCATGAGCGAAAATTCGTATACGGTCATTCGCTCGCTGGAAGAAATTACACGCTCGGTTTCAATCAATCTCGGTGCGACGCAACAAATGAGTTCGCACTCCGATGAAGTCGATAAGGCGTTTGAAAATATTCTCTCGATCTCGCAACAAAACGCATCGTCGGTTGAAGTGCTCACCTACGTGAACAAAGAAGTCACCGACGCTGCGCAGTCCATTTTAACATCCGTTGACGAAGTTAACGATTATGCCACGAGCATTGATGAGCGCGTGCGTCGCTTTAAGATCAGCGATTCCGGTTCGGAGGAAGCCCACCTATGAAAATGAATTTGCGCGTCCGTTTACTCGGAACGATCATCGGCGCGATTGTGCTCTTTTTTGTCTTTAGCGTCGTCGCTGCACGGTTGACGCTTGGGCGAGATCTCAACGAGTTGGGCCGTTCCGAAGTCAAGAGCGGCGGGCAAGCGTTCGACGGCTATTGGACCTCGCATCGCGATCAAATTAAATTATTGGTGACGCAAGATGCCGCTTCGGATTCCTTGCGTAAACTTGTTGCCGCGCACGATACGAAAACGTTGCAGGATCAACTCGGAAACATCGCACGCACAACCGGCTTTTCGTTCCTGACGGTCGTCGATGCCCACGGCCGCGTTCTTGCGCGCGCAAACAACGCGAGCTTGGGAACGCTGGCAACGAATAAATTCGTGCAACGCGCGCTCACCGGTGAAACGGTGAGCACCGCTGCCTTGCTTGCGAGTAGCGAACTCGCGCCGGAAGGCCTGGCCGATCAAGCGACGTCGACGGTCAAAACCGCTTCGGGAGCAACTGCCGGAACGCTTGACTCCGGTTTAGCGTTGATCGCCGCGGCTCCGGTGACCGATCTCAACGAGCGAACCATCGGTGTCGTCTACGGTGGCATTCTGATGAACCATTCGCTGGATCTCGTCGATGCGGCAAAGGCTGCGCTCGGTGGTTCAACGGCATTACTCGATGGGAACGCGATCGTCGCTTCAACCATCAAGCTCCCCGATGGAACCATTGCCGCCGATCTCGCCGTTCCGGCGTACGATACGTCCGTGAAATCCGGCGCATCATTCACCGGTGTGCAAACAATCGGTGGAACCGAATATCTCTCGCGCATGGAACCGATTAAAACCGATCAAGGCGATATTATCGGTGCGCTGTGGTATGGCATTCCGCTCTCGCAGATTACCTCGATTATCAACAACACCACCTGGAGTCTTCTGCTCTGGGGTCTCGTTGCGATGGTCGTGGCGCTGATGGTGTCAATTCCGATTGTCGGGCGTCTCTCCGATGCGCTTGGACGCCGTAGTCGTCAGGTGCGTTCTGCGGCCAAAGATTTGGGCGTTGCCATCGTCGGCAGCGAAGTGTCGGGCGATCACGTTTCGCAAACACGAGCAACCGTTGAACGCAGCGGTGCGTTGATCGACGATCTCGCAAAAGGGGCGACCGATCCGAAATTCGCCGAGCTCAAATCGTTGAACGACGAACTGCAGGGCGATATTATCGTCATCGATACGCTCTCGCAGGAGATGGCTTCGCGTATGAAAGATGCCGTAACACGCGTGAATGAACTCAACGATGTCGCGGCCGGGCTCAATAAGCTCGTCTCAGGCGATACGGAATAGTCGCGGCCTCGCCTATGGCTGACGTCATTTTCTACTTCGCATCCAATGCCGATACGATGATCGCAACTAAAGCGCTCAAAGATGCCGGTGTCGTTTCGAAGATGATTCCAAAACCCGCATCGGTGCAATCTGCCGCAAATCTTTGCGTGAGTTTGGATTCTGGTGCGGAAGGCTCTGCGCGCGGCGCGCTCATTGCCGCCGGCGTTTCCCTCGGTGGAGTCGCAAAGTAGCGAGAAAAACTTAGGCCTTAGCGCAAAATGCGACAATCGGCCATGGTGACGTTTTCGTACGCGCCATCGGCTCGCATCACGTGTAAGGAACCGTCGTCGGTGAGGCCGAGCACTTTGGCATCGAACGGATGCTCTTCTCCATCGCGAATGATGCGATAGGTTGCGCCGGCAAGGTGGGCGGCCTGTTCCCACTCCACGCGAATACGTCGCGGAGTCTGCAAGAGCGCGAGATCCGCATGCATGGTTGTCAGAATCCCCGCGAGCAGTTCATCGCGATTCACGGGATGCGCATCATCGCAAAATGCCGGCGGCGGTTCGATGGCGTTGGCCATGCTTGCGTTTCGGAGTAAGTTGATTCCGATGCCGCACCCGACCCACGCGTGATCGCCGTTCACGCGCGAAACGCAGAGTATTCCCGCGAGTTTGTTTGCGTTGACCAGAAGATCGGTAGGCCAACGCAACTCGGCCGGAATCTTGAGCGCATGGAGCGCTTTTGCCACGACTAAGGCCGTCCATAATGTGACCGCCCACAGATGCGCACTTGGAATCGCTTCCGGCAGGGCGGTGGTGAACAGCAATGCCGCGCCCGGTGCTGCCTCCCAGGTTCGCCCGCGGCGGCCGTTTCCGTGCGTCTGGGCATCGGCGACGATCGTCAATCCACCCGTTCCCGGTTCGCCCAGCAGCGCCGTCATATCGTCGTTGGTGCTGGCGGTTTGAGCAACGTGGCGGATCTGCGCAAAGGGAGTGCCGCGCAGGCGTTCCCGCGACAATGAAAATTCGTCGTGTGGCATACGCGTGCGACGTTCGTCTACGCGCTGCATCCTTCCCCGCACGCGAACAGGCCTCAGGCCCCGGCGGGACGTATCAAGGGGCATTATGGCAATTGAACGGACATTGATTTTATGCAAGCCCGACGCGGTTTCGCGTGGCTTGGTCGGCGAAATAATCGGTCGCCTCGAACGCCGCGGATATATCATCTCGGCACTCAAAATGATGCAACTCGACGGCGATAAGGCGCGCGCTCACTACGGTGAACATGCGGGCAAGCCGTTCTTCCAAGGACTCGTGGATTTCATCACCTCGGGACCGCTCGTCGCACTTTGCGCCGAGGGTGAAGGTGCCGTCGAAGGTTGCCGGCAGTTGATGGGCGCGACGAATCCGCTCGCGGCAGCACCGGGCACGATTCGTGCCGATTTTGCGCAGTCGATCGGACGAAATCTCGTGCATGGAAGCGATAGCGTTGCATCGGCGAAACGCGAACTCGATATCTTCTTTGCAGATAACGATTACGTGACGCGCAAACACGATTTGCATCGTTGGATTTTCGAGTAGGAGCGATGCTCGAAGCGTTGCGCGGTAGCGGGCGACCGCTCATCGAAGGTGTCCACGCCCGGGAAATCTTGGATTCGCGTGGCAACCCCACCGTTGCGGTGACGGTTGCCACGTCGTTCGGTGCCGTTGAAGAAGCGATGGTGCCGTCGGGCGCATCGACCGGCGCAAACGAAGCGGTGGAACGCCGCGACGGCGATCCGAAACGCTACGGTGGAAAAGGCGTTCGCAAAGCGGTTGCTGCGGTGAACGAAATTATCGGCCCGGCGCTCGAAGGGCTCGATGCGACCGCGCAACGCGATATCGATACCATTCTCGTCGATCTTGACGGCACAAAAAACAAAGGCAATCTCGGCGCAAACGCGCTGCTCGGCGTGTCACTCGCCGTAGCGCGCGCGGCCGCCGTTTCCGTCGGTGTTCCGCTCTTTCGTTATCTCGGAGGCCCGTCGGCTGCAACGCTGCCGGTGCCGATGATGAACGTCATTAACGGCGGCAAACACGCCGAAGGAGCGTTGCAATTTCAAGAGTGCATGATCGTTCCGGTGGGCGCAAAGAGCATGCACGATGCAGTTCGCTACGGTGCGGAAGTGTTTCACGCGCTCGGGCGATTGTTGCACGAACGCGGCTTATCGACAACCGTTGGCGATGAAGGCGGGTATGCGCCATCATTGCAAACGCCGCACGAAGCAATGGATCTCATCGTCGCTGCCATCGAACGGGCCGGATATCGACCGGGCGATGATATCGCCATCGCGCTCGATCCCGCTGCAAGCGAATTCCATCGCGATGGTGCGTATTACGCGATGTCGGCGGATAGCGCGATGACGCTCGAACAAACGATTGCGTTATATGAAGATCTGTGCGCGAAGTATCCGATTCTTTCTATTGAAGATGGCTTAGCAGAAGATGATTGGGCCGGCTGGAAGCAGATGACCGATCGCTTAGGGGCAAAGATTCAACTCGTCGGCGATGATTTGTTTGTGACCAATACCTCGTTTTTGGCACGCGGTATTGCCGAGCATGTGGCCAATGCGATTCTGATTAAAGTCAATCAAATCGGCACGCTGACGGAAACGCTCGATGCGATCGACATGGCGCACAAGGCGGGCTATCGCGCAGTGATTTCGCACCGCTCCGGAGAGACGGAAGATACGACGATTGCCGATATTGCCGTTGCAACCGGTGCCGGGCAAATCAAGACGGGCTCGCTCTCGCGTAGCGATCGGATCGCAAAATACAATCGCTTGATGGCCATTGAAGAGCAACTTGGCACGAGTGCGCGCTATCCGGGCATGGGAGCCTTCCGCTAACTCGCTTTGCGCGACCTGTTTGCAGAGCGCCGATTTCTTAGCTATTTTCTCGCGCGTCAAGGCGGTCTCATCGGGTATGCAATCGAGGCCGTTTCCGTGTCGTGGCAGATCTATGCCCTGCATCATCGCGCCTTGGATCTTGCTTTTGTCGGCTTGATTCTTTTTATTCCGCAAGTGCTGTTGGCAATTCCGGCCGGAGTATTGGCCGATCGCGTCGATCGGCGCAGCGTGGTGATGGTGACGTCGCTTGGTGAAATGGGCGGCGTTCTCGTGTTTGCGATGTTGGCGGCGCACGGCGTGCATCTTCGTTGGCCGTATTTTTGTGTGCTCGGGTTGGTCGGCGTGATGCATGCAATGGCCGCTCCGGCGGAACGTTCGATTCTTGCGAGCATCGTGCGCGGTGAGCATTTTGTGCGCGCGCAAGCCTTCACGTCATCGGTCGGGCAAGTGATCAATGTGGCCGCTCCGGCTGTGGGCGGTCTTCTGCTGGCAGTTGGTGCGCCGTGGGCTTTTGCATTCGCGGGCTTTGGGTATCTGCTGGCGGCGATCGGGTATACGACGCTCGATGCGCGCGAGCAAGCCGATAGCGGAAGCGGCGGCGCCATCGACGGCATCCGGTTTTTGTTTGCGCATCCGATTGTACTCGGTGCAATTTCGCTGGATCTTTTCGCCGTGCTTTTCGGCGGCGCGACGGCGTTGCTACCGATTTTTGCGCTCTCGATTTTGCATATCGGCCCGGTGGGGTTTGGCTTCTTGCGCAGCGCGCCGGCAATCGGCGCGGGCATTACGGCCTATCTTATTGCGCGCCGGCCGATCCGGCGGCACGCCGGGCGCTTGCTCTTCACGTGTGTTGCGGCCTTCGGCGTGGCGACGATCGTGTTCGGCCTGTCGCGGAATATTTGGCTCTCGGCGATTGCGCTTTTGGCGACCGGGGCGTTCGATATGGTGAGCGTGGTGATTCGGATGGCGCTCGTGCAACTCGGCACACCGGATGCGCTTCGCGGCCGCGTCACCGCGGTGGAAAATATTTTTATCGGCGCCTCAAATGAGCTTGGCGCGTTTGAATCCGGTGCTGTCGCCGCGTGGCTTGGCGCGGAGGCTTCCGTCGTGCTCGGCGGCATTGCCACCCTGGCCGTAATCGCGCTGTGGGCGACGCTCTTTCCGAGCCTGCGGAGGCTCAATGAGCTCCATCGCGAACAAGCGTAAGCCCTTCGCGGGCCTGTAGCTCAGCGGTAGAGCGCCCGGCTCATAACTGGTTGCGCGTAGGTTCGAATCCTACCAGGCCCAAGAGACTCCCAGCCCCGTCACCCTGAGGAGCGCACGCAGTGCGCGTCTCGAAGGGCCCCCGAGGAGCGCACACCGCTTGTCACCCTGAGGAGCGCACGCAGTGCGCGTCTCGAAGGGCACGTGGACCCAAGCGGTTGACAGCATCACCCCCGCTCGGCTAGTTTGAGACAACGTGGCGCCATCGTCTATCGGTTAGGACAGCCGCCTTTCACGTGGCAAAGACGGGTTCGATTCCCGTTGGCGCTACCACGTTAGCCCTGTATTTACAGGGCTTTTTTCTTTGTCCGAGAGGTAACGGGTGCAAAACGGGTGCAGTCTCCGTACCGTGGAACGCGCCCACTAGCTTAGTGCTGGTCGGAAACATGCGAAAAATGAACATTGAACTGCGGTGATTCAACGGTGCCGGTGTCCTGGTCAGTTACGTCGTCTGTCATAGCAAGTGCTGGACAATCGGAAATATGTTTGCCACCGAGAGCATCGCCGATGTCCCCAAAAAGTTTGTTTACCGCCTTCGGGGCAAATGCACCGGATACGGCTACTGTGTCGCCTTCCTGCAAGTGGGACGCCTGTCGCGTTGTAATGGAGCCCTCAAGTGTTACGCCGTCGCCTAGATCAACGGAAAGAGTGCCGTCGTACGTGATCGTTGAGATAGTTCCGACCCAGTCCGTAAACTGAGCGCTTTTAAGTGCCGCACAGGTGCCGCCTTGGCGCCACGCGTGCGCTATCTGATGCTTGATCACATCATTTGGTGCATCCTCGAAGCGGGAGGATACGGCGCTTTTCGCATTTAGGAACGTCTCTTCCGGCGCTGGGCGCCGAACCGAATCGCTTGATTTGTTGGCCTCGCCATCACAGGCCGGGAGCACAAGAAGCGACATGATCGCGAGCAGTCCAACAGTGCACCGATGGGACGTCATATAAACGAATCCTCTCTGCCGTAAACGAGCATATCGTCTGCTCTCGTAACCGGCCCTGTGTGTAATGGGCGGACCTGGTCTCGAGTTTATCCCGCGTTGCCAGGTTCCTTGATTCTATCAGCCCATTTGCAGCTAACTGCTTCGGCTCTTCTTGAGCGCAATTGCATCGAAAACTTCGCCAAGGCGATCCGTCGCCTTGCGCTTGGATTCGCGAAGAACGTGAGCGTAAACGCCAAGCGTCGTTGTCGGCGTCGAGTGCCCGAGTACGCCCGCGGTCGTGACAACGTCGGTTCCCGCTTGCAGCATCGTTGTCGCCGCGGTATGGCGGAGATCATGCAATCGAGTCGAGGAAAGTTTTGCCTTCACCGCGATTCGCGCATAGGCACTCGTCGCTGCCATTGGCGAGACGCAGCCCCCGAGTTCATCGGCGAATACGAATCGGGTATGCTCATAGAGCTCCGCGGACCGTAGCTTGTCTGCCGACTGCGTCGCGCGTTGACGGCGTAGGGCTTCGAGGGCAGCGCGTGAGAGAGGAATCATACGGGTGCGATCCGTTTTTGTACTCTTGAGCGAAATGGCGTCCCTCGTTTGCGAAAGCGAGATCAGCTTGCGCGCTCCATGGCTTGCCATTGCGGACGGAACAAATGGATTCTTGTCAGCGCTGCTGGTTGCACAAGATGCGCAATATTCTGGATAAGGTGCGCGAGCGGCCCAAATCGGACGTGCACCGGAATTTACGCGAAATATGTCGTTCTACTACACGTACGGAGCCGACGAGCAAGATCGAAACGCTTGCCATTTCGCTCTCAAATGATTATTCGAAAGCGGGGGCAAGCGTTCGAGATGATATCGATCGTAGGCTCGCGTATTTCGCGTTTCCCCAAGCGAGTTGGAAGAACTTGCGCACAACGAATCCCATTGGGGCGGTATTTTCGAGCGCCCGCCTTTGCGCCAACGTGGCAAAACGGCTACGCAGCGGTGCATCGGCGCATCGGCGCTCTAGCTCATGTTTAAGCTCATCGAACGCTCAGCAAAGACATGGCGACGAATTAACGGGTACCACGCGATTGCACCTGCAAACGAGAAGGCCGCATAATACTATGCATGCAAGAGGCTACGCTGCTCCGTAGAATTGCCCGAAAATCGGCACGACATTTTCCGAAAGGTTGCCGGGGTACTGAGTGCATTCAGCAGATAAGTGATCGGTCTTCTAACGTCGGATAACCTGTTGTTCTCCGATTCTAGAAATGAGGGGTTCATATGGCGATGACCCTTGGGCATTGGCTCGTGCCGTCGTGCGGGCCCGATGCGGCCCCGACACGGGCATTGAACGAGCGAGCGCGGGAATTCGCTTATGCGAGCCATGCATCCGCGACACGCCGCGCGTATCGGGCCGACTTTCGCGATTTTGAGCGTTGGTGCGCGAGGGCGAGTGCTTCGTCGCTACCGGCCCGGCCGAACAAGGTCGCTCTATACTTGGCCGATATCGCGGGGCGCCTTTGTGCAAGGACGGCAGCGCGCCGCCTCGGCGCAATCGGGCTTGCGCACCGGGTAGCGCGGTATGACGACCCATCGAAGGATCCGGTCGTGCGTTCTGTCGTGGCTGGAATCAAACGGACCTTCGGCGCGGCACAAAAACGAAAGGATCCGGTGCGCCTCGCGCACCTACAAAGAATGGTCAGCGCTATTTCCGAAAATACACCGAAAGAAATTCGTGATCGCGCCCTCCTGTTAGCGGGGTTTGCCGGCGCCTTGCGCCGCGCTGAATTGGTGAACCACGATTGCGCCGACGTTACGTTTGATGATAAGGGCGAAATCCTCAAGATACGTCGTTCGAAAACCGATCAATTCGCAGACGGTGCTATCGTTGGCATTCCATGGGGACAGAGCCTCGATACTTGCCCTGTGAGCGCTCTGAAAGCATGGATGAGAGTTCTAAATTGCGACCATGGCCTTCTGTTTAGAAGCATTAATCGTCACGGCCGTATGGGGAATCGTCTTTCGGGTGATTCTGTGGCGCGTATCGTTATGAAGCGTGCCGTTGCCCAAGGCCTTACCGGCAAGTCATTTGGCGCGCACTCGTTGCGCGCAGGCTTCGTGACTGAGGCTGCTGCTCGCGGAGTTCCAGAGCGCGACATCATGGCGCAAACGAGGCGTCGAAGTCCAGCGGTAATGCGAGCGTATATTTGATACGGATCTGTGTGGATTAATAACCCGCGCCAGACCGCCGGTCTTTAGTAGCCCTTCCCGAGATATCCCCCTTTGAGGAAGGGCTTCGGAAAAACGTCACCAAAACTATCTATAGAAGTGATCTGTGGCCTACGCAAGACGTCCAATGCCTGCTAAACGAAGATACTCTCCGGCTGAGAAGCGTAAACGCCTTGAAACATCTTTGCGTCGGCGATTTCGTTATCACCTAAACAAGTTAGGTATGGCGTGCGAAGACGAAAGCGCTCTTACGAAAGACGCCATTCGCCATCGTCACAGCGATCAGCGCAGAGCCAAATTAAAAAAGTCGCGCAACTTGATCGAACTCTGGCCGGAGTTCGCACGATATTTTGCAAATGGGTCCGATGTTAGCCCCACTCAGATTAGGCCGCGATTGGAATTAGTGGACGGCGACACGTGGCACTCGCAATTGTTTGCGCTTGCATCTCTCTACTGGAGTGTTCCGACTTCCGCCGGTTACGGGAGACGCCTTCGTTTTCTTTGCTGGGATGACAACACCGATTGTTTGATCGGTATCGTTGCTCTCGGCGATCCTGTTTTCAATCTGGGCGCGCGTGACCGCTATATTGGTTGGAACGGGGACGACCGTCGTGAGCGCCTCTGGTCGGTCATGGATGCATATGTCCTTGGAGCAGTCCCACCTTACAATGCGTTGCTGTGCGGAAAAATGCTCGCTTGTTTGTTGCGCTCTACCGATGTAGCCGAGGCGTTCGCGGCGAAGTACCGGAACTACGTTTCCATCATAAGCGGTAAGCGTCGACGCAAGGCACCCCTTGCAATGATCACCACAAGCTCCGCCCTCGGTAGGTCGTCCGTCTACAACAGATTGCGTCTCGGTGGCGATCAGTATTTTCTTTCGGTTGGCCAAACTCAGGGCTATGGGCATTTTCACATTCCGGACAGCCTCTTTTTGGATATGCGGCTTTACCTCGAAATGGTCGGGCACGAGTACGCAAATAAACATTCCTACGGTAACGGCCCAAACTGGCGCCTGAGAGTTGTCCGAGAGGCCATCACGCGTATCGGGCTCTCGCCGCAATTGACGCAGCATGGGATCGCAAGAGAGGTGTTTGTCTGCGAGACCGGCGCAAACTCACTCGCATATTTGCGTGGCGAGGTCAAAGACTTGAATCCGGATCAGTGCAAAAGCGCCAGTGAAATCGCGAGACTCTCCCTGGATAGATGGGTCATCCCAAGGAGCGAGCGGGTCCCGACCTACCGGGAGTGGCGTCGGGAAGATTTTCTTGCCGAAATAACCGGCAAATAGTGCAAACGTCCCGGCAGGGTTCCGTCGCGAGCACCCGATAAAGGGTCTGAAAGCCGCTCGTTTTTTTCGAGTTGAGGAAGAGAAAGCGTGAAGTTCGCGTGGGATGAACTCGCCAATAAGCACATCAGCGCCGACGATGTAGTCGAGCGCCATCGTCCCTATCGGTGCGGAAAATGCAATGCGCGCGTTTATTTCAATCGAGGAGATTGGCGGGAAGCACACTTCAAGCACTATCCGGGCGAAGGCGAATCGGATTGCGAGTTGTACTCGCCCTGGTCGGGTACGGGTTGCGCCGGTCGAACGGCCTTCCAGCCGGCTTCGCGAACTCAACGTGAATCCGTCCGTTACGCAAGTTTAACGCTGTGCATCAACGCCAATGACAAGGCAAGTTGGCGTCTGTTTTTGCTGCTCCCACCGTCGGGAAGCTATGCCGGCGAGATTAGCGTTCGTGTTGCAGAGAACGACGTGCGAGTGATCCCAATCTCGTCGTTGCACTCGACAACGCGGCACATTGCTGTGGCGCCAGGCAATTTCACTATCGGCTTCGTTTCTGCGAGTAAAGATGTCGACGTCTCGTATTTGAATCGCATTCGAGCGTCGGAGACCATGCTAAACGCAGGAGGTGTAACGGCATTTCAGGTTTCTGACTGGGATCGATATTATCGGCGCGCCGGAAAGCTATTCTGGGGCTCATCGTATTACTTCGTCTTGCGCGCGGGCGCCCGGGCGGCGATTCCGAAGGCTCTGCGGCCGGAGGCGCTCTTACCGCGCGACGATCATGAGTGCTATTTGGTAACTCTGCCGGAAAATCCAAACGACGCCGCTGCCAAATGGTGCCTGGATAATACGGGGCTTTCGCTCCACGAACGCCGTGCGAAAGTGACGCTGATATACCCGGATGTACAGAAAATTGACAACGGTCTGCCGCGCCAGTTAAGCAGAGGTGATGAGGCGCTTGTCTTGGTTCAGCGCGAGACGCTTGCCTCTGACATCTCGAACGAAATTTGGATTGAAACAAACTCCGGTCCCGCGGTCCTGGCCATGCCAGCCGAAAAGTGCACCGTAGTGTCAATGCCAATCAATCGGAAGGATACACTCCTGTATATGCGGTGCGGCGACGAACCAGGTATGTTGTTTACGATCGGTGAGCTGGAGCTCAACAAGGGCGATGCGCGTGCAGAAATCTCTGTGACGGATTCGCGATCAACTATAAGTGCGCCATTCTACTCGGAGGCTGCTCGTGGGCTGATGCTTCGCGTTCGGCGGGGGCGTACAAAAGCGGTCGAGATCTCGGTAACCGGATGCCCGCCGCCGAGGATAATGAGACGAGCGAGCTATGCTCGGCCCTGGAGCGACCCGATAGACCATGTTGATCTACGCACTCGTCTTGAGGACGCGACCACGGACCTCCTTGTTGATCTTGGCCCATTGGGATATCATCGGTTCAAGGCAAACGCAAGCGCGGCCGAAGGCTCGGCTCGCGTGCTACCCGAGTGGGCGCGAGGAACGCTAAAATGGCTGCTTTCGCACTACCACGACGGCCTTCGTGCGTTGTCCACATCGCACGACGATGCCGTTTTAATTGATGCGCTTCAGGTTGTTGCCTTAAAAAGACAGCATCTGGCGCATTACCGATATTTGCTCCAATGTTGGAACAATGCCGCTAATCCAGTAGGTAGTAACGGTTGAGCTATTCTGAAGACATCAAGAAGCGCATCGGCGATCTTGATCACGCTACAATTGCGGGCTTCCTTGATCGGATAAAGTTCGCGCACGGGAATGGCTTCATTCCCCACATCCGACCAGCCGGATTTCGCCGGGGCTCTGAATCGGAATACAAGCGCAAAAGAAGCGTGCTTGCACACAGAATCTCGGGCGACGGTGCGGATCAGGCATCGTCAGATAAAGACTGGCTTTCCTTGGCGCAACTTTGGTCTGCTTGGACCGCCGCGACCTTTGAAGACGTAGAACTAACGAAGCTGGCCGCCAAGGCCGTGAGGCCTAATGGGCAACCAGAAGCCGATATTGGTGCTGAGATTGGGATGCGACTCCTTGAGCTTGCCACCGATAAAAAGGCGTCGCGTGAAGATATCGAAACGTTCTCGCTGTTTGCACCAGTGCGCGACTCATTAATCGATGAGGCTTCTGAGGCGGCGTCGCCAAAGGTTGAGTTGGAAAGCGCGCGGCAGACGGCGAAGCGGCTCGACGCAATTGATGTGTTACTAGACAAGCTGGATGAGCGACTGACGGCGCTCACGGCGAGCATCAACAGCATAACAAAAGCGAATGCAGAGCTAACCGTTGAGGTCAGCGCGAATTCTGCAGCGTTTGTCAAAGCCACCGAAGCGGCTGGAGAAATCACGACGCTGAGAAGTGAAATTACAGATATTGCCGGAAAGCTTCCAGCAATTCACAAGAGCCTTGACGAGGCAAGGGCCTCCGCCAAGAAAGCCGACGGTGAGCGCGATGTGATAGTTTCGACCAGTGCGGCCATTGAAGACCTGCGCAGAGACAGCTCGGAGAGAGCAAAGCAAATGCAGGACTTAGTTGATCGCCTAAGCAGCATCAATGTGACTCCAGTCGTTTCTCCCCCGCTGGAGATACGTCAGATTTCCGCTAGGGCGGAGCGCCAATCAGAAGCGCTCTCCTTTAGAGAAGGCGCAAAACTATTCGAGTCGGACAAAGAAGAACAGCAAATCGATAATCTTGAGGAGATCGCTGACGCGCTTCGGCAAAACCTGGCTTATTCGGGCGTCACGCAAAGCTGTGCGCAAGAAGTTGCGCGCGAGGTTCTTGCAGCCGTGTTGTCGGGACAGGGAGTAACGTTCTCAGGAAGTGCCGCGCTGTGGGTTGCGCAGGTCTGCGCTACAAGCCTCGCCGCGAGCGACTACGCCGTTGCTGATATTCCGATAGGCTTCTCGGACGGGCGCGAGCTTGCGAACGGGCCGCCACGTACTTGCCTTATCCTCAATAATGCCAACGTGGGATCCATCGAGCTTTATGCTGCGGCTTCCAAGAGTCGGATCATGGAGAATCAGTTCTCCCGCCACCTGCTGACAGCCGTACCTATCTGCTTCCTAACGCTGGCGCCACCGCCGAGTGGCCTGCCCTCGGAACTTGCGTTCTCTGAACTCGGGCCAATTATTGATTCGGACGCGCTGTCGTGGAACGAATCACCGATTCGAAGGGCGTTAAGGCGCGTTCGGATGAAGCCGCCGACCTTCCAGTTTGCCGATGGTGCGGCTCGGGATTTCTGGGAGGACCTAATCGCCGACGTTCCGCTCGTCACGAACGCGGGTAGCGAGTTATGGAAGCGTATCGTTAAGAATGCATTTGCGGCAATTTCGATTGTACCGAAGGACAGCGCTGCGGCGGATAAAGCGGACGATGCGTCCCTGCTGACGTCCTGGGTGATACCGCACCTACTTGCGAGGGGAATTCAAAAGACGGCAATTAGCGAAGCGCTGTCCCAGGGCAGCAGGTTTTCGCAGTTCTTGAGCAAGCCTCGTATTGCCAGCGCGCTTAAGTAGGTATTATGCAAGCTGCGTCATTTGTTACTCCAAGTTATGCGTTAAAAAAGTTGTGTGGCGCATGGAACCTCGAGGGATCCTCTATTGAGCAAACAATAGCGGTGGCGAGTGCCGCCGTTCGCTCGGTAATCGCCAGCTCCCGCGACGGCGTCCCTACTGTCGCGCTCAAAAGTACGTTAGGAGATCGAATTGCGGGTCTCTTCGATCAGGAGCACTTGAACAACGACGTGTCGAGAGCATTAGGGGTCGGAACCGGGCAGTGGATTGACGCGGTTCTTACGAGACTGGTTCATCTCGGCGAGGCCTCCAGAACTGAAAGCAAACGCTGGCAGGCTACTGCTTCGCGTCTCGTCCGACCAGGTAAAGACAGCCAATATGCGATTGTGCTAGGTTGTCAGTCAACCAACACCTTACAGGAACTGCTTGGCGTCGAAGTACGTCAGTGCGGCATCCTGCGTTATTGCAGATACGACAGTCTTTCGAAGTCGCTGCGCGACAATTCGCGACTTTGGCAGAGGGCGGATTCTTGGCTCAAGCTGGACCCGCAACCGCTTAGGAAATGGACAGCAGCGACCATGGCTGCCGAAATTGCGAACGCAAGTGTAGGCCCACAACTCATTAGTGAGTTTGATGTGCTAGTGAGATCGCGGCAAGGGTATCGATGGAAAAATGCCGACGCAATAAGAGCACTTCCAGCTCAAATATACTTGTGTCGGTCGCTTCAGCCTGGATCTTCAAGAATGAAAGAGTATTGGCTCGCCACGTTTATAGAGCGGGAGAATCGTATCAGCATTCAGCAACGCGCGCCCCTTAGGCGGGATGACGGCGTCCGCATGTTGTTCGGAATCCAAGCTGCATCAGGACAGCAACGCCAAGTAAGTGTGGAGTTGGAACATGGCATGGTACTCGTTCGCTTTAAGGGGCGCTTCCCAATGCCAGAGGGACGAATCTTCTCAACGGCCACGGTAACATCGGTCGGCTTCCGCGTACCGAAACCGCTATTTGACGTTACCGCGGCGATCATGGAATCGCTCGGCCTAAGCATTACCGATGCTGCCCGAAAGGACATAGAGCGTGGTTAAAAAACTTCGTGCGCCCGAAGGCGTTCACAATATTTCCAATACTTTGGCTGATCGACTTCGCGCCTACATCGAAGCGCAATACCATGTCCGGAACGAGGCTCTAATCGACGAGCGGAATGCCCTCTTACGCGAGCATGGTTCAATCTCTAATGATCCGTTCCTAGAAGCAACGCCCAGCTACCAACTTGGCTCTGCGATGTCAGATATTGATATTCCAAGTCCTGCGCGCAACTTGCTTGTCGATCTGATACAAATGAACGTAGGAGTCTTTCCGCGCTTGTATGTGCATCAAGAACAGGCGCTCAGCGCGTTTTTGCAGGAAGAGCAAGACGTAATCGTGGCCACCGGTACTGGTTCAGGTAAAACGGAAACGTTCTTGTTTTCAATCCTTGGTATGCTCGCTCAAGAGGCCGCCGAACGCAAGGAAAGCGCGAAAATGCCTGGGATGCGAGCGCTCCTCCTTTACCCCATGAACGCTCTGGTGAACGATCAGTTGGCTCGTGTGCGGCGCCTGTTCGGAACGGAGGCGGCTTCTGAGCGCATCTCGCGCCACCGTGATCGGCCAATACGCTTCGCTTCGTATACGGGACGTACACCCTATCCCGGAAAGAAGGAGGCCAAAAAGGATCATTCCTTGATCCGACCACTGTTTGAAGAATATTACATCCCACTCGATGCCCACCCCGACATCGTGCAGAAGCTGCGCCAGTCAGGGAAATGGCCCGCGAAGGACCTGACGGCTTTCTACGCAGCTAGTAAAGCGACGCAATTTGTCACGCGCACTAACAAGAATCGAACAAGGTGGAACTGGGCTGAGCGGCTCAAGACGTGCGCCTCAGATCGCGAGCTGATGACTCGTCATGAGGTACAGCAAGCATGCCCCGACCTCATGATCACGAACTATTCCATGCTTGAATATATGCTGCTTCGCCCGATTGAGCGAAATATTTTTCAGCAGACGAGAGAGTGGTTAAGGGCGGACAATCGTAACGTACTCACCATCGTTTTAGACGAGGCGCATCTTTACTCTGGCGTTGCCGGCGCAGAGGTCGCCCTGTTACTAAGGCGCTTAATCTCACGCTTGGGGATTAGTAGGGAACGAGTTCGATTTATTCTTACCAGCGCTAGCTTTGGATCAGGCGAGACGGCTGTTGAGGACGCAAAGAGGTTTGCTAGGGAATTGACTGGTGTCCGCAAGGTCGCCAACCAGTTTGCTCACGTTGAAGGGACGCTGGAACCGATACCCGTCGGAGAACCTGCCAGTGAAAAAATCGCGAAGATTCTGGAAGAGTTTAGCGTGGCACGGCTCGACGCCCGGACGCACGATGTTGGTAAAGCCCTCGCCGAGGTCAATGCGCTATCTCGGAAGCTTGGGAGGGACGATATTGCGGTCGAGACGGATGAGCAACTGCGAGTCGCCGTCGGCGAGTTGCTCTTCAATCTGCCCGTTGCGCGACGATTAATTTCGCAAATCTCGGGCGCTACCCTGAGCTTGCAGCGCCTGGCCGCGGACTTGTTTCCGACGAGTGAACTTTCAAAGGCCGAGGATTCCCTGAGTTCGCTGTTGGCGCTATGTACTTATGCGCGGCGCGCCGACGGACGGGTAGTACTGCCAACTCGAGTGCACATGCTATTTAGAGGCCTGCCGGGGCTCTACGCGTGTGTTGACCCGAACTGCTCTGAAAGACGAAGCGCGGCGGCTGGTGCCATAATTGGCAGGCTACATACAGACCCCCGCGTCACTTGCGATTGCAAAAAGCAGGCGCGCGTTTTCGAGTTATTGACGCATAGGGACTGCGGCTCGGCGTTCCTGAGAGCATTCATTAGGGGAACCGAGGGTGATTTTCTCTGGAGCGAGCGCTACGAACGCACGATGCTCGGCGCGGCAGCGACGCTTTCCGAAATTCAGTTGCTAATAGAGGGCCAACCGCATCAAGATCAGATAGGTTTGCTTCGCACGGCGTGGGTTGACGTCGCGACCGGGCAAATTCGTGATGCCGACCCGGGTGACGCTGGTTTCAGACGCGTGTATTTGCCTGATCGTAGTGCCGCGGAAGAAGGGGCCGATTTTACTTTCCAAAGTTGCCCTGTGTGCCTTAAGTCCTGGCGAGACGAGTCTCAAAGGATTATGGACCACGTCACCAAAGGCGAGGATCCTTTTGCGGCACTCGTTGCGACGCAACTGCGGAGTCAGCCGGAGTCAAAACCAACGTCGCTTCAGTTTCCGAACGGCGGGAAGAAGGTACTACTGTTTTCGGACGGGCGACAAAAGGCAGCGCGGCTTGCGCGTGATTTGCCCCGCGCTGTGGAACTGGATGTATTTCGTCAGGCGATCTCAGTTGCCGCAAAGCGTGTCGAGGATGAGCGCGGTGAGGCTCGACTTGGCAAGGAGCTATACATAGCTTTTCTCGGGGTACTCGCTGACACCAATCTATTAATGTATGACGGCGAAGCGCGCGAGGCACTCGAGCGCCACGTAGCCCAGTTTCGAAGGGAATACGATGGCGATTTGGACAGGGTCATTGACGAGTTAGCGCCAGATCTTACAGCCCCATCACGGTATCAAAGTTACCTATTACGGCAACTTTGCTCACGCTTCTATTCAATCACAGATACTGCGATTGGCAGTGTCGCCCCCGTTAGACGTGAAGCAAACCGACTAAATGCGGCAATCACAGCGATTTGCAAATCTATCAGCGCGGTCGATGTCGAGGCGCTCGCTTCTGCCTGGATTCAACGCTGTCTTGACAATTTTTCATTCGACTCTCAAATAGAGGACCACGCGCGCTGGCAGGCTGGCGGCTATCCTGGAAAGTTTGGCTGGGGGACTGCTTCCACGCTCGGGAAAGATCAATCACGAAAAATCGCCGAGCTCATGGAAATCGAATCGGAGGATCTCGACCAAATAATTCGCGCCGTCGCCGACGGTCTTGGCGAGTCGGGCCCAAGAGAAGGCACTCTTTTCCTCACTCCGCGTAGGCTTTCTCTGCGCGTAGATCTGGAGCGGTCGTGGTATCAATGCCAGGCCTGCACGAGGTTAAGCTTCGTTTCACTGAGGGGCCATTGCATCTATTGTGTCTCTCCGAGAGTGGAACTGTTGTCGCCCTTAGAGTCCCGGTACCTAATAGCCAGAAAATCATACTGGCGCGATCCAGTGCGCGAGGCTCTCAATGACGTGGGAGCAATTGAGTCTGTTTCGGTTGAGGAACATACAGCGCAACTATCGCATCGTGATAGGGCAAGCGTTCAGGCAACTACTGAGATATACGAGTTGCGCTTCCAAGATTTGATGGTTGCGAAGACTGACCGCCCTATTGACGTTCTGAGTTGTACGACAACCATGGAAGTCGGTATTGACATCGGGTCGCTCCTGGCAGTTGGGCTCAGAAATGTTCCGCCGCAGCGATCAAACTACCAACAAAGAGCTGGCCGTGCCGGCCGTCGCGGATCATCCGTATCCACAGTCCTTACGTATGCGCAAAATGGGCCGCACGATTCTTACTACTTTAATAATCCGGAGAAGATCGTCGCCGGGGCGCCACCCACCCCCGTTATCAAGACCGATAATGAAAAGATTGCCCGTCGTCACGTCCATTCGTTCTTGCTGCAGACCTTTTTTGATCGGGCAATTGAAGCCGGCGATATTAAACCGGACACCGACACATCCAGACTTGAAATGGCCTTGGGTTCGACGGTGGAGTTCTTCCTCGGTAGTGGCGCGACGAGCCTGGAGGCCTTCTCGCGATGGATTCAGGAGAACATAGTAAGCGGCGCGCTCTGTGGGGAGATCGCATCGTGGCTCCCGGGGGGCTTAACGGTTGCGTCTACTAGGGAGGATTGGATTAAGGTCGTTTCAACAGAATTCTGTGAACGATTAGTTTCTCTTCAAGGGAGAGTAGAAAGCCGGACCGCTGACGCCTCTGACGGGAGCAGTGAGAAACCCTCGAGCACCGATGAAGACTACGATGACGCCGCTGACGGTGCTGAGGCGGACACGCTGCTAGAATTTCTCTTCTCTGAGAACTTGCTACCGAGCTACGCTTTCCCAACCAATTTGACAGGCTTTCGCATAGAGGAATACGTCTTGCGGGACGAGTGGCAAACCGTGAAAGTCAAAGAAAACCCGCAACAAGCCATCGACAAAGCACTGAGCGAATACGCGCCGGGGCGGTTGCTCGTTGTCAACAAGAAGACGTACCGCTCGGGCGGAGTGATCGCCAGCTTTTCGCAAGACGCGACGCGGAAGGCAGCGCCTTTATTCGAATCAGCGATGTTGCTCGCGTATTGCACGGCCTGTAGTTTTGTTCAGGAGGGCGGTTTACAGAACCGTACGGAGTGCCCGGTTTGCCATAGCCGCTTGGCGCTTCACCAAACAATACAGCCGGAGGTTTTCGTCCCGGAAGCTGCCCGAGAGTTGAAAGAAGACGACAGAGAGCAAGACATCACGTATGCGACCATGGCACAGTTCCCTGTCCCTATAGGTGATGACGTAACGAGCTGGCGCGATATAAGCGCAAATTGCTCAGTAACGTATACGAGGGACCGTCGGCTGATAACGGTCAACAAGGGTAAGAGGCGTCGTGACGGGAGCTACGATGGCTTCCTAGTTTGCGACCACTGTGGTTTCGCCACGCCGGACATCGCTCACACTGGGTCTCACGAGCGACCCTATTTACTTCCCTTAAAACGGGGTAGACGACCCTCGCGTTGCCAGGGGAACCTCAGACTAGTTTACCTAGGAGGCGTTTTTACAACCGATTTGCTTCTGCTGCGCCTTACTCTTAGGAAGCCTCTGCTAACAGATACGACAAACCAGGGGACTCTGCGGGTTATAGAAGACGCTCTCTACAGCGCAGCCGAAGCGATAAAACAGGCTGCTTGTCGTCATCCGCAACTCGACATTAGCCAGAGTGAACTTGGCGCCGGTTTCCGGGTGAATCCGGCGAGCGATACGGAACTCTGCGTTGCTGATCTCTATCTGTTCGACGCCACTTCGGGCGGCGCTGGCTACAGTGAAATAGCTGGCCTTCACATAGACGGGATTTTGCGCGACGCCATCGAGCTTCTCGACAAGTGCCCAAGCAAATGTCAATCGTCGTGCCAAGATTGCCTACGGCACTACCACAACCAGCACTTGAAGGACAGACTGGATCGGCACCTAGGGCGCGACCTTTTACTTAGTACCACATTAGGGCTCGAGATACCGGAGGCATCGATTCCGGCGCAGTCGCAGCGACTTCGCGCCCTGAAACGAATGCTTGACCTAAGCGGCGTTCGTTACTCTGCGACTTCGGATGGTAAAGACGTTCCGTTATGTGTCGACGGTACCATCGTAACCGTTAGGAGCGGGATTCTTGCGGGTAGTGACGGTGCGCCCGCACCAAAGAATAGCAACGGGTGGACGTTATCGGTTAGCGCATATGACCTCATACGAGATCTTCCCTCAGTGTTTGACCTCGTTGTCCGAGCGACGCAGTAGCTCTCCCCTTGATCACGATTGTAGGCGACGATGATGACTCGGGCGAGGCGCGCGCTGCTAGGCAGTTGCGCGACGCGATTTTATGCGAGTATCCGAGCCTTGCCTCCGCCGCTGATCAGGCACTGTACATCTTTGTCTCTTTGCAAACGCCATTCTGCGCAGATTGCAAAAACGTAGATTTGTATCTCCTTGGAAAATTCGATACACCGCTCCCATTTACAGTTGACGGAGAGACCTCGTTATGCTACTCATTTTCGGCCACGGTCGAAGTGAAATCACATACGCCGCCGGGAGTATGGCTGGAAGGGGACAAGGTCTACGTTCAGTATCCGGAAGGCAAGAGCGATGCGACTCTGCAAGCGTTCAGGCAAGTATTTGCGATCAAGAAGTTCTTCACGCGCCGGGGGTTCGCCGAGGCGCCGTATGTAATGGACTTTGTGTGGCTGTCGCAATGCAAGAAAGAGCAATTCAACTGCGATGCTTCCGAGCTACCATTAGATGCGTTCTTTTCTGATTCCCCTTTCTCGGAGATTCTTGGCAAGACGCTGTTGCGACTAGACGGCATTCACAACGTACGTTTGCTTAAGCGGGATTTTGATTTTAAACGCGGCGTTCAGATGTTAAGTCGAGTCCTCGCTCCATCTGGTCTCCTTAGGCGCCGAGTAGAAGCACTGGCGCACAGCCGATACAAAGCGATGGAACTCGTTGATCTCGGCAAGAAACAGCTTCAGTTCGACGGTTTCGGCGGCGCAGGAAAGACAGCAATTCTCCTTCGGCTCGCGCGCGATCTCTTCGAGTCAGGTCAACGCTGCTTGATCTTGACCTATCATACTGCGCTTACCTCGGACCTCTATCGGCAACTGCAAGTCCTAGGCCTTCGGCAGTCAGCATTTGGGCGTAGTGTAAATGTTGAAACTCTCCACAGATTTTTCCGTTGCTGGTTGGTTGCTCTTGGTCAGGCGGAGCCCTCCGAGATAGACGAAGATTGGTTTGATCGAGGCTATCTTCCAGCGCTCAAGGCCCTAAATGAAAGAGTTGCCTCGGGTGATGTCACACCGGAAGAAATAAGCCGCGCCAAGAAGGCGAATCCGGCAATCCTTGGTTATGCGACAGTGATGGTTGATGAAGCACAAGACTGGGATGATGCTGAGCGCGATTTCCTACACGCGGCCTATTTGCCGAAGAATCTGGTCATCAGTGTCGGGCATCGCCAACTCGTTCGCCTTGACATGCCATGCGACTGGACGCCGCCGCCGCCACACGAACTAAGGCTAATCAATCTTGAGCGATGTCTGCGCATGAAGCCGAATCTCGCATTATTCGTAACTGCCGTTGCTCGAGCGTTCGGAGATCACGGTCTGGTGATCGAATCGGACGGAGAGTTGAGCGGCGGCGAGGTGCATATCCTCATCGGCTCGCCTTCCCGCCATCTTGAAGTATTGAAGCAACTGCTGTCTCGTGAGGACGAGTCGCTTAAGCCAGTAGATCACCTTTTTTGTGTGCCGCCCGACAGCGTCAAGGCGGAGCGTGGATTGCGCCGCTCTTCCTTAGGAAAGGCCTTTCAAGAAAGCGGCTATTCTGTTTACGATGCTGTTGATAGAGAAGTTCGCATCGGCGTGCCATCCTCCGCCGACGACATTCGTATTGTCCAATACGAGTCCTGTCGCGGGTTAGAAGGTTGGATAGTGGCGCTTGAAAATTTCGACGAGTTCTACGCCGCTAAGCTGCGAGCCGCTTCCGAACTACCCACCGATGGATTACCGCAGTTTCTTAGAGAAGAGTTTGCTAAGCGGCGCGCGCTCGACTGGATTCTCATCCCCTTGACGCGGGCCATTGACACGCTCGTTATTGGCGTTGCCGACGAATATTCGGTCGCCTCGCGGTTGCTTATGAGACTTGTATCATCGCACCGAGATTTCGTGACTGTTCATCGCTGAGGTAAATTGCTTGAGAACCGATTATGGCGAAACACAGTTTGCTTTTAATATGCTGCTTGCGATTGAAAGGACCGTCGGGATCCTGATCCCACCGTTCGCGCCGACCACGAATCGCGAAGCTGAGTTCCCGGTTGATGCAGCGCTTTATACTGGCAATCTATGATTGTTGCTTCTGCAGTTTAAGAGACCGCAGGTAATGGGGGACCAAGCGCCGCTGCGGGGAACGCGGTGGGACTTCAATTGCGACACCTCTGGGTTGAATATCACAAGTCGCGAAAGCGCCCGCCTTAGCGACAGCACAACGGTCTTTGCGATCTCTCCAAGACGTGGGATGACACTTACTTTTGCGCATCGACTGCCAAGGATAATGCTGACTTAGTAAGGCAGGCATCTGACGCTAAGGTTTTGATCGGAGAGACAGCTTGGATCAAAGTGAGATGGCTTAATAAAATCGCCGACACGGGCCGGCCGCACGGGATACGGTACACCAGGGCGGGGAGAGTTTGGGAATGCTCAGACCCGAAGCCGGTTGACAAAGCGTGGATTGATCCTAAGGGCATTTTCGGCCCATTGAGTGCGCGTGAGAGGCTAAACTATGCAAGGGGAACGCGCGAGCAATGGGGAGCAATTGATTCGGTCTTATTGCAAGCAGAAAAGGCCGTGCTCCCCGTGCTTGAAGAGCAAATTGAGGAGAAGGGGTCAGTCGCTGAAAGTAGGAGCGACGCTCGGAGTACGGACCAGGATGGGGTCGAAATCAGATGGCGCCACGTACTTCTTACAGGCTCGGTTCCCGTCATCGTAAGCATGAATCAGCCTGGCCGCCTGAGCGGATCCTCATAGTCAAAGCGGTAGCCTTTTGGTAGCCATTGTGAGCAGCTTCAGGCAACTTACCGCGACCCGCCACGACTAGGCTTGGGCGGCGACGCGACCCCTGTTGGCCGCTCGCGACGTGCTAAGACCGCTAGTCGGCGCATTCGATTCCCGTTGGCGCTACCACGTTTGCCCTGTGAAACCGTGAATGGTGCAGAGCGGACGCGGTCAGCTTGCGGCATACGTTGCCACGCGTGAAAGCCAAGCACGGTTCGATGGATGCCTCGGCCCCGGCCCGCGAGCATCGCTTCGTAGGGAAGAATGAACTCGCGCAGTTGCGCCTTCCACGCGGAGTATCGCAGCGCGCGATGCCGACAACGCAAGAGCACGAGTAAACTCTATTTGCGCCGACGCAGCCGGTAAGGTCGAACGGGCAAAGGCAATTTTACCCGATGACGGAACCCCGGGTTTTCATGAGCTGAGCCTTTGAGGAGATTTGCCGAGTGAATACTTTCGTGCGGGCCTCTGCCGCTGTTTCATGTGCCGTCGCTCTTTCCATCTCGATCGGGCACGGCTCCGCCGGTGCCGCGGGGACGTCGATTACGGATCCCGGCGTGCAACGCAGCATTGCCGCCATCGTTGCGAAGAATCGCGCCATCTATGGCGGCCGGACGCCGGTCCCGGGCGTCCTCGTCGGCGTGTGGGATGCGCAGGGACGCAGCTACGTACACGGATTCGGTTATGCGGATCTCTTGAAGAAGCGTCCGCTCACCATCGCGGATCATTTCCGCATCGGGAGCAACACGAAGACGTTTACAGCGAGCGTGATGTTGCAACTCGCACGCGAAGGGAAATTGAGCCTCGACGATCCGATTAGTAAATTCGACATCGGTGTCGTGGTCCCGAACGCGAAAAATATCACGATCCGGCAAATACTCGACATGCGTAGCGGTTTGTTCGAAGCGTACCAGACGCCGGAAATGGGAAAACAAGAAGGGATCAATCCCAATTCCACGATGGACCAGCGGGAGATTATTCGCTGGGCGGTCGCGCAAAAGCCATATTTTGCGCCGGGTCATGGGTATCACTACAGCAATACTGGGTACCTGATCGCTGGGCTCATTATCGAAGCCGTCACGCACGACACGATCGCACATCAAATTCAAACGCGTTTGCTCGTGCCGTTTAAACTAACGGAGACGAGCGTTCCATCCACCCAGGCGATGCCCAAGCCGTGGGCTCACGGGTACGGTCTCGATGCGAAAAAAGACTGGCAAGACGAGACTTCCGTCCTTCCCGTCTCCGCGATGGGTCCCGCAGGCGACATGATCTCCGATGCAAGCGACACGGAGCGTTGGATCAAGTTGTTCGTACTCGCGAAGACCGGGGAACCGAAGGGCTTCAGCGCGATCAAGCAGTGCAAGACGTTTGACGGCAATGTTGGTTTCGGCATCGGTCTTGCATGCGCCGGCGACAATTGGTATGGCTATACTGGCGGCCTTAACGGCTACAACACCGCCGAATACTATTCGACGAAAACCGGAACGCTGGTGCTCGTCTGGGTTGACGTACAATCGGCAAAGTCGCCGGGTGTGGCGAACGCCATTTTCCGCGACATCGCCCACATCGTCGATCCGACGAGCCACCCATTCAACGCGAAAGACGGCGGAACGATCTAACGACGTCCGCGAACTCTATTGTTTCGTGAAAGTACCGTTCCCGTGGTCGTTCAACCATTCGATCGTCATCCGCGCCGCGTGATCGCTCGTCGCCGGCTTGAACGTGAGTTCCGTAAGCGTACGGAAACCGCCGCCGCCGGGACGGAACACGAACGTGTCGCCATTCCAGTGACGCAGCGCAAAGGTCATATGCTTCGGACCGATCGTGAGGTGCAAGCCTTTGCTGTCAGCGCTGACGA
>JAJYCL010000014.1 GCA_021778415.1 bacterium | reverse complement strand
CGATCTATTAGTGATCATGGCGCATTGCAATCCCAACCACTTGACCGGCCGACGTCCGCCCTGGTACTCTACGACGCAATGATTCAACGATCGCTCACGTCGTCGACCACCACCTCGACCGGTCAACCCGGTCGGTGTCGGGTTTGCGTTGAGGTGAGCGACTAAGCACGAGCTCTTCTCCACTCACAAAAAGCCCCGCACCACCAGATGGCGCGGGGCTTTTTGCATAGCTCGCGCGCGGAAAAGGACAACCATGCAGATCGAATGTAGCGAATGCCACAAAGAACTCGAAGCCGATGCTCGATGCGCCTGCGGAGGGCTTCCGTCGTTTCGAGCGCCGAGTATTCGCTTGGATCCCGATGGATTCAAGCGTGTCGTTCGCCAGCGCCGCATGCGCGACGACGAGCTCGATTCCAGCGGCGTGTGGCGATTCCGCGAGTTCTTACCGCACATCGCTCCAGAGCATATTGTCTCACTTTCAGAGGGGAATTTGCCGCTATACGCCGCGCGCGACGGCGCATCATTTGCTACGGCACACCACGTCGCTTATCTGCATCTCGGCATGAATCCCACTGGATCGTTTAAGGATCTCGGGATGACGGTTGCCGTATCCGCCGCGAAGGCAAAAGGAGCGCGCGGAGTGGTCTGCGCGTCAACGGGAAACACCGCGTCATCAATGGCGGCGTACGCAGCGCGCGCCGGCTTACGCGCCTATGCGCTTGTTCCGCGAGGCCGAATCAGCGCCGCTAAACTCGCGCAAACGCGCGATTATGGCGCGGAAATCATTGAAGTCGAGGGATCATTCGACGACGCATTCCAGCAACTCGGAAACGTCGTCTCGGGTGAGATTATGGCGGTCAATTCAACAAACCCGTATCGTCTTGAAGGCCAAAAATGCGCAGCGTTCGTGCTGCTCGAGCGGCGGAATTGGCAGGTTCCCGATTGGTTCATTCTTCCGGGCGGCAATCTTGGTAACGTCAGCGCATTTGGGAAAGGCTTTCGTGAGGCCCGTATGCTCGGACTGATTGATCGCCTTCCGCGAATAGCCGTCGTCCAAGCCTCGGGTGCCGCTCCATTTGCGCAATCTTGGGAATCGCAGCGCGAACTCGTTCCGGTTGTTCCGCAAACACTCGCTTCGGCCATTGCTGTAGGCGCCCCAAAATCGTGGCGACGCGCGGGAAATGAGTTGCGCACGGCTACCGGCGTTGCTCTCCACGTGAGCGACGATGAAATCGACGCGGCAAAAAGCATCATTGGATTGGAAGGCATCGGATGCGAACCGGCATCGGCCGCATCGCTTGCCGGATTGCGCGCCCTGAGAGCGCGCAATATCGTCGGTGAAAACGACGATGTTGTCTGCGTTCTCACCGGCCATGTCCTCAAGGATTCCGCCGCGAGTCTTCGCGTCGCGGATGCTCGCGACGAGCACAAACGCCATGTCGGATAAAGCTTTTTCCGTTAGCGCTCCGGCATCCAGCGCGAATCTTGGGCCGGGATTCGATGCTGTCGGAATCGCCCTCAACCTACGCATGACCGCGCGAGTAAAGCCATCGCGTCGTTTTGCATTGGAATTCGTTGGCAACGAAACCGCTCCAACGCACGATGGCGTCGAAAAGCTGATCATCTCGGCGATGCACCGGATCTCCTCGAAACTGCCTTCGGTGACCATCGAAGTCGACAATCGTATCCCGTTAGGCAAAGGGTTAGGATCGAGTGCGGCGGCAGCGGCGCTCGGCCTTGCTATCGCGGCTCGCGCCTCCCACAATCGCGTTTCGCACAAAGACCTCGCCGAGCTCCTTTGCGATATCGAAGGGCATCCCGATAATGCCTTGCCGGCGATGTACGGCGGCATTATCATCGCCACCGATGCTACATCGTACTTGCGGTTTACGCCGATGTCGGCGATGCGCATCTTCGTTACGATCCCGGAACTTAATTTCGCCACGGCCAAGGCCCGCAAACTCCTCCCCGATCGGTATGATCGCAACGATGTCGTCTTTGCTTCACAACATGCAGCGCTTTTAGGAGCCGCACTCGCATCCGGCGAGATGGCAATACTTGGCGCTGCGATGCAAGACCGTACGCACCAACCCTATCGCGCCAAACATATTCCGGGTCTGACAGACGCTCTTGCCATCGAGCATCGCGATCTCTTTGGTATCGCGCTTTCAGGCGCGGGCCCATCTCTGATTGCATTTACCCGCCCGCACGCCAATGGCGCGCTTTCCGACCGCATCGAAGCATGTTTTGCTAAGGCCGGAATTCCCTCACGCACAATACTCCTCCGCCCGGCTATGCGCGGGCTACGCTTCACCTCAAATTTTGGTTAATACACTTGACCGCCTACGCTTGCCCGTGGTACAACGGCACAAATGTTTACGAGCACTATGTCGTCGTGTCCGACTTCGCGAATGCAGGAAATGCATTCTGCGGGGAGTTTCGTGCACGCGCTCACATAAGTAGCGCTCAAAAACTAGAGCTTGCACGAGCCCCTCGCATCTGATGCGGGGGGCTCGTTTGTTTCCTCGCTTTCCCATCTCACTAGGAGGCAGAAGGAATGGATATCGCCGTCGGAATCGGCATTCTCGGTTGCGGAACGGTCGGAACGGCCGTCGCAACGCGACTCCTCGAAGAACGCGACGCGCTCATTGCGCGTGCCGGCGCATCCTTTACGCTCCACGGGATCGCCATTGGAAATTTGACTAAGCCGCGTGAAGCTGCGATCGCCCCCTCGCTCTTCACGGACGACGCTCGCGCTCTCGTCGACGATCCACGCATCGATATTATTGTCGAATGCATCGGCGGCACAACGCTTGCAAGCGAACTCGTCGAATCTGCACTGTATTCGGGCCGTCATGTCATTAGCGCGAACAAAGATTTGCTCGCAACGCAGGGACCGCGCCTCCACGCACTTGCCTCTGCACGCGGTAGTCACCTTCGCTATGAAGCGGCGGTTGGTAGCGCAATTCCGGTGCTTCGCATCCTAAGTGAAGCACTGGCCGGAGATCGTGTCGAAGCCGTTGCCGGCGTCCTCAATGGAACCTGCAATTTCGTTCTTGAAGCGATGGAAAACGGGGCTTCCTACGCCGATGCGCTCGCGCAAGCACAAGCGCTTGGATACGCAGAGGCCGATCCTCGAAACGACGTTGAAGGCATCGATACCACGCATAAGCTCGCCGTGCTTGCGCAACTCGGTTTCGGCGTACCGCTTACGACGTCTCGAATCGCGAGCGCGGGGATCGCCAATATCACGCAACGCGATGTCGCCCGTGCGCAGATGCTCGATTATCACATCCGTCTCGTCGCCGCAGCAAGGCGCACGGATGAGGGCATCGCGGCCGAAGTTGCTCCACTACTGGTGCATGCGTCGCATCCCTTCGCGCAGTTGCATGGGCCGGAAAATGCGATTACCGTTATCGGGCGGGATTCGGGAGCACTGCTTCTGCGCGGCCAAGGCGCAGGCGGAAACGCCACAGCAAGCGCCGTTCTTGGCGATATTATCAGCACGCTTCGTGCCATCGCCGAACGTCGAACGTTTCTTCCGCTACGCCAACGCGCACACGGACTAGCGCAGGCGCATGCTACACCACTCTTCGACCGCTTGACGCGGAATCGAACGCTCCCACGCTATGCCGTGTGGGAGGACTCAATCCTCACAGCTCCGGTCTCGCCACTTCTCGTGGCGCACTCCCGACCGGGAAAGGAAACCCTCGCATGAGCTCCACATTGGAACGTCCATCGACTCCAGGTTTTGAGACACTTGCCGTTCACGGCGGTCACGACGGCGACACCACGACAAAATCGCGCGCCGTCCCCATCTATCAAACGACGTCGTATCTTTTCGACGATACCGCCCACGCCGCGCGACTCTTCGGGCTCGAAGAACTGGGGAACATCTATACACGTATCGGCAATCCGACGACAGCCGTACTCGAAGAGCGGGTCGCAGCGCTCGAAGGCGGCATCGGCGCACTCGCTGTTGCATCTGGTCAGGCAGCCGTCATCTACGCGCTTGCAACGCTCGCACGAAGCGGCGATCACATCGTTTCCTCAGGTTCCCTCTACGGCGGAACGTTTAATGCCTTCGCCCACACACTGCCACGCTTTGGCATCAACGTCAGCTTTGTCGATGCCGACAATGACCTCGACGTTCGGGCAGCTATTCGTCCGAATACGAAAGCCATCTATGCGGAAACCATTGGAAATCCGCGGATCGATGTTCTCGACATCGAACGCCTCGCCGCCATCGCTCATGAGTATGGCCTCCCGCTCGTCGTCGATAACACGCTTGCCTCGCCATATCTGGTAAAGCCGATCACATTCGGGGCCGATATCGTCGTCCATTCGGCAACAAAATTTCTCGGTGGTCATGGTGTCGCCGTCGGGGGCATCATCGTTGACTCCGGAAAATTCGATTGGGCTGCTTCACCGCGTTTTGCAGAATTTGTTGCGCCCGATTCATCCTATCATGGGCTTGTGTACACGCAAGCATTCGGACCGGCAGCCTTTATCGCCAAAGCACGCGTGCAATTATTGCGTGATGTCGGTGCGGCAATTTCGCCGTTTAATTCGTGGCTGCTTCTTCTCGGCATTGAAACGCTGGCGTTGCGTCTTGAACGTCATTGCGAAAACGCGCAGAAAATTGCAGAGTTCCTCGCTGTGCATCCTCGCGTTGCTTCGGTCCGATATCCTGGCCTAATTTCCGATTCCGCACATGAACGAGCCCGCAAATACCTGCGCGATGCGAAAGGCGGCGCAATTCTTTCGTTCCAGATTCATGGCGACGAAACCGTCGCTCGTGGTGTTATCGACCGTCTGCGGCTGTTCTCGTTGCTCGCCAATGTCGGCGATGCGAAATCATTGGTTATTCACCCGGCATCGACAACTCACGCGCAATTGTCACCGGAAGACCAACGACGCAGCGGTATCGAAAGCACAACGATTCGCCTTTCCATCGGCATCGAAGATATCAACGATCTTCTTGCCGATCTGGAGCAAGCTCTGCGAGCATGATCGAAAAGACGATACCCATCGGAAATCTCACGCTCGACTGCGGGACAACGCTTCCCGCAGTCGAGCAGCGTGTCGCAATCTACGGTGATCCAACAACGAGTCCAACGACCCTCGTGCTTCACGCCCTTACCGGCGATCATCGCGTGGCACATTGGTGGTCGGGGATCATTGGGGTCGGAAAATATCTCGACCCGACGGATCGATGTATCATCGGCATCAACATGCTCGGTTCGTGCTATGGATCGACGCGCACGACCGAGAGAATAACGATCGCTGACATCGTCCGCGCGCAACGCCGCGCACTCGAGCAACTAGGCATTGAAAATATTGCGCTGGTGATTGGAGGCTCGATGGGCGGTATGCAGGCGTTGCAGTGGGCTCATGACACTCCTCGCCGCGTCGGTGAGGCGATCATCATCGGTGCGCACGATCACCATAGCGCTATGGGCATTGCGCTCAATGCCGTTCAGCGTGAGGCCATTTCCCTTGATGGCCTCAATGGATTACGACTCGCCCGCAAAATCGCGATGCTGTCGTATAAGAGCGATGCATTACTCGCCGAACGCCACGATCGTCGCTCGGATCGCTCGGGAGCCGATCGCTTCGACGTTGAGGGATTTCTCGAACTGCAAGCCGAGCGCATCATCGAACGGATTGATCCGCAAACCTACACGGCACTCACGCACGCCATGGACTCGTTCGATCTGCGCGCTGCTAAGTGGTCGCCGGAGACTCCGCCGCTGACTTTTGTCGGTCTATCGTCAGATTGGCTTTTCCGCCCCGAAGAGATACGTGCCGCAGTCACGCGTCTTAGCGACAAAAACGTCAACGCTCATTATCTTGAGCTTCCCACATCGCACGGCCACGATGCCTTCCTCGCCGAAGCCCATCGCCTCCCGACGCTCCTCCAAACAGCGACACCCGTACTGTCATGCTGAGGAGCGAGCGCCCTTCGAGACGCGCACTGCGTGCGCTCCTCAGGGTGACAAAGTGCTGTCGTGCTGAGGAGCGAGCGCCCTTCGAGACGCGCACTGCGTGCGCTCCTCAGGGTGACAAGCTCGTATCTGTCAGGCTGAGGAGCGAGCGCAGCGAGCGCCCTTCGAGACGCGCACTCCGTGCGCTCCTCAGGGTGACAAAGTGCTGTCGTGCTGAGGAGCGAGCGCCCTTCGAGACGCGCACTGCGTGCGCTCCTCAGGGTGACAACATGCTGTCATGCTGAGGAGCGAGCGTAGCGAGCGTCTCGAAGCATGAGGAGCGAGCGCAGCGAGCGCCCTTCGAGACGCGCACTTCGTGCGCTCCTCAGGGTGACAAAGTGCTGTCATGCTGAGGAGCGAGCGCAGCGAGCGTCTCGAAGCATGAGGAGCGAGCATAGCGAGCGCCCTTCGAGACGCGTGCTTCGCACGCTCCTCAGGGTGACAAAGTGCTGTCGTGCTGAGGAGCGAGCGCAGCGAGCGTCTCGAAGCATGAGGAGCGAGCGCAGCGAGCGCCCTTCGAGACGCGTGCTTCGCACGCTCCTCAGGGTGACAAGCTCGTATCTGTCATGCTGAGGAGCGAGCGCAGCGAGCGTCTCGAAGCATGAGGAGCGAGCGCGGCATGCCTTCCGGAGTTCTTCTTCGGATGCTCACGGGGCTTTGGTATCCGTAAGGCATGCATCTCGAAGAAGTGTCGTGGACTCCAGCCGATCGGTGGTGCGATGCCACCAATCGGGACCGCCCTCAACTCACTACATTTGAAAGCTTCGATCTCATTGACGAAGCTGTGGTCGCGGGAGCCGAGCGGCTTCATATCTATGTCAGCGATCCCCAGCGGCGCGGCGATCTCGGAAAACTCATTGCGTACGCGCGAAAAGCCGGGATTACGACTATTATCGAAGGCGAGAGCGCTGAATGTTTTGATGAGCAAACACTTGCGGCGTTTGCCCGCGCAGGTGCTCATGCGGTAATCGTCCCGCTTCATCACGTCGATGAATTGCAGCGTGTCGAAAACGTCGTACAAACGATTCGACGTTTTGGCATGGAGGCCGAGATCACCTCAACCTTCACGCTTCTCAATATCGACGATCTTGCAGCGATGGCCCTCCTCGTCGAGACGATGCAAGCAACGCTATGGATCGTGCGCTTCGGGTCGTTCGAAGGGCCAACGGCGGAAAACCATTTAACGCCGGAGCTGATCGAAGAAGCATTCTCGCTCTTGTATCGCAGCATGCGCGATACGGCGATCAAAATCTCGACTCCGGACGCACCGCATTTTAAACGCTACGTGATGCAACGACTGTCCTGGAATCCACTTCGCACTCGAGATGATCGCTGCAACGTTGCGATGCCAACGGCAAAAGAATCGCAGAGCGAGCACGCGCATCTCCATGTCGACTGCGACGGTGCAATTCGCCCAGACCGTGATTTCTCGATGAGCACAGGCAATATCCGCGATTTACCGCTCGACGTGATTTTTCGCGAGGCACCTCTGCTCGTGCAACTGCGCGATCCGCGCGCACTTCATGGCCGATGCGGCGTCTGCGAATTCAAACGTATTTGCGGCGGCTATCGGCCGCGCGCCTTCGCTCACACGCACGATCCGCTCGACGAAGATCCTGCGTGCACCTACAAACCAGCCACCAAACCTCTTGGAGTTGCCCATGTTTAATGTCAGTCGCGTTCTTTGTGGCGTTTCGCAACCGATGGACCACCATCGTTATGGGCGCGGCATGGGCTCTCCGGCAAAGGCCGGAGCGCGCAAACCGGTCGTCGTCTGGAACGTGACGCGCACGTGCAACTTAAAATGTACGCATTGCTACAGCGATTCGGCCGCACAACATTATGATGGAGAGCTTACCCACGAAGAGGGGCGCGCACTGCTTAAGGACCTCGCCGAGTACGGGGTTCCTGCCGTACTCCTTTCAGGAGGCGAACCGTTAGCGCGTCCGGATACGCTTGAACTCGCAGCATACGCGCGTTCCCTTGGGCTCAAACTCACGCTGTCGACAAATGGAACGCTGATTGACGAAGCGAGAGCGCGACGCATTCGTGATCTCGATTTCGCCTACGTCGGCGTATCATTTGATGGGCTCGGCGAAACCAACGACCGCTTCCGCGGCGTCTCGGGAGCGTTCGATCGCGCACTTCGCGGCATTCGAAATTTACGTGACGTGGGGCAAAAAGTCGGCCTCCGCCTCACGTTAACGCCAAACACGATGCGTGATCTCGATGTCATTTTCGATTTCATCGAAAGTGAAAATATCGAACGGGCCTGCTTCTACCACTTGGTTCCCGCCGGTCGCGGGCTCGCCCTCACCGATATGAATCATCAGCAAACGCGCGAGGCGCTGGACACAATTTTTGCGAGAACGCGAGCATTCGCTGCGGCAGGTCAGCCACGCGAAATTCTAACGGTTGATAATCACGCGGACGGCATCTACGCATTTCTCCGGCTTCAAGAAGAAAACAATCCACAAGTTCGTGAAGCGCATGATCTGCTCATGTGGAATGGCGGAGCAACCAACTCATCCGGCCTTGGAATTGCAGATATCGATTGGCTCGGCAACGTCCATCCCGACCAGTTTTTGCAAAGCATCACATTTGGAAACGTGAAGGAGCGTCGTTTCTCGGAAATTTGGAGCGATGAAAGCAATGAAACATTGCACGCCTTGCGAAATCGCCGAGAACATGTCGGCGGACGTTGCAACTCGTGCCGCTTCCTCGCCGCCTGCGGTGGAAATTTCCGCGCCCGCGCCTACAATGCAACGGGCGATCTCTGGGCCGAAGACCCGGGCTGCTACCTCACCGACGCCGAAATCGCCTAAGCCGGCGAGGCCCGAGCTCCGACGGATACACGGCTACGACGCGAAGAGAAAAAGTCTGATCGCTCGCAAAAGTATTTCGTGTTCAACGAGGGGTAAGCGTGCATGATCGCTCATGCGTAGCGGGCTGCGAACGAGGACGTCGCCCCGATCGGTTTGAGCCGTGACGCGATGCACGCTGGCGCCGATCCATGGCGACGATGCGGCCTGAGCATCGCGAACTGCGTGTGCGCCACGAAATGCCGGAATCACGACGCCATCGGGCATGGTGACGGTATCTTTGCTTGCATCGTGGGGCAAAAATGCGGGATGAATATTCAGCATTCGCGGAAATGCGGCAATGAACGTCGGCGATAAGAGATACATCCAGCCCAACAGCAAGACCAACTCCGGCTCCCATGATCGCACCGCGTCCAGCAGCCGATCATCGTACCGCTCACGCGATTCGTCCGAGCGATTCCAGAGGAGAACATTCGTCGGCAGTGATGCTGCCCGAGCGCGTTCCAGTACGTAGGCATCCGCTCGGTTCGCAACGATGCCAACGATATCCAGCGCAAGATCCCCGGGTGCAACGGCATCGATCACGGCTTGGGCGTTACTGCCATTCCCCGATGCCAGGATGACCGTTCGCAGTTTACGACCAAGGATCTGATCACGTGGAAAACGCTCGATCACGCGCGCACCGATCGTGCGCTCGTAATAGCGGGCTAAGCGACCTTCGCTCGCCGCGGCAATGAGCGCGCGCGAATATCCTCGTGAGCGCAGCGCAAGGATTGCTAGAGCGACAAGCGCCTTTCCAAGATTGCCTCCTCGGTACGCGCTCGCAACGCCCACCGGACCGAAAAGCCCGACTCCGGGATCGCGCGCAACGCCTCGTAACCATGCATAGGAAAGCGTCCGTGCATCGAACGCAGCAAACCCCACAGGTTCGTCATCGTCAAAGGCGACGATTGCGTCGCCGAGAAAAACTTCACGGCTCCAACCGCCCCCGAACTCCGCATCAATCCAGGCAAGCGTTCGCTCATCACTTGGCCCCAGACGCAATCCGAGCGTCGCAATGGCGCGTCGCGCAGACGAATCCACTTCTTCCGACCAACGAGCATCGTGCACATCGACGATGAGGTTGACGAGGTCGCTCAACGGGCGGGATGCACCGTTACTTGCGCTTCGTCATCGCTCCGTTCTTCGATCCAACCTGCAACAAAGGCATCCGGCCAGGCAGCGAGCGCTTTACGTGCATCGGCCGTCGTCATGACCAACGTGTATCCGATACCCATATTCAAAGTACGATAGCATTCTTCGTGCGTCAAACTTCCGCGACGTACGAGTTCGGCCATAATTGGCGGAACCGTCCAACGCGATTGTTCGAAGATCGCTTTCACGCCGACAGGTAACGTGCGCGGAACATTTTCCAGCAATCCGCCGCCGGTGATATGGGACATGACTTTGACATCGGCGACCGCTTGGATCGCGCGGACCGCCTTAAAGAATGACGGATGCTGTGCCAGAAGCGCGTCGGCGTACGTGGTACCATCGAACGGTTTTTCCCATTCTTCGCGTGCAATAAGCGCACGAGCCAATGAATATCCGTTGGTATGCAGGCCCACCGCAGGGAGAGCAACGATAGCGTCGCCTGCCGTCACGCGCGCAGGTTGCGGCACGTCGGCGATTGTCACATGTCCAATGATCGTACCGGCGAGATCAAAATGCCCTGGCGCGTAGAGTCCCGGCATCTCCGCCGTTTCACCGCCGAGAAGCGCACAATTGTGCACGCGGCATGCGCGCGCGCATCCATCAACGACGCGAGCTGCTGCTTCGGGATCAAGTTTCCCCGTTGCAAAATAATCCAAAAAGAACAACGGTGTCGCATTAACGACGAGAATATCGTTGACGCAGTGATTGACGAGATCGGCACCCACTTGATCGTAGCGCTGTAATTCCGCTGCGATGAGGATTTTTGTTCCGACGCCGTCAGCGGATCCGACAAGCGCGCGCGAATCGTCTCCCGGCATCGTAAAGAGGCCGCCGAACCCCCCGATTGCATCGAGTTGCGATGGATGGCGCCATGCGCCAAGCACCGTCTTGTAGCGAGCGACCGCATCGTTTCCGGCTGCGATATCGACACCCGCACGCGCATACGCATCAGTGGAAGGGGCTGTTACGGCCGTGGGCCGAATCTCGTCATGTTTGTCCGCCATGGGCGGCCTTTGTTCACCCTCGCGAAAGGTTCATCATGCACGTCCGCTCCGTACAGGACTCGCCTCTTTCAGTGCGCGTTGGCGCCCTCATCGTTCCGCTCTTCACCGACGGGGTGCTCGACGGAGCGACAGAAGTCGCCGATAAAGCGCTCGGCGGCGCTGTTTCCGATATCGTCGCTGCCGGAGAGCACAAAGGCAAGCTCGGCGAGATCACCCTGGTGCATGCCAAAGATCATCCCTTCCGTCGCCTCATCGTTGTAGGCCTCGGCGAGCGCGAAAAATTCGAGCCGCTCAACATCGGTCGCGCTGTCGGCGCCGCCGTTCGCGCGTTCGGACGCAAAGGCATCAAGGAATTCGCCGTCGCCCTTCCACCGATTGCCAAAGGCCACGAGTCCGCGTGCGCATCATTTGCCGCCGAAGGTGCGATCAGTAGTACCTTCGATCTTGGCAGCTACCAAAAAGATACCGAGAAACACAACGTCGCCGAATCGCTAACCATCCTGGGCGAAGGGTTCGATACCAAAGCGCTCGATGCGGGAATCGTGCGCGGCCACGCGCTTGGAACGGCGATCAATCTCGCGCGTCGCCTGGCAAATACGCCAGCCAACGATATGACGCCGACGCAACTCGGCAATGAAGCAATCGCCGTCGGTAAGGCAACGGGCATCCAGGTGGACGTTCACGATGCTGCGTGGGCCGAAAAACACAAGATGGGTTCGTTTCTCTCCGTCGCACAGGGCAGCGTTCAGCCGCCGGCATTTATCGTGATGACCTACAAAGGCGACCCATCCTCCAATGAATTGCTGGCACTCGTCGGCAAGGGCATCACCTTTGATACGGGCGGAATTTCTATCAAACCGGCAGCCGGCATGGAAGAAATGAAGATGGACATGTCGGGAGCAGCAGGCGTCGTCGCCACGATGCACGCCATCGGAACGCTCAAGCCGAAAATCAACGTCGTCGCGATTGCACCCGCAACGGAAAACATGCCCGATGGCAAATCGACGAAACCTGGCGATATCGTGCGCGCGATGAACGGAACGACGATCGAAGTCATCAACACCGATGCCGAAGGCCGTCTCGTGTTATGCGACGCGCTCACGTATGCGCAAACCCTCGGTGCAACGAAAATCATCGATTGTGCGACGCTGACCGGTGCCTGCGTCATCGCACTCGGTCACGCAGCGTCCGCTGCGATGACGAACAACGATGAATTTCTCAACGCATTTATCGCAGCGACGAAACACACCGGCGAACGCTATTGGCACATGCCGCTTTTCGATGATTATACGCAAGCGATGAAAAGCGATATTGCCGATCTGAAAAACACCGGCGGTCGCGCTGCCGGAACGCTGACGGCCGGTGCGTTCCTCAAGACATTCGTAGAAAAAACGCCGTGGATTCACCTCGACATCGCCGGAACCGCCTACGTCGAAAAAGAAACGGCGTGGCTCTCTAAAGGAGCACAAGGCGTCCCCGTTCGCGCACTCGTTGCCTACGCCGAAGCGCTTGCCGCCAACGGCCATGTCGGATAAGCAACCATCTCCCGAAGTTCGTCCGTATGAACCGGTGCAGGCTCCAAACCTGCGCCGGATCACGGCGAATGCCATTCGTCGGCGCAAGGGCAAAGACGCGTTCGCCGTCGTTACCGCCTACGATGCTCCGTTTGGACGATTCGCCGAAGAGGCGGGCATCGATCTCATCTTAGTCGGCGACAGTCTCGGCAACGTTGTTCTCGGCTATGACGAAACGACGCCCGTCACGATGGAAGAGATGATCCACCATAGTCGCGCCGTTATGCGCGGCACATCGCGCGCACATGTGATCGTCGATATGCCGTTCGGTTCGTATCAAGTCAACGATGACGAAGCGGTGCGCAATGCCATTCGCCTCGTCAAAGAAGGCGGCGCATGTAGCGTCAAACTCGAGGGCGCGCAGCGGGAAGCCGATCGCATTCGCGCGATCGTTGCCGCAGGTATTCCGGTCGTCGCGCACATCGGCGTGACACCGCAAACCGCCGGCCTAGGCCCCGGCTATAAAGTACGCACGAATCACGATCGTTTGCTCGCGGAAGCGCGCGCCGTTGAAGAAGCCGGCGCATACGCCATCGTGCTGGAAGTCGTCGACGCCGATCTCGCAGCCGCAATCACCAAGGCCGTTTCCATTCCGACGATCGGTATTGGTGCCGGGCCGCATTGCGATGCACAAGTTCTCGTTCTCCATGATCTTCTCGGCATGTATCCGCATTCGCCCCGATTTGCCAAGCGATACGCGGAACTCGGATCAGCAGCCGTCGATGCATTGCGGTCGTATGCGTCGGATGTTCGCGAACGCACGTTTCCTAGCGCGCAATGAAATTCTCGTCTGAGTTCGCCGACGAACTCGATGAATTATTGCGCTGGCGCCGCGACGTACGACATTTTCGACGCGAACCGCTGCCGGACGGTCTCCTCGAATCGCTGCTAGAACGGGCAGCGCTTGCGCCATCCGTCGGCTACTCACAACCGTGGCGCTTCGTTCGCGTTGACGAGAGCGAACGGCGCTCCGCAGTTATCGCATCGTTTGAGCGCGCGAATGCCGCCGCGCTGGCATCGTATCACGGTGACGACGCGCATCACTATGCGCAGCTTAAACTCGCGGGTTTGCGCGAAGCGCCGGTCCATTTAGCCGTGTTCTGCGATGAGGCGACGAGAACGGGCAAGGGTGTTGGGCGCGCCACCATGCCGGAGATGCTCGACTATTCGGCCGTCATGGCCGTCTTCGTGGTTTGGCTTGCGGCGCGCGCACGCGGCATCGGCATGGGGTGGGTCTCGATTCTGGAGCCCGATATTGTGACGGCAACACTCGAAGTACCAACCGATTGGCGCCTTATCGCCTACCTCTGCATTGGGTATCCAACCGAAGAGAACGATACCCCCGAACTCGCCCGCACCGGTTGGGAACACCGCCAGCCCATCGAAATTCTCGCGCGATAGCGACCGATACGACCGTTTCGAGCAACGCCTCTCTCGTGCCAAGCAGGCCATCGCCCTCGGATTCAATGAATGTTCGCAAGATCATGAGCGAGACGGAACTCCCGTTGCAGTTTGGCCGATTTACGCTCTCGCGCGCCGAGCGTGCGGTTCGCTACAGGGGGCAGATCTGTGCATTAGCACCGAAGGCCGTCGATCTGCTTGCCGCCCTTGCCGATACGCCGAACACCTACATCGACAATGATGCACTCATCACAGCGGTTTGGCCCGATGGCGACGTGTACGATGCGAATCTTTCGCAAACCATCTATATCTTGCGCGCCTTCTTGCGCACATATGGCAACGATGTTCGCATTGAAAATCTGCCCAAGCGCGGGTATCGCCTGGTGGTTTGCGATGCGCCGCAAATCCCGACTGCGAGATTTCAGCTTTCGCCGCTTAGGCGCTGGGCGATTATGGGAGTCCTGGCGATTGCGTCGCTTGCCATCGTCGCGTTGCGGGTCGAGCCAACGCCTCCGCAGCAACCCAGCGTCGAAGCAATGCGAGCCTATCTCCTCGCCGCACACGATGAAGCACTCGGTACACCGTCGCATCTGACGCGTGCTGCAACGCTCTTTGCCCGCGTCATTCGCCTGGCACCGCAGAGCGCGCTAGGCTATGCCGGTGCATCGGAGGCGGCCACGAGCCTCTCGTTCTATGCGACCACCGAAAGGGCGCGCACGCGACTGCAAGCGCGGGCCATCACGCTTGCAGAGCGCGCCATTTCTCTCGATCCGCAATCGTCGGCGGCTTTTGCAGCACGAGGCGCGGTCGCGATGGCAATTCATCATGATGAAACGCTCGCATCGCGTGATTTCGTGAAAGCATTGCAGCTCGATGCAAACAATGTGCTCGCGTTGGTCTGGGAAGGAACCATTCGACTTCACCGAGGCAACATTGCCGGCGGCCGCGACCTTCTGGCCCGCGCAGTCGCGCTTGCACCCGATGTTCCCGGGACCGTCGCCTCGCTTGCGTGGGCGAATTTTCTTGCCGGCGATTACGAAGAATCCATCGCCCTCTCAGAGCAGATGCTCCACGCGCATCAATTCCCGACGCTTGCCAAGACCGATATCGCCAACGCCGATACCGAGTTGCATCGCTATCGTGACGCACGTCGCATTCTGCGTGAGATGGCCGATGATCCGTCCTCACGCATCCAACGGATCGCCATCGAAGCCCGCATCGATGCACTCAGCGGAAATCGCTCGAAAGCCATCGCCAGATTGCAAACGCTGGATGCATCCGTCGATCCGACAACGGTTGGAACGTCGGGTGCCGTCGCCCTCGCTGCCGCCTATCTCTCCGTTGGCGATGCACCCCGAATGCGGGCTTGGTTGGCTCGCGTAAATTCCGGGCAACGACCGGGGATTCGCCACGATCCTCGCTTTGCGGAAAAACACTCCGCTGCACGCTTTGAGCGTTTCCTGAAGCTCAATTCCGGCTAATCACCTATCGTCATGGCATGCTTCGAACGCTTGCCGTCGCCTGGCTACTCTGTCTGGCACTCATCGGTTCAGCCCACGCCTCCACCCCTCGATCGATCGTCGATATCCCATATATCGCCGATGGGCTCGATACGCACCGCCTCGATCTCTATCTGCCGGTAGCTCCCGCCAACGCACCGGTCGTCGTCTTCGTTTATGGCGGCGCCTTCATGCAAGGCGACCGTCGCGGATTTGCCAAGGTCGGGCGCGATCTCGCACGCCAAGGAATCGTCCTGGTGATCCCGTCCTATCGCCTCTTTCCGGATTCGGATGCCCAGGGCGCAACGAACGATGTGGCAGCGGCAGTGGCCTGGACGATCGCCCACGCCGCTCCCTATGGCCTGGATACCTCGCGCCTCTATCTTGCCGGGCACTCCGCGGGCGCCCAGATCGTCTCCATGTTGGGGACGCATCCAGCGTACCTCCGAACGGCGGGCGTCGATTTCTCGCTGGTTCGCGGCGTCATTTCCCTGGCCGGCGTCTACGATGTCCGCAATCTGTCCGACGAGCCGCACTCCTGGCAAGTCGTCGATTTTAAAATTTACGGACAGACGTCCGACGCACGCGCTCGCATCTCGCCGGCCCTCGACATCGATCCGCACGCGCCGCCATTTATGATCGTTTGCGGCAGCGACGACGACCCCGATGCGTGCGATCGTGCGATCTACTTCATGCGCCGCCTCCATGCCGCCGGCGTCAGCGCATTCGTCATTCGCGATATGGGTGCCGATCACGTAGGCGTCCTACGAAGCGCGATCGACCCGCGCGATCCCGTCTTTGCCGCATTGATGCACTTTATCGGCCTCACCACGAAAGGGACACCATGAAACATATCGCCTGGTTTTTCACTCTCACGTTCGCAACCGTCACAGTCGGACTCGCAGCACAGCCCCCGGGCCTCGATGCCATCGCGCTCTATAACGGCACATGGAGATCAACCATTACACGTCACGCAACGATGTACAGCAAACCGAGCACGCAAACGTCCGTCGCGCACAATGATTGTTGGCGTAGTGGTGATTTTTATGCTTGCCACCAAACAGTCGATGGAAAATCGATGGCGCTCATCGTGTACACGTTCAATGCAGCCACAAACACCTATCGCACAAGTATCGTCACGCCTAACGGTACAAGCGCGGGTGGCGGAACACTCATTATTGCGGGGAATCGTTGGACCTATCCGTGGATTCAAAAGGATGGTAATAAAACGGTCTATTTCCGCGTCGTCAATATTTTCACAGACCCGAATACGATCGTCTTTCGATCCGAATTTTCATACGACCAACACACGTGGACGAGAACCGGCGACGGTATCGAACACCGACAATAGCGTGCGGTTACACAGTCGCAGGAAAAACATGCCGCTGCGAGGCAGGGAATACCGATGATGCACCTGCTTCTCGCCGTCCTTTTAGCCCAGACGCAAACCGATATGAATCAACAGGCCTATGCCAAAGCGACGGCGGCGGCGCCGAATAAACAAGCGCTAGCACGCTCACAAGCTCGCTGGCAAGCCTTTATCGATGCGACGTGTACATTCTATGGAAGCATGGTTGAAGGCGGGTCAATCCAGCCAGCGATCCTCGACTCATGTTCCAGCCAAATCACCGCATCGCGAACGGCATGGTTAACATCGTTCATCGCTCGCCATGGCCGCATTCGCACATCCGTCGCCGTTGATCCTAACGTCGACGCAGCACTCGCAACCTATTATGGGAAGCTCGCGAAAGCGATTCTCCCGTCGCAAAAACCGCTGCTGCTGCACGCCGAGCATGCGTGGATCGCATTTCGCGACGCAACGTGCCCGCTCGAAGGTGGCACGTGCATGACAGAAATGGAGCGCGCACAACTCACGGTCCTAAAAAATTCCTGGATCGCCGAACCTCTCTAGCCCTCCGCCTCACCCCTGCAAGACAGAGCGGGTCTCGTGTCATCCTGGAGCGCTCCGAAGGAGCGCGTCTCGTGTCATCCTGAGGAGCGCTCCGAAGGAGCGCGTCTCGAAGGATGGTGCGCTAAAAACGTTAGCCGGCGATGGCGCGGGAGCGGTGGCTGGCGGGAGCATTCGGGTACTCGCCTGTGAGACACCCGAGGCACATTTCTTCGCGCTTACGCCCGGTCGCCGTTACGAGGCCGTCAAGAGAAAGATAGCCGAGCGAATCGGCTCCGGTCTTTTCGCGAATCTGTTCGATCGTATAATTTGCCGCTATGAGCTCATCGTAACTCGCCATATCGACGCCCAAGTAGCACGGATGTTTGATTGGCGGCGAGGTAATGCGCAGATGTACTTCCGTTGCACCGGATTCGCGAAGTAAGCTCACGATGCGTGGTGTCGTCGTTCCACGGACGATCGAATCGTCAACGACGACAACGCGTTGCCCACGAAGATTTTCAAGAACCGGATTGAATTTGAGGTGTACGCCGCGCGCACGAATCGTCTGATCCGGGCTAATAAACGTGCGACCGATATAGCGATTCTTAATGAGCCCTTCGACGTAGGGCAATCCACTCTCGGCAGCATACCCGATACCGCCCGGTACAGCAGAATCGGGAATCGCCATGACGACATCGGCGTCGACCGGATGCTCTTTTGCCAAGGCTCGGCCCATTTCGTGACGCGCCATATAGATCGACCGGCCGGCAAGCATTGAATCGGGACGCGCGAAGTAAATATATTCGAACATGCAGAGCGCCGGGTGAGCGTTCACGCGATGTGTCTGCGTCGATTCGATGCCGCTATCGGAAATGCGGACTATTTCACCCGGTTCGAGTTCGCGAACGTACTTCGCGCCGATCGTGGAGAGCGCGCACGATTCCGATGCGACGGCCCAACCGCCGCCATCGGGAAACGAACCAAGACACAACGGTCGTACGCCCCACGGATCGCGAAACGCGTAGAGTTCATCGTCCGTGCAAAGAACGATAGAGTACGCGCCAAGCGCGGAGTCGATCACGTTTTGGATGCGTTGCGTCATCGTGCCGGAAGCCTCGACGAGTAACTTCGCCATCACTTCGGAATCCGAAGAGGCCTGCAAAATCGTCGTCGGCGAGAGCGAGGCGCGAAGTTCCTCGGTGTTCGTCAGGTTTCCGTTGTGGGCAAACGCGAAATCGCCAAGTTCGCTGCGTTCGAGAAGCGGCTGCGCGTTCACAACCACGGAGGATCCAGTCGTCGAATAGCGCGTATGTCCGACGGCAATATGCCCTTGCATAAGCGCGAGATCGTCTTCTTCGAATACGGCACCGATGAGGCCCATATCCTTATGGGACCGAAGCGTCATCCCATCGGCTGCAGCAATTCCGGCCGATTCCTGGCCGCGATGTTGCAGGGCATACAAACCGAAATACGCCAGACGCGCTGCGTCTTTTTTCGGTGCGTATACTCCGACGATTCCACACATTGACGTTAGTCTCTCGATCGCCCACCAAGAATGCGCAAAAGCGCGAGAAAAATATTGATTGCATCGAGATACATGGTTACGGCCAATTGCACCGCCGTTTGACCGTCACCGCCGGCACGAATTCGCGCAAAATTAATCAGGACAAAACCCGAAAAAATGACGAGCGTGATCCATGAGTACACGGTCGGAGAAACAAAATGCGTGAACATGGAGATGACGCCGACGATAATCAATCCGAGAAGTGCGAGCATTAAGATGCCCTGAAAGCGGCGAAAATCAATGCCTGTGGCATACACGACGCACCCCAGGGCGATCATGCCGAGGCCGGTCGTGAGCGCTGCGTTATACACGACTTCCCAGCCAATGGTCGTGGCATAGGCGTGAATGATGGGCGAGATGCCGACACCTTCGGCAAAGGCGAAGGCATAAAACAGCATCAGTGAAAGCGCGGGATTCCCTCGTGTTGCGTTGATCGCAATGAGCAAGCCGAATCCGATGAGCATCGCAATCATCGATGCGCCGAACGCAACGGAATTCTGAAAGATATACACTGAACCCGCGGTGACACAAAGCCCCATCGCCGTTATGCCGAGAACCTGGCCAAGGAGCGTCGAGGTAGAAACGCGGGATTGCGGATTTTGCAACTGATATGCCATTACACTCTTCCTATAGGCTCCATCGTAACGAAGTTTCACGCATGTTCGTCGCTCCCTGTCGGCGTTGCGACGTTTGCCGCAATGTCGCTTCGGAATGTCAATTCATTCGTTCCAAGCTGAGCCGGAAGCGCCCGCACCGCGGCGTACGCCCGCTCGCGAGCCTGGGCGATACTCGGCCCTAAGGCCGTTACCGTCAGAACCCGGCCTCCACCGGAGCTGATCTTGCCATTATCGAGTTGTGAACCGCCCCAAAATGCCGCGGTCCCAGGTTCGAGTTTTAATTCGGCGCCGAGCCCTTGGAGCGGAGTATTCGTCCGTGGATAATCGCCCGTCGCCAAGACAACCCCAACGCACGCATCTCCACCGATCGTGGCAAGCGAAAGATCCATCGCTCCGTCGGCAACCGATTTGAGCAGTGCGGCGAAATCACCATGAACGCGGGGCATGAGCACCTGCGTCTCGGGATCGCCGAATCGCACATTAAACTCAATGACCATCGGGCCGGCCTGCGTCCACATCAAGCCGCAATACAGGACGCCAAGATATTGTTCGCCTTCGGCAAGCAGCCCGCGCAGAACGGGTGAGAGAATGCGTTCACGAACGATATCGTTCATATTCTCCGGGAATCCACTTGCCGGTGAATAGGCACCCATGCCTCCGGTATTCGGCCCCGTGTCGCCATCACCGGCTCGCTTGTAATCGCACGCTGCAGCAATCGGCGCGATGGCACGCCCGTCGCAGAGCGCAAAAACGCTGACCTCACGGCCCACTAAGCGTTCTTCGAGTAAGACATCATTGCCGCCGCCCGGCACGCGATTATGATCGTACCAATCATCGCAGACGGCAATAGCTTCGGTTGCATCGCTGCACACAACGACGCCTTTGCCCGCGGCCAAGCCATCGGCTTTGACCACCACACCGCCGATGCCCCATTCTGCTAACGTCTTGCGCGCGTGGTCGCGGGAATGCACGACATGAGCGCGAGCAGTTGGAATACCGTGACGTTCCATGAATCGCTTGGCATACACCTTACTCGATTCCAAACGCCCGGCAGAACGATCGGGACCAAACACCGAGAAACCGGCTTCGCGTAATTGATCGCCGATTCCAGCGGCAATGGCCGTCTCGGGTCCGATAACGACGAGATCGATTTTTTCATAGCGCGCGCGCTCGATGATGCTCTTGCCGTACGTTCCCGGAAACGTCCAGTTTTGACCGCGCAATGCCGTACCGGCATTCCCCGGTGTCGCAAAAATTGCGCTGCACGAGGGCGATTGCGCCAGTCTCCACGAGAGCGCATCTTCGCGTGCCCCGTTGCCGATTACCAGAATGCGCACGTTACTCCCACTCCACCGTTGCCGGCGGCTTTGAGGTGATGTCATAAGCGACGCGATTGACACCGGGAACTTCATTGACTATTCGCGTCGAGATTCGCGCCAACAAATCATGGGGTAATCGCGCCCAGTCGGCCGTCATTCCATCTTCACTCGTGATCGCGCGAACGGCAACGAGATTGGCATAGGTACGACCATCGCCCATGACCCCGACGGATTTTACGGGAGTCAGCACGGCAAAATATTGCCACGGATGCGGGGAAAGCGTTGCATGATCGATTTCATCGCGCACGATAGCGTCGGCCTCGCGAACAACGTGCAAGCGATCCGGCGTAATATCGCCGATTATTCGCACCGCAAGGCCCGGCCCAGGAAACGGCTGCCGAGCAACGATATGTTCCGGCAAACCGAGGACACGCCCCAATTCGCGAACTTCGTCTTTGAAAAGCGCGCGTAGCGGTTCAACGAGCGTCAAGTTCATTCGTTCGGGCAACCCGCCGACGTTATGATGCGATTTGATTTTATGCCCAGCTTTGGATTGCGGCGTCTTGGATTCGATCACGTCGGGATAAAGCGTCCCTTGAACCAAGAATCCCACATTCGGGATTTTCTTAGACTCTTCTTCAAAGACGGCGATGAATTCATGGCCGATGATAATACGCTTGCGTTCGGGATCGTCAACGCCTGCAAGCTTCTCCAGGAAGCGTTGCTTCGCGTCGACGACGATGACATTTAAATGCAACACATCGCGGAACGCCACAACCACTTGTTCTGCTTCGTCTTTGCGCAACAAACCGTGATCGACAAACACACAGGTTAACTGCGTTCCAATGGCCCGCGCAACGAGCGTCGCGGCTACGGCGGAGTCGACGCCGCCGGAAAGCGCACAGAGAACATTTGCGGAGCCAACGTTAGCCTGAATATCGGCGATCGCCGTTTCAACGAACGAATCCATGCGCCAGTCGTTTGGCATGCCGGCAATCTCGCGAACAAAGCGACGGAGAAGCTCGGTGCCGGATTCGGTGTGGACGACTTCCGGATGAAACTGCACGCCGTAAATGCGTCGAGTCGCATCTCCCATTGCCGCAACGGCACATCGATCGGTTGAGGCTAATGCTTCGAATCCCGGAGGTAGCACGGTGACGGAATCGCCATGCGACATCCACACGCGCAATGTTGGGCCCAAGCCCTCGAACAGTGCATTTTTCTGCGCCGAGATACGTACATCTGCCGGACCATACTCAGCATGATCGAGCTTCACCAACTCGGCACCCAATCGTTTTGCAATGAGTTGCATGCCATAGCAAATGCCGAGTAACGGCACTCCGGATGTCAGATAGCCGGCATCGATATCCAAAGCATCGGGGGCTAACGTCGATTCGGGACCACCAGAGAGGATAACCGCCCCGGGATTTCGCCCCGCAATCGACGCCCACGGCGTATCGTAGGGAAGCAACTCGCAATAGACACCCATCTCGCGCACGCGGCGTGCAATGAGTTGACTATATTGAGCGCCGAAATCGAGAATGAAAACCGGAGCGGACATATCCTCGCTTACTTTGCTGCGGCTAGCGCGGCGGCGACTGCCGCGTCGTAGTTCGGTTCTTGAGCGATGTCTGCCGTAATCTCGGAATACGTTATTTTCTTATCGGCGGAGACCACAAAGGTGGCGCGGGCTAAAAGCGCAAGCTCTTTGACAAAAACGCCATAGCTGTGCCCAAAACTGCGCTCACGATAATCCGATAACATTCCAAGGGCGATTTCGCCGTCGTCCCCGCACCAGCGCTTCTGCGCAAACGGAAGATCCATTGAAATGACGTAGGCGGATACACCTTTAGGAAACTCGGCAAGGCGTTCATTGAAACGGCGCGATTCAATATTGCAAACCGGGGTATCAAGCGATGGAACGGCAATCAAAAGCGCGGCTCGAGTTCCACCCGCCGTTACATCATTGAGCGTAATAGGTTTCATCGATGCATCGACGACAAAAAAGTCGGGAGCCGCATCACCCACGGCAACGGCATGGCCGACTAACGTCATGGGATTGCCTTGGAACGTCGTGATTCCGGTACGTTCGGGGAGCGTTTGCGTAGACATCGGGTCTCCTTACTACCAATTTTTACAGTGAGGTGCGTTAAAAGCTACGTGAGAACGTCGAAAAGTCGATTTTGATCGCGTGCCATCACCACTTCCATGGCAATGCGTTCACCAACGGACACATCTCGACCAAACCGATAGGCCGAGTATGGAGTATAACGTGTTCCGGGCGAGCCCGGGATGCGCAACGAGACATCATAACAGATAAAATCTTTTGGCGGACCGGCGACGATAATGCACTGCAAGGCAAACGGTCCAATGATCCCCGGCGGATTCGCTTCTCGAGCGACTGCGACAAAACGCTCACCCATCTCAAAGGCCTTCTCGAGCGTGGACTCCGTGAGGGTTGCGGCAATATGACCCGCCTCTTCCAAGCGCATCGGAACCGAACGCAAGGCGTCGATTGCCGATGGCGGTACATTGCGGAATCCCTCGAGGTTGGTCTGACGACGGGTATCGGTGCCCATGAGTTCGAGTTCGCCAAGGAGCGGAGAATAGAAAAAATTCAAGTTTATCGAAGGCCCGAGCGCATATTCCTCGATGACTGCATGAGCCAATCCCTCGGCCGTGAGCATTCCGGAAGCGATGAGTCGTTCGCTTTCTTGACGATATTCCTGCGGCGTCGAGACGAGAAAAAATGCCCGTTCGAACGTCACTTTGGCGTGCGGAGCCTTGACCATCACTAAACGATCGATCTCATCCGGTGACGAAAACTGCCGCGGATGGCGGATGCCGGCGCGCGCTAGGAGCGAATACTGATTATTGTCTTCATCACGTTCCTCCGCTCGGAGGAGATAGCGATTCCCAAAGAACGGAATTCGCATTCTTTTTTCGATTTCATCGTAGCTATACTTTTGATGCAAATACACTTCAAATGAGCGATTCGCAACAAAAATAGCGTTTTTGGCGAGTAGGCGCTCTTGCACGTCATCGTTAAGGATTTCCGGAAAACTCTCGAGCTCGAGCGTTTCATCAACACAACCGCGCGGAATCGGCGTTTCGCGCCGAAGATAGTGTCGAGCATAGGTGGCTTGCCGACCTTTTGCGGTAACCACTAAATTGGCAAGCCCGACAGCGCGCGCGCCATAAGCAACCTCAAGGGCCGAATGACTGCCGATGGAGGTCATCGTGAGCTTGGATTGCGTATAACGCTCCAAAGCATCGACGGCATAGCGCGCTTGCGTATTGCTCACGTTAAAATACTCGTATCATCGAGCACGTGTCGCAAATTATTTGTGAGTAAGGCCGTGCGAATTTCGCGAGCGATGCGGCGCCCAGTCGACATCGGTTCGTCGTAATTCAAATACGAATATGGTGAACCATTAATGAACAAATTTGTTCCAGCAACGATGCGCGCCGAAATTTCCATCACGAAAAATTGCATATCCGGCGTAATGATCGTTTCAATGCAGAAAGCTCCGAACAAGCCCTTCGGGCCGCAAATTTCCTTGCTCACCTTCACGACGTCTTCGCCCATGCGAAAGGCTTCGGCGAGCATCGATTCTCGCAGGCTTACCGAGGAATTCCCAACGACGACATACGATGGGCTAACGTCCATGCCTTCTTGTGCGGCTGCGGGAATACGACCGAGCGAATCGACATTGGTTTCATAACGACGATCCATCGACATAATTTCAAGTTTTCCGGTAATCGGCGAATGGAAATAGTGTATATAGAGCGGAACGCCGATGATGTACTCTTGAATCATGTACTGCTCTTTAAGATGAGCCGCCCGTCGTTCGAAATCTTGCGAATCGCGAATGAACATGTAGCCCTTACCACCTGCCGCGCCATAGAGCTTTACGATCACCGGGCGGTCGATTTCGGCCCCCGTCTTAAATTGTCGCGGAAGTGTCAGGCCGGCTTGCAGGAGCCAATCACGTTGGAGCTCACGGCTCGCTTCCCAATCAAGCACGGCTTTGTTTCCGAAATACGGAATCGACATCTTCTTGTGTTCCTCAAGCGAGAGGTACGCAACGAAGGAACCATGCGGAACGATGATGACCTTGCGCGACTGCAATTCATCGATGAGTCCCATGAATTCGCTATACCGCTTCACGACGATCATTTCATCGATAAATTCAAACGAGCGGTAAAGCCGCTCGGTCTCGGCGTTCGCAATGACGAGCGTGCGAAACCCCTCATCGTGCGCCCCCTTGAGAATTTGCAACGCGGAGTGGGATCCAAGCGTGGCGATCGTATATTGGCGATTCATGCGGCAATCAGTGCTTTCTCGATAGCGGGGTTACATAAAAGGCGTTGAGCGGCTAACTCCAACGCATTGTGCCCTAGGGGGGTTTGAGTAGCGTCGAGCAATCGCCATGCAACGAAGCGGCGACCATCGGAGGGCCCGTCCAATTCTTCGATCCATATTTCACCGGCACTTGGAGCGGCGTGTGCGAGAATATGCATGACATGTTTATTCGGGTTGTAGGCACCTTCGGGAACATCATGTTCCCGATACAGCTCGCTGCGTTGAACGCGCGCGACATCGATCCCCAAGCGTTGTAAGGCCCGCAACGCCGTATAGGCCTCATTATCCGGAATTTTCAGCGTAATGGCAACGAGACTCATGCCGATACCCGCAGTGCCGCAGCAAATGCAGCAAAGAGTACGGATCCGCCCGATGGAGCCAAAGGATCGCGCCGACCGCCCCTATCGAGATGACTATATCCCCATCCATCGCGTTCCGGATGAGGCATCATCGCCAAAACATTTCCCTCTCGATTCGTTAATGCTGCGGCCATGAGCGCGGACCCGTTGGGAACGGCAGAGGCATCGACACGGCCATCGGTATGTGCATAAGCAAAGACCACATGATCTCCCTGCGCTATGACGGCGAGGTCGTCAGCATGAGCTGCCAGGCGACCTTGGCCGTGAGCTGCCCACGCCGGAACGCATGCATGCTCCGGAAGCGCCGCCGTAATGGCACACCGTGACGGCGCCGCAACCAGCTTCATGGTTACCGGCATGCAGATGAAATGACGAGACGTATTGTGCGTAAAGGCAGCCGTTGGCTGACGAATCGGCCCCGTTCCCGGGACGAGCCCGGTTTCAAGCAACATCTGTGCGCCGTTGCAAATGCCGAGAACGAGACGTTGTTTTTGCGCCCCTTCGATCACGAAGTCCATCATGCGATCGTGGGCCGCAATTGCCCCGGCACGAATACGATCTTCATACGCGAAGCCACCGGGCAAGACATAGGCATCATACGATTTTAGCGTTTCGGCACGGCTCCAATGGACGATCTCTGCGTCGACGCCGCAATCGCGCAACAGGCGGTGCGTCTCTTCCTCCGAGTTCGTCCCAGGAAAGACCAACACAGCAACGCGCGCGCTCATGGATATAACTCCGCTAACGGATTCGACCACGCCGCAAACAGCGTCGATACGGCAATGCTTTCATCACCAAGTTGAAGCATCGGCGCAGCGTGGACCGTTCCGATTCGATGTCGGCACAATTCCGGATAGCGTTCACGCAACATTGCGTCGTCACCAGCCTCAATGACGAAGCCTCCGGCTTCGCCAAACCAAGCGCCAGCCGAACCGAGATCCTTGCCCCATGCCGTCGTCGGATCATCGATATGTGCCCCGAGGTTCGATCCGAAACACATTTCGGCAATAGTCGTCGCAATGCCACCATCGGAGATATCATGCGCAGACGTAATCAATCCATCGTTCATCGCCGCAAGCAACATGACATGTTCGCGTCGCGCAGTGTCGTAGGGAATCGACGCAAGATACTCATCGTTGATATTCTCAAGCTCTGCAAAGACGGAGCCGCCAAGCCACGGTTGACGAGCGCCCACGAGATACAAGGGAGAACCGGCCGCTTTAAACCCAATCGTCACCACGCGGCTTATGTCGGCAATTCGTCCTAAGCATGCAACAATCGGCGAAGCCGGAATTGCCGCTCCACTGCTCGCTTCATTATAGAGACTGACGTTTCCTGAAACAAACGCCAGCCCAAAAGAGCGAGCCGCTTGAGCTAAGCCATCAATTGCCTGAACGAGTTGCGAATAATGCGCACGATTGCGAGGATTTCCAAAATTGAGGCAATCGGTCAAACCGATGGGCGTGGCACCCGTTGCAACGACGTTACGAATCGATTCGTAAATCGCATGTTCGGCCGCACGGCCTGGATCGATCGCACCATAGCGAGGATTTCCGTCCACGCTGAGTGCCATACCTAAGCGACTGCCCCAAATGGGCGCGAGCACGCCGGCGTCGGCAGCACCGCGTGCAAGAACCGTGCGCCCACGAACGACGCCATCATAATGGCGATAGAGCGGCTCGCGAGAACATACATCGTGGTGCGCCAATACGCGCGGCAACATTGCGAGCACATCCGTCTTTCGCGGAGGCGGTGGAGTTTGTGGTTCATGCATCGGCGATGCCGCATCGTATGGTAACTCATCGCGGATCGATCCAGTCAGAATATCGATATCGACATCCATCACGGTCTCGCCGGAATGCGTGAGAATGTACCGCGGTTCTTGCGTTACCGTGCCGATAACGACGGCTCGAGCATTAAAGGCAATGTCGGGCAACGAGTATTCGTCGTTATACATTGCGAGAATCTCAGGTGTTATTTCCGGCGGAATGGCCCATAACAGGCGCTCCTGCGTCTCACCGATGGCAATGACTTCCGGAGCCAACCCCGGCAACGCAACGTTGACGGCATCGAGGTCGATACGCGCGCCATAGCCACCCGACGATGTCAATTCGGCGCTACATCCCATGATGCCGCCGGCACCGAGATCTTTAAAGCCGACCGTCAGCTTTCTCTCTCGAAGCAACGAAAAGACACGATAGCTCGCACGCATGACGACATTTTTTAAAAACGGATCGGGAACTTGAACCGCGCCTTTATTCGCCTCTGCATCCTCGGCATCGAGGGTAATTGACGAAAACGACGCGCCACCGAACCCGCTCGGATCGGTGGCCTTCCCAACTAGAACGAGATTCCATCCATCGGAACCGGGCGGAACGAAGGAATGAATGATCTCCGACTCTTTGACCAACCCTAACGCGACAACATTGACTAAACAGTTGTCATCAAAGCCTTCGTGAAAATAGCAGTCTCCGGCTATCGTCGGAACGCCGATCGCATTCCCATAGGAAGCAATCCCATCGACGACCGCACGCGCAATATAATGCTGCTGCGATGTCTCGTTACCGACGCGGCCAAAGCGTAATGGATCCGCGACGGCGATAACTTCTGCTCCCATGCATAACACGTCGCGCACGATACCGCCAATGCCGGTTGCCGCGCCTTCGAAGGGAACCACTTGCGACGGATGGTTGTGCGATTCATGGGCGATGACGATTCCATAGCGTTCACCGTTGTGCTCGCCAAGGTGAAGAATCCCCGAATCCTCCGACGGGCCGAGAACAACGTCCGATCCCTGCGTTGGAAGCGCCTTGAGGAGATGGCGACTAGATTTATATGAGCAATGTTCGCTCCATTGTGCATCGAAGGCATGAACCTCAACGATAGACGGATTGCGGCCCAGCGTCGCTGCTATTTTGCGCAACTCGTCCGGACGCAACGCCAATCCCTCACGCGACGCAAGATCGCGTAATGTCGCGTCATCGGCACCTTCGACAGGTAAACTACGCAAGGGCAGTTCCCGGCGCTTGATTTTGAAGCGCAGCATCAGCTTGGAGCACAGCCGAGCGCAAATTTGCTTGGACTAAGAGCGTTCGTCCGTAGAGAACCGTATCTTCGAGCCCCAAAAGCTTGGCAGTTTGCAACGCAACGCGTTGAGCGTCTTCATTGCCATCGAGGACTGGAGCCGACGTGGCATGATCGAGCATCGCCCGCAATGCATCGCTCTTTCCAACGGCTAGAACGATCAATCGCGCAAAGGTGGTTTCCATCTGAGAGACGGCCTGGAGAACAAATCCGGGAGTTGCCGTTGCACTCACCACGCGTCGAATTGTTGGAACGCCGAGCTGCCCGATGGCCATGGCGAGTTCGTCGGCTTGCGCGATTCCCTCGATACCATCGGCGAAGATCGCTGCCATTCCAGGGCGCATAACGGGAAACGGCGAGACCAATTCGGCAACATGTTCGTAGGCGGATTTGACCTGCCCTAACGCTGCATCATCAACCTGTGTAAGGTTGCGATACATCTGCTTATCAAGCATAAGATCTTCCCGCCCTTGCGGCCAGATGCGCCACGAATCGTTATCGATCACATCGGCGATGACGAGTTGGCCTTTATTTTCACCACTGGCAAGACGACCGAATTCAATCTTAAGATCGACTAAAAGGACTTCACGGCGTCGCCACGCATGCGCCAAAATCTCAAACGTAACGCGCGCAATCTCCATCATGACGGATAATTCGCCTTGGTTGGCAATTCCGCGGGCGATAATTTCGTCGGGAGAGATCAATGGATCATGATTGGCGTCATCCTTAAGGAAAAACTCAACCACGCGCGGTGCGAGAAGCGTTCCACGAGCAACCGTTGGATTGCGCTTGACAAACGAACCGGCAGCGACTCCCCGAACAACGACTTCCAACGGAATCATCGAGCAGCGACGCACCAGGGTTTCATTTTCGTCGTCGTCTTCACCGCCATTAAGATAATGCGTCGGTAAACCGCAAAGGTTCAACAGACGAAATACGCGCGCACTTGTTTGCGCCGCAAGTCGTCCTTTTCCGGGAATCTCATTTCTTCGGGCGCCGTCGCCCGCGGAAATCGCGTCAGTCTGAACGACGACAAGCTGATCGAGTTGCCCCGGATGTTCGTAGAGGACCTTGGTCTTGCCGCGTGCGATCTCGATGCCTTTTTGCATGGTGTCGTCTCTTTACGTTCGTGGAGTTGATGGTACGTGTGCGAGTGAAACATGTTTTTGTTCCGGAAACTCGGGCGTCTGCGCGATGCGTTTTGCCAACGCACGTGCCCGCAGCGGAGCCGTTCCAATGTGGCCGCTTGGATCGAGTAGATGCCGAATATCCGCCGGATCCAAATATCCCGCAATCATTGCGTCGTCGACAAGCAATTGTGCGAGCGGATTTTCCTGGCCTTTGCTGAGTGCAGCATAGGCTTCCATCGCAATATCACGCAATTTTTCATGGAGATCTTGCCGATTTCCACCAGCTCGTACCGCTTCCATCATGACCGACTCCGTTCCGGAAAATGGGCCATAGGTGGAGAGATTATGCGCAATCCGGCGCTCATCGATTCGCATGCCATCGACGACTTTGCGTGCGAGGGTGATCAATTCATCTGCGCACAGCAGCGCTTCCGGCAGGATGGTCCGGCGGTTTGCACTATCGTCGAGCGTTCGTTCCAGATAGTTTGTCGCCGCGTTCTGCCAAGCCACATCGGCATACCCCACGAGCAGGCGCGCCAACGAATCGATGCGCTCGCACAGGATCGGATTGCGTTTAAACGGCATCGCGCTACTACCGACTTGCGACTTCCCAAAAGGCTCGGCAAGTTCGCCAAACGGCGGCGAGCTTAAAATCCGAATGTCGGCGGCAAATTTGGAGAGTGAAGCGCCAAGACCGGCAAGCGAGGACAACATGAGATAGTCGAGCTTTCGCGGATACGTTTGCGTCGCGATATCGCGCGACGTAAGGCCAAAGACATCCAGGACATGGGCTTCGAAATCCGCTGATTTTCCATGGCACAGTTGCTCGTACGAAGCCGCGGTTCCGACGGCCCCGCGCAAACCTTTCGTCGTTAAATTATCAAACGCAAAACGCAGTGCAGCATCATCGATGAGGAGATCTTGCGCCCACATGGCAAAGCGATAGCCAAGCGTCGTCGGTTCCGCGGGTTGCAAATGGGTAAATGCCATGCACACCGTGTCGGCATACTGATCGATACGCGAGCCGAACGCATCGAGTAAGGATCGCAATTCTTTGCCCACATGCGCAAGGGCCATGCGTAGCCGGTACGTTTCAACGGTGTCTTCGATATCCATCGAGGTTGCACCGAGGTGAAGCTTACCGCCACCGATGGTCGCCTGAGACGCAAAAACGCGAATTTCCGCCATGAGATCGTGGTGAATTTCGCGCTCGATAGCAAGTGCCGCATCAAGATCGATCGAGTCGACATGACGTGCGAGATCGGCGACTTCTTGCGCGCTTACGAGACCCTCACGGCATTGGGCTTGTGCGAGAGCAACCCAAACATTGCGCCATAATCGACGACGCGTTATCTCCGAGAAGAGTTCGCGTAAGCGTGGCGAGCCATAGCGCCACGAAAACGGCGAGGCATATGAAGCATGATCCATCGGCCTCCGCTCGTTCGATGAACCCCAATCGCCCGCCTCGTCGCGTTAGGTCGCACCCCGGCGCGCCGGGAGGCTGGCGGCGCACTCTACGGCGATACGCTCGACAAGCGTCCGGGCATCGTCCGGTTCACTTCCCGCCCGACCGGTCACAATCGCTTCGATGCCCCTGAGGGCGCGCTCATGGGTCGCCTGAGCCCGCCGCTCGCCGATTCGTGAAGCCAGCGGGCGCAACATGCGTTCCCGCCAGGCGAATCGGCTGGGTAGGCTACCTCCGGGCCGAGCCATCTCCCACACCAGCGAGGCTTCGCTTGCCAAGGCAGAAAGCAGCGGAATCGCCGCTCCGCGAGGATCGGTGGCGAAGAGCTCGGCCGCGATATCGAGGGCGGCTGCAGTCTTACCTTCGAGCAGGGCCCCAGCGAACTTCCATGGCTTGGGATCTTCCACGCTGACCGTCTCGACTTCCAATTCTCGCAGCGTGATTTTCTTGCCGGCCAACGCAAGCTTGCTCAGATCGTTGCGAACCGCCGATAATTCCGTATCGCTGCGCACCAACGCATCGATCGCCCTTGGCTCGGCCGTTGCCGAGAGCGAGGCCAGCAATTCGCCGACAAAGCGCTCGCGGGCGTCCGGACCTGCGGTCGTATCGATGCGCAACGCGCTGCGTCCCACCTCACTGGCAATGGGCTTCGGACGCGCCGAACGCGGGCCAACCAAGTCGCAGATGATGAGGACGTTGCCCTCCGGCACGGCTTGCGCCAAGGCCACGAGGTCGCGTCGCGGCTGAGCTTTCGCCACGTGTGCGTCGAGAACGAGAACGACCCGTCGCTCGGCGAGAAACGGCATCGCATTGACGGCTTCACGAAGTTTGCCGACATCGCTGAGATCTTCGGGACCGAAGCGCTCAAGATTGAGATCGCGAACATCGATGGGAAGCAAGCGATCCAATAGCTGATCGACGGCGCGCTCGGCAAACAGACGCTCCGTCCCTTCGATGACGATGACCGTCGGTAATTTCGGCGGTTTATCGACAAATTCGTAAAACTTCATCGCAGGAGTGCGCCGAACGACGGCCGCGACGCAAGATCGGCGATACTCTGCGCATATGGCCCACGGAGGACGCCATACTCGGTGATAAATGCCGTCACGAGATGACCGGGCGTGACATCGAAGGCAGGGTTATACACGGCAACATCGCTCGGAGCCGATGCGACGCCGGCGAATTCTCGGACTTCCGAGGCGGCGCGCTCCTCAATCGGAATTTCATCGCCGCTCGCTATCGCAAAATCAAACGTCGATCGCGGCGCTGCCACATAAAACGGGATGCCGTGGTGAGCGGCGAGGACGGCTAGCCCGTACGTGCCGATTTTATTGGCCGTATCGCCGTTGCGCGCAATGCGGTCCGCCCCGACAATCACAAGATCGATGGCATTGCGTTGCATCGAAATTGCGGCGGCACTATCGCATTGTAAGGTCACATCGATGCCGGCCAGTTGGCACTCGAACGTCGTTAACCGCGCTCCTTGCAACAAGGGTCGTGTCTCGTCAGCGAAGACGATTGGTTTTTTCCCCGCCAACGCAGCCGCGATCACCACGCCAAGCGCAGTACCGCCTCCGGCGGTCGCCATCGGCCCGGTGTTGCAATGCGTTAAAACGCGCGCATTTTTCGGGATAAGATCGAGGCCGGCATCGGCCATCGCTGCATCCATGGCAACTTGCTCGCGCGCAATCGCGTGAGCCTCGGTGAGCATATCCGGTGAGGCGAGCACGCGATCGACGGCCCACGCCAAATTGACTGCCGTCGGACGCGCATCACGGACGCGTTTAGCTGCCGCGAGAAAAACGGCTTCATCGTTGATCCGAGAGCGCAAGAGAGCAACGCCGTAGGCACCGAAAACACCGATGCACGGCGCGCCGCGCACGGCTAGCGTCGTAATGGCGGCAACAATCTCGTCAACGGATCTCGCGTGTTCATAGGACACTTCATGCGGAAGACGCCGTTGATCAAGATATTCAACGGCGTCGTCGGTGTAGGTAACAGGTCGAAGGACTGATGACATCACCGCCGCATGCTTCGGTGCGGCGGCGGCGAGCCCTAGACTGAAGCCGGGGAGTGAGCCGTAAAGCAGGCTTTGCAATAAACGGGACGATCTCCGCGAGGTTTGAACGGAACGGTTGTCGCCACTCCGCACTCCGCACACACGGCATCAAAGGACGGTCGAGGTCCCGAATCTCCTCGATAGCTCCCGCCGCCGGATTGCCCCTTACGGGAAATGCGACAGTCCTTGCAGCGTTGCGGTTCGTTCGTAAAGCCTTTATCGGCGTAGAATTGCTGTTCGCGGGACGTAAACGTAAAATTCGTCCCACAGTCTTTACAGGTAAGTGTCTTGTCTTCCAAGTTCCCGGGCCTCCACGGATAGGTTAAGGCCTCTTAACATGCGACTTCGGTCGCTCCTCTCCTCTTCTTACGTGCGAAAGCCGGCACGCGACGTGCCCGATTCGCCAATTCGCAAGATCGAAAGCGCTGCTTGCGCCGCTTCGCGGCCTTTATCGCCACGTGCCGGGTCTGCGCGTTCTGCTGCCTGCGACAACGTCTCGGTGGTCAGTACACCGAAGCCGATGGGAACGCGGGTTTTGAGTTGCACATCCATGATGCCCCGCGCACATTCACCGGCGACAAAATCGAAATGAGGCGTATCGCCGCGGATGACGACGCCTACCGCAACGCAAAGATCAACGTCATCAATGTCGATTGCCCGCTGGCACGCAAGTGGCAATTCAAAACACCCATCGACGTCATAGACCACAATGTCGGCATCGCGCATTCCGGCTGCGAGCAACGCGCGGCGAGCGCCATCAACGAGTTGATCGGTGAGTTCGACATAGAATCGCGCGGCAATCACCGCAGCACGTTTTCCGCGCGCGTCGGACGTCGACGCGCCAACACCGTTTTCTCGTTTCACGATGCGGCGAGTTTGTCGTCAAACATATGACCGAGTTTGTTCCGCTTCGTGGCCATATAACGCTTGTTATATTGCGTCGGATCGGTCTGCATCGGGACGCGATCGATAATCTGCAATCCGTAGCCTTCCAGGCCAAAGATCTTGCGCGGGTTGTTGGTAATGAGACGAATCGATTTTACGCCAAGCTCGGCGAGGATTTGCGATCCGATCCCGTAATCGCGCTTATCGACGGGCAACCCTAGAGCAAGATTGGCCTCAACGGTATCGGCTCCCTGATCTTGCAAGGCGTACGCGCGCAATTTATTGGCAAGGCCGATTCCACGGCCTTCTTGCCGCAGATACAGAAAAACGCCGCGGCCTTCAACTGCAATCATGCGCATCGCCCCGTCTCGTTGAGCCGCGCAATCGCAACGAATCGAACCGAGAGCATCTCCGGTGAGACACTCGGAGTGAACGCGAACGAGGACGTCGCGTCCATCGCTAATGTCGCCCATGACAAGAGCCACATGGGTGTTTTCATCAACGGTCGTTTCGTAGGCGAAACCTTCCCAATTTCCAGTTGCCGTGGGAAGTTTAAATTCGGCAACGCGGTTGACGAGTTTTTCCGTGCTCATACGGTATGCGATCAAATCCTTTACAGTGATAAGCAGTAAGCCGTGCTTGTCTGCAAATATCCGTAAACCGTCGCGCCGCTCCATGGTTCCGTCCTCAGCCATGATTTCACAGATGACGCCTGCCGGCGCTAATCCGGCCAAACGCGCCAAATCCACCGCAGCTTCGGTTTGTCCGGCACGTACGAGCACGCCGCCTTCGCGTGCGCGCAACGGAAAGATATGCCCCGGGCGAAGTAAATCGGCGGGCGTAGCTTTCGGATCGACAAGCACTTTAATCGTTGCCGCTCGATCCTGGGCCGAGATGCCGGTTGTGGTAACGCCGCGGCCTTCGACGGAAACAGTAAACGCCGTTTCATGCGCCGAGGTGTTTTCACGAACCATCATGGGAATCTGCAATTCTTCAAGACGTTCGGGCATCAGCGGCACGCAAATCAGCCCGCCGGCTTCCTTGCGCATGAAATTTATATCTTCTGCGGTGACCAACTGCGCCGCCATGATGAGGTCGCCTTCGTTTTCGCGATCCTCGTCATCGAGGACAACAACCATCTTCCCCTCACGAATAGCCGCAATCGCATCGGGAATCGGATCGAAAATCGGGCGTTTCTTCGGAGCCTTCGGCGCAAGATCGGGATAGATATCGGTAAGCAACTGCAACGTCTTATACGACGGTTCGCGACGACCGGATCGCAACAGCGATATCGCAGCCTCGGTCAATCCCGTTCGCTCGGCCAACGCGGCGGCGGTCGTGTTCGAGGCATCCATCGCCTGCTTGAGCTTCTCGGCAAAGGCTTTCATGCCAGCGACCGTACCCCCGCTCTTAACACTTGTCAAGCCAGCACAGCCTCACAGCAGCATTTTGTCACCCTGAGGAGCACGCGAAGCGTGCGTCTCGAAGGGCTCATGCTTCGAGACGCGATGCTCCGCATCGCTCCTGATGCATGACAGCATTTTGTCACCCTGAGGAGCGCACGCAGTGCGCGTCTCGAAGGGGCCAAGGGGCGCGTCCCTGTTCGGGTCGCGAGAGCGGGCGGAGCGATGTCGAGAATCGCGAACGCTCCGCGACCATGATGCCAGCCGTACCAACCCTTCGACGGAGCCATGCGGCCTTTGTCTACGTCACTATTTTTTTGGATATGCTGGCCTTTGGGATCATCGGCCCGATTTTACCAAAGCTTGTGGAGACGCTTGCGCACACCGGCATTGCGCGCGCAGCGCTCATCGTCGGCATTTTCGGCGTCGCCTGGGCAATCATGCAATTTTTTTGTGCGCCGATTTTCGGACTTCTCTCCGATCGAATCGGGCGCCGCCCACTGATACTTTTCTCAAACATCGGCACGGCTGTTGACTACGCGATCATGGCGCTCGCCCCATCGATCGGCTGGCTTTTCATTGGACGTGTCCTCTCCGGCGCGACAACGGCATCGACAACCGTAGCCATGGCCTATATTGCCGACAGCACAAAACCCGAAGAGCGGGCAAAAGCGTTCGGGATGGTCGGAGCGGCATTCGGCCTCGGCTTTATCGTCGGCCCGGCAATCGGCGGATATTTAGGAGCGTTCGATCCGCGACTTCCCTTTTGGGTCGCTGCATTTTTCGGACTGATCAATTTCGCGTATGGCTGGTTCGTGCTTCCCGAATCGCTCGCGCCACAATATCGCAGCGATCGGATGGACTGGCGAAAGGCGAATCCGCTTGGCTCATTGACGTTCTTGCGATCGCAAAAAAAACTCTTCGGACTCTCCAGCATTTTCCTCTTTACCCACCTCGCCCACGAAATATTTCCCTACGTTTGGGTCCTTTACTGTATGGCGGCCTTTTCTTGGTCAAGCACACAGATCGGTGGAACGCTGGCGCTTGTCGGAATCGTCTCGGCACTCAGTTCCATGGTACTTGTTTCGCCAGCCGTACAACGATTTGGTGAGCGGCGAACGCTTATTGGCGGCCTCGCATTTGCCACGATGGCCTATGTCCTCTTCGCACAATACCAAAATGGCCCGCTCTTCCTCATTGGAATCCTAGTATCGGGGTTCTCAATTTATGCGGCGCCGTTGCAAGCGATCATGACCAAACGCGTTGGGCCTTCGCATCAAGGAGAACTTCAAGGAGCGATTAGTGCCGTGCGCGGCCTCATGATGATTGCCGGACCTCCGCTCTATACCGCCCTTTTTTGGTTCGTAACGGGCCCGTATAAAGACCGCGGCTTGCTTGGAACTCCATGGCTCTTCGCCGCCGTTCTCACCGCGATCGCTATTCCCGTCGCCCTTCGAGCAACGCATCGTATGGACCCGGAATAATTCCGAATTCGCGCACTAAATCTGCCGCATTGCCTTTTACGCGATCACGAATAGCGCGAACATCCTCAAGAGTTGCACCCTTCGGATCGGGCAGATTCCAATCTGCGTCAATGCGCCCAACGCCTACCACATCGCAACCCATCGTAATGATGCGATCGGCCCGATCGATCATCGCAGGGTCTAAAAGCTTGGGGACTGCTGAGCTAATATCCACCCCATCCTCAGCCATGACGCGCACCACTCCGGGATCTGGTTCCGAGGCAGCGATGGTTCCGGCAGAAGCTACATCGAGCCGACCGTGAGCAAAACGGCGCACATAGGCCTCCGCCATTTGAGAGCGTCCGGTATTATGTTTGCAGATAAATAGAACGAACGGCTTCTTCATGAAAACTCCATTCGGCGCGCGGCGCCCACGAGTGCAAGCATAACGGGAACCTCAACGAGCGGTCCGATGACCGCCGCAAATGCCTCGCCCGAAGTAATCCCGAACATCGCAATACAGACCGCAATCGCGAGTTCGAAATTATTACTCGCTGAAGTCAGAGAAAGTGCAGTGCTGACTTCATACGACGCTCCCATGCGGCGCCCCATCCAGAACGACGTAAAAAACATCACGACAAAATACAGCACCAGCGGAATGGCGATGAGCACGACATCAAATGGGTGAGTAAGAATCCGGTGCCCTTGGAGAGCGAACATCGCCACAATCGTGACCAACAGAGCGATAAGGGTCAAAGGAGCCACCCGCACAACGAATCCATCATCGTATCGCTTGCTTCCGATACGCGGACGAAGAACATACCGCGTCAAGGCTCCCGCAGCAAATGGAAGCCCAAGATAGATGCCGACGTTTTTTGCCACATCGAGCATCGAAAGGTGCACGCTCAGGCCATGTAACCCCACAAGCGGAGGCAAAAGGGTAATAAAAACGTAGGCATACGCTGCATACCCAAAAATTTGAAAAAGCGAGTTAAAGGCAACGAGAGCGGCCGCAAACTCCCGATCACCTTTTGCCAAATCGTTCCAGACGATGACCATGGCAATGCAGCGGGCTAAGCCGACCATCACCAATCCGGCAAAGAAATCGGGTCTGCCGTGTAAAAAAATCGCCCCGAGAATAAACATCAGCACCGGAGCGATAATCCAGTTTTGAATCAACGATGCGGCAAAGATTCTCATATTGCGAAAGACTGCGGGAAGCGACTCGTAGCGCACTCGCGCAAACGGCGGGTACATCATCACGATGAGACCGATCGGGACAAGAACGCTCGGCAAGGCAAATCCGGCAGCGCCGAGCCCGACACCGACGCCCATCGCTAAGAGAATCCAAAGCGTTAAATAACGATCAAGAAACGACATGGGCTACCACCGACTGAAGCGCATCGTCGATGCGAGCCAACGCCCCGTCGACAACGCTATAATACACCCATGTCCCGCGCCGCTCACTTGTGATCAACCCCGCGTCGCGCAATATCCGCAAATGGTGCGAGACCGTCGGTTGTCCGAGCGGCAAGGTTGCGGTCAGGTCGCAAACACAAATTTCGTCGTCCGCATCGGCAATCGACGCGAAAAGTTGAAGTCGATGTGCGTCTCCAAGAGCCTTAAACAGTTCTGCTTGCGCGGAAAGATTCTTTATTTTCGCAATGGATTTGCGACGACATCCAATGGCACTCACGGGCCTCACGATAGCAGACGATCATGTCAACGTCAATATCGACGTTTGTCGATACAACACGGAAAACAACTCTTTATTCATTTTGACTAACGCTGAGGCAACGTAAAGTTCTATAATCAAGGCCGCTTTTTGCATTTCTACATAACGAGGAGGGTATCGTGAGAACGCTTACGATTTTTGCATTTCTATCACTTTGTCTGGCAAGTTGCTCCAGCGGTGGATCCAGTAGCTCCCCCATTCCAATCGTTACGCCCGCACCAACGCCGGCAGCGGGAACACCGATTACGGCGGGAATTAGCGCCGGCGGAGCGCTGTATCAGGCCGTTCTCGGCCCCGATAATCGCGTCTGGTTTAGTGAATTCAGCAAAGACCGTGTCGCTGCGATGACAAGCGCCGGCGTTGTCACCGAGTACGCGGCCGCTGCCAATACCCAACCCAACGGCATAGCCGTCGGCAGCGACGGAAACATCTGGGCTGGTGGATACGGCGGTGTGATCTATAAATTCAGCGTTGCCGGAGCAGTCCTCGGTACCTATACGGTAGCGGGAGCGCATTTCGGTTCACTCGTCGCCGGGCCGAACAACCTGATTTGGTTCACCGATTACGGGAACAACAAAGTCGGTACGATTACTACCGCCGGCTTGGTTACGGAATTCGCGTCCTTCGCCGGTGGCGTTTCCCAGCTAACTGTGGGAGCCGATGGAAACCTTTGGGTAACGCAAAATGCCGTCGGCGGCGGGATAGATAAAGTATCGCCAACCGGTACATTACTTGCCGCCTATTCAACCGGCATTCCGAGCAACTTCACGCCGAATGCGATCATATCGGGTCCCGATGGAAATCTTTATGTCACCCTCGACGCGTTTAGCGCTACCAACAATGATGCTATCGCTAAAATTTCAACGTCTGGAACCATCACGATAATCGGGTCGCTTGCACCATCGACGTATCCGAATCAACTGGCCAATGGAAGCGACGGAAACATCTACTTCAGTGAATACGACGCGCCACGTCTTGGAAAAATCACTGTTGCATCCGGAGCGGTCAGTGAAACACCGTTTACCCCAGCCTCAGGCGACGGCGGCTTTGCTGCCCTCGCGACCGGGGCCGATGGTCGCCTGTATCTAGGAAGTCACAACGCCATCTATCCGTTTACGCTCTAGTCGCTAACGACGATAGGTTTGATGACGCGCGCCGATTGCAAATCTGCATAGGCGCGCGGCGTCTCATCGAGCGCGTAGCAAACGGCCTCTACTTTTTCCACCCGAACGACACCGCGAGCAATGAGCCCAAGCGCGGCGGCAGTATCGTCCGGTCCGCACGAATAACTTGCGATCAGCCGCAAATCGCGAAAATACAGCTCCGCATGATCGAGCGAAAATATCGCCTCCGGAGCGAGTGGAGTGAACATCACGACCGCCCCACCATTGGCCGTCATCGCGAGAGCAGAGGAAAGAGCCTCGGCGCTTCCCGGCCCGCAAATCGTTACGTCGGCACCGCATCGCTCGGCATGCTCGCTCATCCACGAAGCAACGTCATCGGGATGTACTGCGACGGCACCGTTACGCTCGGCAAGCGCACGTCGAGATTCGATAAAATCGCTTGCGACAACGTTCGCCCCAAGCGCTCGAGCGGCAAGGACGTGTAACTGTCCCATAATGCCAAGGCCGATGACGTACAGGAGATCGCCGAATCCAACACCGCTCCGACGCAACGATTTCATCACACAAGCCAACGGTTCAACGAGCGACCCGTCTTCAAAACTTATTTCGTTGGACAAACGCAGCGTATCGTTGAGATTCTCCCGCGGTACTCGTATGAATTCCGCCATTCCACCGGGATCAAGGCGCGAACGACGCCATACCGAGCATGCAACGAATTCGCCTCGTAGACAATGTGCGCAGGAAAAGCACGGCGCGTGATGATGCACGACGATTCGATCGCCGACGGCAAAAGCACGATGCTCGCGGTCGACCGCTCCGCCCTCGCCGATAGCGGCGATTTCTCCGGATATCTCGTGTCCCAAGACAAAGGGTGCTTTGCGCGCGACATACCACGCCATAATATCGCCCGAGCAAATGCCACTTGCGCGCATGCGCAGCACTATTTCGCCCGGCCCTGGAATGGGAATGGGACGGTCTTCCAAACGAATATCGTCGGCCGCATAAAGAACCGCCGCGCGCATTGACGAACTCACGGAATAATAGCGTATTTCACGCCGCGACCGGCATCCAGCTCGGCAAACACGTCGCCAATGCGGTGAAGCGGAAAAGTCGACGTTACCAAAGGAGCAACTTCAATCGCGCCGCTAACAAGAAGATCGTGGGCTGCACGAACATCGCTTGGCGTAAAATGAAACGGACTCAAGAGCTTTACCTCATCATAATGCATGCGATGAGCGAGAAACGTCACCGATGCACTGGCGGGCAATCCACCAAAAAAAAGTACCGTTCCTCCACGACGTGCATAGTGAGGTGCCCGCTCCCATACATCTTCGCTTCCGGTACATTCAACGACACAGTCAATCCCGCGTCCGTCGGTCTTTGCAGCGATGAGATCATCGAGGTTTTGCACCTTTGTATCCACGACACATTCGAGAGGAAAAGATCTCGCGATCTCCAGACGCTCGTCGCGTCGGCCGGCCAAAATGACCCGCGCGCCTTTGGCACTGAGCACCTGTGCGTGCAAGAGGCCAAAGCCACCGTCACCGAGCACGAGAGCCCAATCACCCGAACGTACCCTGGCATACGACACGGAATGAACAACGCAGGCCAGAGGTTCCAAAAAAGCCGCTTCGTCGTACGGTAATGCGCGTGGTTTCAGATAGCAGTTCTGCGCCACGATATGTGCCGGGATTGCGATACATTCCGCATACGCGCCGAGAATTTTCGTTGACATGACCGAGGCGCACAATTCTTGTTCCGATCGACCACACCAAAAACACGAACCGCATGGCGCCGAATGAACACACATGACGGCATCTCCTACGGACCAATCCGAGACACCCTCACCCAATGCAACGATATCACCTGAAAATTCATGACCAAACCGCGTCGGCATCGGCATTTGCGGATGACCGCGCCGATACGCTTTGAGATCGGTTCCGTCCGTCAATGCTGCACGAACGCGAACAACGAGTCCACCGGGAGGCGCATGAAGTTCCGGCTCGTCGCGCAACTCGATCTTTCTCGGTTGCACCAGCATCGCTACGCGCACGGCGGTGTTACCGGTGGCAGACAGGAGAGAAATACGTTGCGAATATTTTCCGGTAAGCGACGGGACCCGTGTGTCTCGCGGTCCATGCAGGCCACGGTGAAAAGAAATTCCGCGCCAGCTTGTTGAGTTCGCTCATTGAAAACGACCGTGCGCCAACGAAGACTTGACGCTCCGACATGTTCGATGTTCGTTCGCATTCGTAAGACATCGTTCATGAGAGCCGGCGCGTGGTATTCGGCTTCGAGATGGACGCGCGGAAGCCAAAAGGAATACGTTTCAAAGACGGAGTCGTACGGAAAACCCAATTCACCGAAGAGCTCCATTTCGGCTCGCTCGGCGAAACGCAAGTAGGCGGCAAAATACATTATTCCGGCAACATCGATGTCGGCCCATTGGACCGGAAGTGAGGTTTCGAAAACCCGGGCACCATCGGCAAGCCGTTCTTTGTACTTCATCGCAACCCTAAGACGGCCGCCACCGCATAGCGCGCCAGAGGATCGATCTCAATATTCACAGCCTCCCCGACGGCTCGCGTTCCAAGCGTCGTTCGCGCGAGCGTCTCAGGAATCAGCGCCAATTCAAACCAACCGTCGCCGACGGCGGCAACCGTCAAGCTCACGCCGTCAACCGATACATAGCCCTTTTCAACGATGTATGGAGTGAAATCCCGAGGCAATTCAAAGCGAACCCGCTCGCCTTGCCCTTCGGGCGTACGTGCAAGCACGGCGCAATGTATATCGACGTGCCCATAAACAAAATGCCCGCCGATACGTTCGCCCACGCGCAAGGAATACTCAAGATTCACGAGATCGCCCTCGATCAATCCGGCCAAGGTGCTCCGATGAAGCGTCTCCGGAATGATGTCAAAGGAGATCGCCTCCCCTTGAATGTGCGTGGCCGTAAGGCACACCCCATTGACCGCAATCGAATCCTTGACGTTAGGCCGCTCTTCTTCAACACCTTCGCAGCGAAGCCACAACGTTGCGCCACCGTCGGCAAGGATCGTCATACGTTCAACGCGACCTCGTCGCCCGATTACGCCGCTAAACACGATGGAAAGTTCCAGACACGAGAATATCCTCTCCGACACGTTCACAAGAGTCGAACTGAGCGTGAACACTGAGTAGTGTAAAATCTGTTCCCGCCAACACGGGAACAGCATCGGGGTTTGCAAGCAATCGCGGAGCAATTGCCCAATAAAATCGATCAACGAGATTTTGAGCGATCAATCGTGCCCCTAAGGTAGGACCTCCTTCGCAAAGGAGGCTATAGATCTCGCGTCGTTCGCGAAGTTCTTGCAAAGCGAGCCCCAAATCCAATGACGTACAATGCGCATCACCGATGAAGAGAATATCGGCAACGTTTGCAAGGTTGGAAAAGCGATCCGCAATGCCGGCCGGCGAAAGGACAATAGTCTTGGCATATCCTTGCAGCGGCTCGAAGACCCGAGCAGTGCTTGGGACCGAGTCGGTCTCACACATAATCACGCGTTGATAAGGGCGTACCCGGTCGTGCCTGGGGCGCACGGTTAACTGCGGGTCATCCACACGAACCGTCCCTGCACCGACCATCACACCATCATGCTCGATCCGAAGTTCGCGAACACGGGCTCGCTCGGGCTCGCCGGTCAACCATTCTTGAACCCCGGGGCGAGAAGTTATCGCGCCATCAAGCGACATCGCCAATTTTAACGCAAGATAACTTCTCTGCAAGCGAATCGTATGCGAAAATATCTCGATAAGTCGCGTTGCCCGGTTGTCGTCGATCACATCCGCAACGACGCCGGCTCGTCGCAGCGTGGCGATACCGCTTCCATTGGTCGCCGGATTGGGATCGGTTGTTGCGATAATAACGCGCGATACGCCTGCATCGATCAGGGCCAATGCACAAGGGGGCGTTCTGCCGTGATGGTTACATGGTTCGAGCGTTACATAGACGGTTGCTCCGCGCGCGTGTACTCCGGCCTTTTGCAAGGCCTCCACTTCAGCATGTGCGAGACCAGCGGCGCGATGATAGCCCTCTCCGATAATTTCACCATTTTTAACAATGACACATCCTACCGGTGGATTGGGAGCGGTACTCCCAAGGCCGCGACTTGCAAGCTCGAAGGCACGATCCATAAAAACGTTTTCCATTTATGGAACCACGGCGACCGTCAATGCTCGTACAACACTATGCTGAGCGCGCATGAGTATCCTCGCGCACTCAAGCATGGTTGTTCCAGTCGTACAAACGTCATCAACTAACGTGACTCTTGAAGAGATCAATTCCGTGCATCGGATCGAAAACCGTCCAATTGCCAAACGACGAGCAACGCCGGATCGCCCATGTTGAGGAATCCCTCGGGCATCGAGAAGCCGCTGGGCCCGTGATGACGAGTGCGAAGCCACGTCAGAGGCCAGGAGAACGCCGCAATCAAAGCCGCGATGATGACGACGAGATCGAGTTGTCGGAATTCCAACAAGAATCGCGTCGTCCGCGACGAGAGACGCTAATCGAACCGCAAAGGCGCGAAGAATATCTCGACGACCCGATTTCATGGCCAGCACTGCACGACGCAACGCGCCTTCGTATGCGCCGAGTGCGATGACGGAAAATCCATCGAGATCGCGTATGAGCGGCGGCCGATGCGGAAAGCACTGCAAGCAAAGGACCTCGCCAAAACGTCCACACTCCGTACAACGTGCTGGGAAGAGAACATCCAAGATTTCCATTGCGTGATTGCAATCACGCCGACACCACGTCGTATCAAGGCCGAGCCACCGTCACCTCTTCGGCAACGGCAATGCTTTCAAGCGTTGCACCATCGGCGACACGATAATCAATGCCTAGAATTGCATCGCGAACACGAGCATGCTCTCCAACATGCGCACCGTGCCAGACGATGCTTTCCGTAACCACCGCGTTTAGCCCGATCACTGCGCCGCTCCCGATGACTGTCGGTCCGACTATTTTTGCGCCGGCATGAATTTGCGCTTGGGATGCAATCAAAACGGGCCCACGAATCTGAGCGTCAGGATGCACCTGCGCCGATGCATGGATGCCGACCTGAACATCCGGAAGCGTGAGTTTCCCGCTGAGCACATCGCGCGTTGCTCGGCGATATTCACCTAATGTTCCAATATCGCACCAATAGGCATCCTTCGCATCGTACCCGTAGAACGGAGCATGATGATGGAGTAGGTCCGAAAAAACTTGCTTGCCAAAATCATAGAACTGCGCAGCCGGAATGAACTCGAAAATATCCGGCGAGAAGGCATAAATCCCCGTGTTAACAAGATGACTTCGTTCCGTGCCACGGGCCGGCTTCTCTTGAAATTCGATAATTCGCCCATTGGTATCGCAGACGACAACTCCGTATTGATCTACCTCGTCGCGTTCGACCAAGCCGATCGTCGCATATGCTCCACTTTCCGCGTGAACACCAAGCAATGCGTCAAGAGAGAGATCGGTCAAATCGTCACATCCAACCACGATGAAATCCTCATCGCCGAAGAATGCCTCCATCTGCTTTACGGCTCCGGCGGAACCTAAGAGTTCTTCTTCGTACAGATATTCGAGACGCACGCCAAACCGCGATCCGTCGCCAAGTGCGGCTTCGATACGAGATGCCAGATAATGAACGTTGATCGCAATTTCGGTAATTCCGGCAGAACGCAAATAGCCGATCAAATGAACGGCGTTGGGAATATCGGCAATGGGAACGAGGGGCTTGGGTACTTGACGCGTCAACGGATACAGGCGCGTCGAAAGTCCGCCGGCGAGAATCATCGCTTTCATTTTCAGTACCCTTTCGCGGATGGTCGACTAAAGAGCTGTTCTTTGATGACGAGCCAGACAAAGGTCGGAAGGGCGAGTTGGCGCCGCCACCGAGAAGGTTCCGTAACCAAGCGGTAGAGCCATTCCAGATGAAGGGTGCGCCAGGCGCGGGGAGCCCGAGCCACACGCCCCGACAGCACGTCGAACGAACCGCCGATGCCGATTCCGACAACTCCGGGAAGCTCCGCGGAGTGCTGCGCGAGCCAAAATTCTTGCCGTGGGGATCCAAGCCCGACGAGTACGATTCGCGCCCCACTTTCGCGAATGTCATTGAGCACTCGCGCTTCTTCCTCCAAACGGAAATATCCGTCGGCAGTTCCTGCGATGCGTAGCCCAGGATAGCGCGCTTGCAACGCGGCTGCTGCCGCGGATGCAACGTCGGGAGCTCCACCGAGCAAATAGATTCCAAATTTTTCTACCACGGACCGCGCCGCGAGAGCATCAATGAGTTCCACCCCAGTAACTCGTTCCCGCAACGAAGCTCCGCGCAGCCGAGCGACCGCGAGCAAGCCGACCGTATCGCAGACATTGAGGGAACTGGCATTCACCACTGCCAAAAAAGACGGATCGCGCCTCGCCGCAACAACCATCTCCGTCCCAAGCGTAATAATCTGCGCGCCGTTGCCGCGACGCGCGAGCGCAATGATCGTCTCGACGGCCTCGGAAGCATCGACGAGATCGAGGCGACAACCGAGGATGGTAAGCTGTCGACTCACCGATAGCGCGGAAGAATCACACGTAAGCGCTGCGCCAACGCGTCGGGAATAAAATCAAGTGGAGATCGACATTCGCCCACCGCAAAGCCGAATTCTCGCATGGCGAATTTTACCGGAATCGGCGATGTCGTGGCAAATAGTGCATCGAAGAGTTCCAATAACGATGCGTGGATACGCGCCGCCTCGCCTACGCGGCCTTCCCGCATCGCATACTGTATCGCAAGATATTCACGCGAGCACACGTGTGACGCAACGCCGACGACACCGTCGGCTCCCATAGCAAGGCAGGGCAAATACAAATGATCGTCGCCGGCAAATACCGAAAAGCCGGCTGCGCGATCACGAAGGATCGTCGCAATTTGCTTTAAGTCGCCGGAAGATTCCTTAACGCCGACAATATTTTTGTACTGCGATGCGAGTTCAAGCAACGTCTCCGGAAGCATATTAGCGGCAGTCCGACCTGGAATATTGTAAATCACGATAGGCAGACGTGTCGCCTGAGCAATCGCCCCGAAATGAGCAATCATTCCACTCTGGGTTGGCTTGTTGTAGTACGGAACAACAGCTAGAAGTGCATCGACACCTAAGCGCTCTGCCGCTTGCGCGGCCATGACCGATCCGCGTGTTTCGTTGGTCCCGATGTTCGCCCAAACGGCGGCATTGGAACCAACGGCCTCTTTAATGGCGGCGAAAAGCTCGGTGCGTTCAGGATCATTCAACGTCATGCCTTCGCCGGTGGAACCGGCCACGACCAAACCGTCGTTACCGCGTTCTACGAGGAAACGTGCCACGGACTGTGCTTCACGAAGATCGAGATCGCCTCGCTCATCAAATGGGGTGACCATTGCGGTAACGATACTGCCGAGTTTCATTGGCTATGCTCCTGATTCTAAATGAAAATGATCATGCAGAGCCCGCTCGGCAAGCGCCGCATCCTCATGTTTAACAAGGATCGAAATCGTAATATTACTATCGGTCAGATGCACAATTTCAACATTCGCATCGGAAAGAACATTCACGACGCGATGAATAACGCCCGGCGTCCCTCGCATTCCCGCTCCGACAACAGAGAGCTTTGCGCAACCGTCGCGAGCTCGCACTGCCAAATTGAGATCTCCAAGGAGGGAACGGACTTCATCGCCCCGCTCACCGTCAACCACAAAGCTGACACCGCTCTGATTCACTGAGACTTGATCGATGGAAACGCCATCTTCGGCAAGGCGACGGAACATCTCCAGCTCCAGTTCCATGCGTCGTGATGGTTTTTCGAGATCACCGCGGATGATTCGTACCCAGGTAATTGGTCCTGCGACCGTGACGCCGGTGACCGGATGCGAGCGATCAACCGTTCTCTCGTCGATGATCGTCCCTTCTCCGCTTCGAATCTCTCGAATCGTGTATTTTGTTGACGTTGCGTGCGCGTATTTAGCAGCTTTCTCATGCATGACTTTTGCTCCCAACTCAGCGAGTTCGGACATTTCTTCATGCGTAGCATGAGTGATCGTCTTGGCACTTGCTATGCGTCGCGGATCAGCGGTCATCGCGCCGGGAACATCGGTAAAGACATCAACACGTTGCGCATTGAGTGCCGCCCCAAGGGCAATTGCCGAAAGATCGGTGCCGCCGCGACCTAGCGTTGTCGTTACGCCGGATTCCGAGACGCCCTGAAACCCGGCAACAACGGCAACGTTGCCCTGGTGCAAGACGGCAAGTACGCCGGAAGGATCGACGCGCAGAATTTTTGCATCGCCATGCACGGCATCGGTGATGATTCCCGCTTGAGCCCCGGTCAGCGCAACGGCCGGGATTCCAGAGGCGCAGAGCTCGTGCGCAAAAATAGCCGCACTTAACGATTCTCCGCACGAGATCGCAAGATCGGTTGCCGCGTCGCCGAGACGTCCTCCGACTAATCCAAGCAAAGTATCTGTTGCATATGGCGCCCCGGCACGCCCTTGCGCCGAAACGACACACACCACGGATGATCCATCGGCCAATGCTTGAGCAACATGCTTGCGCGCGTGCTCCCGCATTTCCGGCGTCGCAACCGACGTGCCGCCGAATTTCAACACAGCGACATCGGCGAGTTCGATCATCCTCGTGGTCCTCCGCGACTGAGCATAAGCTCCAAAATTTGCACGGCGTTGGTGGCCGCGCCTTTGCGTAATTGATCGCCAACAGCCCAAAGCGCGAACCGTGTACCCGATGCGTCGAGTGCGCGCAAACGCGCGACGTGAACATCGTCGGTTCCTTCGACTTCCCGCGGCGTCACAATTCCCGTCTCGTGATAGACCACGCCGGGGCTTTCCAGCAAGGAAGTAGCGATGTCTCCAACGGTTGTCGGACGCTCGGTCGTGAGAACAACGGATTCACTGTGCGCGGTCCGCACCGGCACGCGAACACAGGTTGCAACGAGATCAAGGTTCGGAAGTCCCAAAATCGCACGTGTCTCATCCCGCACCTTGCTCTCTTCGCCCGTCCAACCATCGGCACCGAAGGAGCCGATTTGCGGCAACACGTTATGCGCCAATGGGGCCGCAAAGATAGTTGGCGTCGGATCCGGTTCACCGTGGACTGCTGCGCGTTCGCCAGCAAAGAGTTCATCGAGGCCCGCGCGGCCGGCCCCGCTCGCCGCCTGGTACGTTGAGACGACGACGCTACGTAGTCCGGCTAGACGAGCTATCGGCGCGAGTGCCATGCAAAGAACGATCGCCGTGCAATTTGCAACCGGAAAGAGCCGATCCGTCGGACGAATACTCGATGCATTGATCTCGGGAACGACAAGCGGCACACCCTCACGCAAACGAAACGTCGCGCTATTATCGATAACGGTGCGGTTTGCGGCTAAGAGTGCCGGAACGAATCGTTCGCTTGCATCCTCGCCGCCGGCAAAAAGGACGACATCGAATCCGCTCAAAATCGCATCGTTTGCAACGCCGACATCGTGCATCTCACCATAAAACGAAACCGCCGCGGTGCGCTGACGTGAGGCAAAAAAACCAACGGCCGCGGGGCGAATCCCGCGCTCTTCCATGACTTTGAGCATGGTTTCGCCGACTACGCCGGTTGCGCCGACAAGAGCAATTTTCATGCGAGGGAACGCTCGAGAGCAGCATCTAAGCCTATCTCTACGCCGTGAAGATGCATAACGCGATGAATCGCCATCACAATACCTGCGGCAAAAGAATCGCGGGAAAGCGAATCGTGACGAATGGTGAGCACCTCACCGTCCCCGCCGAAGAGAACCTCTTGATGAGCAACGAGTCCTCGCAAGCGGACACTGTGAATCGGAGGCATACGATGCGTGACGGCATCGATTCGGGCCGCTGTCGCCCGTGACGTGCCGCTCGGAGCGTCGAGCTTGCCATCGTGATGCAATTCGATGATTTCCGCTGTGGGGAAAAAGCGCGCTGCCTGCTCGGCAAATCGCATCATCAGAACCGCTCCGAGAGCAAAATTCGGAACGTGCATCGCACCGATATCGTGAGTCCGAGCTGCGGCATCGAGGCTAGCGATATCTTCGCTCGACCACCCCGAAACGCCGATCACCGGCCGAACAGTATGCGAGACGCATTCCATCGCTACGTTGACGGAAAATGGATGCAACGTAAAATCGACAAGCACATCAGGGCGCTCAACGCGCAAAAGATGTGCAAGATCGGTATAGATATGCTCCTCGGCGTTCTCGTGTCGAGCGAAGCCTCCCGCAAAGGTGAGATCGGGCGCCGCGCTAACCGCAGCGCGCGCCACGTGCCCCATCCGTCCGTTAACGCCCGCCACGGCGACGCGTAACGTGTCACCGGTCGTGCGTTCGGACACGGTTACACCTTTTCGAGCGGCGCGTACTTGAGCATGAGCATCTTATCGCCGACGTTCGGGAAGTGAATCCCGACAAGGCCATCGCCGCCGGCCCCTTCCATCGACGTAATCGTTCCTTCGCCCCATTTAGGATGACGAACGCGATCTCCGGCGTTGAGTCCGAGGTGCAACCCTGCTCCAGCGGATTCATGGATGGCGACTTCACGCCACCGGCCACCCGATGGCTTCGGTAACAACGCGCGATCGGTGTCGAGAAATTCGAGATTCGGCATCTCTTCGAGAAAACGCGATTTCGGGTACGCAAACGTATTCCCGAAAATCATGCGACGTTCGGCAAACGTAAGAAACAAGCGCTCCATCGCTCGCGTAACACCGACATAGGCAAGCCGACGCTCTTCTTCGAGTTCGGCCATTTCCGTCAGCGCACGTTGGTGCGGAAAAACGCCTTCTTCCATACCGGTCATAAAGACGGTATCGAATTCCAGGCCTTTGGCTCCATGGAGCGTCATTAACGTGACATACGACGCATCCGGATCCAAACTATCGAGATCGCTCACCAACGCAATATTGGCCAAAAATGCACCAAGCGATGGTTCGGGTTCATTGGCTTCGTATTCACGCGCTACGCCGATGAGTTCTTGGAGATTCTCAAGACGCGTACGCGAATCGGCCGTTTGCTCATCTTTGAGTTCACGGATGTAACCGGATTCATCGAGCACGGCCGTAAGCACATCCGAAACGGACATCTCATCGAGACTTCCGCGCAGACGCGCCATCAACTCGGCGAAACGCTCGAGCTCTTTCATTTTTTTGGGAACTGCGGATTTCAGCAGCTCATCATCGAGCAGCACTTCGCCTACCGAACGGTTCGCTCGTTCGCCGGCGCGAACCAATGCGGCCACCGTTTGGCCGCCAATGCCACGCCGCGGAACGTTGACGATACGTTTGAACGCAATCGCATCGGATGGATTATTGAGATAACGGAGATACGCGACGGCATCTTTAATCTCGGCGCGCGCATAGTACCCGACACCGCCCACGACGCGATACGGAATCCCATCGCCGAGGAGAGCCTCTTCAAACACGCGCGATTGTGCGTTGGTACGGTAGAGCACCAGAAAATCACGATACGAGGATCCGTTACGAACCGATTCTTTGATCTTCTCGGTGACGAATCGCGCTTCATCGCGTTCGGTCCCTGCCGGGAAAACGATGATCGACGAACCGGCGCCGCGGGAGGTAAAGAGCTTCTTCTGCGAGCGATCCCGATTCATCGAGACAAGGGCATTGGCCGCATCGAGAATCGTCTGGGTACTCCGATAATTCTCTTCAAGCTTAAAGACGCGCGCGCCCGGAAAATCTTCTTCAAAACGAAGAATCATCCGATAATCGCTGCCGCGCCATGAATAGATCGACTGATCGTCGTCGCCAACGACCGTGATATTCTGATCCGGCCCAACAAGATTGCGAAGCAAGCGATACTGCCCCGCATTGACGTCTTGATACTCGTCGACAAGGATATATTGGAACTTGCCCTGATAACGAGCCCGCGTCTTGGCATCCTTTTCAAGCAATTGGATGGTGCGCACAATCAGGTCATCGAAATCTAAGGCATTGGATTCGCGCATGCGGCGATCGTATTCGCGATACACGTTGGCGACGCGTTCGGCCAGAAAGGAATCGCTCTTGGCGCGATACGCATCGGGGTCCAATAAAAGGTTCTTGGCCTTATCGATCTCATTCAGACAAAAGCCCGGCGTCAATTGACGATCGTCATAATCGAGATCGGTGAGAATCTCTTTGACGAGCGTACGTGAATCGGCATCATCGATAATCACAAAGCGCGAATCAACACCGACTTTTTCGCCATCGCGGCGAAGCATCCGCACGCACATAGCGTGAAAAGTAGAAACCCAGAGATCCCGAGCGACATCTCCGACCATCCGCTCCAGACGCGTGCGCATCTCCTTGGCAGCCTTGTTCGTGAAGGTTACGGCGAGGATACGATCCGGCGCGACCTTACGATCTTCGAGCAGGTGGGCGATTCGGTGCGTGAGCACGCGCGTCTTTCCGCTGCCTGCTCCGGCAAAAATAAGGACTGGACCATCGGCGGAACGGACCGCTTCGGCTTGAACATCGTTCAGCGCGTCAACTAAAACACTCATGGATGATCGTACTCTTCGACAGACAGGCCCGAACTGCCTAGGCAGATGGAGGCGAGGCATGCTTGAGCGCATAGGCGCTCATCAAATATGCCAATGTCGATTCGGCACCCATGTTCGGATTGACCGAGTCCTCTGACAACCCGTCGCAACAACCACCGCCGCGCGCAAGCACCAATCCGGCCGTGTTTTGCCCCGTAAACCAGCCGTGAGCCAGCGTTGCCACGGCATAATCCTGGGGATCTTGCGTTATTGCATAGGCCGCTAACTGGGCCTCAACCATTGCCGTCGCCTCCAGCGGTTGCTGGGCGTAACGCGCCCGAACACCGCCGCGCGGATACCAGCCCTCATTACCGATCGGGACGAACATGTTCTCCTCGATCACAATTTTCCGCAAAAATGCCAGGGTCCGCAGCCCGACGTCGATGGCCCGCTGATCGCCGAGGGCGCGACCGATACGCAGCAATGCCTCGGGTAGGCGCGCATTATCGTAGGTGAGTTCAGGCTCGAACCAATCCCATTGTGCGCTGTGCTCCGATGCATACGCATGCAGTAGCGCATCGCGCGCTTCGGCCATGGGGCCTGCCGCTTCGGGCATGGTTGGGAAAGCCCATGAGGCTCCCGTTCCGGCATACGCGTAGGCCCGCACGTAGCGCAGGTTGGCAACATTCGGAAGGGCCGATGCGAGTAATCGATGGGCAACGGCACGCACATCGTTATCGGCAACCTTCGCAACGGCCATTCCGAGCCCATAAATTGCCCGGCCGAAACTATCTTCGGTGCCGACGTCATCGAGCCACGTCCGCTCATGGCTCATAAAGTTATGAAACTCGCCACTGGGTAAGATCGCGTGCGCCAAATACGCAAGGCTTGTGCGCAGGATCAAATCCGCATTTGCATCGAGCGGATCAAGTTGTAGACGCGTCGCCGCTACCGCAAGCGCGCGCGCAATATCATCGGTGCAATAGCCAAAGGCACGATTGGGAATCGGTCCGATGGCATGCTGCAAGACCCCAGTATCATCGGTGAGCGCGCAGAGATGCGAAAGACTAGGAAGATCGATCACGCGTTATGCCGACGCGGCCATTGCCGGTTCGCCGGGCGGAAGAACCGAGGCGAAGACACGTTCGTACTCACGAGCAACATTCGGCCACGTCATTTGCCGACCGAAGCGATAGGCTCGTCGCTCGACGCTACGCCGCAACGCGGGATCGTCGAGAAGGGCGAGTAACGACGTACTGATCGATTCCGCATCGCGAAAATCGCAGAGAAATCCACGTCGATTTGCAAGCAACTCTCGCGCATATAAATATGGCGTCGAGACGATGGCTTTCCCGCACCCAACGGCATAGGCGAGCGTTCCGCTCACAATTTGCACGGGGTTGAGATACGGCGTTAGGTAGATATCGGTGGCCGCAAGGTACGCCAGCAATTCTTCGTCGTCAAGATACTTATCAACTAATTTCACATTATGGCGAAGGCCCAAAGCATCGATACGAGCGACTAACGATTCGCGATACGACTCGCCTTCTTGACGGCGCACGACGGGATGGGTCTGCCCGAGGATAAGGTACAATGCTTCAGGATGTCGCTCGACAACGGGTTGCATCGCTTCGATAGCATATTCCAGGCCCTTACCGCGATTAATCAGACCAAACGTCGATATGACCGTGCGTTGACCGATACCGAACGTTGCCTTTGCCGGCCCCGTCGGCATGAAAGGCACATTGGGGACTCCGTGATGGATCACATGAATCATCTCAGGATCGACACCATAAACGTCGATCAGCAATTGGCGCCCGGTCTGCGAGAGCGAAACAACCGCATGCGCGGCCTCGCAAAGATCTCTCGTCACGCGTAACATTTGCTCATCGGGATCGGGCAATATCGTATGCATAGTGACGACGACGGGCTTACCGCACTTGCGAATGACATCGATGATCCATTCGCCGCGTTCGCCGCCGAATAAGCCGAATTCGTGTTGGACGTTGAGAATATCGGCTGGTTGCGACGCGATCACATTTGCTATGCGTTCGTATGTGTGACGATCGTTTTGCGAAAAGCGCCCGATTACGCGCGCCGGGTAGCGACGGAACTCACCACCGGGTTCATCGACTGCGATAATGTGCGACGACGACCCGTACGCGTGATCGAACGAATTGACGACATCCTTCGTGAATGTCGCAATGCCGCATTCGCGCGGGGGAAACGACGCAAGAAAGAGCACGGAGGGTACGACGTGCTCTCCGTCCATATTACCGTGCCGCGGCGGCGGTGCCGCCGATACGAGAATCGGGTGCGATGTGCGTGCCCGGTTCGATCACAACATCGTGACCGATCACCGTTCCCGCACCAATCGTTGCGTGCGCTCCGATCCGTGCCCGCGAAGCAATAATCGACGATTCGATTTCAACATCATCGCCGACGACAACCTCATCCCAAAGCACGGAATCCGAAATTTTCACACGCGCTCCGATGGAACATCCGCGACCGACGACGACATTGGCACCGAGTTGCGTCGTCGGGTCGATGTGCGCCCCTGCTTCAACGTAGACCTCACCCGGTAGCGACCGATCGTGGTCGGACGACAATGCCAGCGGCATAGCCCCGGAAAGAATATCGCGATGCGCGCTCAGATAGTGTTCCGGACGTCCGAGATCGATCCAATAATCATTCGTCGTGTATGCGTATAAACGTTGATCCGACACCAGAATTGCCGGGAACGTTTCGCGCTCGATGGAGACGTTACGCCCAGCCGGAATCATCGCAAAGACGGACGGTTCGAGCAAATAGGTGCCGGCGTTCACTTCATCGGTTGGTTCGCTGCCCTTCGGCGGCTTCTCGACAAAGGCGGAAATCCGTCCGGTCGCATCGTGCACCACGCAACCGAACGCCGACGGATCCTCGACCCGAATAAGATGTAAGACGCCAAGCCCCCCGGATTTGCGATGAAATTCCATCATCGCCCGAAGATCGAGCGAGGTGAGGACATCCCCATTGAGGACAAAGAACGGGCCATGAATATACCGCTCGACGTTTTTAAGAGCCCCCGCCGTGCCCAGCGGTTCAGCCTCGATCACGTAGGTGATCTTCATTTTAAAGGCCGAGCCGTCGCCAAAGTAATCGACGATGGCTTGCGGCATATAGCCGGCGGCAAAGATAACCTCGTCGATGCCCGCCTCGTGCAAGCGCTCGACCGTGCGGGCCAAAAATGGCACGCCGGCAATCGGCACCATAGGTTTTGGGGTGCCAAAGGTAAGAGGGCGGAGGCGCGTGCCTTCCCCCCCGACGAGGACAATGGCTTGCAACCGAACTTCCTTTCAGGATAGAGAGGCTCCGAGTAATGGGCTATTCGCCGTCCGGCGTTCTTCTTCTAGCATACCCGGCGCTTCGTACAAGGATACCACACGCATGACGGTCGCGAACATGCGTTCGGTCCTATCGCTGCCGCTCAAACGGTGATGGTCGCGGTCGTTACGCCATACGACAGCGCGATAACCCACAAAGCAAACGTCACATCGTGAGGCGGCAACACGCCCAACCGGTTTTCCTCGGTGACGGACGAGAGTTCTGAATGTAGCGATGCCTCCGCTTGCAAGAGTTGCGCTCGGTAGTGTAGCATTAGCGCCGTTGTCGTTCCCGGGTCGTCTAACGGTAAGACCTCCGACTCTGACTCGGATTATCGAGGTTCGAATCCTTGCTCGGGAGCCACGGCCCTATCGTCTAGAGGCCTAGGACGCCGCCCTCTCACGGCGGTAACACGGGTTCGAATCCCGTTGGGGCTACCATTTCCGCTCGGATTTTCCGGGCGGTTTTTCTTTCTTCTCGAACGCATTCGCGAGACACGAGCGAACCGAGGAACTCTTGCTTGCGTTCAAAACTTCACCCGACAACTTCCTTACGCTCTGCGCAAAGAAAGAGATACTCTGATGATTTCACCTGGTCGAACGCTCGCGAACATGCTTCGTAGCGCACTTGTCATCGTTGCATCGTGCCTGCTCGCAATCGCGCCCGCGTCGGCGGGCGTCAACCTGCATAATGGCCTCGTCATCGTGCATAACACAACGGCAGTTCCGGTGGAAGTCGAGATGCTCACGCCGAGTGGACATACATGGGAGGGCGGGACCGTCGCCCCCGGTCACACCTACATAACGCATCGGTGTTGCTACGCAGCGGGCACCGAGTACCGCCTTTACGTGCTTCGCACGGGTCGACACCATAGCCTTATTTCCTTCATACCCAAACTCTGCAATCGCAATAACATTCCCTACGGCTTTGCCGAATTCAACGTGACCCGCAACAAACTGAATCGCGCCCCTACGAGCTGCTATACCGGCCCCCTCTAGCGCCCGCATCTCGTCGCAGCCCGCTGAAGTTCCCAGAGAAACGCCTGATGGTATCGGGCGTTTTTTCTTGCAATGTTCTCAAGAATGACGAGTCGCCGAGCTATCGTAGAGTCGTAAGGGTGGACCGCATGAGCAAGATTCTCGCATTCATTCTCGGCATGACGCTCCTGGGCGCGGCAACTCCGCCGCCCGAAACCGCGACCGATCTTTCCAGTATCGTTGCCGCAGCCAAGCCGGCGGTCGTCTTTATCGTCGCCCTCACTTCCTCGGGGACGCAGTCCGGCTCCGGCTTTGCCGTCGCATCCGGCGATTCGGATACCACCATCGTGACGGCCAATCACGTGGTCGAAGGCGCGACACAAGTCGATGTCGTGTTCGATAGTAACGAACGCGAGCGTTATACCGCGCGCGTCGTCAAGCGCGATCACGTTCGAGACGTCGCTATCCTCAGCGTCGCCGTCGGTCACCGCGCGACCCTCGCACTTGCTCCGCCCGAGAGTATTCGCGAGGGCATGAGCATTGCGCTGATCGGCTATCCCATGGCTACGATCGCCTTTCAGAAAATCAACGGCGACGTGCTTCGTCCGTCCATCCATGGAGGCATGGTGAGTGCGATTCGCCTCAATGGCGAAATCATACAATTCGATGCGGCGGCCTACCACGGCGATAGCGGGGCACCGATTCTCGATGCTCGGACCGGAAAAGTTCTTGCTATCGTGCACGGCGCCGAACTCGATCCCAGTTACATCGCTCGCGGTTTGGAGCAAGCGTTACCGGGCAGCGCCTACGGCCCGAGCTCCGCAACGATCTCGCTGGTCATGAACGGCGCTGCGTCAAAAAAATCAAATGCCTACCGAATCGGCTATTATCTCTGGAAAGCGCCTGAAGTCGCGGGGCTTGCCAAGACGATTGGCGACGCGTTCCTTGACGGCGTCGTCGCACGGGTTCCTCAATTCTTCACCTCGAAAAACGAGGTCTATCTCATTCCGATCACCCTAACGCAGCGCGATTTCGCATCGATTAGCGCGCTCAGCGGGAAATGCGATGATGATCGGATCGATGGCGTCATGATGCCAACGTACAATTGGAGCTATTCGTCGCAAGTTGCGACCGTCAAAGTCGGCCTTTTCATTTCCGACTGCCACGGCATGCCGTACTATAATGTGCAAAAAACAAAAACTGAAAATCCGGCATTTGCTCATCGCACCCCCGCCGACGAAATTGTCGACATGGGCAATGATGTCATGGACCAACTTCTCGCCGATTTTTCCGCCTATCGCTCACAACATTTCGCTGAATGGACCAGCCTCGTTCGCGTTGGCTTGGCGCTGGATCCCACGAAACCGGGCCGTTACGCGCTCATGCTCTTTCGCAAAGTACCCGAGGGATTTCGCATCGCCGATGTCGCGCCCAATGGGCCGGCCGATCGAGCCGGCTTGCTCACCGGCGATATCATCGCCACCATCAACGGCAAAGACGCGACAAAAATGACCATCGAAGCGTTCGAAGCAGAAATCGATACGCCACCGATGCAGACGCTGAGCGTACTACGCCCCGGCGGCCCGATTACAATTACGCTCCACGCGCTACCGTATCAGGAACTGCTCCAGTCCCTCGCACCGTAAACGATCCTAAAATCGTCGAACAGTTCGCTTCATTATGCCTTACGCACAAAATCGAAAGCCATCGCAACATACCATAGAGCAGCAATCATCGCACCATCGCGGCCGAAGAGCGAAAGCACCAGCATAGCGGCGCTCACGATGAGTGCGACGACCCACGCGACCGGCGCGCGTTGACGAAGTGCGAATGACAAACCGAGGATCAACGCGCATCCGAGCAGCGGATAGACCGAGAGTTCTCCGTGATAAAATGTCAACGCCGATACGGGGCGAACGCCATCCGTTGCGAGTCCTCCACTCAACACTCGAAGAAATCCATCAAAAAGAAAGTACGGCGCCGCTAAAACGGCGACGATGATTCCAACGGCTGTCCGAGCCGTGACGGCACCAAGAGCATACGCTATGATCGCGATCAGATCGCCGAGGACTAACGGGGTGACAGCATCAATCCGGGATGCGCTGGTGGCGACTGCCAGTCCCCATATGAACGCGGCACACGCGAACGCCGATGCGGTAAACAGGTCACGTGCTCGTCGAAAATTCATTGCGCAGTACCTCGCATCCTTATGCTCATACGATGTCGAGCCAAGCTACCACACATGCGTTTGGACGTCCTACAGGCGCCGAAGCCTGCGACCGTGAAGCCCCGGATAATGAAACGACGCCGCCGCCCGTAAAAGTCCGAATCATGGATGCTAGAACGATTGAAATGGCTGCCAGCCTGGCGACGACCCTCATTATTGCCGTCACGGCGTTTGCCGCGCTCCGCCAGATTCGCCATAATCGCATGGCGAACGAATTACAGATCCATCTCAATTTCGTCAGTGAAGCAAAAACAGCAGAAATAACCGACGCGATTCATTGGACGCATGCGTTCGCCAAGCACATACGTGACCCGGATTTCGCGCGTCATCTTCTGCAGGATGAAGAGTCGAAGGAGCGAGACAGGCTCTTCAATCTTGTGCGTTTTTTGAACGCTTTGCGTCCCTCGTTATTGTCAGCGGACTTTCGGAGCGATTGATTTTCTATGAATACGCCGGAATGATTTCAATGGTGTGGGATAACGTCTACGAGGCGATGCCAATGCTGAGAACTTCACGGCTTAACCCATACTTTGGCTGCGCATTCGAACACCTGGCAATGCGTGCGAAGCGTTTTGAAACCGAAGAATGGCCCCGTGAGTTTGCCCGCTTGGAACGAGACCCGCGAATCTCGTCAATCGACAGCGGCAGCTGATTACGGCTTATTAAAGACAAATCCGACGTCGTATTGCTTCGTATCATCGTTTTTTGCAGCGGCGGCCTGCGCTTGGGCACCTTTGTAACGAATGACGTAACGAAATGGAATATCCGGATCCCCATTTTACTCCATCGATGTCGACACGAAAAATGACGATTCCTCGTCCCATGACCGTCCGACCATCGATCCGACGGAACAGATAGCGGGAAAAACGCTTTGTCGGGCGTACAGGTGCTCGCGGAGGTAGCATTGTGAAGATTCTCGCCGTTCCTACGCTTCTGCTTGCGATTGCCACTCTCGGCTCCGCTGCACCAAGCGCGTCGACATGGATGCCGGCCGTGGTCAGTAACGCAAGCGCCATCGCCGAGGGCAATGGATTCACCCTGAGCGCAACCGTCCAACTCCCTCAACCGAAAGCCTGTTTTGATGTACGCATCGCGTACGTGGCTCGGCCGCTTAGCGACGCACACTTTCTCGTGCAGCAGCTACGCAACGAGAAGATTTGCACGGAAGTCATCACGCCGTATGTCGCGGTGATCCACGTTACAACCTCGACGGTTCCCAAAAGCGTAAAACTTTTTGCTCTCACGCCACGGCACCACCTTGTCCATATGACCGTTCCTATCACACACCTATGAGGTTCTCTCGATGACGCAAACAAACAGCGCCGTGATCAACGGCGTCGCTTTCACGATGTATCCGGTGACCGATATGCCACGAGCAGTGGCTTTCTACGCCGATGTCCTCGGCCTTAAAAAAGGCGACATCGAAGCACCGTTTTGGGTGGAATTCGATCTTGGCGGCAGTACGTTCGGCGTTGGGAATTTCGAACAAGTCGGGGCACCAGGCTCAGCCCAATCCCTGGCAATCGAAGTGAGCGACATGACGGCCTATCGTACCGGACTCGACGCACACGGCGTTACCTCGAGCGAGCCATATGAAACCCCACTGTGCTTTATGTCATCGGTAAAAGACCCCGATGGGAATACGATTTGGCTTCACCAAGCAAAATCGAAGTAAAGACTGACTCATCATGCATGTTTTGCTGTTGAGACGCTTGCCCGATGCGAGTTCATGGTTTCCGTAGTCGCGATCATCGCGCTGGCAATATTGTACGCACTACTCACATGGCCGTTGGTTCATCTCATTGAGTCTCGTGTTCCACGGCCAATTGCTATCATCGTCGTCGACGCCGGGATCACGATCCTCGTCGTCGCTGTTGCCTTCCTTATGGCTCCGCAAGTCTACGCGCAAGGGCAAGCCGCGATCGTCGCCTTCCCGCAAGTAAGCGTTGAAGCACTCGCCGTCATCCCGCCTTCGCTGCAAAAAACACTCTCCGATCTCTTCGGACAATTGGATATTGGCGTTGCAACCTACGGACGCGAAGCCCTTTTTGCCGTATTCGCCGTCACACGATCGCTCGCAGGGATCATCGCGGGCGTCATCGTCATTCCCATTCTTGCCGCGTATTTTCAGCTAGATTCCTCACGTTACGCAAACGCGATTCTCGCCGTCGTTCCGGCCTCGCGACGCAAATCGACCCTCGTCGCGATGGCCGAAGTCTCACGTGTTGTCGGCGGTTTTGTTCGTGCTCAGATCGTTGTCAGTGGACTCGTCGGCGTACTCGTCTACATCGTGTTAGCTGCCGCCGGGGTTAAGTTCGCATTTATTATCGCCCTCACGACAGCTGTCTTCGATCTCGTTCCGTATCTCGGTGGCATCGTCGCATTTGTCCCGTCGCTACTTTTCGCGCTTGCAGCTGGTGGCGTAACGCGCGCATTGATCGTATGTATTCTTCTGCTTGCGGTTTTTGAATTCGAAGCCCAGGTTCTTGCACCGCAAATTGTTGGTGCAAGAACCGGATTGGCTCCGTCGCTCGTCGTTATCGTCTTGCTTATTGGCGGCGCTCTGTTCGGCGCGTTCGGGCTTTTCCTCGCCGTTCCGATTGCCGCCGGAATCGGAGCGGCGGTGAAAGCCTTTTTTGCGCCTACCGCATGATTGCCGCTCAAGCGCCTACGGCACGAACTTCAAAATTCTCACTCCCACGGTCGCTGTGCTGGAGAAAAAAGTAAACGAGACTTGGAGCATGCCGGGTTCCAAAGTATGAATGTACCATTGATTTCCCTGCCCATAGACATAGCCACTGCCGCTTCCTCCAGCTATAGCACCCATAGCGCCATCACATGACGAAGCTTTCCCATTCACCGTGCAAGTTAATGTTACCATTTCCGTCGCGCCACGACCGACGGAAATTTTTTTGGGATTCGTCGCAATGCTCGTCACGTATTGCCATGGAGCACAGCCTCCAATGGCATTACTCCAAATGGGTTGCATCGGATACGTACCATTGGCAAGTTGAGCCTGGTATAAGCCTACCCATGCACACTTATCGCCAATTTCGTACTTCGAGGGATCGGCCCATCCAGTCCACGGATCGGGATCGGTTACTGCTTCGGCAAGTTCATGTCCGGCAACAATACTCACCCCGTCCAAAACCGTTCCAAATTGTTGCGAACCGCATGGAGTTTCATTGGCGAGATACGGTAATGCAATGTAAGGAACACCACCGTTCGCAGCATTGTGCCACGCACACGCCCTCGCAATACCATTTGCAACGTTTTCCGGAGTAGCGATGACGTACAGCGCGTTGGGATCATTTGCGCCACCGAGAAAATGGGTACGCGCCGAAAGCGCCTCTTGCGCCGCGACACTATCGGTCAGCGATGACGGCGGCGTCGTTGTGTCATTCCAAACGCCTTTAAGGATATTTGGAGCGTTTACGACACGGCCTAGCCGGGACGTATATTGGGTTAGCGTTGCGCCCCATGCCGTCCCACCCACGCCAGCAAAAAATCGATTCAGAAATTGTCCTTCACGGTACGGGTCCGCTGAACTCCAGTTCCCCCACAGAACAAGATACACTTTGGGATTCAGCAGCAGCGGCCCGCCTGCGTAGGTCATGTTCGCCCCGCCATATATTGCGCAGCCGCGACACGCCTGCATTGCCGTTGGCAATCTGCCGGCAGCAACGCCGCGCTCAAACAGAATGTGGGGAGCACCAGCCGTCATAGCCCCGGTATCGGGAATGATTGCCGACTGTCGATAACCTTGTTGCGTTGTGGGCACCATGCTGCCCGAATGCCCTGCGCACGCGGCGAGGACCGCGATACATGCGATCAGCGCGACACGCGAAGCGCGTACAAAAAAAAATTGACCCATGCGAAAATACCCTCCTTAGAAAACGCAAATGTAGCGCCGTGCATGGATAGACACGGCAGATGTCGAGTACTCGCTTGGATTCAAGAATCCTACGATTTCGTTCATGCGCAAACATCGTTCTGACGGTATATCTCGCACGCATTAGAAATACCATCGCCTTCTACATGCGATTCGCCGCTATGATAGGATGTGCAATAGGCGTAGCATACATTGCATGAAACGACTCGCTTTTGTTGCGCTGTCGCTTTGCGTCAGCCTCACTGCATGTAACGCAGGATCTTCCAGCGCTCCGCAGAGCGCGCTACTTCCGCCAAGCACGCCGAATGTACAGTCGCGAAGCGCTTTGCTAAGCGCGCTCCATGGCGGAGACGTAACGATCAGCCCAACGACGACCGTCCATTTCGAGCCAAACGTTCTTGCAAGCGATCAGTCCGTACGCGTCGATTTTTCGCCTATGCTACGTGAAGCCGCGCCGAATCCCGGTTGGGCCATCGCAGCGGGCGAGCTGTCGATGACGATTCCGCAAGGAACAAATACCCGCCGGCACATCATGCAGGTCTATCGTTCGCGCAACGATGTCCCCAACGGCATCACGATGCGCATTCCGTACAACGCGAGCGACGCTCCCGGCGTCGAGCGCGCGCACGCTCCGTTGGTAACGCTCGTTACCGCCGATGGTGCGCGGCGCATCGTTTTGGACGGCACCTTCGATACCATACATCACGTTGCGACGGTGCTCATCCCACGCCCGATGCTTAAAGGCGTTCTGGCGGTGCGTCTTGCTCTCGGCATGAACGCTTCGCCGATAAATGCGCGCACGGCACAAAGCGTGACGATCCAATCCGGTGGACGTTACTGGAACGATACATCGCGCAGTTGGTCGTCGACACCATCAGCGCTGGATCCCAATGCTCGCACACTCGTTGTCGTCCACGGCATTTTCAGCAGTGTCGAATCAAGTTACGCTTGCGCTCACGACTACACCACCAACGCTTCGAGTCAACCGGGCGCGTATACACAGATCGTCGGTTTCGATTACGACTACACCGAACCGCCGAGCGTGAACGGGCCGAAGCTTGCCACGTTCATCAATTCCCTCAACCTTACAAATTACGACATCGAAGCACACAGCTACGGAACGCTGACCGCACTCGGTGCTCTCCAGAATCTCGCGACGCAACCGAATCGCGCAATTCTCGTCGGAGGTCCACTTCCGCTACGCGGCTCACCGCTGGTGACGAGCCCGTGGATTCGCGATATTCTGCTCTCCCTCGCATCCGTGACCCTTGCTACCCCGCAACAAGTCGATAATGCGCTCGATTCCGGCATGGTGCAATCGCTTGCTCCGAACAGTCAAGAATTGCAGAATCTGCAAACCGAAGTCGACAATCTTCCGTCAGCGCCGCGCTTCGAGCGCGTCGCCGGCACCAAACAATACTGGGAGGAAGATCTCTTTTCATGGGCACTTTGGGGAACGATCCAATTCCCATGGGACGGCGTCGTCGAAGAGACTGCCGCAGAGAGCAACGATCTGCCGTATGATCAGCAGATTGAAATACCGTTCCAACATATCGGTTTACCATGCGACGCGCCGACGATTAATTTCGTCCTCGCATCGCAATAGAAAAGCGAGAGGCGCTGGCACGGCGATAGCCAAGGCAATAGTGTATTCGCACGTTCACTTGGGGGATTGAAACTCATGGCTCAAACCTCGACACCGTCGACTATCGCCGACCCGGCGCCTCTCGGCCTCGCGGCCTTCGCTCTGACAACCTTCGTGCTCTCGGCGGCGAACGCCGGATTTATTCCCAAAAGCGGTGAGGCCGTCGTTCTCGGCCTCGCCTTCGCCTATGGCGGACTGGCTCAACTCTGTGCCGGGATGTGGGAATTCAAGCGCAACAACACCTTCGGTGCGACAGCCTTCACCTCGTATGGGGCGTTCTGGCTTTCGTTTTTCCTCCTCGTCACGTATTTCGCACCGAAAATTCCTCCGGACGCGGCGCCAACGGCCATCGGCTTCTTCCTCGTCGCTTGGGGCATTTTCACCGCCTATATGACGATCGCGGCGCTCAATCTGAGCAAGCCGGTGCTGACGGTATTCGTCTTGCTAACGATCACGTTTTTCATCCTAGCGAGCGGCGCGTTTACCTCGAACCCTAGCGTAAGCATGCTCGGCGGCTATTTTGGCCTCGCGACGGCTCTCGCCGCCTGGTACGCCTCAGCCATCGGCGTCATCGCATCCACAAAAACGTAACCCGCTCTCTCCCCCCGTCATGCTGAGGAGCGAGCGCAGCGAGCGTCTCGAAGCATTCGCCCTTCGAGACGCGCACTTCGTGCGCTCCTCAGGGTGACAATGCCGTAGGGTGACAATGCCGTCATGCTGAGGAGCGAGCGCAGCGAGCGTAGAT
>JAJYCL010000013.1 GCA_021778415.1 bacterium | reverse complement strand
GCGATTGCGAATTCCGATTTTACTCGACGGCTTTATTGTTTCGGCAGCTGCGCTTTTGGCGTCGCGCATTGCACCGGCGGCAATCGGCTACTGCATTGCCGCGCACCGTTCGCATGAACGAGGCCATGTTTTGGCCCTTCGCGCGTTGGATTTAGTACCGTTGCTGGATTTGGATTTGCGCTTGGGTGAAGCGAGCGGTGCGGCGCTCGCCTTCGGATTCATCGATGCCGCCGGCCGGATGTATCACGAAATGAAAACGTTTGCCGAAGCCGGTGTAGCGACGGCAGTCGAAACCACCTAATGCGCGCGCTCCGTGCGTTAGGATCGGCCTTCGCCTATTTTACGGTCCTGCCGGTTGGACGCTTGAGCCTAAGTCCGGCTCCCGATACCGATGCGCTCTCATTTTTGCCGTTCGTCGGCGTGTGTTTGGGGTTGCTCGTTGCCGGAGCGATGTTGCTTGCGCGTTGGGCGTTCGGTGATATCGCGGCAAGTTTTACGGCGATAGCCGGCGTCTGGTTGGTGACCGGCGCTCTTCACGTTGACGGCTATCTCGATTGCGCCGATGCGCTCTTTGCGTCCGTTTCCGTTGAACGTCGCCACGAAATTCTCAAGGATCCCCGGCACGGGACCTTCGCCCTTGTCGGCATGGCGTTGCTTGCCGGCGCGTGGTGGGTAGCCGTTACGCCACTGCAAAAACTCGATACCTTCCACGTTGTTGCCGTCTTCGTCATCGCATTGGCAAGTGCGCGCTTAGCTGCCGTTTTTCTGGCCTATATCTTTCCGTATGGTCGAGCGGGAACGCCAACCGCTGCATTCATCGCAAAGCCGAACGTCGTACTTTTTGCACTCATGCTCATCGCGCTCGAAGTTCTCGCGTTCTTTTTGTTGCCGATGGCAACACTCGTTGTGTTAGCAGCGATACTCGTGCCGCTTGCGGCCGCAAAGTGGATGGCATCACGACTCGGCGGCGGCCTCGTCGGCGACTGCTACGGCGCCATCATCGCCATACTCGAGCCTGGCATTGTTTTCGCCCTTGCGCAGTTATTGGCCCGTTAGCTGAAACGACGGCTCCCACGCGTTGGGATTGACGATATCGTTGTCGATGGCGTCTTCAAAAAGAATGGTTGCGAGAATTTCGGCCGTGTCGATGAGTCGCGGGCCGGGACGATTGACGTACGCGTTCCCGTCGAGCAAATAGATTTCGCGCTCGCGATAGGCGCGAAGTTCCCTCCAGGATGGATTTTTCTCAAGCTCCGCCGCTGCTTTGCGCGTTGCCGCGAGATCGAATCCGCACGGCGCAAGAACGATAATATCAGGATCGGCTGCTGCGATTTCATCCCACGAGCGTGCTTTCGTATTGCTTTGCGGACATGCCAGGAGCGGTGTGGCGCCCGCGAGTTTGATGGTATCCGGGCTCCAATGTCCTGGTCCCATCGGCGGATCGCTCCATTCTAGGAGCAGCAGCGTCGGAGGCCGCTTTGCGCCTCGCGTCGCGCGATCTTGCAGCGCTCGCGTAACATTTTTTTCCAGCGCTCGCATGCGCAAGGTAAGCTGCGTAATGAGCGTATCGGCCTGTGGCCGATGATGCGTAAGATTTCCAAGTGTGGCGATGGTTTCGAGTACGTCGGCGAGCGACGAGGGCTCCAATGAAATGACGCGCGTATCGGAGCGTAAGCGCTTGACCGCATTGTTAACGAGATCGTAGGAGACTGCGCAAACGGCACAAAGTTCTTGCGTAACGATGAGATCCGGTTCGAGATCAGCGAGCAAATCGCTATCGAGCGTGTAAAGTCCCGAGCCTTCATGCAGATTCTTACGAACGTGCGAATCGATTTGCGCACTTGATGAAGAACTTGGAAGAGAAGATGCCGTCAGAACCGGCAGATGACGTGCCGCTTCGGGAAAATCGCATTCGTGCGTTACGCCGACAAGTTCATCTCCGGCACCGATGGCGAAGAGAATCTCCGTTGCGCTTGGAAGGAGACTAACGATGCGCATGCGCTCTCCCTAGTAGGGCATCATCGGCACGGAATGCGGCGTGCATCTGCGATTCGAGCAGATCAAGCACCTTGTAATCGACATCGCGAGGCCGTGCATTTTCCGACGCCACAACTCCGGCGAGGCTGGAGAGTTGCTCGTAGATGCGAATGGGATGGCGAAGCACATCCTCACCGGCGAGGTTTTTCGTTTGGAGAAGAACTGCGAGCGCGGCATCGATACGAGTAACCTCAGCATCATTTTTTGTCGAAGCCGCGGCTTTTGCACGCAGCGCCGTGATCTCGCGGTTCATGCGGAGAAGATCCTTACGGACGAGCATGAGGAAACCGAGCTGTTCGCGCAGGGCAACAATATCCGAGGGCACACGTGGATCGGAGGCGACAGTAAGCGGTTGCGATTGCTCTGTGGAACCGGCGTGAAGCGTCACAGTGTATCTCCCCGGCAGCACCAGCGGTCCGGAGAATCCGGTGTCATCCCACACGTTACTTTTAGGGACGGCTTTTATCGCGGCGTAGCGCAGATTCCACCAGACGCGATTGATGCCGGCGGACGCATTCTTCACGGTCAGTGTACGAATCGTTTGCCCATGCTTTGAGATAACCAACGTTACCGGAGCTTTGGAGGCCGTCGCCAGAGTAAAGGTCACTGGAACACCGTACGGCGCGCTGGTGCCCCCGCCTGTTCGCGGGCCATAGGTAAAGCGACCGCCAACCGCGCGATAGGCAATGCGCGGCGCGAAAAGATGCGTGTGCGTTGTGTCATGCTGTAGGGCTCTGATGTCGTCGAGAATCCATACGCCGCGACCGTGGCTGGCTACGATGAGATCATCCCATTTCGGTGCGATTGTGAGATCATAGATTGCCGTTGTCGGAAGCTTGCCGCGCAACGCATTCCACTTGCTCCCGTCATCGAAACTCACATAGAGCCCATGCGCCGTGCCGACGTACAACATTCCGGGCTTGATAGGATCGGGCAGAATCACACGAGCGTAGTTATCGCTAGGAAGATTCCCGATAATGCTCTGCCAATGCGCGCCATAATCCGTCGTTTTAAAGAGATACGGTGCGCGGTCGCCATTTTTGTGCAGATCGGCAACAAGATACGCGGTAGCCGCGTGAAATGGCGATGGCACGATGCGATCGATGCGCGCATACTGCGGTAACCCAGGCACGGTGATCGCGTTCCAATGTGCCCCGTTATCGTGCGTCAGCCACACGAGGCCATCGTCGGTGCCCACCCAGAGCGTATCTTTTGCAAATGGGGATGGATCGATGGTGAAGAGCGTGTCATACGTTTCAACTGAGGTGGCATCGTGCGTTATCGGACCGCCGGGTGGGCCTTGTTTGCTGCGTTCGTTGCGCGTCAGATCCGGCGAGATGATGCTCCAGCTGTGGCCATTATCCCGCGAAAGAAAGAGCCGATTGCCGCCAAAATAGAGTCGATGTGGGGCCAGTGGTGTTACGGCAAGCGGAGCCGTCCAGCCGAAGCGATATTTTTCATCGCGCGCGGCATAGCCGATATAATCTTGAGGCCAAGGGGAGATTTGCCGGGCTAGGTTCGTGCGTCGATCATACCGCGTGAGATCACCGGTGTACCCACCGCCGAAAATCAGATTATCGTTCGACGGAGAAAAGACGATCCAACCGCTCTCGCCGCCTTGCGTTGCAAACCATTGCGACGGTGAAATTTGCGAACCATTGGGATTCGAATTTGGTCCGCATGCACTTCCCGCATCTTGAATTTCGACGCAGACCGTATACGGAAAGCGTTGGTCGACGGCAACGTGATAGGGCTGCGATAGCGCTAGCTGCGGATAAGACCAATGTTTTCCGGCATCGAGTGAGATCGCCGCACCTTGATCGCTTCCGATGATGAGACGATCCGGATTGCTCGGATCGATCCACATCTGATGATTATCACCAATCGGCGGGTGCAAGCGTTTGGTGGTTATGCCGCCATCGGTTGATTCAAGTAGCGGCACCGAGAGAAAATAGACATGCATCGGATTACGCGGATCGACGCTCAGTTGCGAAAAATAGAAGGGGCGCTGCGCCAAGACATGTGCCGTGTTGGCGAGTTTCCAGGTTGCGCCGGCGTCGTGCGAACGCCACAGCGACCCGCTTTTCGATTCGATCAGCGCGTACACTCGTTTGGGATCACTTGGCGCAAACGCCAATCCAATGCGCCCCATGAGACCGGCGGGGAGTCCGTCGCCGACGCGATGCTTCCACGTTTTGCCCGCATCGTCGCTTTCATACAATCCGTCGTTCGGTCCACCGCTGACCAGGGTCCACGGCTTGCGGTAGGCTGTCCACATGCCGGCAAAAAGATGGTGAGGATTGGACGGATCGATCACGATGGCCGATGCACCGGTTCGATTATCGATGCGAAGCGACTGCGTCCAGGTTTTCCCGCCGTCCGTCGTCTTATAGATGCCTCGCTCGGGATTCGCTTTGTAGAATGAGCCGTTTGCCGCAACATAGGCGATGTTGGCATCCTTGGGATCGATGGCAATCTGCGTAATGTGCGCGGTTGCCGAAAGGCCGAGATGGATCCAGGTTTTTCCCGCGTCGTTGCTGCGCCAAACGCCATCACCGTAGAGAATATCGTTGCGGAGATTCGGCTCGCCGGTGCCGATGTACAGCACATTCGGATCCGATGGCGCAACGGAGATCGCGCCAATCGAACTGACCGGCTTGTGGTTGAATATTGAGGACCATGTTACGCCGCCATCGGTCGTCTTTTGTAAGCCACCAAGGCCACCGATGTAGTACGTTCGCGGATCACCCGGAACCCCGGCTACAGCATCGATGCGCCCGGGGTTCGGGCCGATACTGCGAAAATGCAGGGATCCTAAAAGTGCAGTATGCGAGTGCGTAGCACCGAGTGCGAGTAGTGCGAATACGGCAATTCCGCAGCGGCGTAGCATAGTCCCTAATTTCATGGTCTGTTATTGACCTTGAGCGAACGAGTATTGGCGCTCACCGTCGAACGTGTAGAGCCCTTCGGATTTGACGACATCGTAGCCGGCTTCGAGCATTGCCTGCATGAGCTTGATTGTCGTTTGCGGCAGAAACTCCGAACCGTCAGCTTCGAAGCGGCACACCCAGTGATCCGACCAAAATGTATCCGGATCGCCATTCGGCCAAACTTTCGTTCCGCGATTGGCAATGATCGTAAGTTTTGCTCCGGGCACGTTGAGTGTTGCAAGACGTTCCGCGATTGCATCCGGATTTCCAGTCGGCAGATCGATAAACAGATCGAATCCGACGAGTTGCTTTTTCGATGTGCGGTTCTGTGGACGCGCATCAATATCGAGTTTCGCATGGGGCGCATAGTGGGCCGCCGGTAAATGCTGCGGTTTTTGCCCGACGCGAGCAATCACGGCGTCGGCGAACTCTTTTGTGCCCACACGCTCGCGAGAAATCCCATCCTTGTAGATGTCATAGGTATGTATGCCATCTTCAATCGTCCGTAGCCACGCGTTATGGACGAGTTCGGCGATATCGCCCTGGCCGATGTGAACGAGCATGAGCAAGGCACCATGCATCAGTCCCGAGGGATTGGCGAGGTTTTGCCCGGCGCGGCGTGGTGCCGAACCATGAATCGCCTCGAACATCGAACAATGGTCGCCGATGTTTGCACTCCCCGCAAGGCCGACTGAACCGGTAATTTGCGCGGCAACATCGGAGAGCACATCGCCGTAGAGATTCGGCATCACCAAGACATCGAAGGCTTCCGGCGTATCGGCGAGTTTTGCCGATCCGATATCGACGATCCAATGTTCGTTCTCGATTTCCGGATAATCAAGCGCGATCTCATCGAAAATCTTATGAAACAGCCCATCGGTGAGCTTCATAATGTTGTCTTTGCTAAAGCATGTCACTTTTTTCCGGTTGTTCGCTTTTGCATATTCGAAGGCATAGCGAACGATGCGTTCGCTTCCCGGCCGCGAAATAAGTTTGAGGCACTGGACGACATCATGTGTTTGACGATGCTCGATGCCGCCGTAGACGTCTTCCTCATTCTCACGAACAATCACGAGATCCATCTTCGGATGTTTCGTTGCAACGTAGGGATGCAGCGAAGCACAGGGTCGAACGTTGGCGTACATGCCAAGTGTCTTACGAACGGTGACGTTGAGGGATTTAAAACCACCGCCTTGCGGCGTAGTAATGGGAGCCTTCAAAAATACTTTCGTGCGCCGAAGCGAATCCCAGGCGCTCGGTTCGATGCCGTTACTGACACCGCGGTTGTAAACGGCCTCGCCGATCTCGATCATTTCAATATCGATTCTGGCGCCGGCTCCTTGAATAATGCGTAGCGTCGCATCCATGATTTCAGGACCGATGCCATCCCCATTCGCGACGGTAATGGGAACGCGTTTACCATTCGTAGACAACAAGAATCTCCTGACTGCTCAATTGACGTAAGGTAAGAGTTTGGGGAGATTAGCTTTGCTTGTGGGCTGTGCCTTCGTTCCGGTATGCCAAGCGATTGCTAGCTTGGAGGAGCGCCTAAAAATGCCAGTTCTGCGCGTTCCAACCCTCGCTGATGCCATTCGGTGCGAATCCATGAAAGCGGTTCGATAGAGCATACATCAGGCCCGGATAGGCCAGAACGTCGAGCGGAACGTCATTCATCAGTTGTTCTTCAATCTGTGCATAGTCGCGTTTGCGTGCGGCGCGATCGTACGTCAGAAGTGCGTCGCGTTCGAGAGCATCGGTTTTCCTCGAACAATAGTGAAAAATATTGTTTCCCGCGGGGGGAATATCGGCGCAGAGAAACTGCGAGGAGTTATCCGGGTCGGATCCCGATACCCATGGATAGAGCGCCACATCGAAATTTCCACTGTTGAGAATCCCATGCTCTTGGGCGGGCGCGTAGAAGAGTGAGAGCGTGTAGCCTTTGATCGTACTTTGGACGCCGATCGTTTTGAGCATCGCGGCAATTGAAACGGCGAAATCTTGTACGGTGGTGCCGGTATTACCATAAACGAAAAGGAGATCGAGTGGTTTTCCGTTTTTTTGGCGTATGCCATCGGGTCCACGTTTCCATCCGGCGGCATCGAGGAGCCGTTCCGCTTGCTTCGGATCGAAGCGGCGAAGTGCAATGGCCGGATCGTACGCCCATGAAAAAGGCGTGAGATCGGCACGCGCTTCCTGGGCGTATCCATGGTAGAAATGTCGAATGAGGGCCGCAGAATCGATGCCCATTGCAAGAGCTCGTCGCACGTCGACGTTGCTAAGCGGCGGATGAGCCGTATTAAGGGCGATCGAGTTGTAAATGGGCGATTTTGCATGAACAATGCGAATGCCCGGCACACTCTGTAGATCGTGCGCGGTCGTCGCGTTAATTTCATGGCCGAGATCAAGATTTCCGGCTCGAAACTCCGCCTCGATCGTAGCAACATTCGGGATAATCCGAATGAGGATTTTCGCGATTTTCGGTGCGCCTCGATAGTAGTGAGGATTTGCCGCTAACTCGATTCGATCACCACGTATCCATTTCACCACGCGAAATGGCCCGCTACCGATCGGCAGCGAATTATAGGGGATATGATTGAGCGTGCGGTAGCGGGCGAGCAGGTGCTCGGGTAAAATGCGGAAAGGCGAATCGGATTCCCCGAACACCGTGCGCACGAATGGCGCATATGGCCGAATGAGCACAAAGACAACCGTGTGGGCATCCGGGGTAAGGACGCGCCGCACTTGTTCGTATCCGGTGCGTTCGATCACGTTATTGATCGGGTTCATGATAGCGCGCCAGGTAAATGCTACGTCGCGCGAAGTGACAGGCACGCCATCTTGCCAGCGTGCATTGGGCCGCAAGTGATACGTGATCGTTAATCCGTCAGTTGAAATTCCGTGATTACGAATACTCGGAACTGCCCTGGCAAGATCCGGAATCTCTTGGCCGTGCTGATTAAGCGTTACGAGTTCGCTTGCGAAGAGTCCGTCGATAAATGATTCGATGGTATTCGCCGCCAGAATCGGATTCAGCGTATTCGGATTAATGAGGACCGCGATGCGTAACGTATGTTTTGGCGTATAGGAACTTCCGATTCGCGAGCAGCCTGATTGCGCGAAAAGGATGGCAATCAGGCAGGCAACTACGCTGCGACGCATCGGAATTTCACATACGCGTAGGGATAATCGGCATAAAACCAATTGCGGAAACTGGGTCGTAGCAACGAAGGATCGGTAATCGGCGATCCGCCCTTGCACACAAAATGCTCGCCATCGAAGAAATCGGCAGAATATCGCGGATACGTTGGCATTGGGGTAAACCCGTCAAACGGTTCGAATGGCGTCGAGGTCCACTCCCAACCGTTACCCACTAGGCCCTCGATGCCGAATTGAGAAGCGGAAAGCGGATGAACATCCACGCCTTCGGGATCGTAGCGGCGGAATCCGACATTGGCATGTTTGGACGTAGGAGACTCGGCACCCCAAGGATACTGTTGTAGCGAATCCCCATACGCTGCACGGTGGAATTCCGGCTCACTTGGAAGCCGCATCGAATAAAACGCTGCGTATGCGGACGCTTGCCGTTGCGTAACATAGACCGGCCAAGAAAGCGGAAGGGGAATCGATTCGTAGGTGCATCGCAACATCCATGAGTGTCCTTGTCGCTCCCAAAAATGAGGTACCGGGCCACCTTGAGCCACGAAGGCTAGCCAATCTCCGTTGCTCACGGCGTAGCGTTGCATCCAAAATTCTTTGCACGCAATGCTATGTGGGTCGCGTTCGTTATCCCATGCGAAAGCGCCGTCTGATGCCATCCCTAAATGCGCCTCGCCCGCCGGAATATGACGCATGCCGTTAACTGGTCGCCCTGCAGTTCGGTGATCGCTTACCCGCGCGGACTTCATCGAATGGTCGAGCGCATTGACAATGTAGAGAAGGGTCTCTTGGTGCATGAATTCATGCTCTAAGAGTGTACCGGCTGCGAGATGTGCAAGCGCAGATGGCTCAGAATCTACTCTTTCGAGAGCGGCAAGAACACGTGCGTCATAACGCTTCACGAACGATTGTATCTCATTGTGCGAAGGCCAATCGGTCCTTGTCGTTTCGGAAGCATCGCTTGATAAGCTTGGATCAATGCCTCGCTCAAAGAGCTTTTCAAACGTTGCGTTGATCGCGGGTTCATGATAGACGCGACGATTGAGCGTGAGAAAACTAAATGTCGGGATATGGCCGACATAAAAAACAAACGGATGTCGCAGAGGAATCGGCCGTTCTCTTTCGTGGCCGGTCCGTATGGATGCAAAAATAGCAGCCGTGCGTTGACGACTTTGCAAGTAAACGTCCGAATGGGTCATGCGTTACCCCGTTGCGCTTTGTCGGATGCGACGCTCGCCCATAAAGCGTTCAAATTCTGGGACCGGAAGAGCCGGTGCGATAAGGAATCCTTGAATCATATCGCAATCGTGTTCGGCCAACCAATCGAGTTCAGGTTGATCCTCAACTCCCTCGGCAATCGTTTCAAGACCAAGGTTATGGGCCATCGTGATAAGGGTACTGACGATTGACTCATTACTGCTTCCCGAGCCCACTCCGGTGATGAATGAGCGATCGATTTTCATTGCATCGAGTGCAAATCGCCGAAGATAGGCAAGCGATGAATAGCCCGTCCCAAAATCATCGACGGCTAAGCGCATGCCGGCGTCTTTAAGCTGTCGCAGTGTCGACACCGTATGATCGGCATCCGACATGGCAACCGTTTCGGTTATTTCAAGCTCGATTAGCGAAGGATCGATAGAAGCATCGCTACATGCCGATATAATTTTTTGCACGAGGTTGCGTTGGTGGAATTGCCTGCCCGATAAGTTGATCGCGACGCGAAGCGGGCCGAGCGTGGATTTCCAGCGCGCCATTTGTGCGGCAACATTGGTAAGGACCCATTCACCTAAGGGAACGATAAGTCCGGAAATTTCTGCACTTGGGATGAAGTGCTTCGGCTCGATGAGCCCGGTCTTCGGATCCTCCCAACGCAGAAGCGCTTCAACGGCAACGACTTCGCCGGTTCGTACGTTGACTTGCGGTTGATAGTGAACCGAAAATTGCTCGCGCTCTAACGCTCGACGAAGCAATTTTTCTTGCGATAATCGTAAATGAATCGGAGCTTCAAGAGCAGGATTGTAAAAATAAAAGCCGTTCCGGCCACGATCTTTCGCACGATACATCGCAATGTCGGCATTTTTGACGAGAGCCTGATCATCGCGGCCGTCTTCCGGAAACATTGAAATGCCGACTGAGGCGGAAACGAATTGTTCGTATTCGTCGATGAGAAATGGCTCACTAAGAATGGCGACGACACGTTCGGCCAGCGATCGAGCAATTTCGGCATCTCGAACATTGGGGAGCAAAACGACAAATTCGTCACCTCCCATGCGGGCCACGGTGCCTTGTGCGCCGACTTCGCTGACGAGACGCCCGGCGACGAGTTCGAGCAAGCGATCGCCGAGGGCATGTCCTAACGTATCGTTGACGTCCTTGAAGCGATCGAGATCGATAAAAAGAACGGCTACGCGGGCAAGGCGTCGCTGTGCCGATTCGATGGCGTCATGCAATGATTCATGCAACGCAACACGATTTGGAAGGCCGGTGAGCGTATCATAATACGCGAGCGCTCGCAAAGATTCTCGTGCTCGTCCTCGCTCGATCAAGGTTCCGAGGAGCGCAGCCATAAGGGCCAGCAAATCGAGATCGGTCGGATCGGGCCGGGCATTTGAATCAGGCATCGCAAAGACGAGCGCTCCATGGAGCTCGCCGCCAACGAGAATAGCCGTTGCGACCGCGTTATCTTCGACGAGCAGCGATCCGGATTGCCAACGTTGCGCGACACGTCGAGCAATGGCAAAGACCCGCTCACCCGCGTCGACCATTCCACGCCCTCCCGCGTAGCTGGTTTCAATCATGGCATCGTCGCCGACCATTCGGACGACCGCACCCACGGACGCGTGAAAAATTTGCGAGCCCATGGCGAGCGTCTCTTGAACGTGCTGCGGCGAATAATCCGTGGTTGCAGCGATGGCGTAGAGATCGCGAATACGCTGCGCTTGCGCCACGAGCTGTCGCTCGACTAAGCGTTTATCGGTGACGTCAAGCATGACCACATAGGCGCCAACAACATTGCTCGAACTGAACTGCGGAATCATCGTGACATCGAGTTCTCGACGACGTCCTTGCGCATCGTTTGTGGTGACGAGCATGGAGGATGGCGTTCCCTCCATCGCTTCGATAAATCGCAGCGCGGCTAGCGGCTCATCTTCGGGAGAGATGAACTCACTGAGTCGTCGTGACACCACTTCAAATCGGTCTTTACCAAAAAGAACTGCAGCCGCATCGTTTATGGCACGAATAAGACCGTCGCTGTCAAGGGCAACCACGGGGTTCGGATTTTCTTCAAAGAGCGATCGTAGCCGTTCTTCGCTTTGTTCAAGGGCTGCCGCAGCCGCCATTTGCTCGGTTTGATCACGTAAAATCGTATAGAGCGAGGTGACTTCGCCTCCACTCCAAATAGGAACCGTTGTTACCGAGACATCGAGATTTCGCCCGTCAATATCGAAAATGCTAGATTCATAACGCAATACTTCGCCGGATAGCGCTCGTTGGAAATAATTGTCGTGGAGTGCTCGATCTTCAGCGCGTAAGAAGCGACTATAATGCAAACCGCGAAGAGCATCTGCCGACATTCCATACCCGGCAATAGCGTCGTTTACATCGATAATCGTTCCCTTATTGTCGAAGATCACGACCGTATCCGGGTTATTCACAAAAAGCGAACGAAACCGCTCCTCGCTCTCATGCGTGCTCGCTTCGACTTGCGACCATTCGGAGATGTCTTCAACAAACGATACGACGAGAAAACGTTCGTCGTCTTGGCGCAGGCCGTTAAACCATTTGCAGGTGATTACCGTTCCGTCTTTGCGGATATTCCGATTGATGTTGACGCGTGTCTTCCGGTTACCGACGCGCGTCGCCGTCTCTAGGGCGAGGACGGAACTGAGATCATCGGGATGGACGAATTTCGACTCTTGGATCGTCTTTCCAAGCATTTCGTCGGAGGTCCAACCGAAGATGGTCGTCGCATTATTCGACCAAAAAGAAATGCGTAGAGAAGCATCCCACGCAACGAGACCGAGCGGTGAGTTGACGAGAACCGAATCGAGCCGTTCCATATCGGCACCGCTAAAGGCCGTCATGCGTGTTGTAGATACTCCCGAAGTCCGTGGACACCCCCTTCGCGCCCGAATCCCGATTCCCGATAGCCGCCAAACGGCGAGGCCGGATCGAAGCGATTATAGGTGTTGCACCATACAACGCCCGCGCGGAGATGTTCGGCGATCCACATGTTTTTGCTGCCGCTGCTCGTCCAAACGCCGGCCGAGAGACCGTACGGTGTATTGTTTGCTTTCGACAGTGCTTCATCGGGGGTGCGAAAAGTGAGAATAGAAAGCACCGGACCAAAGATCTCTTCTTGCGCGATACGGTGCGATTGTGTCACACCGGTGAAAAAGGATGCAGGGAACCAATATCCGCGATCCGGGGCCGAAAACGGCTGGCTATGCAATTGCGCGCCTTGCGCAACGCCGCTAGCTACAAGTTCTTGAATGCGCGCAAGCTGTTCGGCGGAATTGATCGCTCCGATATCGGTGTTTTTATCGAGAGGATCGCCAAGTCGCATCGTTTGGAGACGCCGAAGGAGTCGGGCAACGACCTCGTCGTGAATGGATTCCTCAACAAGCAATCGTGAACCGGCACAACAAACGTGGCCCTGATTGAAATAGATCCCCGAAATGATGCCTTCGATGGCTTGGTCCAACGGAGCATCGGCAAAGACGATGTGGGCCGCTTTTCCGCCGAGTTCAAGCGTCAGACGAATATCTCGTCCCGCGACGCTACGCATGATCTGTTTGCCGACTTCCGTCGATCCGGTAAACGCTATTTTATCGATGTCTGGATGTGAAACGAGGGCTCGTCCGGTTTCACCGGGCCCGGTAACTATATTGACAACGCCGGGGGGTAAATCGGCTTGCGCAATGATATCGGCTAGAGCAAGTGCCGTAAGCGAGGTCGTCTCGGCGGGTTTTAGGACGACGGTATTGCCGCAGGCAAGTGCCGGTGCAAGTTTCCACGCGGCCATAAGCAGCGGAAAATTCCATGGCACAATTTGCCCGCAGGCGCCGAGGGGGAGCGCGTCCGCACCGTTGCGCGATGCGTACCGTAATTTATCGGCCCACCCGGCGTAATAGAAGAAGTGCGCAGCAGCGGTCGGGATATCGAAATCGCGCGACTCTCTAATCGGCTTGCCGCCGTCCATGGTCTCCAAGACGGCAAGTTCGCGGCCTTTTTCGGTGATCGAACGCGCGATGCGGTACAGATATTTCGCGCGCGCAGCCGGCGTGAGTTTGCTCCAGTATTTTTCGTACCCTTTGCGTGCTGCCTTTACCGCTGCATCGACATCCAGCTCCGATGCGTAGGCGACCGATGCGAGAAACTCTTCCGTCGCGGGATTTACGGTTGCGAACTGTCGATTATTGTGCGCGCGCGTCCAACGACCATCGATAAAAAGTCCGTATTCGTCGCGAATGTGCGGGCGAGTCGTTTCAGGAGCGGGCGCGTAATCGAATGCAAGGGCCACGGTCATTTAATCTTTCGAGATGTAGTCGTTTCCGGCATAGCGGCCGGAGCGCTCTTTTTGACGTTGCATGAGCAGATCGTCGAGCAACGATGACGCGCCAATCCGGAATCGATCCGGCGTGAGCCAATCGGCCCCGAGTGTCTCGTTGACAACGACCAAATAGGCGAGAGCTTGTTTTGTGGTGCGCACACCGCCGGCAACTTTTAAGCCACGGAGTTCGCCCGTACGATCGGCAAAATCGCGAATGGCTTCGCACATGAGCAGGGCGGTCGGCAAGGTGGCGTTCGTACCGATTTTTCCCGTCGAGGTTTTAATCGTATCGGCACCGGCGTGCAATGCAAGATCGCTGGCACGGCGGATGTTTTCGTAACTTCCCAATTCGCCGGTTTCAAGGATGACTTTCAGGTGGGCGCGCCCATGGCACAGCTCTTTTATCGCTTCGATTTCGGTAGCGACTTTGCGATCGTTGCCTTCAAGAAATGCGCCGCGATCGATCACCATATCGATTTCATCCGCACCGGCCGCTAACGCTTGTTCGGTATCGGCGAGCTTGACGCTCATCTCGGCTTGTCCACTTGGAAATGCCGTCGCGACGGATGCGAGATGCACGGCACTCGTGCCGAGCGTTTCGCGGGCAACGGCGACGAGATTCGGATAGACGCACACCGCGCCGACGTGTGGAACTGTCGCGTCGCTTGGATCCGGATGCATGGCGCGAATGCAGAGGGAACGCACGCGACCTGCGCTGTCGCGGCCCTCAAGTGTCGTCAGATCGACGCACGCTATGGCGAGATCGATGCCAACGCGCTTTGTCGTGGTTTTTATAGACCGCGAGGCCAATGCGGTTGCTCGAGCTTCGAGCATCACCGCATCAACCGGAACCTGCGTATAAATTAGAGTGTACCGCGCTTTTCCTGTTCTCGTTCGATCGAGACAAAGAGCGCCTTGAAATTGCCTTTTCCGAAGGAGAGGCTACCTTTGCGCTGGATAATTTCAAAAAAGACCGTTGGCCGGTCTTGCAGCGGTTTTGTGAAAATCTGCAGCATGTACCCGAGATCGTCGCGATCAACGAGAATCCGCAGCTCGCGGAGAATGGCAATATCTTCATCGATGGCGCCTACGCGCTCGGGAAGCATCTCGTAATACGAATCGGGAGTATTGAGAAACTCGACGCCGTTTGCTGCTAGCGCGCGGATCGTGGCGACAATATCGTCGGTACGAATTGCGATGTGTTGTACGCCGGCACCATGATAGAAATCGAGGAACTCCTCGATTTGCGATTTTTTCTTTCCTTCGGCCGGTTCGTTGATCGGAAATTTAACGCGATGTAGCGGATCGCTCATCACCTTGGATTTGAGCGCCGTGAATTCCGTCGAGATATCTTTATCATCGAACGAAATCAGCTGCGAGAATCCAAAGACCTTGGCATAAAACTCGCCCCACTCATCCATTTGTCCCCAACCGACGTTGCCGACGCAGTGGTCGATAAATTGCAGACCCGTCTTTTTTGCGTTCGGATAGGATTTGCGCGCTTCAACGAAGCCGGGTGCGAACACGCCGTTGTAATCGGACCGTTGCACAAAGGTATGAATCGTATCGCCATAGGTGGCGATCGACGCTCGAACGATGGTGCCGTGAGCATCGTGGTCGGTTTTTGGAGCTCGGACGGATTGTGCGCCGGCGCGCGTCGCTTGTTCCCAGGCAGCCTTCGCGTCGTCGACAAGGATGGCAATATCTTTGACGCCATCGCCATGCAGGGCAACGTGGCGGGCGATGTCATCGTCCGGAAGCAACGACGCGGTGATGAGAAAGCGAAGTTTGTTTTGCTCGAGCAAATAGCTGACGCGTCCAGCCACTCCGGTCTCGGGGCCGGCATAGGCAATTTGGTCGAAGCCAAATGCAGTGCAATAGAAATGGGCAGCTTGTTGAGCATTGCCCACGTAGAACTCTACGTAGTCCCAATCGATCGTTGTAAGCGCAGTAGGCGCAGGAGTGGCAGCTGTCGTCATAAAGTCCGGGATTGGCGTCGCCTCGAAGGCCTCCCTGTCCAACCGTGCGAAACGGCCGCGCATTCGTTATGCATGAATCCGTTGCGTTCTCCCAACTTATCGACTACGCCGGGCTGTTTCCGCCTGCGACGCTCGCCATGGAGCCTGCCATTGCAGAATATGCCGCGCTTCGTACGTTGCCTCAGGCCTGGATGCTGGGTCGCTTCATCCTCCCGCTCTCATCCCTGCGCGCTTTCTGCGCCGCCAAGGGCACCCAACGATTTCCCGTAAGCCTGATTCTCGACGGGCTCGATGATGAAGCGGCGTTTGCCGCCGCCTTTGCCCGGGTTGCGTCGCTCGGCGATTCCGTGAACGTCGAGGCCTTCGAAATCCCGGTATCATGCTCGATTTCCCCGGAGCGATTGGCGACGCTCGCGGAACGCTCCAACATCGGCGCGATGCCGATATTCTGCGAGGTGCGTCTTGATGAGTCGCTCCCGGAATGCTTGGATCGCGTCCATGCTGCCGGTCTTGGGGCTAAGGTGCGATGCGGTGGGATGGTGGCGACGGCCTATCCGTCGAGCGAGCAACTGGCGCGATTTCTCGTCGAAGTTGCCCGAGTAGGGATCGCCTTTAAGGCCACGGCCGGATTGCATCACCCCATTTGCGGCGTTCGCGATGAGCATAATGGCGCCACGATGCACGGATTTCTCAACATGCTCGTCGGCGCAACGCTGGCCCGTCGCGGAGGACGAATGGAATCGATCATTTCAATCCTCGAATCTCAGGATGCATCGGCCTTTGCCTACGACGGCCATACCCTGCGGTTTTCTACGGAAACGATTTCCCAGAGCGAACTACGGGACGTTCGCTCCGGGGCGTTTACATCGTACGGAAGCTGCAGTTTCCGCGAACCGCTCACTGATCTTCAAACTCTTGGAATGGTGGAATCCGCGTGAGTAGCATATCGCAAGAAGAATCTTGGCTACCGGTCCTACCGGAATCGCATTTTCCGATCCAAAATCTTCCCTTCGGCGTCTTTTCGGATGGCGGACTCGATACCATCGGCGTAGCCATCGGCGATCGCATTCTCAATCTTGCGGCGCTCGCGAATGCCGGTCTACTCGACGGTGTCTGTGAACGTGAAATCCTCAATGCACCCGTGCTCAATCCGCTCTTAGCGGCCGGGCGCGGCGTATGGTCGGGCCTACGCTCTCGTCTTATCGAGCTATTGAAAACGAACGGCGATTCCGCGTTAAGAGATCTTAATGACCACGCGATGTTCGTCGTGCAGCGTGAGGTGTCGATGCGTTTGCCGACTCAGATCGGCGATTATGTCGATTTTTACTCATCGCTCGAACATGCGACGAATCTTGGCAAACTGTTTCGCCCCGATGGCGATCCGCTGATGCCGAATTGGCGTTGGATGCCCATCGGCTATCACGGACGCAGCGCCACCGTCGTCATTGACGGGACGCCGATTCGTCGACCATGCGGCCAACGAAAACTGCCAACTGCTTCCGAGCCCACGTTTGGCCCCTCGGCACGCTTGGATATCGAACTTGAAATCGGTTTTCTTACCGGGCCGGCAAATGCATTGGGGCAACGAATCCCGACGGGCGCAGCGCGCGATCACGTCTTCGGTTTGGTGTTGGTCAACGACTGGTCTGCGCGTGATATCCAAGCATGGGAATATCAACCGCTTGGGCCGTTTTTAGGCAAATCGTTTGCGACAACCATTTCCCCATGGATCGTCACGCTCGATGCGCTCGAACCGTTCCGCATGCGTGGCCCGGTACAAGATCCCGCCCCACTCGCGTATCTCGCCTGCGATGATTCGTGGAGTTATGATATCGCTTTGGACGTTGCCATCCAATCCGAAGCAATGCGCGCCCGCGGTCTGGCGCCTCACGTTGTATCGCGGACGAATTACGGGATGATGTATTGGAATCTCGCTCAGCAATTGGCCCATGCGACGGCAAATGGCGCAATTGCCGAGCCCGGGGATCTTTTTGCCTCGGGAACGATCAGCGGAACGACGCCGGATTCTCTGGGCAGTTTCATTGAATTAAGCTGGAATGGAACGCGCCCGCTATCGCTACCCGATGGGCAGACACGCAGCTTTCTGCAAGACGGCGATCGTATTACCATCGCCGGAACATGTCGCAAATCGGGTGAACGAACTATCGGATTCGGCTCCGCTACGGGAGAAATACTTCCTAGCGACGCGTGTTAAGGCACCATCCACGAACGGAAATACGCCTCATCTTCGCAGGCGATGGCCGGCTGGGCAATGAGTAGCGGAGCAAACGTATCGACCATCACGGCGAGTTCGTCGGTTGAGTTTTTATCAAGCGACGATTCGATGGCACCGGGTTGAGGACCGTGCGTTGCCCCGGCGGCATGTAAGGTGATCGATCCTTCAAGTATGCCGCGACGGCTCATGAAATTACCGCTCACGTAATAAAGGACTTCGTCGCAATCGACGGAGGCATGATTATAGGGAATCGGCACCGCAAGCGGATGAAAATCGAAGAGCCGCGGAACAAACGCGCAAAACGCCGCGCCGGGCGATTCGAACGTTGCGTGGACGGGCGGCGGCTGGTGCAGTTGCCCGACAATGGGCGCAAAATCATCGACATTAAAGGCGTAGGGATAACAATAGCCATCCCAGCCGACGACATCGCACGGATGGAATTGCGCGATGTGAATGGCATTTCGCCCGGAATGCGCGACGCGAATTTCAAAGGCTCCGCGCTCGGTTATCGGGGCCTGCAACACCGGGGCTCGAAAATCGCGTTCGTAATACGGAGCGTGTTCTTCCAACTGACCGAATTCGTTACGGTATTTTCGCGGTACTTTGACCATGCCACGACATTCATGGACGAGCATTCGTGTTTGCTCGGCGGGCACGACACGATAGGTCGTCCCCGATGGAATGATGAGATAATCGTGCGGGCGGTAATCGAGATTGCCGAACGGCGTTTGTAACGTTCCCGATCCGGAGTGGACGAAGAGTAACTCATCACCACCGACGTTGCGATAGAAATAGTCCATCGCATCGGTGAACTCGGCGATAGAGATGAGGATGTCGTCGTTGCCGAGCATTGGGACGCGAGCGTCGATGGCATCGCTGCCGTGGGGTGCGCGCGTCGTGAAAAAATGTCGGTTGCGCAACGGCTCGTTGGGTACCAGTGCGTATGACGAACGCTTCCACGGACGCACATCGGAAATAGCCGTCGGTGGATGCTCGTGATACAGCAGCGAGTAGACCGATTCGAAGCCCTTGGTCGAAAGTAATTCTTCGCTGTAGAGCGTACCGGCGCCGTTACGAAATTGGATGTGGCGTTTTGGCGGAAGCTGGCCGGCCCTGACGTAGACTGGCATCGGTTAGGCGTGCGGTGCGCGTTCGGTGGCAACAAAGACATCGCGATGACTGCCATCGCAAAACGGCTTCGAGCCGGAACGTCCGCAGCGGCAAAGCGCAATACTCTCGCCCGTTATCACGTACGGTGTTCCATCGACATCCGTGACGGTGACTGGACCCTTTACTAGATACGGGCCGCTCTCGCGAACTTTAATGGTGACATCACTCATGGCAGGGTCCGTTCGCTGTATACCCAATGGTTCTTGCACTTACTACTCCCGAGCCGAAGGAGGAAATTTTCGTGCGCTTCTCTCTTGCATCGTTCGGTATCGGACTTCTCGCGGTTGCAGCGATCTGGCCACACACGGCGACACTCGCAGCCGCTCCGAGGCCCAAACCGACCAAGACTCCGCTGTATTTGCAATATGATCAAATCGACCGCATGCCGTTCGGCGGCGGGACGCCCGCTCCGCCCGGAGCGTTTTCGCAAGATTATCAGGCCATCATGGATGCGGCCAAAAACCAAGCAACGCAACCGACGCCGAAGCCTCATCGCGGCTTCGGGGGGATGCTTGGCGGCATTATGGCCGGGCATATGCCCGGGGGCATGAATCCGAGTGACATGTTTGCGATGATGAAGTTGGGGACGCTTTCGCGGCACACGTTCTATCGGAATTGGGTGCGAACGGATGACCCGGTCAAAGAAACGGCGGTCATCACCAAGTGTGATCTGCATCAATACATCACACTCGATCTCAAGGCAAAGACCTACACGATCTCCGATACCACGCCGTGCATCGATACAACGCCGAGCGGTGGAAATCCGATGATCAGCGGCAGAGCGGCCCAATATAACAAACCCGGGACGGCCGATATGACGATGAAAGCAACGTCGACCTCACTCGGTCCGAAAACGCTCGAAGGCTATCTCACCCACGGAACCTCTTCGGTGATGGAAATGGCGACGACGAACGCTACGGGATCCTGTCACAACGGCGATTCCAAAATGACGCAAGTCGAATATATTTCCGGAATCGTCAAGCCGCGGGCCTATTGTCCGCTTCCGAAAGTCGCCAATCGAACCCCGAATTTCGCCGGCGGATCGCCAAGCATCGGCGGATGTAAGCCTCGCATGCACATGCAAGGTCGCCCCATGATGGGCAACCACACGCTCCTGGCCTTTTATCGGGCCATGTCCTTCGATACCGGCGCGATGATGGGTGGGCGCGGTGGCGCAGCCGGCGCGCATCCGACGATGGTCATGGAGCGCGGCAACATTCACTGGCTGACGAAAGAAGAGATCATCCCGCTCTTCGAGATCCCCCCAGGGTTCACCAAGAAATAGCACCGGCAGTGCCCTCCAAGGCGACCGCTGCCATAGCGTTGGCCTTGGAGGGGCATGGTATGATGGCCCGGCCTCGATGGGGGTCGGGCTTCGCGCGGCGTAAACCCGCCAACCCCGCCAGGTCCGGAAGGAAGCAACGGTCCGCGGTCACTTACGGGTGCCGCGAACTCCCCGGCCTCTATCGTGGTCCTATCACTTACCTTGAAGCCTCGGAGTGACGCATGGAGACGACGTCTGGTTACATCGCCGCCGCGGGAGCGTTCCTCGGCACCCTTATCGTCGTGGCAATCTATCACTTTGTCATCGTGCGAGGCGCGCAAAAACGTCTCGGATCGACCCTTGCCGCTCATGACTCACTTTTAGGCGGCGGCGATCACGGTGCCCAAAGCCGTCTTTCCGGCATCGAGTCGGAGCTGCAAGCGACAAAAGTCGCGATAGAGGGTCTGGAGAGTCGCATAGCCGAACTGGAAAAACGCTCGAACCGGGATCTCTCGCGCGCGGGATTTGTCCGGTACGATGCTTTTGACGATACAAAATCGGATCTGTCGTACGCACTGGCGCTCCTCAATCGTGAGGGAGACGGGGTTGTCATCTCGTCGATTTACTCACGGACCGATACCCGCACCTATGGAAAAGCGGTCGCCAAGTACGCTCCTCTAGCTAACGCTTCGCAAGAAGAACTCCAAGCGATCGAACGCGCGAAGAGTTCTGGAATGTCGTGAGAGATGTTAAAAGAACGCTACTATATTAAGATTGTCCCGCATCGCGGTGAGACCGTTCATCGCTTCGCCTTAGCTCGCAATCACATTATCATCGCGGCCTCGAGCCTGGCCATCATCATATTCGGATCATTGTTATTCGCCAGCGTGCAAGTTGCTCGGGCCCATGCGCAAGTTGCCCAGTTTCGCACGCAGGCCACGGCTGAGCAATCGCGGATTTCCAAGATCGATCACACGGCGACGGCTCTTCAAGCGCAACTCTCACACCTCCAGCGCGAAAACTCCGAAATCCAGAAGCTTATTGGCGTCAAAGTGACGCCGCCTCGCGGGCTTACGCACACGTCGCGCTCCGTCCCGCATGCGCGTTCGCTCTCCGATGTTGAAGCGCGCCTAAACGTCCTGTCGCGCCAATCGGCGCAAACCGCAGCGCTTTCCAAGAAAATTCATTCGGCGGCGCTCATTGCCCTCAACATGCGTCGTGAAGAAGCCGCTCGTCGGGCATCCGCACTTGCCGCAATTCCGTCGATCGATCCCGTTGAAGGCGCGCCGGTGATCGGATGTTTTTGCTATCGTTCGTATCCGGATGTCGAATTTCACGAAGGCGTCGATATCGCTGCAGATTATGGAACGCCGGTTCGTGCATCGGCAGCCGGCACGATTGTCGCGGCATCCTATGACGGCGGCTACGGCCTCAAAATCGATATCGATCACGGCAACGGGTATCACACCTGGTACGCTCATCTTGAAGTAGCGCTCGTGAGCGTCGGCCAACATGTCTACAAGGGCGAAGTGATCGGCCATGCCGGTGCGACGGGCTTTGCGACCGGACCACATTTGCATTATCAGATTATGCTCAATGGTGTCGCCATCGATCCGACGCCGTATCTCAACGGCGTTCCAGCCAACGTCCTGGCTGCACTGTAACTTTTTGTTCTAAGGGGTCTCCACGTGCTCTGTCTCCTCGGCGATATTCTTTCCAAGGCAGTAACTGTCTACACGATCATTCTCTTCGTCTATGCCATCGTATCATGGATACCGGATCTACGCGGCGCCTGGGTTCGCTATTTGGGAATGCTCATCGAGCCCGTTCTTATGCCGATTCGACGCGTCATTCCGCCGCTGGGTGGTCTCGATGTGGCGTTTTTGGTATTGCTGCTGGTTTTGCAACTCGTCGTCCGTCCGATGATTTACACGTTTATGCTGCACGCCTGCGCGCCGGCATTTTAGCTCCGTAAGCGAGCCGTATGAAATCGGAAAACCCGCATGCGTTGCAGACGGCAACGCACATTCGCAATTTCTGCATCATTGCGCATATCGATCATGGAAAGACGACGCTTTCCGATCGCCTTTTGGAATTTACCAAGACGATTGCATTACGGCAAATGGAAGACCAAATGCTCGATGCAATGGATCTCGAGCGTGAGCGTGGGATCACGATCAAAATGCATCCCGTTACGCTCTCTTACACGGCGAAGGACGGGCAAACCTATCAACTCAATTTGATCGATACGCCGGGGCATGTCGATTTTTCATATGAAGTGTCTCGCTCTCTTGCTGCCTGCGAGGGCGCTATTCTGATTATCGATGCGGCTCAAGGCATCGAAGCGCAAACATTAGCGAACTATCATCTCGCGCTCGAACATAATTTGACCATTATCCCGGTGATCAACAAAATTGATCTCCCGGCTGCCGATCCTGAACGCGTCATGGGCGACGTTGAGGAATCCCTCATCATCGAACGTTCCGAGTGTATTCTTGCCAGTGCAAAAAATGGCATCGGGATCGAAGAAATTCTCGAAGCGATTGTCGCTCGCGTTCCAGCCCCGAAGGGACATAACGATCACCTTCGGGCGCTCGTATTTAACGCGCAGTTCGACGCCTATCGTGGTGTCGTTTCCTACGTTCGCGTCGTCGACGGCGAGCTAAAAGCTGGCACCAAATTTATGTCGATGGCGCATGAGCGCGTCTATGAATGTACTGAAGCGGGCATCTTTTCACCGCAGATGGTTCCGACGAAACGGCTTGGCCTCGGGCAGGTCGGCTACGTCATTGCGAATGTCAAATCGCTCGGCGATATCGACGTCGGCGATACGATCACGGGATCGGTGAATGCCGCTCACGTTCCGCTTCCCGGCTATCGCAAGGCCATTCCCATGGTCTATTGCGGCCTCTATCCAAACGAGGGCGCCAATTACGACGACCTGCGCGATGCGCTTGAGAAACTGAAACTCAATGACGCGGCGCTCATCTACGAACCGGAAACGTCGATTGCGCTTGGCTTTGGTTTCCGTTGCGGCTTCCTCGGCCTCTTGCACATGGAGATCGTCCAAGAGCGATTGGAGCGCAATTACAACCTTGATCTGATCGCTACATCGCCATCGGTTGTTTTCCGCGTGACCAAGACCAATGGCGAAGTCGAACTCATCGACAATCCGTCGAAAATGCCGGCCAGTAACCTCATTTCATTGATGGAAGAGCCGTACGTTAAGGCGACGATCATCGCGCCGCCGGAATATGTCGGCGGCATTATGGAATTGACGCAAGCGCGACGCGGTACCCTCGATAACATGGAGTATCTGCATGACGGACGCGTCATTCTCACGTATGAGATGCCGCTCATCGAAGTCATTGTCGATTTCTTCGACCAACTGAAATCGCGCACCAAAGGCTACGCGTCGCTCGATTATGAAATCGTCGGCTATCGCGCCGGCGATCTGGTCAAGCTGGAGATCATGCTCAACGGCGAGGTGGTCGATGCCCTCTCGTTCATTGTCGCTCGCGATAAAGCGGCGTTTCGCGGTCGCGCGCTCGCCGAGAAGCTCAAAGAACTCATTCCGCGTCAGATGTTCGAAGTGCCAATTCAAGCCTCTATCGGTGGGAAGATCGTTGCGCGTGAAACCGTTGCGGCCATGCGGAAGAACGTGTTGGCGAAATGCTATGGTGGCGATATTTCCCGCAAACGCAAACTCCTAGAGAAGCAAAAAGTCGGAAAAGAACGCATGAAGCGCGTCGGCCGCGTCGAGTTGCCGCAAGAGGCCTTTATGGCGGTCTTGCAACTCAACGATTAGAGCCCGTCCCGTGCTCACCTACGTTGCCACGCAAAATGCCGGAAAATTGGCGGAGATGGAGGCCGTCTTTGCCTCGTCGCCATTACAATTGCGCGCCTATCCGGGCTACCGGGCGGTAGAAGAGGGTGCGAAGAGTTATCTTGAAAACGCACTGATCAAGGCTCGCGCCTTGCATGCCGAACTTCTCGCGTCCGGGATCGTCGCCAACGTGATCGCCGATGATTCCGGCATGGAAATCGACGCACTCGATGGTCGTCCCGGCGTACTTTCTGCACGCTATGGTGGCGAGACGGCAACGTGGGCCCAGCGTATCGCCTTGCTGCTCAATGAACTTCGCGATGTTCCATATGGTTTACGAACCGCGCGTTTCGTCAGCGTCATCTCGTTTCGTACGGCATCGGGTGATGAGTTTCATGGAGTCGGTGAAATTCATGGGCACATTGCAGAGTCGGCGTTTGGCGGCTCCGGATTCGGCTACGACCCGATTTTCGTCCCGCTGGGACAGCAACGTACGTTTGCCGAGTTTGCGTTCGCGGAAAAAAATGCACGCAGCCATCGCCGGAAGGCAGCCGATGCGTTGCTCGGTGCGATGCGATGACGAGCCCGCGAATCGGCATTGCCGATGAAAGCGATATCGCTCGATTTGCCGCGGAACGGACGCGCGACGAGACGAGTCGGCAAAGTTATCTGGCGGCATCCATGCGGGCGACGACGCGCCTTTGTGCCTATGACGAAAACGGTGCCCTCGGAGTGCTTATCGTTCGCGACTCGTCGCCTCATATGGAGATTATCGATCTTTTCGTGCATCCTAGCGCGCGAAACTCCGGTGTCGGTCGTGCGTTGGCGGGTGATCTCTTGTCCGATGCAACGCACTGGATAGGCACGTGCGGTCTCGACGCGTCATCGCAAGCATTCCTCGCCAAGTTCGACGCGCGTGAGACCGCTCTCGTACACGTCCTCGCCGGAGAAATTCCCAAGGACGATCGCTTACTCGCCGAGATCGGCATCGATGGCGAATTCGAAGCACGACACATCTCGCCTAGCCATCGCGATGCAATGGGGGACCTTGATCGCTTTGCCGGTGGTCGCCAGGATGGCTGGCTGTATGATATGCGCGATGAGCAGGGCGCCGGCATAACGCTGTGGCGTGGGAACGAATGTGCGGGCTACGCCTATTTCGATTCCACCGGGCAAATCGGTCCATTGCGTGTCTCGTCGCCCTCGTATACGGCCCCGATGCTCGCGTACTGCATGCATACGCTGCGCTCGATGCTCGGTGTCACTTGGGCCCGCGTGAACGTGCCAGCGGCCAATACGCGGGCGCTACGCGTGGCATTACGCTACGGAATGCGCCTGGATCGGAGCTTCGCCCGAGCCTCGAATCGAACGCTTGGCGAGCTTGCGACCTACGTCGGATTTTTACCATTTGCATTCTAGTGGTACTATGCTCTTCTGTGTCGGGACGTAGCTCAGCTTGGTAGAGCGCTTGCTTTGGGAGCAAGAAGTCGCAGGTTCAAATCCTGTCGTCCCGATAGGGTCTTGCCCAGCTGTGGTATCCTAACGCGGGCGTCAGCGCGGACGCGCCCGTGGTCTAACTGGATAAGGCACGAGTCTTCTAAACTCGAAGATGGGGGTTCAAGTCCCTCCGGGCGCAGATTTTGCGGGGTATATGGTGATTGTAGCTCAGTTGGTTAGAGCGCTCGACTGTGACTCGAGAGGCCGGGGGTTCAAGTCCCCTCAGTCACCCCACTAACGCGACGGTCGACCTCCTCTGGAGGTCGGCCGTCTATTTTTTTACAGTCGTCACGCAGTAGTCGGTCCAGTCATCTCGAAGTTGGGGAGTCATGACCCGGATCACCAAGGCATCGCGTGGGCGTGATTGGCTTGGGATGGCGCTAACGTTGTTGGCAGCCGTCGCTTTGCTGTTCATCCTTACGAGAATCGCATCGATTTCATCCCAGGCCGGAGCCGATCAGAATCGTCTCGCGCGGGAGCGTGCTGCAATTTCGGTCGCCCGTTCCATGACGCCGGGTCTCTTATCGCTCCTCGCCTATCGGAGTGCAATTGCGCTTGATGAGCCGACCGTCGCCGCCGTTCAAAAGCCGATTCTTTCCGGCGAAGTGACGCATATTGCTCATTTGCTTGGAACAGGCGATGCCGCGCAAATGGGATTGTCGACCAAATGGACGGCGGTACAAACCGCATGGGCAAAAGCACAGACGCATTCGGGTCAAAAGCGCGTTTCCGATCTTACGGATATGGTCGGTGCCTGGATCGATATTTATTCGAAAATGCAAGACGCTTCCGGGCTAACCTACGATACCAGTCGTTTTGCTCAGGATCTCGGCGATGCGACGCTGAATTCGCAACCACCCAATTTGGCCGCCACTGAGCGCTCGCGCATGGAGGCGTTGCTGGCTATTCGCAAGGGCACCATGACCCTTTCGCAGCGCCTCGATTTCGCAACGCGACTCGATACGATTCAGGGGCTCGCTGATCTTGCGCCCGATGATGTCGTTCCGGCGCTTAAAACATACAAGACACAAAATGCTGCGATCGGGCCGCTTATCGATCGAGCCATCGTGTTGGTCGGTGACTACAGTCGGCAAGCGAAGCTCTTCAGTACGACCGTGAACTTCGGCGTCGTTCTCAAGCAGAAGCCGACGCTGGCAAAAAGTAAACTCGATGCGTCAGCGGCTCGCATGCGTCAGGTCACTCTCGAAACATTCGATGCGCTAACAACGATTCTCGATGCGCAACTCATGCAACGCTCGCGCTTGCGCGGCGAACGTGATTCTCTCACCATCGGGGCAATCGTTTCCGGGGTCATTTTAATCGTCGGGTTGATGCTCTTGATGGCGCAATTCTCCGAGCGTCGTTCACGTCGAGCCCTTACCGAGGCGAAGCGCGAATCCGAGCGCCTCTCAGAACAAATTGCCCGACAACGCGCAGAAGAAGCCTTGCGTCTCTCCGAGGCGCAGTTCCGCGCGATTTTCGAACGCGCACTTATCGGCATTGCGATTTTGGACGCCGATGGAAAGATCGTCGACGCCAATGCGGTTTTCCGTACTTTCTTTGGCGATTCGAGTGAAGCGCTTGTCGGAAATCGCGAAGTTGAATTCCGGGAATTAATGCTCGGTGAGCGCGACGGATATGAAGCGGAGATTCACGTACTCACGCCGACCGGAAGCGAAGCATGGTTGGCGACTTCGCTATCGTTAGTTCGCGACGATGAAAATCGACCGCGTTTTGCCGTCTGTACGTTCCGCGATCTCAGCGCACTTCGGGCAAATGAGCGACGGATGCTTCATGATAAGACGCACGACGCACTCACGGGCCTTGCCAATCGTCCCGAGTTCGAAGAGGTCTTGCGACGTCGTTTCGCCGATGCCGATGCCTTGCTCGAATCGTTCTATGCCGTGCTGATCGTTGATTTGGATCGCTTCAAAGATGTCAACGAGTCGCTTGGGCATGCTGCCGGGGATTTTGTTCTGACGCAAGTTTCTCAGCGTCTGCGGAGTGCTGTCGATCAGCAAGATCTTGTCGCTCGCCTTGGCGGAGATGAATTTGCGATCTTAGTACGTGCGCTCGGTGACGTGCTTCACGTTGAGACGGTTGCCCGGCGAATCGTTGCGGCACTTGCTCGCCCCATCGTCGTTCGCGAACGTTCGATATTTGTCTCGGCCTGCGTCGGGATCGCAGTCGCATCGTCGCGTTACGAGCGAGCGGAAGATGTGCTACGCGATGCCGATATTGCAATGCAGCACGCAAAAACCGGCGGTGGCGGCCGCTATGAGATTTTCGATTCCGGTATGCGCACGCGTGCGCAACGCCGTCTTGCCCGCTCGTCGGATCTCCATCTCGCGCTCGAACGCCACGAATTTCGCTTGTTGTATCAACCTATCGTCGAGCTTTTGACAGGCAAACTCAGTGGGTGTGAAGCGCTACTCCGCTGGGATCACCCGGTCGAAGGGCTGCTTGCGCCGGCAGAGTTTATGTCCCTTGCGGAGCAGACGGGATTGGCTCCGCCGATTGGTCGATATGTGGTCGCCGCAGCGTGCGAGCAAATCGCGCGTTGGAAGAAAGCATTCGGCGGTCCATTGCCGATCGTCGTGAATGTCAATGTCTCTGTTCCCGAGCTCAACGATCCGGATTTTGAGCGCATACTCCTCCAGACCCTCGAGCAGTATGGCGTACTGCCCGCGGAAATTGCCCTTGAAATTACCGAATCCGTCGTGCTCGATCGCCGAAGTCGTGCCAATGCGATGTTAGAACGCGTTCGACAGGCTGGTTTCCCCATCGTCATCGATGATTTTGGTACGGGATATTCCTCGTTACGCTACTTACAGCAGTTCCCAGTCGACACAATTAAAATCGATCGCGGCTTTGTTTCCGGAACCGACGGCAATTTAGCGAGCGAACCGATCGTCCGTACGCTGATGGCACTCGCCGAAGATTTCCAAGTGCGCGTCGTTGCCGAAGGCATAGAAACCTCGCGTCAGCGCGAACAACTTCGCGAGATGGGCTGCGCATTTGGGCAAGGCTTCCTGTACTCGCGTCCGGTCACGGCAGAAAAAGTCGAGGAGCTTTTCCCTGAAACCTTCGCAGTCGTGATGGGCGCGAAGGCCTAGCGACAGAAGTCTGCTTGCATTTTTAGGCTGGCATCGGTAGAATCAGGAGCCGTATGCGCGCCTTTAGCTCAGTCGGTAGAGCAGCGGACTTTTAATCCGTTGGTCCCGGGTTCAAGTCCCGGAGGGCGCACCAGGCACCGCTAGCTCAATGGTAGAGCAGTTGACTCTTAATCAATTGGTTGAAGGTTCGAGTCCTTCGCGGTGCACCAAAAGTCAAACCCCGAAAGCACGTCGCTTCCGGGGTTTCTGTTTTCATGATTCGTCGCGTTAGTGATGAGCAAACGACATCAGCGAAAGCGCGATGATGCCGATGAAGCCGCCGACTAGCAGGACGATCCCATAGCCGACAAGTGCCCCCGGAACGGAAAAGAGCAGACGGAAATACCACAAACCGACTTTCGCAGTGTGCGTTTCGCCCGTTGATCGTAAGTGATTCAGCAGCGCAGTACCAATATCGGCAACGGCACAAATGGCAAACGGCCAGAACACAATCGGCAACGTAATCATTGCGAGAATAATCCAACCGGGAATGCATAGCACCACACCGAGGAGCATGAGAATCTTCCCCGGGATACCATAGTCGCCAAGGCCCCGAGCCGGAGGAAAGGCCGATAAGCGACCATTGGACCGCCAAAGATACGCCGACGTGTTCACCGGTTGCGGTGCCGATGGCGCCGGTGCTCGGCGAATGAGGCTTTCTGCATATGCGACGGCCCGTTGCGCATTCGGTTCGTCCGGTGCATCCATGCTTTCATGGTACCATATGGGCTGCGATCACAGGCGTATCACAGCCGCTGTTTGGATATCTAGAGCATGATCTTTCGCAGTCCATTTCGCACCGTCGTGCTTCCCGCGCTCGGCATTGCCTTGATTCTTGTCGGCGTCGCAATCGCCGTGGTTCTGGCATTGCGGTATCAAGAGATTCAAAGTATACGAGCGACGGCCGATATCGCCCGCGTGCAACTGCGTGCCTATCTAGATCACACCGCGAACATCGATGCGCGCATCGCGCCAACGCTGCAAGCCCTACAACGGCCCGGGGTTCACGTAGAAATTATCGATATGCGTACCGGCAAGCGCTATGGCATGAGCGATGGAAAGCTCGGATCGGGGCAACTGGCGATGGGCGGCATGATGCACCCTCCCGGTGCGCCGGGTCCGCCTAACGGGGCCGGCCCACCGCCGGGCGCTCGTCGGCAACTGCAAAGCGTCTGGGGAGCCATCGGTATTCGACCGATCATTGTCCCGCTTTCGCCGGTTCTTATCCTGGTGGTGCGCCCGGAGCAAAACGCGCTTCTGATGTTCGCCATCATCATCGGGTTTTCACTGATCGTTGCGCTTGTTGCAAGCGTCCTCATTTTGCATGCAGCAGCTCGCTCGGGAATGCGCGCCGCACTCGAACCGATAGTAAGCACCACCGTTGCGCTGCGCGCATTGGCTGCTGGGGATTTCACCGAGCGCCACGTCGCCGAAAGCGATAGCGGTGTGATGGGTGATCTCGTCGATGCCTACAACGCGGCGACCCGCCGCGTCGCTATTGCGATGGAAGAAGAGGCTTCGGCGCGCGCTTCGATGCGTCGTTTCATCGGTGATGCAGGGCACGAGTTGCGCACCCCGCTGACTATTCTGAGCGGATACCTTGATGTGTTAGCGCGTTCGCCTTCCGACGCCGATATGCACGCCAAAGTACTTCCCGGCATGTCGGGCGAAATCAAACGCATGCGGCGCCTCGTGGAGAATCTCTTGGCACTGACCCGCATTGAGGGGCGCGCGCACGATGCAACGCCCATCGATCTTTCCGACATTGCCAAAACGGTCGTCGAACGACTTTCTCGCATGGCCGGAGATCGAGAGGTACATCTTCGCGCCGATGCGCCGATAAAGGTTCGCGCCAACGCATCGGATATTGAGACGGCTCTCGGGAATCTTATTGAAAATGCATTGAAATATGGCGCGAGCTCGGATGTCGTCGTCCATGTGGCGAGTGAGGGCAATTGTGCAAAGATGACGGTCAGCGACAGCGGCCCGGGAATTACGCGAGATGAATCCGAGCTTCTCTTCGAACGCTTTTATCGCGGTGTGTCAGCGCCCGGGATTGAGGGTTCGGGGCTTGGGCTGTCGATCGCACGTCGCGCCGTGGAACGCAACGGCGGAACGCTACACGCGGCTCCCAGTGATCGTGGAGCGTCTTTTGTGATCGAACTTCCGTGCGAGACGGCTGCATCGTGATCGACCCCTCACCGAACGGTCCCCGCGTCTTGGTTGTCGACGATGAAGCTGCAATGCGTGACGTCCTCGAATTGGGCCTTAAGGGGCACGGATTTGCCGTGCGTGTCGCAGCCGATGCGCAAGCGGCCCTTGCCGCGGTCGATACGTGGGAACCTGAAGCGATCATTTTAGATGTGATGATGCCGCGGATCGATGGCATTTCGCTCCTTCCGATCTTACGACGTCGCACGGAGGCCCCGATCCTGATGCTCAGCGCAAAGAGCGAGATCGATGCAAAAATTGCCAGCCTCGCGCAAGGGGCCGATGACTACGTTGCAAAGCCGTTCGATCTTGCGGAGTTGGCTGCGCGCATTTACTCCCGCTTACGCCGACCGCAACTTTCCCGGCGCGATGTTTTGCAGTTCGCCGATCTCTCCGTGGATATTCCTACGCGAAGTGCGATGCGCAACGGCGAACGCATCGAATTATCGACACGCGAATTCGATTTACTTGTCGCGCTCATTCGCCATCCTGGCCGCGTCTTCTCGCGCGAAGCGTTGATCGATCTTGTGTGGGGTATGGATGCCGAGGTCGCACCGAATGCGGTGGAGACGTATATCTCCTACCTCCGCGCCAAGATCGAGCGATCCGATCGTCGTCGATTGATCTACACGATTCGTGGCGCGGGGTATTCGATGCGAACGGGGCCCGAGTAGGTTATTGATCGTCGTCTACGCGATGGCGGGCGATGAGATCGATGCGGTCGGCAATAAAACCACCGTCACCATCGGAATGGCCCCAGATGCGAATGTTCATTCCGCCGCGTAGCGTGATGCCGCGTGGATTGATAATAGTTCCGTCGTGAAGCTCGACGTGCTCGCCGTTACGGAGGCGAACGTTATAGGGCCAGAAGGCCGCAACGCGCCCGACGATTGCATGCTCGTAGGGCCGATTGCGATGGTCGTCCCCATCGGCTTGCGCTGCCATGGGCGCAAGCAGTGAGAGAAAGAGGGTGCACGCGAGAGCGGTCTTTTGAAGATTCATGGTCGTCCTCTTAATCGGTCACAAGTGCGAGTCTCGGCTCGCTCATCCACAAAAACGCAGACTGATTTGCGACCGTCGCGGTCCGGCCTTGTTTTTCATGGATTTCTCATTTCGGGAACCAAATGCGGAGAGCCGACGTTTTTTTAGTATGATCGGCCGGATGAGTGTGATGTTCGCGCTTTCTTTTGCGTTGCTAGGCATTGCGGGTCCACCAGCCGCGGTCAATCCCTATGCGCTCTACGAGCAAACGCAAGAGCAATGGGCGTTGCAACGGTATCCAATGAACCTGAGCTACGACCTCGTTGTTCACATCGTTGAAAATGGCACGCCGGCGACAGAAACCTACACATCGACGTACGATGCGTTCCATGGAAAAATTCGCGTCAATCCGATTAGTGATTACGAACTCGCACATCCGCCGGATGGCCGCGGCGTAAAATTCGGCGCCGGAATTGTAGGCGGACCTTCCATACGCATGGACAAGCCCAACCGACCGATTGATTTCCTCGGCATTCCCCTGTTAGAGCCGACCTATTCATTCGGGATCGGCCCGCATGTTGCGGCCCGAAAAAAAACATCGGAAGAAATCCTGAACGAAATTCGCCGTGAATTTCACGATACCGTACAGCCGCACACGTCGACTATGAAAACGATTGCACGAATCGTGTCCGCAAGTAAAGCCTATATCATACGCTATGTTGGCCGAGAAAATATTCGTGGCATCGATTGCGATCATCTCGCGCTACTCCCCACTCGCGACGCTGGGCGTAATCGATTGCGCGATATTTGGATCGATCACGCAACGCATCGCAGTGTCCGCGCAATCATAGGCCTCAATTTTGTACGCGGGCTAGGAACGAAGGTCCCGTGGCGAATCGATTTCGGTATGGCTGACGGCGCCCTGTATGTCACTTCGGAGACAGCTCTGGCTCCGGTGCAGGTTGAGACCTCAAGCCTTCAAACCCATACCTATTCCTCGGCGTCGATTGCATTTGAGCATCTGCAACCGCAAACCAAATTTTCTCATTTCCCGTCATTTTTCGAGCCGCCGGCAAGCGGCGCCATGTTGCAAGAACCTGGAGATTTTCGCTAGATGATGATGAGCCGAGTGTCTGTCACCCTTGCGGCTGCTTTTGTGCTTCTTGGGGTTGCTGCACCGCCGGCGCAAGGCGATCCGTACGCGATATTCAACCGGACGCAAGAAGAATGGGCGCTCCAAAAATACCCGACGAATCTTTCCTACGATGTGGTCGTTCATGTTGTCGATCAAGGAAAGGCGCTAACGGAGCGCTACGCGACGACCTATGACGCGGTGAAAGGCACGATTCACGTCAACCCGATTAGCGACTACGAACGTGCGCATCCCCCGGACGGCCGAGGGGTCAATTTTTTCTTTTTCGGAAAACAACTCAACAAGGCGGCGCGTCCAATCGATTTTATGGGTGTCCCAATACTCGAACCCACCTACTCTTTCGGGATTGGCCCTCATGTGGTTGGTCGTCAAGCCACGTCACAAGAGATCGTCAACGAAATTCGACGACAGTATCACGATACGGTGCGCCCGGCCAGTTCGAGCTTGAGTACCATCGCCCGTCTCGTTTCCACGAATCATGCCTACGCCATCACTTATGCCGGCCGCGAAGCGGTACGTGGCGTAGATTGCGATCATCTTTCGTTGCGCCCCACGCGAAATCCAGGACGCAATCGCTTGCGCGAATTGTGGATCGATCATGCGACTCATCGCACCGTCCGCGCGATCATTGGGCTCAATTTCATTCGCGGTCTCGGCACGAAAGTGCCGTGGCGTATCGATTTCGGCATGCATTCCGGCGCTCTCTATATCGCGTCCGAAACGGCGCTCGCACCGGTTCACACCGAAGCCGTGCTGAGCGGAGAAAGCTCACGCACCTATACGGTCGCGACCGTAGCGTTTGAAAATCTCCACACCCAAACGACCTTTTCGCACCTCCCGTCGTTTTTCGAGCCCCCGGCGGATGGTGCGCTCCTGCGTGAACCCGATGATATTGGCGACGGAGTCTGGAAGGAAAACGGCGGCGCTCGGCCTATATAGCGGGGTCGCTTGGGGACCGTAGGGGCGTGTGGCGGAACTGGTAGACGCGCCGGATTTAGGTTCCGGTGGGGCAACCCGTCAGAGTTCGAGTCTCTGCTCGCCCACCAAAAGCGGTATAGGTCGCTTGCCAGAGCGGCCAGAGTCGGTACAATAGCGACTCGTTTGCGGAAGTAGCTCAGTGGTAGAGCATCGCCTTGCCAAGGCGAGGGTCGCGAGTTCGAATCTCGTCTTCCGCTCCATTTTTTTTACGCCCAGTGTTGCTCCGGAGTAGGTCGTATGTCGTCTTCGACGATTCTTAAGCGTGAACCAACCCACGTTGAACTCGAAATCACCATTGCTCCCGAAGCCCTCAAGCAGGCTCAAGAGCGCGCCTTCCGCGAGCTTGTCAAGAACGTGAAGCTCCCCGGCTTTCGTCCTGGGCATGTGCCGCGTCGCGTCTTCGAGCAGAACTATGGTGTTCACACCATCGAAGAGCGGGCGATGGAAGAGATCGTCCCGGAGTTGTACGCACAGGCCCTCAAAGAGCATCATCTCGATCCGCTCGAACGCCCGCACATGGAATTGCTCCCCGATGAAGACGGCAAACCGCCGCGCTTTAAGGCCTCGGTTGAAATTCGTCCGGAGATCGTGCTGAGCACCTATAAGGGTATCGCGATCGAAGGCGAAGCCGTCACCGTAAGCGATGAGGATGTCGATCGCGCCATCGAATCGATGGCAAAAGAACGCTCCACGCTCGTTCCGGTCGATCGTGCGGCCGCTTTAGGCGACATTGTCACCATCGATTATCGCGGCACTATTGACGGCGTCGCGTTCGACGGCGGAACGGCCGAAAAGAATGTCGTCGAGCTGCTCGACGAGCGCTTTATCCCCGGTTTTGCCACAGGAATTGCCGGCATGTCGGCGGGCGAGTCACGCGATGTCGAAGCAAAGTTCCCCGAGGATTATGCCGAGACGACGCTTGCCGGTAAGACGGCCGTTTTCGCCATTACGCTCCATGATGTCAAAGAACTCGAATTGCCGCCCATCGACGATGCGTTCGTCGCATCGATCAGTGATTATGCAACCGTCGATGAACTCAAAGAGCAGGTTCGTAAGCGTCTCCACGCCATCGGTCGCTCGCGTGTGCGGCGAATGGTCGGCAACCGCATCATGCAAACTATGCTGGATACCAATGACGTCGCGCTTCCGCCGGGACTCGTCGAGCGCGAAATGGATCGCATGATCTCTGAAATCGAAACCGAAGCCGAGCGCAATGGCGCGACCTTCGAAGATATGTTGGAACGGAGCGGCAAGACGCGCGATGAACTGCGCGAGAGCCTTCGCGAGGACGCCCAGCGCCGCGTCAAGGGAACATTGCTCATCGAGGCCGTCGCCAAAGCCGAGGGAATCGTCGCGACGACTGCCGATATCAACGCCGAATTACATGCGCTCTCGGCACGCTACGGCCGTCCGGTCGATCAAGTTCAGGCCGCCCTGGGGAATAATATCCTCGGTCTGATGGATGGCATCGTCCGCGAAAAGACCTTGGACCTGCTGATCGACGGTGCGTCCGTCACCCCGCCTTTGCCCGTTGAACTCGCGGAAGAAGCAACTTAACGCTGCGTGTCGTAGTTCCTAGCCAGTAGTCATTCTCGTCGTTTAGGAGTACCGCGAACAACATGGGTCATCTCGTTCCAATGGTCGTCGAACAGTCTGCCCGCGGTGAACGCGCGTACGATATCTATTCGCGACTCCTAAAAGATCGGATCATTTTCGTCGGTGGGGCGATTGACGATCAGATTGCCAATCTCGTCATTGCGCAGCTGCTCTTCTTGGAAAAAGAAGACCCCGATAAAGATATCGATATGTATGTGAACTCGCCGGGCGGAAGCGTCACGGCCGGTTTGGCGATTTACGACGCGATGCGCTTTATCAAACCGGATGTTGCGACCATTTGTATGGGCATGGCCGCGTCCATGGGCTCGGTTCTGCTCACGGGTGGCGCACCAGGCAAGCGCATGGCGCTTCCACATGCCAAGATTCTGATCCACCAGCCGTGGGTCTCGCAAATCGGCGGCCAGGCAACCGATGTCGAGATTGCTGCGCGCGACCTGATCGCCACGCGCCTCACGATTGCCCAGATCTACGAAGAAACGACCAAGAAGCCGATGGACCAAGTCATGCGGGATATCGAACGCGACTACTACATGACATCGGCCGATGCCAAAGAGTACGGGATTATCGATACCATTATCGAAAATCGTCTCGGGCTCGCAACGCCCGCACCGAACTAGGGAGGACGGCACCCGCACACGATGTTTCGATTCGGCGATGAAAAAGGGCAACTTAAATGCAGCTTCTGTGGAAAATCCCAGGAGCAGGTGCGAAAACTCATCGCCGGCCCGGGCGTCTATATTTGCGACGAGTGCATCGAGCTCTGCAATGAGATCATTGAGGAAGAGCTCTATAAGAATGTCGATGAGAATCTCAAGCTTCGGAATATTCCAAAGCCCAAGGATATCAACACCATTCTCAATTCGTATGTCATCGGACAGGACCGCGCAAAGAAATCGCTTGCCGTAGCCGTTTATAACCACTACAAGCGCATCAATGCCGGTTCGAGCGCCGACGATGTCGAGTTGCAGAAATCCAATATTTTGCTTGTCGGGCCGACGGGAAGCGGGAAAACCTATCTCGCCCAGACGCTCGCGAAAATTCTCGATGTTCCACTCGCAATGGCCGATGCCACATCGCTCACTGAAGCGGGGTATGTCGGCGAGGATGTCGAGAACATTCTTCTCAAGCTCATCCAAGCGGCCGATTACGATGTCAAACGCGCCGAGCGCGGCATCGTTTATATCGATGAAATCGATAAGATCGCACGCAAGAGCGAGAATCCATCGATCACACGCGACGTTTCAGGCGAAGGCGTCCAACAAGCTCTCCTGAAGATTCTCGAAGGGACCACGGCAAACGTGCCGCCTCAAGGGGGCCGTAAGCACCCACATCAAGAGTTTATTCAGATCGATACCACCAATGTGCTGTTTATCTGCGGTGGCGCCTTTGATGGTCTTGAGCGCATTATCGAATCGCGGGTCGCCGCAAATAACATGGGTTTTCGCGCGCAGCCTGAAGGCAAAGCGGGCAAACACCTCGGCAAAATGTTCTCGCAACTCATGCCGGAAGATCTCCTCAAATTCGGTTTAATCCCGGAATTCATCGGTCGATTGCCGATCGTCGTTACGCTGGATTCGCTCGATGAACTGGCGTTGCGCCGTATTCTCACCGAGCCGCGTAACGCGCTCGTCAAACAATTCCAAAAGATCTTGCAAATGGACGGCGTGGATCTTCAGTTCACGAAAGAAGCGCTCGTCGCCATTGCACATAGAGCCCAGTCTCGCAAGACCGGTGCGCGTGGCTTACGTTCAATCCTTGAAGAAGTGATGCTTGAAGTCATGTACGATCTTCCGTCGCTTGAAGGCGTGAAGAAATGTATCGTCAATAAAGATGTCATCGAGAAGAAGGACGCGCCCGCGCTAGTCTATCACGAGCAAAAAAAAGACATGCCTGCGTAGCGAATGTTTCGCTACCTAACAGCCGGCGAATCGCACGGGCCGGCACTCGTTGGCATCCTGGATGGATTGCCCGCTCGACTCCATCTCGATGTAGAGGAAATTAACGCCGCCCTGGTTGCTCGCCAAGGCGGCCATGGTCGCGGCGGTCGCATGAAAATAGAACGCGACGAAGTGGAATTTCTTGCCGGTTTGCGGGGAAGTCAAACGCTCGGCTCTCCGCTTGCCGTCATGGTTCGCAATCGCGATCATCAAACGCCCAAAGTTCATGCCTTGATGGATCCACTGACCGGCGGCGGCGAACCGATAACCAATCCTCGGCCGGGCCACGCCGATTATGCCGGGGCGATCAAATACCGGCAGCGAGATCTTCGCAATGTGTTAGAACGCGCATCGGCGCGCGAAACGGCGATGCGCGTCTGCTTAGGCGCAATCTGTGCCCAATTTCTCGACGCACTCGGCATTCGTACAACGGGCTACGTCGCACAAATCGGATCGGTGGTTGCACCGGAACCCATCGACGCACCCGATTGCTCGACGCTCACCGCGAACGACGTTCGTTGTCACGATGCCGCCGCGGCAAGCGCCATGATTGCAGCAATCGACGCGGCGAAATCCGCCGGCGATACCTTAGGTGGAACCTTTGTGATTCGTATCGACGGCATGCCCGTCGGCATCGGAAGTAATCGCCAACCACAAACGCGACTCGATGGCATTCTCGCCGGCGCGTTAATGGGAATGCAGACGGTCAAAGCTGTTGAGATTGGTCTCGGCAGCCAAGTGGCCGGCCTTGCGGGTTCCGCGTCGCACGATATTTTCGCGCTGAAAGGTGACGCCGTCGTTCGCGGTTCGAATCGTGCCGGTGGCATCGAGGGCGGCATGAGTAACGGTGAGCCGATCATCATACGCGTGAGCGTGAAACCCATTCCCACCTTGATGCATGCTCTTCCCAGCGTCAATCTGCATACGGGTAAGGATGCTCCGGCGGCAATCGTACGCAGCGATGTCTGCGTCGTCCCGGCAGCGTCGATCGTTGGCGAAGCGATGGTGCGTCTTGCTTTGATGGAGCCGATCCTTGAAAAATATGGCGGCGATTCCATGGAAGAGACGCTTGATAATCTACGCCGCTCGCAGGCGGCCGCAGCTACTCTCTTTTCACCTGCACAGGAGGGCACATGAAACGACATATTGCGCTCGTTGGATTTATGGCAGCGGGCAAATCGACACTCGGCAAGCGCCTGGCACGGGCGCTCGACGTTGCCTTCTACGATTCCGATGATCTCGTCGTCAAAGAGCACGGCCAAATCAGCGATATCTTTTACGGCGAGGGCGAAGCGGCGTTTCGTCGGTACGAACACGCAGCTATCGCGCATGTCATCGATGAATTGCCACCGGGAATTCTGGCTCTTGGCGGTGGAGCGCTGAGCAACGAAGACACGCAAAAATTGCTGAAGAAGAAAGCCTATCGCGTCTTCGTAAAAGTTTCTCCCGAACAAGTGTTGGAGCGCCTGCGTCATAGCCAGCGAATTCGCCCATTGATCGGACCGACGCCGTCGCTTGCGCGCATCCGCGAGCTCTACACGAAGCGAATGCCGCAGTATGCTCACGCCGATTTTGTCGTCGAAGCAGATGCACTTACTCCCAAACAGACGATTGAGGCGATTATTACATGGACGCACAAGAAGAAGATCGAACTGAGCGAATAATCGATCGACTCGGCTATCCTGTCGTTATCGGTGAAGATGTCATCGGTGCGCTGAGAACATGGTTTGCAACCACCGAAAAACGCCGTGTCGTCGTTCTCGCTGATGCACATCCGCCCGTCGCGCAGCGCGCACATGCGGTGTGTGCGGCTCTGGCAAACCTTGATGCGCCGGTTCTTGTTCCCTTGGGTGAAAAGCGCAAGCATCTCTCGACGGTTGCCGATGTCTACGATTTTCTTGCGCGTAAAGGCGTCGCCCGAGATACGTTGGTTCTCGGCATTGGCGGCGGGGTCGCGAGCGATCTCTTCGGTTTCGCAGCGGCAACCTACATGCGCGGTGTTCCGTATGCGCACATTGCGACCTCGCTTGTGGCCATGGTTGACGCTGCCATCGGCGGAAAAACCGGCGTAAATTTGCCCTATGGCAAAAATCTCGTCGGCACGTTCACCGATCCTCAAGCCGTTTTTTGCGATCTCTTTGCCTTGGAAACACTGCCCTATCGTCATATTCGCGAAGGCCTTGCCGAAGTCGTGAAGGCGGCCATTATCGAAGGCGGTGAATTTTTCGAGATGTTGGAAGAGCTTGCGCCATTTTCGTTCGTCGATTGGCCGTGGCTTCGAATTGTCGAAGCAGCAGTCGATCTCAAATCCATGATCGTGTGCGATGATCGCCTCGAACACGGAGATCGTGCCTTACTCAACTTAGGGCACACCTTTGGGCACGCGCTCGAACGCGCGAGCGACTATCGCATCACGCACGGTGCTGGAGTTGCATTGGGCCTCCGCGCCGCAGGTTTGCTGGCTCTCCGCACAGGACGTTTTTCGAAGGCCGAGCATTTTCGCGTTCTTGCCTTGCTCGCGCTTCTCGGGATGCCGCTGCGCACCACCGTGCCGGCACAAGCGATTGCCGATGCCATGTTTCATGATAAGAAAAAACGTGCCGGTGTCCTTCGCTTCGTTTTGCCGCGAGCCATTGGCGACGTTGATTTCGGCGTCCGCGTCTCGAACAAGCAGCTTCTTGCCACATTATCGCAACTTGGGCGGGAACCGGAGCAACCGTCATCGCGCTAAAGCGTGCAGTCGACGTCCTGCCACTCATGACGACGGCACGACTCGATCATGCCTTAACGTATCTCACCGGCGGTCACGAGGTTGCCCTCGGTTCCGTCGTGGAGATCCCATTAGGCACGCGAACGGCACTCGGATTTGTTATCGGAAATCCTACGGATGCCGAAGACGATGGGCGCTTGCGTGCAATTCACAGCGTTGCGCCGGGAGGCCCTCGTTTTGATCATTCGGCGTTGTCGTTAGCGAAATGGTTGGCAGAACGCTATCTCTGTTCGCTCGATGACGCGATCACGTGCATGCTTGCACCCGGCGCAATACCCAAGGCCGGCGAACGACTCATCGCACGCGAAATTTCTCTTGACGATATCGATGAGGATCTGCATACGCTCTACGCATTGGTGCGTGATGAGTATCCCGACGGGATTGCAGCGACTCGTCTTCTCCACGCGCCCGCCGCTCGTCGCATCGCGGATCGGACGATGCTGCGCGCGTTCATCACGCGGCTTGTTCGTGCTGGGGCGCTGCGTCGAATGCGACACTTCACTATTCCAAAATCGCGCACGTATACCGTCGACGTTCTTATGCCCGGTCACAGCGCTGTGCGCGGCACCAAAGCCAAGGCGTTGCAAGAGCTCGTTCGCGAGCAACCGGGCATTCCGCTGACGGATGCCATCCTTGCGGGATTCACGCGCGCCGTCATCGCTCGCTGCGTCGAACTCGGTGGCATGCGCATCGAGCAGCATGCGCCGACGCTCATCGCGCGAGAAGAACCCACGCTTCCTGAATTTGTTCTCACTGAAGAGCAGAAGCAAGCGGTAGACCGACTCCGCGAGCTCGCGCGCGAGCAGAGCTTGCACGAAGCGTATCTCGAAGGCGTAACGGGGAGCGGAAAGACCCTCGTGTATCTGCATCTTGTCGCCGATATCGTGCGCGGCGGTGGTCGTGCCGTCGTTTTGGTTCCGGAGATCGGCTTGACTCCGCAGACGGCGCGCCGTTTTGAAGCGGTCTTCGGTGCGCGCGTCGCCGTTTTACATTCGGCGCTATCGGATGTGCAACGGGCAGATGCGTGGCATGCATGCGAACGCGGCGAGATCGATGTGCTCGTCGGTGCTCGGAGCGCCGTCTTCGCACCGATGCCCAAACTGCGCGCCATTATCGTCGATGAGGCCCATGATCCTTCGTATAAGCAAGAGAGTTCACCGCGCTACCATGCCATAGCCGTTGCACGCGAACGAATGAAGCGGGCAGGTGGCGTCTTAGTTCTTGGGAGCGCAACGCCGTCGCTTGAACACGTTGCCGCAATGCAAAGTGGTCGTATCGAACGTATTCTCCTCACGTCGCGAGCAACGGCAATGCAACCGCCGCACATCTCCGTTGTTGATCTCCGCAGCGATCCGTCGAAGTCGCCCCTGAGTGCCACGCTCACACAAGGGATAGCCGAGCGGCTTCAACGCAAAGAAAAGACGATTCTTTTCGTGAATCGCCGAGGAAGTGCCGGTTTCGTTCTCTGCCGCGAGTGCGGCGCCGTGCCGGAGTGTCCGCGTTGCACGGTCTCACTCACGCTTCATCGCGCAGATGGATTGTTACGCTGTCACTATTGCGATTATCGCATCGCCTTTCGGCCGGTGTGTGCGGCCTGCGGTGCGCAACCTCTGCGCGAATTCGCCGTCGGTACACAAGGAATCGTCGAAGAACTTTCTCGCTTGTTTCCGGAGGCACAAGTCATCCGCATGGATGGCGATACGACCACGCACATCGGAGATCACGCACGATTACTCGACGCGTTTGCCGCCGACGGCGATCTCTTGGTCGGAACGCAGATGGTTGCAAAAGGATTGGATTTCCCGACAGTGACGCTCGTCGGAGTTATCAGTGCGGATATCGGATTGCATTTTCCGGATTTTCGGGCCGCAGAGCGAACCTTTGCGTTGCTGATGCAAGTCTGCGGGCGGAGCGGTCGCGCACAACCGGGCGAGGCGATCGTTCAAACGTATTATCCGGAGCATCCGCTGTTTGCGGATCTAGTGACCCACGATTTTCAGGCCTTCGCCGATCGTGAACTTTCCGATCGCGATGCCTTGGATTTCCCCCCGGCGAAACGATTGATCTATCTTGGCATTATCGGCCCTTCGCGCGAGATCGTCGAGCGTACGGCACTGGAATATGCCGAAATGCTACGCACGGAAAATCGTGCCGAAGTCCTTGGGCCCGCGCCCTATGCCATTCCGAAACTCAACAACGAATGGCGCTATCGTATCGCGCTGAAAACCAATCAATCACCGAGATTGCGCGCATTCATACGCGAGCATATCATCCCACTCGCCACCCGTAATAAATCCACCCGCCTCATCATCAACGTCGACCCCTAGCTGTCACCCTGAGGAGCGCATGCAATGCGCGTCTCGAAGGGCCTCTCTGTCACCCTGAGGAGCGCATGCAATGCGCGTCTCGAAGGGGCCCCCAAAAGGTTGCACGCTCCGCGTGCTCCGTTCTGATGATGCTTCGAGACGCGATGCTGCGCATCGCTCCTCAGCATGACAGCACTGTGTCACCCTGAGGAGCGTGCGAAGCACGCGTCTCGAAGGGCCTCTCTGTCACCCTGAGGAGCGCACGCAGTGCGCGTCTCGAAGGGCGCTCGCTCCTCAGCTTGACAGAGTTATTGTTCGCCGCGGAGTGGGGAGCTGGTGATAAGGAGTTGCGAGAGAAGAAGGCCGGCGACGATTTGGATCGCTGCGCTTGCTGCGTTCGCACCGATGGTTAACGCATCGGCGATGTGATTTTGAAACGCGAACAACACCGATTCATAACTCAGACTTCCCGGAACGAGAACAATCACGGCGGGTACGAGCATGACCGGTTGCGGGACGCGCAAAAAGCGCGCACCAAGGTTCGCCACGACGCCGCAAACAAAGGCGGAAAGAAACGCAGCGACTTGATGCACCGGTAATCCGCCGATGACGTGCGATGTCGCAATAGCAAAAAAACACGCGGCGGCAACCCAGCCGATATCTCGTCGACGAGCATCAAGATCAATGCATAATCCGGAAGCCATCAGCGCGACGGCGAGCAGCCACCAGGTCATCGAGACCGGATGCGGCCGAATCGCTCCACTCGAGGCCAACCACGGACCGGCGACGGCAAATCCTAATAAGGCACCGCAACCTAAGGCGAACAACGTCGACATCACTTTTCCTAAACGCGCGACGCCGGCGACAAGATCGCGATTGGCGAGTTCATGCAAGGCGAGCGTCAAGGAATACCCGGGCAGAATAACGACCACACCGGCGATAATTGAAACGTAGACATCGGTTCGTCCATACCAGAGCGAAAAAATCGCGACGATCAGCGTTGCCGCAAATGCGGCGGCGACTTCAAATAATCGGGCCATTAAGCTATAGCGCGCCGCGAGCATCGAGAGGCTCCCAGTCACCGCGCCGATGGCGCCGGCAACGATGATTTCGTGCAACGATGCACCGAGAATGATTGCAACGCCGATCCCAATCATCATCAGAGCGGGAATGCGAAGCCATAGGGCAATGGGCGGCCAGTGCTCGTCGAGTTCGCTCAAGAGCCGTGTGGCGATGAGATAATCGATCTTGCCTTCGCGCAGGCGATCATAAATATCGTTAAGCAAAGAAATTTTGCGCAACGATACCGAGCCCGGCGGCAAGCGCAACATCGTGAGATGCTGATCGTGTTCAGGGCCGACGGCAATCATGAGATAGGTTGGAAACGCGAGCACTTGCGCCTCAAGCCCAATGGTCGCGGCGACATCATCGAGGGTTTGCTCTAAGGCGTCGGTTGCGACACCGGCAAGGTGAAGTTCACGCGCCATCGCGCGAATAAATGCCGCACGGGGATCTTCATCGTAGCTAGGGAGAATCGTACTCAAATGGACCCACTAAAGAAAGAAGCCGCGAGTTAACTCGCGGCCTTCTTCGTGGTCTTGGCTTTCGTGCCCGCCGATTTGGCTTTGGCTCGAGTCGGTTTTTCTGCCTTCGGAGGCGCCGAGGCGGCTCGTTTCACCGCAGCTGCGAGGCGCGATTTCTTGCGCGCAGCCTTATTCGGGTGAATGATGCCTTTGGTGGCAGCTTTATCGAGAGCGGATTCGACAACGACACCCGCAGCCGCATCGCCGGTAAGGGCCGCCTTTTTGAAAAGGGTCTTGAGGCGCGTCTTCGTATCCAAATTACGCTTGGTGCGCTTGGCGGAGACTTTGACCCATTTCTCGGCAGCTTTAATGTTCGGCAACGTGGACTCCTTAGTACGCGTGGAATGAGGACAACAGGCGCCATTTTACCATAAGCGCCCACAGGAATCTAGTGCCAGCAGGGGCGACAAAAGTACCCTAGCCCTCGTCGCTTTCCAGTTCGGTTTCGACTTCGGCATCGCCGGAAAGGATGCGGCGATACGATTCGTAGCGTGAAGGAGCAATTCGGCCCTGATCGAGCGCCTCGCGAATGGCGCAGTTGGGCTCGACGGTATGGCTACAGTCCGTAAAACGGCAGCTTCCGAGCAGGCCGTCGAACTCAACAAAGCCCTGGCTGAGGGCTTCGGGATCGATGCGGCCGAGGCCAAACTCGTTGATGCCGGGGCTGTCGATGAGAAAGCCGTCGCCGAGGCGCGCCAGGCGGGCGGCGCTCGTCGTCTGACGGCCCATCCCAAAGCGCGATACCTCGCCGACCGGGCCGTCGCCCCCCAAGCGCAAAAAGAGCGAACTCTTGCCGACCCCGCTCATGCCGGCCATGAGCGCATGACGGCCGAGGAGCTTCGCGGCAAACGCGTCGATGCCGATATTGTGCTTGGGATCGCAAATGAGGGTGGCGTAGCCAATCCCGGTATAGAGGGCGACCAGGCGTGCTTGCTCCACAGCATCGGCGAGATCGGGTTTGGTGAAGACGACCATTGCCGGCAGATCATGCATGTGGGCAAAGGCCAGCAACTGATCCAGCGTGACCAGGCGTGGCGACGGATCGGCAAGTGCAACGACGGCAACGAGCAGATCGACATTCGCAGCCATAATTTTTTTGCGTCCATCGAGGGATTCGCGTTCCAGGGTGAAGCTGCGTGGTTCGATCGCGTCGATGACAACGCGCCCAGCTTCGTGGGTCGTAATCGTGACGCGATCTCCGGGAACGGGCATGGTACGGGGGCCTCGCGTGCGGCGCATATCGGCGACGACCGTTGCGTTCTGGCCGTCGATTGCCACCCATGCGCTATTGCGCCCGGTCGCAACCACTAAGGCCTGGGTCATGCGCAAGAGTGCGGCTGGCGCATGTGTAACAATCGCAAAGTGCCCATCGAACTCTCTCTTCGCGTTACGCCGCCACAAGCCGCTTCGCAGGTCTATCGCGCGCTTGCCGGCCCGGGGGGCCTGGCATTCATTTCGGCCGCAACGCTCGACGATGGAAATATTGAACTCACCTGTGAGGAGCCGCACTTTTCCGCGCGATTGCTCCGCGCCGTCATCGACGCGTCGTTACTCGCCTCGCCGGGAGCCCATGCGGCCATGTCGTTCTACGAGCCGCTCTCTGATGACATGCTCGCGCGAATTGCCGCCGAAGGGTTGCAGGCGCCGGAAATCACCGCGGATCGTATGATTGAAGTTCAGTTGAAGAAGGCGGGCTTCGATGATTGAGCAGTGGCTCGCGCATATCGGCGTCTTCGACGTGCTCGATATTGTGGCAACATCGGTGCTGATCTATTATACGTTGTTGCTGATTCGCGGCACGCGTGCCGTGCAAATACTCTCAGGCATTCTCGTCCTTGTCGGCCTTTTGGCCTTGGCGAAGTTGCTGCATTTGAACCTCCTGGGATCGATTCTGCAATTGCTCGTCGTCGGCGCGGCGGTCACGCTGCCCATTGTCTTTCAGCCTGAGCTTCGTCGTGTGCTCGAACAACTTGGGCGCGGCGGCCTTTTTCGTCTCGACGCCGATGATGCCCGGCATCCGATGCGTTCCGCCGATCCCTCGCTTGCCGCCGCGTGCCGTTCTGCATTTGCCCTCTCGAGCTTGGGTCTTGGCGGTTTGATGGTCATCGAGCAGCAAAGCGGACTCAAGGATTTTGCAGAATCGGGAACGCCGCTGGACGCCCTGATCAGCAATGAGTTACTCATTTCGCTTTTTTCTCACCGCTCACCGCTGCACGACGGAGCGACGATTCTTTGCGATGATCGCATTCTTGCTGCCGGTTGTTTGCTGCCGTTGGCCGATCAGCCGCGTGGCGAGCGACGTTATGGAACACGACATCGCGCGGCACTCGGCCTTTCGGAGCAAACGGACGCCGTTGTGATTGTGATCTCCGAAGAATCGGGAGCGATTTGCGTTGCCCGCGAGGGAAAACTCTCGCGTCCATTTGAAAATGAAGGGGCATTGCTCACCTATTTACTGTCGGCGACTCGACGACACGCGCCGGAACGGAACAGTGCAAACGATCTCTGGCTGCACATTCGCGCACGCCTTTTTCCCTCAAAACCATCGCTAGACGAAACAACCAATGCAGATCATCCGCAAGAACTTCGCACTTAAACTTCTTTCCGTCGCGCTCGCTCTGTTGGGATGGGCCTACGTTCGTTTTGCCGCGGGCTCAAGCACGACGCATGGGAATGAACGTATCACGGTGCCGATTGTGTTTTCAAACTTGCCAAATGGCTATATTGCAACGCACGTGAGCCAGCAACAAGCAAGCGTCACCATCTCGCTAAAACAAGGCGAAACGCTCCCGCCGGCGCAAGCGATTCGCGCGGTCGTCGATTTGAGTGCGATCGCACCAGGTATGCACGTTACGCCCGTGGAGATTCTCGCGCCGAATATTGCGGTGCAATCGCTTTCTCCGGCATCCATTTCACTCGATATCGAACGCATGGAGGCGCGAACCCAAGCCGTCGTCATTCACTATATCGGAAGCGTGCCAACGGGCATCGCCGTCGGAAGCGCAACCGTTGATCCGGCCAGCGTTGATGTTCGTGGGCCGACAAGTGCTCTCGCATCGATTGCCGCAGTTCGCGTCGATGTCCCACTACAAAACACAGCAAAGGATCTCGACGTAATGATTCGTCCGGTGGCAGTCGATTCGCTCGGCGCACAAATTGAAAATGTTCAAGTCGCTCCCAATCTTGTGCGTGTGCGAATACCATTCGTGAAAGCCACGGGGACGCACCATTGAGTCGGCTTTTCGGAACCGATGGTGTTCGCGGCGTCGCCAATACGGAACTCACGCCGGAAATTGCATTCTCGCTTGGGCGCGCCGTCGCCGTCGTTCTGGCGGCAGAAGCAGAGCGCTCGCGCCCGATTCTCGTCGGCCGCGATACACGTTGCTCCGGAACAATGCTTGAAGCAGCACTCACCGCCGGGATCACGTCGGCTGGGCGCGATGTGGTCAGCGTCGGCATTCTTCCAACGCCGGGCGTGGCGATGGTTGCCGTGCGCGAAGGTGCAGCAGCTGCGGCGATGATTTCCGCCTCGCACAATCCGGTTGCGGATAACGGCATTAAATTTTTCGGTGCCGACGGATTTAAGTTAAGCGATGCAACAGAAGATGCCATCGAGGCGGCGATGCACGATGATACGCGGCCGCGCCCGACGGGAATCGATGTGGGGCAGGCACGTATCGCGCAGAATCTTGGCCGGCATTACTACCAGGCCTTGCAAGACGCGGGTTCGGATCTTCGCGGGATTGAAGTCGTTGTGGACGCGGCATACGGTGCTGCGTATGCCGTTGGGCCGTATGTGTTACGCAAGCTGGGTGCTTCCGTGCACGAATTGCATTGTGCAAACGATGGTGCTCGCATCAATGTCGAATCGGGCGCAACGCATATGGGTGCCTTGCAGCATGAAGTTCGAGCGCTTCGCGCTCACGGGCACGAGCGTGTTATTGGAATTGCGTTCGACGGCGATGCCGATCGTTCGCTGTTCGTGGATGAAACGGGAGCCATTATCACCGGCGATCACGTATTGCTCATCATTGCCAGTGCGATGGCAGAGCTCGGAACGCTGGCACATCGGACGGTCGCCGGGACGGTGATGGCAAACGTGGGCTTGGAGCGCGCGCTCGCTGCTCGCGATATTCGCCTTGAACGGACGGCCGTCGGTGATCGCTACGTGCTCGAACGCATGCGCGAACATGGATATACGCTGGGGGGTGAGCAATCGGGACATGTCATCGATCTCGCCCGCAACACAACGGGCGACGGGCCGATGACCGCAGTCACGCTACTCTCGATTCTTGCACGCAGCGGACAACGCTTGCACGATGCCGCGTCGGATCTGGTTATCGCACCGCAAGTGTTGGTGAACGTCCGCGTAGCGAGCAGAGGCGCAATGGAACTTCCGGCCGTTCGCGAGGCGATTGATGCTACGAACGAAGCCTTGGGTTCCGGCGGCCGACTCCTTGTGCGAGCATCGGGTACGGAGCCGCTGATTCGCGTGATGATCGAAGGCGACGATGCAACAACGATCCACACGCTCGCCAACAATCTCGCCACGAAAATCGCCACGCTAGCGCAAGTGTGAACAATCTTGAGCCACTGACTAAAGTGGTGGCTGAGAAATCTTGCGATACAGTTGCCTCCAGTTATGCGTACCCGGAATGCGAGCGCTCGTCGGCCTTGTGCTGTTCTGTAGATCATGCAATGCATCAAAGGGAGCGAGCTCCCCATTTGAGTGGCTTGGCCAGCTCATGCTAGAATTTGAGATACCAAAATGATTAATGAGCAAAATCCGTCTAACATTAAATTGGGTGTCAGACTTGAGTCCTTTAAAATGGACGACGGAACGAATTGGCCCCCATATGAAATAGAGTGGCTTTGGGCCGAACTCGTGACCGATACGCAGTACAGAATAAAAAATGTGCCACTTTTTGCATTTGATGTAGCTCTAAATGATGTCGTGTCGACAAGACCAGAAAATGGTCCGAAAAGCCGGAGACTTTTTGAAGCCGTAATGGTACGGTCGGGATTTTCAACTTTTCGCGCAGTCGCTCGCACCGTCGCTGGCGATCCGACTGCCGAACAATTTTTCGACTCGCTCGCAGATATGGGCTGCACACTGGAAGGCGACGGAGCGACAGGAGTGCGCGCAATCGGCTCACCGCCTTCTCTTGATCCAAGGGTTATCGAAGCGCTTCTACAGGAAGCGCAACATGACGGTATTCTAACGTTCGAAACTGCGTTCATACCATAACGAATCATCCAGCTCCGTAATCTTCCCTTTTTCAAAGGCTACATGGCCGGAACCATGAGTTTCTTAGGCGGCCCCGAGCTTTCGACACTTGCTAAGGCGATGGGCTCTGCGGAAAACTTTGCCGCTTTTGGGCACGCTGTAGGCCGTGTGTTCTGGTCAGGATACAGGCTTGCCGCAATGGACGAAGCTGCACAAGTAGCGCGCGGAACCGGAGGGCGTATAATAAGCCAAACGCGTTTGGGGGACTAGTAAATAAATTGCCCCAAGTGTTCCAACGAAGTATATTCGCAAGTAAATTGTGGGGAGCACTTTCAAAACATTTTGCGAGCGGCGCAAAGGGAGGTGTAACTGCAGTTATTCGCGAGAATGGATCCATTTGGACAAACATTGAGAAGCCAATCCTTGACCGACTGGGGATACCCATTCACTACATACCCTAGAAAGGAACATTGCGATGTGGAAAAAAAAATCGTTCTGGTCTGGTGAGTTAGTTTCGGGAAATAGCAAAATCGAGATTGAGGTACATGGATCAGAGGGTGTTCTTTATTATAACTCTGGTACTGCGAACTATGTAATGGGGTATTGCAATGGCACGTGACCTGAGGTGGCAAAACTACTCAAGTTGAAACTGTGAATTCCGGGCCTTTGGCCCAAGGAGATTCACGTGAAGAAAAGTCGCTTCACCGAGGCGCAGATCGTAGCCGTCCTCAAGGAACTCGATGCGGGCGTTCCCGTCGCGGAGCTTGCACGCCAAAACGGCATTCACGCAAACACCATCCGGCTTTGGCGCGATCGATACGCCGGCATGGAAACGAGCGATCTGACTCGGCTCAAGCAGCTCGAGGAAGAGAGCGCCAAGAAAGACCGGATCATCGCCCGGCTCACGCTTGAAGTCGATGCCGTGCGAGACCTGATCTCAAAAAACGGATGGGGCCCTCGCAGCGGAAAGAAGCGGTGACGGCATTGGAAGAGCGCGGTGTTTCGAAGGTGCGTGCTTGTGCAATCGTTGGGCAATGTCGCCGAACGTTGTATCACGCACGGAAGCCGAAAGACGATGGCGAGCTTGGCCTGCGAGTGCGGCCTCGACGCAAGCGTAAGGTGAACTACGTTCGAGGCAACGGCGTCGCGGCGGTCACGCGACCGAACGAGCGTTGGTCGATTGATTTCATGCACGACCGAATTGGTAACTACCGGAACATTCGTTCGAGGAGATCGCGTTCGAGCGCGGTTCGCCGGAAACGATTCGGTTCGACAATGGTTCCGAGTTCACGAGCCACGCGATGCTGCGTTGGGGCGCTGAGCATAATATCAAATTGCATTTCATTGCGCCCGGTAAGCCAACGCAGAATGCGAACATCGAATCGCTCAACGGGAAAATTCGCGACGAGTTCTTCAACGAGCACCGATTCATGACGATTTTTGAAGCGCGGCGTAAAGCTGCAGATTGGCAACGAGACTACAATGACGTTAGGCCGCACTCAGCTCTTGGCAATCGGCCGCCAAGGGAGTTTGCGGAGGATTTCAAAATCAACCAACTCTCACGGTTATCAGCTGCGTAAAACGCCACCTCAGGTCAGTGTGAGCAGTTCACGCTTACGGATGGAGCGGTTTTTCGTCAGCGTAGTAAGCGCGCGCATCAGCGATATTGGTCTGGGCAAAGTCGTCGCCTTTAAACAGCAATGGTTCATTGCGTGCGACCGCGGTTCCGAATGTCAGGCAGTCCCCAAAATTTAAACCTGCCGGATGACGCCCTTTACCGAATTGGCGATAGGCGTATCGCGCGAAATCTGCTTCGACTTCTCCGAACGGTTCCACGTGCACATTGAGGGAGAGGATAAAATTGTCGAGATCGGTCGACCCGCTGTCGCCAAGCGCTTGCCGCACGACCAACTCGCACTCGAGTAGGGTTGGCGCACCGATAGAGAGGGTCTCGGCGCGCGCGATGGCCTCTCGATAGACGGCTGCATCGGGTTCATTTCGAAGAATTGCAATGATGGCGGAGGTATCAAGGACCACTAGATCGGCGCTCCGCTCGAATCGTAGCCGACGATCTCGTCATGCGAACGATTATCTAGGATGGCGCGAGATCGCGCGATCTGTTGAATACGGTTTAACGCGTCCTCCTTGCCTTTTCGTTGACGGACAAGTGTTAGACGCTGGCGTAGCGCCTCGGTCACGGCCGCTGTCAGGCTCTCGCCAGTCTCGCGAGCGAGTTGGCGCGCAAGGTCGTTTGCCTCGGTGCTTTTGATGCTTAGAACCACAATAGAATAATTCTACCATAAATAGGTGAAAGGTACAAAATACTACGTATCGGCACATTGTTGGCACGATGACGCCAACGCCGAATCCCGAGATTATCGCGAATTCACCGATGACGTTCCGCGCACCGATTATGCCGGCGCAAACGGCGACGTTACGCGAACAAAATTATGGCAACCGCACGACGAATCCGGCGCAAATCTATACGCTCAATTGGGAGCGGTGTCGCGACGATTTCGGTGGTGCCGGTCGTTACGCCGTTGCCGAACGGGGCGAATTGCACCGTGTCCGTCACCGACAATACGCCGCAAACGCAACCGATGGACAAGCGGCCATTTCGTTTTCTCCCGGTGCCGTTGCAAACATGGGCGTGAGCGAACGAAACTACGACCTGCCGCCCAATGGGGCGATTCGGGCGATTGTGCAAACGCCGAGCGTATGCGGGAATGCGCGCATCGTCTCGGATACGCTATCGACCGATGGGACATTCACGGCCAACGATACGGTGCAGGTGACGTTCACGGCATCGGGTTTGTGCGTCGTGCAGTTTGCCGATCGGTATAATCAGCCAGCGACGGCAAAGGTGCTAGCGAATCCGGGTTCGATGGGCCTTATCGATGGCGGGGTGAATCCGAGTACGGGCGCACTACAGTCTGCTTTGGCTCAATTAAACGCGATTATTGCTTCATTAGGTGGTTCATCGAGTGGGCCTGGATCAATAGGATGCACTCAAAACTGCGGATCAGTAGTTCCTAACGGGATGTGTGCGAGTTCGAACGGCCCCGACAACCTCAATGGCTATATTGTATCGGGCGGCTGCGTCTATGGACCGTATATTGGTCAAGGGAATGTGGGAGGGGGCATCTATAGTTGTCCGGTCGGTGATTTGTGTGTGAGTTATCACGTCATTTCTGCCAATTTTTGCGGTGGCTTCGGGGCTACATGTCAACCCGATCCGGTACCGGCTCCGTGTAGTCCGGGCGCTGGCAATGGCAATGGTTGTCGGCCTCCTCCGTCAATTCATGGGTACTCCGGGACCGTTGACGCCGGACCCTATCTGCAACAGGGCGTCGCATTCACGCCGGGCCAACAGCCTGCCAAGCAAGGCACCTACCACTACCCGCAAGTCCCGCGTGATCTCCAGCCGGATTGGTGTACGACGAACGGCGGTCCCTCCGTCGCCGCGCTCACGGCCAATGCCACTACCTGGGGCGTTCCAACGCCTGCACCAAGCTACAATCCGAGCATGTGCTACGATACCTCGCTCTTTGATATTCCAGCCAACCCGAGCATCGGACGAGGCCCGGTGCAGTACCCGAACATGATCGCCAACGGGGCGAACCAACTCAAGATAAACCTTGCCACCGGCACAATGACGACGCCTGGCCCCACGGCAACCCCGGTCCCAACGCCGACGCCGGTGCCAACGCCGACACCGCGACCGACGCCGACGCCTCGGCCAATCTGCACCCCGACGATGCACCGACTCGGCATCTGCTAACCGCCGACTCACCCCACGAATCGTTGGGGGGAGGACGCCAAACGCCCCTGAGAACATGAAGTCTCAGGGGCGTTTGGTTTGGTGGACGCAGCGAAGGTTAGTGCGGGGAAGATGCCTCGTTATCGAAGTAGTTACTTGGCCCTTGCGTCGGTGCAAACGAGGGGGCGGCGCCATTGTAAAGCGACGCGAACCCTTGGAAGTATCCTAGTTGCGCTGGAACGGCACATGCAGTAACGTCGTACGGAACGCCGTTTCGGCAAGGTGAATTCAGCATAAGGCCGTGTCCTGCGGTCAACATTTGTGAAACCAATACACTGCCTTGTTGAGCGATAGGAATTGCATACGGCCCCTCGGCCACCGGCCCACCAAAAACGCCGTTAAGCGTCAGGAGCGACTGATTCATGACTAGATTGGCCCCCAAGCCGTCTTGTCCGGTGCTGCCGTAGCTCCAGGCGTTGTAGCGGGCGAGTTCCATTTCCGTCTCATCCGGTACGATTGGCGTTCCATCCCATGCGCCCAAGGCATTGCTGGCATAGCCGACGCCCGAAGCCTCGTTCGCCATGCGGTAGGTTTCCGCACCATCGAACATCGTTGCCTCATCACTCGTCAGCGTCGTCACATAGAGCGGCGTAGTCGGCCCCCATCCCGTTCCGGTCTTCGCCGTTGGGAGAAAGCCTTGCACGAACTGCGCGCTTGAAGCCGAAGCCGTGTACGGGAACAGTTGCTCATCCACGCTATAGCCGCCCGGCACCGGCGAAGGCATGGGCGCAGGCAGAGCAACCCCGCAGGCCGTTGCCGGATAGACATTCGGCCCCAGCGGCGCATTTGCCGAGGGTTGCCCCGCATTGACGACCGGAGCCGTGCAAGGCGGTGCCAAGGCATACTGCGTCGCCTCGATCAGCGCATAGGTCGTACCGCTCTTATCCGTGGCTCCATAGTATGCCGTGGATGCAGCGAGATCGGCCATGAGCGTGGGATCGTTGCTGGCGAAGAAGCCGTTGGCATCGGTCGTTACGGCGATACTGCCCGTGGGTTGATGCAACGGATCGTGATAGACGCCCCCGATATAGACATGAAAGGTCGTGGTGGGAACGCCAACGTCTTGCGTTGCCAGGCCATTGGCACCGGGCACAACCCAGCCATTCGGGGCAAGATTGGTAGCCTGCGGATTAGCCGAAGCCAACACGCGGACGCAGCCATAGACTCCCGAGGTTGGAAGCGAACCGGAGGCAGGCGCACAGCCCTGCGTGGTGGGCGGTGCGGTAGTGGGCGATGGCCCGCCGACCGGGGGATTGGTAGTAGGGCCGGAGCCACCGCCGCCACAGGCGGCTAAGGCCGCGACGAGTGCGATTCCGGTGAGCGAGAGCGTGAGTTTCATAGGGGCTCCTTTCGAGGTGGCGAGGCGAGAAACTTGGTTACGCAGGAGCGCTTTTTGCAATAAAGCGTTGGTCGAACGTGAACGCAATCGGTTGTTGAAAAACGATGCGCTGAAAATCATCATGCGCCGGATTGATGAGGATGTTGACATTAGGAACGAGTACCGATGGCACGATAAGTGCAAGCGAAGCGCGTGACGCGATCCATTCATCCCCGAAATGAGCGGAGACGAATCCGGCGGGAACGGCGTCCCATCCCGTGGGAAGCGTTGGCGATGGAAGGATGCAGTCATCAGGCACGAGAGCCGGAAAAAACTGCAGATCCGTTGGCGCCATCGTTTGCGGAAGGTTTGCAAAGTATTCCGCAAAGGCAAGCGCGGCGTTTTCGCTCGCGTAAGCCATCGCGATCGTGCGCGAATTCCAACGCCCGCCGCCAAGCCTTGCTCCCGTCCCGTTGTAGGCTTCTGCTGGAGTCGGTGCAAACAGTTTCCGAGCAAGACGCCAAACAATCACCCGAGTCCGCCGTAGCCGATAGCGTAGAGCGCCCGTTCAACGTAGTACGCTCCAATCTCCGTTCTTATCAACTGAACGGCGCATTCGTTTCCGAATGCGGGAACGCGCTCATGGAACCACCGTTTCGCTTGGGTATTGCCTCCCAACATCTTGGCTGCGAGATCGAAGAGTCGCGTGAGCCGATACGCACGATCCGCTTCGGGTACGGAGAGGCGATCCTCGACGGAGTGGATTCGCCGGGCGACGGTACGCGACGAAATTTCGAGAAGATCCGCCAGATCCTGATCGCGAACGTCAAACAACGATCGGATTTGCGTTAGCGCTCGTTTTGCCGGCACACGCCGACCGAGAATCATTGCCCTGATTTTGGCTTCGTCATTTGTCCGGAAAACCGCAAATTGCGATGTCGCTTCATGACGAGCGGGTTTGGAGCTTTTGTCATTTGTCGTCATTTTGGTTGCCATTTGTCTACCGTAGCATACGTCTACACAGTATTCCAGGCGCTTGCAGAACTTCAGGCCCTTGCTGGATGTAAGCGGTGCATCGAACGTCGTCGGAAGCGGTGTCCCGGCGATTTCGGTGGTGCCGGTCGCTATCGTTACGCCGTTGCCGAACGGGGCGAATTTCACCGTGTCTGTTACTGATAATACGCCGCAAACGCAACCTATCGCGGTAAGCGTCGGGCAAACGTATCCGTTGCAGGCGGTTGGACGGGCCGCCATTTCGTTTTCTCCGGGTGCCGTGGCAAACATGGGCGTGAGTGAACGAAACTACGACCTGCCGCCGAACGGGGCAATTCGGGCGGTTGTGCAAACGCCGAGCGTGTGCGCGAATCCGCACATCGTATCGGATACGTTATCGACCGATGGGACGTTTACAGCCAACGAGACGGTGCAGGTGACGTTCACGGCATCGGGTTTGTGCGTCGCGCAGTTTGCCGAAAAAAATCATAACTTCGCCGGATGATGTCTTTGCAAAGAAGCGGGCCGGGCTCCAGTAGACTAGCGCGTTTTCTGCGCTGGCCAATTCCGCCTCTTCCCAGCCTGGCGCATGAAGACCCGATGCAATTTTGTGGAACAGCCCACCGACGGGTTCGAAAATCATCGTGACAACACGCGCGCTCATAGGTTCCGTTCTCATCCTTGCCGTTCGAATATTGACACCAGGAGTTCTTCGTTGCCGTCCGTAAGCGCTAGACTGTCACTACCGTATAGCGATAAGAACGAAAGGAAGCGAGAACAGGGGCCGTGCTAGGCACGGCACGCTATCCCTCTTCGGCCTGAACGCCGGAGTTTCTCGCGCACGCTGATGAGAAAATGGACCCTCCACCCGCTCGCAATTGCAGCATTTGCCGCTGCTGTTTTGTTCGGATTCGACGCTTGCTCATCAGCGAATTCGCGTGTTGTTGGGTCTTGGGAAACCCCTGATCAGTTTACTGGCATGACGTTTAACGCTGATGGGACGGGTAGTGAGCAATACGACGATAATTCGTTCACGCTCTTTGGAGGATCGTCATCCTTGCGTGAAATCGCTTTTACGTACTCGGTGACGTCCGAGGGAACGGTCGTCATGAATTTTGGCATGCAGAAAATGCTCGCCTCGTTGCGAGACGGGAAACTCTTCGTGGAAGGGGCGAATTTGCAACCGCTCCGTCGCGTTCAGAAAATTGTCTTATCGAGGGACTAGATCATGTGCTGGTGGCGAGACACGCCCCTAACTCCTGCTGCCACGAAACGGATTTTTGACCGCCAAATAGTAGAAACATAAGGGCGAAACAAAAGAAGGAGGTGCGTCAGGAGCGTCGTCTGCTCTCGTTTTAAGACCGCGCGAGCGGTGGTCAGTCCATTTTTCTTGACGTGGTCAATGGTATGTGGCTCCGCATGGTCGGAGGCGTTGCCATTGTTGCAGTTATAGCATTCGAAAACCATTCTTCAAAGGGCACACGCTGTTTTTTCGTAGTAAGGCGCACGTCCATCAGGAAGGCCCAATGAATGCAAGCCCTCCGTCGTGATCACGTCGTGCTATTGGATTTAAGTCGAAGAGTCAGCCGAATCGTTGGCTAAATGACGCATCGCAGCTATTGCGGGCCGTTGGACGCGTATCAGGAATTCGCGTTTGCTGCTAGGCGAGTAACGTAGAGAAAAATTGCCTCGGCTCCTTGGTCGCGCAAGACGGAGAGCATGGTTGCTCCTTCGAGCCCTTTTGCCGGCGTTCGGACTATTTCCGGAATGCGCGCCGGAATGAGGCGCCGCTGTAAGAACTGCGCAACCTCAACGATGCGATCGACTTGCGCGGATCGCTTGGGCGGGATTCCTCGCTCCCTCCATTTTGTTACCGACTGCCGGGTGACATGAAGGAGACGCCCGAGCTCCGTTTCCGAAAGTCCGAATGTTTCCGCGATGAAACGGAGTTGTTCGTTTGCATCGACTCCTTGGCTGTGCGGGTAGGTAAGTTTCGTCATGCCTCTAGTATCCGCAGAGATGAGCGTGCGCATTGCAAAAACTCTTTGAATAGCGGGGCGGTATACGCGACCTCACCGGACCTCGGGCTATAGAGTATGCCCTTTCGAATAAGGTTTGCTCGAATCGATCCTAGCGCTGTGCTTTTTTTTCCGAGTGAGTGCGCAATATCGCGCGTGCTCTGTGCGCCATCCCCGAGTGTCCCCATTGCGACCAGGTAACGCTTTTCCGCGTCAGTGAGTCGATCAAGGCGAACCTGAAAAAATGACTCGCTTAGGCGATGAAGGACCGCCTGCGAAGCATGAGCGACATTCTGAATTGTAATAAGGGATGCATCCGCCAATGCCCAGGCACCATGCGCCCACTCCTGGACGAAATAGGGAAATCCTTGAGTAACGCGATAGATTTCTTTGACGGCATCATCTTCGAAACGGACCCCTTGGGCTTCCGCAGGAATTTGGACGGCGTGATGCATTTCTTGATATGACAATGCACCGATTGGTAGGACGGCAAACATACGCTCGCTATAGGATCTGGCTTCTGCGGCCAGCATTGGAAGCTGGGGTAATCCGGCGGCGACAAAGAAGATCGGTCTTGATCGTTGTACCGCGCCGTGCTGTGCCCCAATCAACGCGCCAAGCTCAAGCGCCGGAAGACGATGGAGTTCATCAAATGCGAAAAAAATGGTAGTTTTGTTCTCGCGAGCGACTTCGCCAACTTCCAAAAAAATGTCAAGCAGATCGATGGACGGGTCACCGGTTGCCACGGTGTGCATCTCTGAATCAGCCACGAATTCATTGTATCCATTCGTGTTTGCCGGAAGCATGAATCCTTGAAGGAATCGTAGCGTATTGCGTATTCTCGACGTCATCCCGCGAGCGCTCATGTGCAGCAAGACTTCATAGAGACGTGCCGCAAGGAGTTTGGTTATATCCGATCCTTCGGCGACCTCAATGACGACCGACATCATGCCAGCCTCTTCGGCAAGATTTGCATAGCGCTGCAATAGCGCGGTTTTCCCAACGCCACGCAAGCCAACGAGCATGAAACTTTTTGACGAACGTCCAATGAGCAAACGGTCCATCGCCACCGAAGCATCGGTTAGTAGCGACTCGCGACCGGCGAAGAACGGCGGTTGCAGTCCTGCGCCCGGGCGATAGGGATTTGCGTGTGAATCCATTCACCAATACTTTAGCACAGTGAGTCCTCTGCAACCAGGCAGACGCTTTCCTAATACAATGGTCCCCGAACAAACGTCCCGAGCCCGTTTGCGTTGAGATAGTCAATCGTTAACTTTGCGGCATGCGCGGTGCTTGCTGGTGTAAATGTTGCCGACGTTAGGCCGGGAGCATTTTCGCCGCTCGGTTGCAGCGAGAACGCATTGCCATCCCAATGGCGGAGCGTAAATTTTCCGGTTTTACCGATCGCCAGAAGCAGCACACCGTTCTTCACCGTAACGGTTGCGGGGCCGTAATAGGTGTTCACATAGCGACCGACATAGGCATCAAGCGGAAGGGCGGGGTTGGGATGCGCGGGCGGCGTTTTGCCCACGAGATCACCTGTCGGAGCCATCAGTTGTGCAAACGCGGAGAACAAGAGCGAAGGCCAATCTCGTTGCACCTTCCCGAATTCGACGACATCGTAAAACTGCATGGCAATTGCCTCCGGCACACCCATCGGTTCGCCGTTCGTCAGGACGACGATGCCAAGATGCGCGGCTGGAAGCATCGCGTATGTTGTCGCCGCGCCGCTTTCGAATGCACCTGAATGCGAGAGACGAAGAAAACCCGCCTCATCGTAACTCACGCCCATACCGAGTCCATAAAAACTTCCGCGATTCGGCGGATTCGCCGGCTTTGTTAGCATGAGCGGTTGTTGTGTTTGCAACAATGCGGCTCTATCGATGATCTGCTTTCCATGATACTTCCCCTCGGAGAGTTCGAGCATCATCCATTTCGCAAGATCGTTGACACTTGAGCTCGCTCCGCCCGCCGGCGATTGCGCATCGGGCTCGCGGCTACTGTTGATCCACATACCGTTTCTTTTTACTGCGAGCGTTGCATGATTTGCATTGTTGTGATAATCACTCCATCGCGAACTCGTCGATGTCATGCCGAGAGGACCGTATAAGATATGCTGCGAGAGGGCAGACCAGGTCATTCCCTCGGCATTGGCAACGGCTTGCGCGGCGGCCGTCAAGCCGAAGTTCGTATAATGGTAGGTGATGCGAAATGGATCGAGCGGTTCAAGTGCAAGGCGAGAAAGAACGTCGGCGCGCGAATAGCCGAGGTCTTCGAGCAGATCACCCGCGTGATCCGGGAGGCCGCTTCGATGAGAAAACATATCTTCAATCGTTACATGCGATCCGACGTACGGATCGGATAACGTGAATCCTGGCAGATATTTTGCGACCGGATCCGTCCATTTCACGCGGCCTTGTCCTACGGCACCGGCCACGACCGTGGATGCCAACGATTTCGAAACCGACGCAAGCTGGAACACGGTGTTCGCGTCGACGCGCAACGTCGTGCCAATTTTTCGAACCCCGAAGCCTCGGGCATAGAGAACCTTATCGCCACGGACGACGGCAATCGCGATACCGGGAACGCCGGTTTTTTTCTGAAGTGCCTGCGCAAACCCGGCCAGCGACGCAACTGCCTTGTGAATATTCGCCTGGGTTATGTGCGTCGCAGAGATTGCCGACGGCGGTTCTTGGGGAGCCGCCGAGACGGGAATCCCCGCAAACTGCATCGCGAAAAGAAGAAGAAGCGAGATCAAAACGCGCCAGTATGTACTCATGCTAGCGCATTCATACGTTCATGCGAGGGTAACCTGCCTCGGGACGCACCCAGCCTCACCTGCCGTGTAGCGAAACCGTAGCGGTCCTGGATTTAAAGGCGCAAACGGAAACATACCGCGAAAGGCCCTGTAACTGCTCGGTAAATGAATTTACCTCGATAGAAGAGTAGTGACGGTGATGCTTCTTAATCTTGAACAAGTAACTCAAAAATGGATGACGTTTCGTAACGACGGGGATGGCCCTGGCCCCTGGCAATTTGATATGCTTGAGAATAGCATTATTGAAGCTACCGTTCTCAACTCGATTGCTCGAACAGTCAAAGATTCGGGAATTCTTCTTCATGGCCGTCCAGACGATGTCCAAGAAATCAAACGTCTCTTACAAGATGGGTATTATCAAGCGCAATTTGCAGATGTTGAGAAAGTATCGCCTTTGGAGGGTCACAATTACGGGAGATTTTGGACTCGCGGCGGACAGATATATATTGTTCCGGAATATCGTAACGCCGTCCAGGTGGCGTGCCAAGCGACATCGACGCGCGATGGGCCTGAACTTAACCGCTATGTGGTCGTGGGGCTTTGGCGTCGTAGGGAGGAGTATTTCGAGAGCAAAGATGCGACTATTTTCACGGATTATTCGCCTTGCCGTCAGGAGCTTATTGCAAGCGTCGGTTGCGATTGGGGCGATCTTACCGTCCAGTTTTTTAATCCGGACTATCGGGATCTAGCGATGTCAGCAGTGTTACGTGCGGTAGAAGCGCTAAATTTCGTCATTTAGCAAATTGGAATGATCGTGCAAGCAAATTTTTATGCACGCTGCTTTTTCGATCTGTTACAGCCGCCTAAACCGCTCAAGAACACTTACCTCATCGCCTACAATCACATCACAAGAAGTATATATTGCGAAGGATCTGGAACGCTTTGCTAACGTAAGGGACATGCGATTTTTTATAGGATAGAGCAAATTAGCATGCGACGAAAGCTTCAAACTGCGATTTTCTTGAGTCTTTTCATGAGCACTGTGCTTCAATCTTGCCACCCTTATGGCGCGCAAGAAAAGACGTACGTTATACGAGAGTCAATCGATGGGTCTGATTTTTATATGAAATTCTACATAACTTCATCTCGAAGCGTTGTCGCTACCTACAAACGTTCACCGACACCACACATCGTAGCAATGCGTATTCTAGAGGGCCACGATCATGGTAGCGTTACAGATCCCATTTTCGAGCCCGATGGAATCGAATGGAAAAAAGCAGCGAACATTCACTATATTGATGTGCAAGCACTTGTTAGAGGCATGACGACGAAATTAGGCTGCGATATCGTAATTTCGGGCCCGATCCGAAAACGCAGGTACGCCCGAGACGAATCTGCACGTCGATCATCGAAAAGCGCGGATGGGAAATGCGTGAAAGACGAATATTTCGATAAATCCGGTAAAAGTACTGGCCTCGAAATTCAGCGTACGGACGTTCCTGGAGGGATCGTAGAGGTCGTCGAAACGTAGCCTTTCCAAGTGGGCGGATCCCTGGTCGAGCCTCCCACGCATGGGAAAGGCTTCATTCGATACCACCTTGCGGGGCCAGCCGTGTAATGAAAGCGTAAAGGGGGAACAGGAGATGGGGCGTAGCCGTTGAAGAGGACGTCGATGAGGCCGGGATATCCCCGGTCACGACTACCACATCACTGAATCCGGCGCAGCGTGCGGCGGAGCGGGGGACTCCCAGGTGGGGTGAATGAGCCGGTCGGCTCACGGGCAATCTTTCCGTCCGAACCCGTCAACTAACCTCGTAAGTGTCACGAAAGAGGAGCCGTCTTTTGCGCTATTTTCTCGGAGCACTCGCTTTGTCGTTTGCGTTGGCCGGTATCGGTATCGCCGCATCGGCAGCAGAGCCATCCACCGTCGCCGCCACGCAGGTAGCGACCGCCGCGAAAACCACACAATCCGCCAATGATCCCGATGTCGTCGAATGGACGGCACACCTGGTCCAAGTTCGCAAAGCTGAAGCCGCCAAGCCCCATGGACTTGCCGCTTTTGCGGGCACGATGTTTGGTGGACTCTCAAAATTTGCCGTCAACGTCACCCACAGCGCCCTGCGTTTTCTCGGCGTTCCGTACGTTTTTGGCGGCACGTCGACCTCGGGCTTCGATTGCTCGGGCTATGTCCAGCACGTGTTTGCGATGCTTGGTATCCACTTGCCCCGCACTGCCGATGCGCAGTTCTACGCCGGCAAGCCGGCTGTCGGCGGCCCGCGTCCGGGAGACCTCGTGTTCTTTCAAACCTACCTGCCCGGCCCGTCGCACGTTGGCATCTACCTCGGTAACGGGGAGTTCGCCCATGCTTCCAGCCACGGTGTGATGGTTTCGAAGCTCTCGCAATCGTACTGGGCGTCGCGCTACCTCGGTGCGCGCCGCTACGTCGCATCGAACCAATAAACGACCGCGCGGCGGAAGAACAACGCCGCGCCGGTATTCTCTATCTCGTCTGGCCCTCGGCGATCATGGAGCAGATCGCGCCGGATGAGACGGCGACTGCATGGTATCAGGTCCATCGTCGTCAAGCCTTCCGTTTCGGAGCCATCAGCGCGGGTATCGCGCTGGTGGCCCTTTCGTGGCCGCTCATCCTCTCGTTTGTGTTCCGCTCGATCCAAGCGACGTTGTGGATGTACGGTTTTGCCATAGTCCTCGACCTCGTCCTTGTCGTACTCTGGTTGGCACGCGCCATCGGCTACAGTCGCCGAGCGGCCCGTGGGGAGCTTTTCGAGATCACCACCTCGGGGCTCCAAAAAAGGGACAAGTAGCGATGTGCACAAACATCGCTCCGCGCCGATGGGGTGTAGCCAAGCGGTAAGGCAGTGGACTTTGACTCCGCCATGCGTTGGTTCGAATCCAGCCACCCCAGAAATTTTCTCGTCACTTAGGGCGCAAGATGACGCAAACCACCACTCAACGTGTGATCCAAGCGATGGAGCGGCGCGATGCCGAAGGCGCGGCTGCGCTGTTTTGTCGCGACGGGATTTTCTGCGGGCTCGACGGCCGAGAGTACACGGGACGTGCGCAGATACACAACGTTTTCGCCGCATACTTTGCCCGAATTCGCTCCCTTGAATTTCGCGATCTCACCATCGCCCTTGTAGCGTCGCGGCCGCAAGCCGAACCCCTGACGCACGTGTGCTATCGATTTTACGCTGAAGGCACCGATGGGAGCGTCCGCGAACGCGACACGAGAGTCATCGTCGAGTATAACGACGATTGCATTGCCGCTTGGCGCGAATTTCGGGAGTAAGCACTATCATGGCCCACGATGAACTGACGATCGATATTAAAAAAGACCGCGAGGGCGACGCGCTTGTGTTCCGTTTACGCGGAAGTTTTGATATCGCCACGGCCCCATCGGTTCGCGCCGCGCTCATGGATGCCGCCAACGAAGGCAAGCACGATCTCATCGTCGATCTTTCCGGCGTTGAATTTCTCGATTCGACGGGCCTTGGCGCGCTCATCGGGAGTCACCGCCGCGCCTCCGAAAACGGTGGCCACGTTACGCTCGTCGTCGCCGACGGTCCGATTTCGCGTCTGCTGAATATCACCGGATTGTTACGCGTTTTCCCCGTCTATCGCACCATGGCCGATGCACTCGCCGGACGCGAGCGCGTCGAGGCGTCGTAAGCGCTAAACGCTTCGTCGAGTAATTCGACGACATGCATGACCGGCAAACGCAGCGTCCGCTCGCGTAATCCCGCCTCGATTTGTATCGCGCATCCGGGGTTTGCCGTCGCCAAAACTTGCGCGCCGGATTCAATGATCGTCTCGATTTTTCGGGCGCGTAAGCGATCCGACATATCCGGCTGTGTCAGGTTGTAAACGCCGGCACCACCGCAGCAGAGCGACGATTCACGCAACGGCACAAGCGTCATCGCCGGAATCATTTCCAAGAGTCGGCGCGGCGCTGCCGTGATGCGTTGCGCATGGGCGAGATGGCACGGATCCTGATACGCGACGCTGCATTTGAGCGGTCCGAGTTTCGGTGGCGAAGCGGCAAATTGCTCGTCGAGGAGTTCCGTGATATCGCGAACGGCTGCACTAAATGTACGCGCGCGTTCGCTCCACTCCGCGTCATGGGCAAACCATGTTCCATACTCTTTTAATGCGGCGCCGCAACCTGCGACATTCGTGACGTAGATCGATGCGCCGGAGCTTTCAAATGCCGCAATCACGGCCTTCGCTCGCTCACGCGCGTCGGTGCGTTCGCCGGCGTGCGCTGCAATCGCACCGCAACACCCCTGCCCGGCCGGAACGACCACCGTGCAATGCGCGTGATTGAGCACACGAATCGTTGCTTCGTGCAGCTTCGCGAAGGCAACCGATGCAATACACCCGACGTGCAACGCAACGGTCTTGGAGACGCGATGCGCGGCAAAGCGTTGCCCCTTCGCCACAAATGACGTGCCATCGAAGCGCGGTGCCAGCGCAATCGCTCGCTCCAGGCCAAGAAGCCGCGCAACGCCGGTGAGGACAAGCAAGCGATCGAGTCCGAGACGCTGGCCGAACCGCGCAATAGCTGCAGACGCTCGAAGCATCCACGGATGCGCAAAAATATCACGAAGCAAGAGCGTACGGATCATGCGTTTGGGGAGCGAGCGAGACGGCACGACGGCGTGTTCAATACGTTCCCGTGCTTGTTCGAGAAGTTCACCGTAGGCAACACCCGATGGGCAGGCGGCCTCACAGGCTCGGCAACCAAGGCAGCCGCCGATCGTCGCCTGGAATCCCGGGCTATCAGGCTCCAGTTCTCCGAGGGCCATCGCCTTAATCAGGCTTATCCGGCCACGCGGGCCTAATGTTTCCGTCATGGTTTCTTGGTAGGTTGGGCAGGCGGGCAGACATAAGCCGCACGAGACGCACCTATCGAAGATCGCAGCATCGATCACCGCTGCGGCGTTCTCCGCGAAAGCAAAGTTTACCGTTCGGGCGGCGGCTCGGGCTAGGCTTCAGCTCCGGGAACGCTGAAGTAACCGAGACGGATGAACGACGAACACATCGAGAATTACGACCCGGAAGCGATCCACGTCAATCTCGCCTCATCGACCGGCGCGCATTGCGTCGGCGACGCGACGTTCTTTCGCTTAATCGTGCGTCAGGGCGATTTCTCCGAGCCGCGCGAATCCGCCGATCGCGAAGCCCTCGATTTGCTTGGCTCCATTCCGAATGCATTTCCTGAGGAAGAAGAGGAGCCGACAACGATTCGCGTCGGCCGCGGCTGGCGCCTCATACCACCGCAGCATGCTTTGGATTGGTCCGTCCTCGAGGCCACGCCGCAACGCTTGCGCGATGCGCTCAAGCGCGCCCAACATTTGTTGTGGCAGCACGCCGGCACATGGTCGGTGAGCGCGATGGAAATCGACCGCGTTGAAGCCGAACTCGATGCGCTCTACAGTTTTCTGCTCACCGCAGAATCCGCCGGCGCCGCCGTCAACATCAACTACGTCGCCTAATGGTGCACGCGAACGCGTGCTCCATTCGTACGTGCTTCGAAGGGGCGTGTGCTTCGAGACGCTCGCTTCGCTCGCTCCTCAGCATGACGGGATCGCACTCGCTCCTCAGCATGACGGGATCGCACTCGCTCCTCAGCATGACGGGGACGCACTCGCTCCTC